>CANQTL010000004.1 GCA_947626775.1 uncultured Lachnospiraceae bacterium | reverse complement strand
TGTGCCAATGCTGTTGTTACCAGCAAAAAGCATCCTGAGATTCGTAACCGCTATCTCCGTCTCAAAAAGCGTCGCGGTCACAAGAAAGCAATCATTGCAATAGCAAGAATGCTTCTCACCGCAGTATACCACATGCTCAAAGACGGTGTAAACTACAATGCGGAACTTTACAGGAAATCCGAGCTTCCCCCGACTGATCGTGAGATCACGGTAGAGCAGGCGATCCTTATCGCAAGGAATCAGGGTTATAAAATCAAGTCAGCAACTACATAACCTTAACATTGCAATATTCAATTTTTAAAGCAGCCACCAGAAGATGGCTTGTTTGTTGTGTGCGTAAAGTTATGGATATCCTCTACTTCTCATTTTCAATCTTTGTCCTCCCCTTCATAAGATTCTGTCTGATAGAGTGCCGGGTTTGTCAAAAAGTTGCACTTTCTGTACAAAAAAATATCTGGGAGGAGGACAAAAGCCAAATAACTTTTGTCCCCCCCCCAGGAGGGGTGGTCTGCTGTGCAGACCGATTATTCTTTATTCCTGTCTGCTTCGCAGACGGCTTGCTCTTACCTCAGACTCACGAGCCAGCGCCTTACGGCGCTCATTTGTCTGCTTCGCAGACGGCTTGCTCGTTAGCGGCGTGAAACCACTTAGGCTCGCAAGCTCGCGCCTTACGGCGCTGCCTTGCCTGCTACGCAGGCAGCTTGCTCGCTAAGGGCGCTGAGGAAACAAATGCCGCTGCGCGGCGCTTGTTTCCTCTTAGCGCTCCTTACATCATTCCGCCCATGCCGCCTGCGCCTGCGGGCATCGGAGGCTCGGGCTCTTTGATATTGGCAACCACGGACTCGGTGGTGAGCAGAGTCGCCGCAACGCTGGTCGCGTTCTGCAGAGCGCTTCTCGTCACCTTCGCGGGATCGAGGATGCCTGCGCTGACCATATCGCCGTAAGTCTCTTTGAGTGCGTCGAAGCCGACGCCGACCGCGGACTCTTTTACCTTATTGATGACAACGGAGCCTTCCAGACCCGCGTTTGCCACGATGTGGTACATGGGCGCTTCCAGCGCTTTCAGCACGATCTGCGCGCCGGTCTTCTCATCGCCCACCAGCGTGTCAGCCAGCTTCTCCACTTCCTTGGAAGCGTGGATATAAGCGGAACCGCCGCCGGAGATGATACCTTCCTCTACAGCCGCTCTGGTCGCTGCCAGCGCGTCTTCCAGACGAAGCTTCGCCTCTTTCATCTCCGTCTCTGTAGCCGCGCCTACGCGGATAACCGCTACGCCGCCTGCCAGCTTTGCCAGACGCTCCTGCAGTTTCTCCTTGTCGAAGTCGGAGGTCGTCTCCTCGATCTGTTTCTTAATCTGGCTGATTCTCGCCTGGATCGCGTCCTTATCGCCCTCGCCGTCCACAATGACGGTGTTCTCTTTCTGTACTTTCACGGACTTCGCATGACCCAGCTGATCCAGCGTAGCGTCTTTTAACTCCAGACCGAGCTCGGAACTGATGACCTGACCGCCGGTCAGAATCGCGATATCCTCCAGCATTGCCTTTCTTCTGTCGCCATAGCCGGGGGCCTTGACAGCTACTACGTTGAAGGTGCCGCGCAGCTTGTTGACGATCAGGGTCGTGAGCGCCTCGCCCTCGACGTCCTCCGCAATAATCAGGAGTTTCGCGCCGGACTGTACGATCTGCTCTAACAGGGGCAGGATCTCCTGAATGTTGGAAATCTTCTTATCCGTGATCAGGATGTAGGGATTCTCCAGAACCGCCTCCATCTTATCCATGTCGGTCGCCATGTAAGCGGAGATATAACCTCTGTCGAACTGCATACCTTCCACCAGATCCAGCTCCGTCAACATGGTCTTGCTCTCCTCGATGGTGATGACGCCGTCGCCGGACACCTTCTCCATCGCATCCGCAACCAGCTGGCCGACTTCGTCGTCGCCCGCGGAGATCGCGGCAACCCTCGCGATGTGCTCCTTGCCTTTTACCTTGGAACTCATCTTGGCGATCGCATCCACCGCGCAGTCGGTCGCCTTCTTCATACCCTTTCTCAGGATAATCGGGTTTGCGCCCGCCGCCAGATTCTTGATGCCTTCGTTTACCATCGCCTGTGCCAGAACAGTCGCCGTCGTCGTGCCGTCGCCGGCCACGTCGTTGGTCTTGGTAGCTACTTCTTTTACCAGCTGTGCGCCCATATTCTCGAAAGGATCCGCCAGCTCGATTTCCTTGGCGATCGTCACGCCGTCGTTGGTGATCAGGGGAGCGCCGTAGGACTTATCCAGCACTACGTTGCGTCCTTTCGGTCCCAAAGTAACTCTGACGGTGTCCGCCAGCTGATTTACACCCGACTCCAAGGCCGCTCTGGCCTCTGCGCCGTACTTGATTTCTTTTGCCATGATTGATGTCCTCCTTACATTCATGCATAATCTGTTAAGCTTTTTAGGAGAATTGCGAAGCAATTCTCGTGAAGTTAATTGCGAAGCAATTTACTTCAGTTAATTTGCGAAGCGATTTACTTCGGTTAATTGCGAAGCGATTTACTTCGGTTATTTCTGTACAATCGCCAGAATATCGCTCTGTCTCACGACGATATACTCATCCTCGTCCAGTTTCACTTCCGTGCCCGCGTATTTGGAGTAAATGACCTGATCGCCCACCTTTACCTCCATCTTTACTTCCTTACCGTCTACCACGCCGCCGGGGCCTACCGCGATCACTTCCGCCTGCTGCGGTTTCTCCTTGCTCTGTCCCGGAAGAACGATACCGGACTTCGTGGTCTCTTCCGCCTCCAGCTGCTTCAATACGACTCTGTCGCCAAGTGGTGCTAATTTCATGATAAAAGCCTCCTTATATAAAATATTGCCTGACCTGGTTTGTTAGCACTCATTTATGTCGAGTGCTAATCACAAACTCTATATTAGTTTTTAACAGAGTACTTTGCAAACAGAACGAGAGATATCTGCACACTTTTTTCGTGTAATTATCTCTCGTTTTCTTCCATTTTCTTCCGTTTTCTTATTGTAGCCGGAATCGCGGGATTTAATACTTTTTTTAGAAATCCCTCTCCTGCGGCGTCCGGCGCCTGCCTTTTTCCAGGCGTTCCCTGTACCCCGGCGCGTTTTTGATCTCAAACTTGTTATTGAACATCTCGTACTCGGCGTCCGCCAGCTTATCCTCGATCTTCTCCTCCACGTTGGTCTTGTAGACGACGCCGCAGGCCGCGGAGGGAGCCAGGATCGGATCCTCATACTCCAGGCAGGACTGCTGCACCCGCGCGCAGTAGTCCTCCGCCTCCCTGTCCTCCGCCAGCGGAATCAGCACGATGAACACGTCTCCGTCCACCCTGCCGATCACATAGTCCGGTTTCGCCTCCGCCTTCAGGATACCGGCCACCGTCCTGATCAGCCTGTCGCTCTCCTCGTCGCCGTAGTTGTCGTTGACATATTTCCAGTCGTTGATATTGACGTTGACAATGGCTACGGGCGCGATCTCGGAGCGGTCAATAATCTGCATACGCTCCTCGAAATACAGCTTATGGTACGCGCCCGTCAGCGCGTCCTCCTTCTCTCCCTTGGCGGTCTGCACATGCTGTACGCCGACTTCCTCCTCCAGTTCGTCCATATAGATAGAGGACTCTCTGTGCAGATACGCCTCCTCTCCCCACTGGGAGAGCATGGCGGCGAAACCGTCCAGAAGATGTTCCACCGCAGCCCGTTTTTCCTCCGGCACTTGATCCGTTTCCGCGTAGAGATGGGCGATCGTCCTGCCGTAGACCCGCACTTTGCGTCCCGGTTCGCCGACCACATCCGGCGTAAACCCCGCGAATCCGCCCAGCGACACGATTTTTTCCCCGTGCCGCTCGGTGATCAGGATCGACACGTCCGCCACCGCGCACAGGGACTTGCAGTAATCCGTCAGCACGTCGATCGCGTACAGGTTATCCAACGCATAATTTCTGATATTTTCCTTGATCCGCTTCTCAAAAGGAATCGCCTTGTAATCCATTCCGTGAAATATCTCCTTTAACCGATTTGCGCCGCCCTCTGTTCACGCAGCAGCCGGTAGAAATCCTCCTCCGGCATGGGCTTCGCATAATAATAACCCTGCACCTGGTCGCAGCCGATACGCTGCAGCAGATCCACCTGTTCCCTGGTCTCCACGCCCTCCGCCAGAAGGCCGAGCCCCAGCTTGTTCGCCATGGCCACCACTTGTTCCAGGATCAACTTGCCCTTGCCGGACACCATCATACTCTCCATGAACCGCTTATCCAGCTTGATCACGTCAAAAGGCGTCTCCAACAGAATGTTCAGCGACGAGTACCCGCTGCCAAAGTCGTCCATCAGAAGCGTGTAACCTTCATCCTTCAGTTGGTACGCTTTTCTGCTGACCTCCTGGTCGTCCACCGACTCTGTGATCTCCAGCTCCAGCATAGACCGTGGAATCGCGGTCTTCTGAATCAGGTCGGAGAGCACCTTGATGCACTCGTCGTCCCGCAGATGAACTCTGGACACGTTCACCGAGATCGGGCACGCCGGTATCCCGTCCGTCTCGCATCGCTTAATGAATCTGCAGGCTTCGCCCCAGATAAAATAATCCACTTTTCGGATAAAACCGTTGTCCTCCAGAACCGGGATGAACTGATCCGGAAAAATCATGCCGCGCTCCGGATGCCGCCACCGCACGAGCGCCTCCGCGCCGATGATCTCATTCTTCGCGATGCTGTACTTGGGCTGCAGATACATCATAAACTGCCGCTCCGCGATCGCCGCCTGCATGTTCTCCTCGATAAATTTTCTGTTGTACAGATTCTCCTTAAACTGCTCCCTGTAGAAAAGGACGCGGCCCACCGCGCTCTGCTTCGCGGCTTTTCTGGCCATCGCCGCCCGGTCCTCCATCTGGCGCAGCTCCATCTCGCGGTCCTCCACCGTGTAAACGCCGTAGGTCATCTGCAGCTTGATGTCCTTGTAGCTGCCGACCCTGGTATTCAAACGCTCGATCAGATCCGTCAGCTCTGCCTCCTCGTCATACTCCGTCACAAGCATGAACACGTCGCTGCGCAGATGAATAAAATACTGTCTGTCGTCGCAGATTGCCTTCAGCTGCTCCCTGACAAACTGCAAAATTTCATCGCCGATCTTTTCCCCGTACAGATCGTTCACCACCTTGAACTGGCGGATATCGAACTGGATAAAGGCGATCTCTTTCTGGGAGGAGAGCAGCAGTTCCCCGACGCTGCGCTTGAAACGCCGGAACCTGTTCTGGCTGATCAGGATGGTGCGCATCTCGCTGCTGCCCGCTATATTGTCAAGCTCCTCCTCTTCTTCCGCGGACGCGCTCTTTAAGTCCGCGGGCAGAAGCTCTTCCAGAATCTCAATGCACGCGCTCAGCACGCCGGGGCAGATCTTTCCCATCAGATTCTTCTCATGGATGACGGCAAGTTCCTCCGGCCTGGACAGATCCAGCCCGAGAATTTCCTTACAGGCAAGTTTTCCTTCCATCCGCTCGGAAAAACGCTGCACGAGTTCTTCCGTCTTGGTAGTCCCGCGGACTTCCCGCTCCTTGTCCTGCGCGTCGTAATAACCGTAGACCATCCCCAGCACCATGACGGCGCCAGTCAGACAGCCGCACACCTCGCCCTTGCGCATGCCGCCTCCGAAGCACGTGCTGATCTTCAGAGCCGTCTTCAAATCCAGCCCGATATTGTCCGCGAACGCTCCCACGATCGCCTGCGTACAGTGATACTGCTGCCGAATCAGCCGTTCCGCCTTTTCCTTGTGTGTCATCGTCACCCCCCCCCCTCGTTGGTTACCCGTTTCCCTATATGTTTTATTCTAACAAATAACAGAAAGAATGGGAAGAAGAATATTCCCTGTATTACAATATCTGTCTGATAGAGCGCCTGATCCGCCCAAAAGTTGCACGATCCCTGAAAAAATCTGCCTCCGCTTCTTATAAATTTCCCAAAAACAGCAAAACCCGCTCCGATCACGCACTGTCGCAATCGGAACGGGCCATGCACGTTCACGATCACAGCCGAGATTCCGGCTGTGCCGTCAATCAGTAGTTCACGATCTTGCCGAAGTCAGCCTTCAGGGAAGCGCCGCCTACCAGGCCGCCGTCGATATCGGGCTGCGCGAACAGCTCCGCGGCATTGCCCGCGTTGACGGATCCGCCATACTGGATACGGACCGCCTCAGCCGTCGCCGCATCGTAAATCTCGGCGATGCACTCGCGGATGCCCTTGCAGACTTCCTCCGCCTGCTCGGTGGTTGCCGTCTTGCCCGTGCCGATCGCCCAGATCGGCTCGTACGCGATCACCATGCTCTTGACCTGATCCGCCGTAACGCCCGTCAGATCGGACTTGATCTGCAGTCTGATCCAGTCCATGGTGACGCCCATCTCTCTCTGTTCCAGCGTCTCGCCGCAGCAGAGGATCGGGGTAAGCCCAGCCTCGAACGCCTTCTTGACTTTCTTGTTGAGCAGCGCGTCGTCCTCCTTGAAGTAGTCGCGCCTCTCGGAGTGGCCGATGATCACATACTTCGCGCCCGCGTCCTTGATCATTGCCGCGGAGATCTCGCCCGTGTACGCGCCCTTCTCTTCGAAATACATATTCTCCGCGCCGACCGCCACGTTCGTGCCCTTGACGGCATTCACAACAGGTACGATATCGATCGCGGGTACGCAGTACACCACGTCAACGCTGTCGGATTTCACCAGATCCTTCAGCTCGTCACACAGCTTCACCGCCTCGCTGGGAGTCATGTTCATCTTCCAGTTGCCGGCTACGATTTTTCTTCTTGCCATTTTCTTGTCCTCTCTTATTTTCTATAATTCATGATTGACAGGCAGATGCTTTCTCTATTCCGTAAGCAGTCGCACGGCCTGTCGTCACATCGCATTTTGCCAGTGGCATTCGATAGGCATCGCCTCGAAATTGCTGCGCAATTCCTCGGGTGCGTTGCACCCTCAAAGCAGCGCATCCGAAAGATGCCCCGTGCAAGCACGGCATCTTTCGGCGCGCCGCTTCTCGCTCTGCTTATCTCATCTGTCGTCAGCCGCAACCACGCCCGGAAGCTCTTTGCCCTCCAGGAATTCCAGGGAAGCGCCGCCTCCTGTGGAGATGTGGCTCATCTTGTCCGCAAAGCCGAGCTGGTTGACAGCCGCCGCGGAGTCGCCGCCGCCGATGATGGTCGTCGCGGAAGTCTCTGCCAGAGCCTTCGCCACCGCGATCGTGCCCTTCGCGAGAATCGGATTCTCGAACACGCCCATAGGGCCGTTCCAGACAACCGTCTTTGCGGACTTCACCGCGTCGGCATACAGCTCCATCGTCTTGGTGCCGATATCCAGGCCTTCTTTATTGGCCGGAATCTTGTCGGCGTCCACTACCTCCACGTCGATCTTGGCGTCGATCGGATTCGGGAACGCGTCTGCAATCGTCGTGTCCACGGGAAGCAGCAGCTTCTTGCCCAGCTTCTTCGCCTTATCCATCATCTCCTTGCAGTAGTCGAGCTTCTCGTCGTCCACCAGGGAATTGCCGATCTCATAGCCCTGCGCCTTTAAGAAGGTGAAAGCCATGCCGCCGCCGATGATCAGCGTATCGCACTTCTCCAGCAGATTGTTGATCACGTTCAGCTTGTCGGCTACCTTGGCGCCGCCAAGGATCGCTACGAAAGGTCTCACGGGATTCTCCACCGCGTTGCCGAGGAAGTCGATCTCCTTCTGCATCAGATAACCTACCGCGCACTCGCCGCCCTTCGCGCGGACAACATCCGTCACGCCGGCCACGGAAGCGTGCGCTCTGTGGGAGGAACCGAACGCGTCGCACACATAGACGTCACACAGATCAGCCAGCTCCTTGCTGAACTGCTCTCCGTTCTTGGTCTCCTCGGAGCCGCGGAAACGGGTGTTCTGCAGAAGTACGACGTCGCCTTCCTTCATAGCGTTGACGGCAGCGGTAGCCGCCTCGCCGGTCACGTTGTAATCAGATACGAAATTGACGGGCTTACCCAGCTTCTCGGACAGCCGCTCCGCCACGGGAGCCAGGGACTCGCCCTCGTTCGGGCCGTTCTTTACCTTGCCGAGATGGGAGCAGAGGATGACTTTGCCGCCGTCTGCAATCAGCTTCTTGATCGTGGGAAGCGCCGCCACAATACGGGTCTCGTCCGTGATCTTGCCCTCTTTCAGCGGAACATTGAAATCGCATCTCACGAGAACGCGCTTTCCCTTAACATTGATATCATCTACGGATTTCTTGTTTAATGACATGTGTATGCCCTCCTGTTTAATTTATACATCATTGCTCGCGTAAAACAGAGACCCGGCCCAACGGCCGAGCCTCTGTAAGATTACACCTTATTTTTTTCGAGTTCGCGCAGCGAATCTCGGGACAAACTTGTTTGTCCTATGCTAACTCAGAGAAGTACTTGATCGTGCGAACCATCTGAGAAGTGTAGCTGTTCTCGTTGTCGTACCAGGAAACAACCTGTACCAGATTGTCAGCGCCAACCATGGTCTGAGTCGCATCGAAGATGGAACCGTAGGTGCTGCCTACGATATCGGAGGATACGATCTCGTCCTCGTTGTAGCCGAAGGACTCGTTGGAAGCCGCCTTCATCGCCGCATTGATCTCCTCCTTGGTCACGGACTTCTCAACGGTCGCTACCAGGATCGTCGTGGAGCCTGTAGGAGTGGGAACACGCTGTGCGGAACCGATCAGCTTGCCGTTCAGCTCAGGGATAACCAGGCCGATTGCCTTAGCCGCGCCCGTGCTGTTGGGAACGATGTTGACCGCGCCTGCGCGGGATCTTCTCAGATCACCCTTTCTCTGAGGGCCATCGAGGATCATCTGATCGCCGGTGTAAGCGTGGATCGTGCTCATGATACCGGACTTGATCGTTGCCAGATCGTTCAGAGCCTTCGCCATGGGAGCCAGGCAGTTCGTCGTGCAGGAAGCTGCGGAGATAATCGTGTCCGTAGGCTTCAGCGTCTTGTGGTTTACATTGTATACGATGGTAGGAAGGTCATTGCCTGCGGGCGCCGAGATGACAACTTTTCTTGCGCCGGCGTTGATGTGCGCCTGAGCCTTCTCCTTGCTGGTGTAGAAACCGGAGCACTCCAGTACAACGTCAACCTTGAACTCACCCCAAGGGCAGTTGTTTGCATCGGGCTCTTTGTAAATTTTCAGCGTCTTGCCGTCAACGGTGATCGTGTCCTCGCCTGCGGATACCGTATCCGCCAGAGCGTACTTACCCTGTGAGGAATCATACTTCAACAGATGTGCCAGCATCTTGGGGCTCGTCAGATCGTTGATCGCTACTACCTCATATCCCTCCGCGCCAAACATCTGTCTGAATGCGAGACGGCCGATGCGGCCGAAACCATTGATTGCTACTCTTACTGCCATTTTTTGTCCCTCCTGAATAATATGTTTTTTTATCTAATTTTGCCCCTCTTAAATTGGTTAAGATTGACAAAATTTTGTCAACACGATTATTGTACCTAATTTGTCCTGAAAATTCAAGATGTAAAATCAAAAATATTGCAGATCCTCCAAAAAAGAGCTGAGCCGCACACCGCCGTTGCATTTTCCGCCGGCAGCGGCTATACTGGATACGGCGGTCCGCCCTCGTATCTTTGCGCCGGATACTGTGGCGCGCGGGGCGTATGCCGCCTGAATCCTGACAAACGGAGGACCAGCCATGCCGATCACAGCAGACTGTCACTTACACTCTTCCTTCTCCGGCGACAGCGACACACCCATGGAGGAGATGATCTTACAGGGGATTGAACACGGACTGACCCGGATGTGCTTCACGGAACACAATGATTTCGACTATCCCGCCGACAAAGACGAGCCCGCGGACATCTTCGAACTGAACGCGGACGCCTATCTGTACGACCTTCTGAAACTGCGGGAAAAATACGCCGGCAGAATCGAGATCCGTTTCGGCCTGGAACTGGGCTTACAGCCCCATCTGACGAGGCAGAACGCCGCCTTCGTCAAAGCCCACGACTACGATTTTGTCATCGCCTCCTCCCATGTCTGCCACGGCCAGGATCCCTACTATCCTGCCTTCTATGAAGGCCGGACGCAGGAGGCGGCATACCGGGAATATTTTGAATCCATTCTGGAAAATCTGCGCTCCTACAGCAACTTCGATGTCTACGGCCACCTGGACTATGTGGTGCGCTACGGTCCGCAGAAGGACGAGGGATACTCCTATGAAGCCTACCGCGACGTCTTCGACGCGATCCTCGCTCGCCTGATCGATATGGAAAAAGGCGTCGAGCTCAACACGGCGGGGCTGGCCAGGGGGATGCGCGAGCCTAATCCCTGTGCCGGCGTGCTGAGACGCTACCGGGAGCTGGGCGGCGAAATCGTCACGGTCGGCTCGGACGCCCACACCCCTGCGCAGATTGCTTCCGGCTTTGACCGCGCCGCAGACATGCTGAAGGACTGCGGCTTCCGGTACTATACGACCTTTGAAAAGCGCAGTCCTTCGTTTCATAAGCTGTAAATCCTCAATATCTGCCCTCCGCCTTTCTCTTCTCAAAGAATTCGGCGATCGTCTTTCGGATCTGCTCGGGCGGCATGGTTTTTAAGAGGTAGCCGTCAGGCTTTAAGGCCATGACTTTCTGCACGCTCTCCTTATCACTCTTGCCGGTCAGAAAGATGATCGGCATATCCGAGAACTCCGGATCGGAACGTATCATCTCCAGCACCTGGCTGCCGTCTACCACGGGCATCTCATAGTCCAGCAGGATCAGATCGGGCCGATTGCCGGTCAGATACTTGATCGCCGTCATCCCGGAGTTGGCCATGAAAATCTCATAGTCCGCTCCCAGCCATTCCTCCACGCTTCTAAGCACCATGCCGGAATCGTCCACCACCAAAATCTTCTTCTTATTCTGATTGCCATAATTTTCCATATACTCGCACAGGTGCTCCGCCACCTCGCCCACATTGATCGGACGCGGGAATTCCCGCTGGATCGAGTGGATAAAAATGCCGTTGCGGATCGCCTCCAGATTCTCCTCGTCGCCGGTCACAAAGATCGGGATATGCTCTTCCACCGTCCTGTCTTTTAAGTAAATCAGACCGCCGTTCTGCGCCAGCAGATTTTCGTCCGCCATCAGGAAGAGCAGATCGATGTGCTCCTTTACCCTGCTGATCTCGTTGGGATCGGCAGGCAGATTAAATACCCTGCAGTTCATCTGCTCCAGCTTGCTCTGCAGAGATACCAGCAGATAGCTCTGCGACTCCGACACGATCATGACGTTCATCTTTCTCTCCATCTTTTCTCCCCCTTACTTTGCCACTCTATGATTTCTCCAGCTGCTCCATCATGGCGCGGCTGGTGTTCATAATCTCATCCATGGCCACGTCGGCCACATAAACTCTGAGTTTCGACATCAGTTCCGACAGTTCGTCAGGCACTCTGCACTTCTCCAGCTCTCCAAACGCCTCGTCAATTCTGTTCAGACCGAAGCTGTCCACAGCGCTGCACAGCTTTTGCAGGATCCGCACCAGTTCCTCGTTTGGGACGTCCCGCTTCCTGCTGTCATCCACTTTCCCGTAGGGTTCCAGCACTTCCTTGTAACTCCTGTACAGTTCCATGAGTTTCGGCGTCTGCGCCTCCAGCGTCTCGATATCCTCCGCGTTTCCGCACTTCTCCATCTCATAGAAGAAATCCGCCAGTCTCGCCGCGCCGATCGTGCGGGCGGCATTTTTCATTGCATGCACCTCGATCGTATAATCCCGTATCATTCCCTCCGCGAGACACTGCTCAATCTTCAACGCCTTAACGTCGATCAGCCGGTAGAAATCGCCCAACAGCTTCGTGTACAGCTCCAGGCTTCCCGTATTTTTGATCCCTTCGCTAACGTCCAGTCCTTCGATCACCGTAAGACCGTCTTTCCTGTCCTCCGCCTCCTGCCTTGCCGGAGCAGCGTCAAGACAGATTTTCTCCTCCGGCAGCCACTTGCGAAGCTTGTAACAGATATTCTTAAAGTCAATCGGCTTGGCGACGAAATCATTCATGCCTGCCTCTCTGAAAGACTCCCTGGCATCCAGCACCGCGTTGGCAGTCAGCGCGATAATCGGCAGATTCTCCGCATATTCGCCTCCCATGGCCCGTATCTTCCGTGTCGTCTCTATCCCGTCCATTCCCGGCATCATGTGATCCATAAACACGATGTCATAGCGGTTCTTCTGAATCATCTCGATGGCACGCTTGCCGCTCTCCGCCGTGTATATTTTCATCCGCAGCGGTTTTAAGAGCCCTCTCGCCACCTCCAGATTCATCGGCGTATCGTCAACGATCAGAATCCTCGCCTCCGGCGCCGTAAAGTCCGCCTCGCTCGCCTGTTCCTCCTGCCCGTCTTCAGATTCATGATTGAGCACCTGACAGAAGTTCAACGTGTAGAGCGGCTTATTGACGATTGTGACCGGCTCATCCCAGTAATTTTCTTTGACCGGATTCTGAACCACACACACCTCCGTGTCGTCCGGTATCGTGTATTCCCCGTCGAAGGCTTTGATTTTCTGGTAGATCGCGCCGTCCACAAAAAGAAAATCGACGTGTTCCTCATTGGCGGCGGCATCCTGCCAGTCCACGTAATCAAGCCCGTACTCCTGCGTCAGATACGCCACATAATCGGAGATGCGCGGGTTGGCCGTCCACGCGCTGACGACCACATGTCCGCGCGCAGCCTCCTTTCGCACCGCCGCCGCTGGCTCCCAGTCAACCACCTTCTGCGGGATGGTGAAGTCAAATTCCGTTCCGATGCCGTACTCGCTCTGCACGCTGATCTCTCCGCCCATGACCTCCACAAGCTGTTTGGAGATCGACAGGCCCAGCCCCGTACCCTCTTTATTCCGATTCTTTTTCGTATCTACCTGCTGAAACGTGTGGAACAGTTTGCCCAGATCTTCCTGTCTGATGCCCTGCCCCGTATCCCTGACTGCGAAGTGCAGCACGGCGCTGTCCTGCTCGTATATTTTTTCCATCCGGATACGCAGTTCCACGCTGCCCGATTCCGTGAATTTGACCGCATTGTTGATGAGATTCACGAGGATCTGACGGATGCGGCCCAGATCGCCATACATCTTCCTAGGCAGTTCCCTATCGATATCGAATACCAGCGCGATGGGCCTTGCCCCGATCACATTGAGGAAACTCATGCCCAGGTCGTTTAACATCGACATCATGTTGTACTCTTCCTCTACGATCTCGATCTTACCGGATTCTATTTTGGAAAAATCCAGGATATTGTTAATCAGCGCAAGCAGAGAAGAACTGGAATTTTTAATGTTTGTCAGATAACTCCTGTCGATCCGGCTCTTGGTATTGCGCAGCAGTATCTCCGTCATTCCGACGATCGCGTTCATCGGCGTCCTGATATCATGGCTCATATTCGACAGGAACTCGCTCTTCGCCTTGTTCGCCCTGACCGCCTCCTCGCGGGCACGCTCCGTCTCCACGATCTGTTTCTTGGTCATCTCATAGAACAGGACAAACACTACCATGAACAGAATGAACATCGCGAGCATGGCAGTCAAAAAGGACGTGATCCTCTGCCTGTCGAGAGTCTGGATAAAATTGTCAAGAACATTATAGGAGGTAATGGTGATCAGATACCAGTCCGAATAGCTGAGCGGCGCGATGTAGAGATACTTGGTCTCGTCGCCGATCGGCAGCATAATCGTGAAATCGCTTCTGGAGTCGATCGCATCCTTGATCTCGGACACATACTCCTCTGTGCTCTTCTCCTCGCTGCCGGTGATAATCTCGTACTGGCGCTCATAGAAATTGTTCTGGGTGACAGATTCCCCCTTGATGATAAAATCTCCGTTCTGCCGGATGATATAAGAATAAGTATCCGCATCGCGGTCGCCCAGAGCCAGCGTATCGCTGACAAAATCCATGGAAATGCCGCCCACCAGAGCGATACTCTTCTCGCCGTTTTCCATCTCATAGGCGCAGGGATAACCCAGAAGCGTAACTCCCTTCTGCTGTGTCGGCGAAACGGCAAAAGCCACGTCCTTGCGGCCGTCCCTGAGGGATTCCGCAAATTCGTCCAGATCCGAGACGGTCATCTCCTCCCCAAACAGCCTCTCAAAGTTACCGTTTTCATCCATCAGCCCCAGAAAGAGAAATTTGCGCGCAACGCCGCTGGCAACCATGGCGTCCCGCAGTTCCTCTCCCTGCAGCTCGCCGCCGGGCGGCGTCGTCCTGACGATACTCTCCACCTGCGACAGCTTGATGTCCATCGTCGTCTGAAAATGATTGGTGATCTGCTGATTCATTCTCTCGATAAAGAAATTGGCGATATCCAGCGTGGCGTCCTTACTCTTGTTCGCCATCCGGTTCATCAGGAAAAGAAATATCCCGACACTGATCAATACGACTATAATAAACCCACGTAACAGGAAATGGAAATTAACCCTTCTCCCAAGGGCCCCCCCCCACTTCGGCAACGTCTTTTTTCATATCCGTTCCTCCCCTTGCGCTGACCAAACAAACCCTTACATTAAGTCATTATAATTGATTTGTGACAAAAAATCTACCTTTTGAGGTCAATTTTCGCCCCCCCCCGGCAGAATGCCGAAAAACCGCGGTTTCCGAGACAATTAATTTTAAAATTGCAGATTCCTCACGCCAAAAAGCCATACACAAGGCGTTTGCATAAAATATGCCGCAGGGGATCTCTCCCGTGCGGCATATTTCCATGTGCTGTCACCTGATAAAATTTGTCCTCTCGAAAGGCTCTCTCTCGGGCAGTCCGTAAGTCTCCCGGCCAAGGGCGATACTCTTCATCAGGAACGTCATGTTCCTCGCCAGCGTCCTCATGCTCTGCAGCCCTTCCGCATCCTGCGCCGCCTCCCCGGCAGCCCTGCCGTGGACGCTGTTCCAGTACTGTCCCGATGCGACGGGCATACCGGAGATGGTGAAGAACTTGTTCAGCTCGTCGAAAGTCGCCGACAAGCCGCCCCTTCTCGCCGCCACCACGCAGGCTCCGACCTTCATCGTCTTGTCAAAGTGCGTGCTGTAAAACAGCCTGGTCAGAAACGCCACCAGCGTCGCGTTGGCGGAGGCATAGTACACAGGACTGCCGACCACCAGCCCGTCGCAGGCCTCGAACTTCGGCGCCGCCTCGTTCACGATATCGTCAAACACACATCTGCCCTTGTCCGCGCATGCCCCACAGGCAATGCAGCTTCTGACAGCCTGTGCGCCGATGTGCAGAAGCTCCGTCTCAACGCCCTCTTTCTCAAAAATATGCTGCATCTCGTGAAGCGCCGTGTAAGTGTTGCCGTCTACATGGGGACTTCCGTTGATCATCAATACTTTCATAACAATACCCTCTTTTCTCGCTTTCTTATTCTGCTATCTCTCCGGATGCAGACTGCTGAATCTGCATCTATTCTATCACAAATCCGGTTCGCAGGACACAGTGAATTCACACCGCGCTTTCATAATACCTCTCCACTTCCTCACGGCTGCAGCCAGCATACTCTTCATTTCTGACGACCGCCGTATAGACCGCCTCAAAGTCGGGCAGAAACTGCCGCAGCGATCTCACAAGCGCGGCGAGCCCTTTTTCTATGCCTTTCTCTATACCTTCTTCAAACCCTTCCGCTCTTGCCTCCCGCCTCGTCGCCTGCACATCATATCCCTTAAAGTTCGCAAATAACTCGCCCACCTTACGCTCCTTCACCTGATCCGCAAACCGCCGCGCCTCCTCTCCCGGCACGTTCAGCCTGCCTAACAGGATTTCCACTACCTGGCCTATGATTCCCAGCAGATACTCCGGCGTCTGCGCCGTCACCTTCTTCAGGTATTCCGGCGGAACTTCCTCCCGCAAAACGGCAAAGTCCTTCGTCTCCCGCAGGCGGTTCAGCATCATCACGACAGAGAGCTCGTCTTCTTTCTCCATCAGCATCTGGTTGCTGTACCGGTTCAACTGCACCATGAGACAGCGGTAGTCAGGAATATACTCTCCAAGCACTTCACTCAAATATACCCTCTCATGGAGTTTTACCGCCGCCGTCCACGGATTCGTCCCCTCATAGTACACGATGGGCAGAACCGGCGGATAGCGGAAGCCTTTCGTCCTGCTGACGCCTTCCTGTTTCCTCTCCTGCTCTTTCTCGTAGTCCTCCCAGATGAATACCATATATCGCAATATCTGCATGACTACATTATAGTCCACATCCGACTTATGTTCAATAAGGGAAATAAGATAAAACGGTATTTCACTATTTTCTCCGTCTTTCAGTCGGATGCGCTTCACCACATCCGAGTCCCGCTCCTCCGTGAACAGATGGACGAAGCGTTCCGTCTCGTCCTCGATGTCTTCCGGCTGCACATTCTTTAAAAGCGGAATGTCCACGTAACCCCGCAGGAACTGTGCGCACAGGATCGGATCTTCAAAGATGATTTTGGCAGAATTATCACGCAGTCTGGTATTCTGCACGTTAAGATTCTCATTTGCCTCCTGTCCGCTTTTTACGGCTCTGATTTCATTTTTCTTCTGTGTCACTTGCACCTCTCTTTCCGCATGGGAAAACCGGGATGCCGATTGACCAGAAGAATCCTCTGCACTGCCTGTATTCTGAGAAGACAGGCTGGCGCCGCCACTGCTCTTTCCCACGCTCTGCTATACTGTTGTCTGCTTCTTTCGCCGGGATATCTGCTCTGATATGTGAGCTATCCATGTGTCAAAAGATTTCCGGCAGCAAGACCGCTGCCGATAGTAGTACTATAGCAGAAGCGCAGAAAACTTGCAATCAATTTTTCTAAGTTCTGCGCGCCAGAAGCCAGGCCGCGATGTGAACCGCCTGCGGGAACTCTCCCTGCGCGATCAGCTCCTCAATCTCCTGTGCGCTGTGCCTCTGCACATGCAGAAATTCCGTCTCGTCCAGAGACTGGCCGGACACTTTACGGCAGTTCTTGGCCCTAAAAAGATGGGCGTAGTTGTCGGCGATGGTCGCGTTGGAGGGCACCGTGAGCAGATGTCGCCACTCGTCGGACGTATAGCCCGTCTCCTCCAGAAGTTCCCGCTTCGCCGCCGCGAGAGCGTCCTCCGCGGAGAGACCGTCGGCTCCGTACTCCCTGCCGTCCTTTCGCTCGATCCCGCCCGCCGGGAACTCCGTGGTCACTCTCTTAATGCCCTGCCTGAACTGACGGACGCATAGATATTTTCCCTCCGTGTCACAGGCCACGATCACCACATAATCCCTGCGGCTGTAGCTGTAGAACGGTTCAAACACGCTTCCGTCCGGGAAACGGTAAGCCGACCTCCTGAAGTCTATCCACTCATCCTGCACGATGTGCTCTGTGCGGATCTCCTCCCAGGCAAGATTTTCCTGATCTTTCATTTCGATTTTCCTCCCTCCGCAAATCTGATTTAATTGAAATACTTTTTAAAAAATGCCGAAAAAATCCAACCACATATCCAAGCGCATCGCCAACGGCGCCGCTGCTCAAACCTTCTCACCTTCAACCTGTTATAATATTCTATCTGTTTCCTCCAACATATCAGCCTACCAAAAACATCTGCTGGAACTCCTGTTCAAATGCTGTCATTTTTGCTGCAAAATCGTCATAGTCGGCAGCATCTTCAGGAATCTTCAAACCATGCTTGGTAATACTTATGTCGTCTCTTGGCGTGACATTTTCTTCAAAGGTTGAACCTCGATTCATCCATAATTTTAAATCTTCAGCGCCCTCAGCTTCAGGATAGAGGTAGAAACCAGCCTTGGCATCAAAGCGAAACATATACGCAAGTATCTGCAAATAGTCGCGATTTCCTATGTTATCTATTGGTTTATACTTGGCATCGGCAATAACCCGTTTCTCCTTATTTCGGCTGATGAAATCCGGATAAATCAAACCGACACTTCCGCTGAATAATCGCTGCGCGCCTTTCCCGCTCTTGTTCATTGGGTGGTAGAAATAATCCTCAATCAAAGAAGCGACATATTCTTCCCACAGCCATGCGCCGTCGAACAAAATGCCGTAAATCTGCCGGGAGCCAAAACCGATTTGATGTTTCTGATGCCGGAGAATCAAGAGACACAGTCGTTGAAGGGCGAGGTATTCCCGAAAGTATGCGTGACGGATAGCATTCTTTTTATTAACGTCAATGACCTTTTGCCTGTCATATACCTCATAGCTCAGGGTTGCATTAATGACAAGTTTTACCTCATCTTTGACCTTGTGCAGCAAATTATTTCCATAAGGTTTCCTCTTAATAAATTCTATGGTATGCCGCACCAACTCCATTAGGCTGTTATCATAGGAAAATTCTCTCTGGCTGTAGGCGACGTTTCCGACAAACGGAGTGTTCCACTTAATATGCCGTGCGACATCGATTGTTCCCTTGACGTTGCCATCATTGTACTGACGACGGATATATCTTTTAAAAAGACCTTTCCGCATGGCGGTTTTCAGATAATATGGGAACAAGAACAGCAAAAAGTTGAACAGCCTATTGTCCTGATTGGCGTCCGCCTCCAAGTCTACAATGTTTGGAAAATCCAAAACACGTTCAAGCAGATACTGAAAAAAGTAGTCCCCGCTTTCACCGCAGAACCTGGATTCGATGATGAGCCTCTCGTCGCCACACCCAAGAAAACCCATGACATTTCCGGAACGGAAGGTGTCATTTACAGTTTGCAGGATCATCTGCTCCTTTGTAAGATCTTCGGTGTCCCTTATCATTTCAGGGAACACAAAGACGCCTTCTCGTTCAAGCTGCTCCAGCGTTTTATCGGCAATTTTGCCTACAAGGTTTCCAATGTTTGAAAATTGTGCCTTCTTTACCTGTGTATTGTCCTTAATTTTGAGTAGCTTCATCTGAATCACCCTCGGTAAATTTTCGATAGCCATATGCTTTTGCAAATCTGCTCATGATACCTTCTTCATCGTACATTCCCCGCACATACTCTTGGAGCAGCGGCTGAAGGTAATCCGTCCAAAGCTGGTCAAAGGTCAATGTTTTCAGCTTTAAGAAATAGGATGCGCCAATTTGATAGTTTTCGTTCAAATCTTCAACATCAGCAATTTCCTGATTCAATGCCGCCATGCGCCGGATTGCCTCCGCCTCTAACTCCTCATTCTCCAGAGATGCCAGCATCTCCAACCGTTCATCCGCTCTCAGTTCCACGAAACGAAAACGTCTCCGCATGGCAAAATCAAAACTGTCCACTGACCGATCAATATCGTTCATTGTACCGATGATATAGACATTCTCCGGGATGTAGAATTTTTCGTCCGGGTCAGAATGCAGATTTGCATACTGGGTCGAAATTTCACCAGCATGGCCTCTGTATCCCGGATCAATAGCGAAGAATAGCTCTCCGAAAATTTTTGAAATTTCACCACGGTTGATTTCATCTATAATGAAAATATACTTTTTAAGTTCCGTAGCCTTGGCAGTTGCCTTCGAAAGTTTTTTCTTTCGTCTTAAAATCTCTTTATAGATTGCAAAATCGTAGGAGTATGCTTGTGCGGCAAACGTTTTACCGAAAAAAGTGGTAATGTCTTTAATTTTGTCAAATTTTTCTCCAGACGCGAGCATTCGCCTTATTTCATTGAGATTCAAAGCAAGTTTATTAACAGAGGCATTTCCCGGAATAGAGATATAAACATAACTGTCATCTGCGCTTGTGACTATAAACTCATTTCCGTTTATGGTTTTAAATGCGTCAACGCCAAATTCTATGCTTGAAAAGAAATCAGTTATGGACTCTTGAACAGACATTTCTTTTTCAATCGTTTCTTTAGATTTTTGAGAATCCTCAAAATTCTTCCGAGCGCGAGCCACAAATTTCTTGAAGATACCGTCTTGGAGTTCAAAGCCCATTGTACCGTCGTCATTCACTCGCGGCCTTAGTCCTTCGACAAAATCAGAATAATCATAACTTGGATGGAACTGTACAAATTCCACTTGTTTTTTCTGTTCGTCTGAAAGAAGCGTGTAATCATCAAAATAACCGTTGCTGATGATGTCCGTAGCAATTTCCTTCGCGAGATAGGATTTCCCTGTACCAGGAGCGCCTCGGAAAATCAGATTTTTTGATTCAATCAGCATTGAAGAGAACGGATTGCGATAACCCTTAAACTGTTGGACAAGTTCTTCCTGGACAGCAGTCTCGGCCATAGTAGTTTCCGTTTCTTTCTCGTCCTTTTCACGGTAAGTAAGGATAAATTGATCTCCTTGCTCACCAAATCGTTTTAAGCATTCCTGCGCAAAAATAATAGTTGAAAAAATGTTCCAGCAATAAATGACAAACTGCCTGCCATTCTCATAACCATAGGTCATATACTCAATGGTGTTGCGATGCTTTTTAAACTCATCTACACTGGAATAAATCCCGTAAATCATATCACTATTCGGATTATACCGACAGATAGGGAAACCTTCCTTTTCCTCAACCGGCAGCGCCGCTAACTGCTTCTCAAATATCTGGCAGGCGATACGCGGCATCGTCTGATTTGAATTTCGCCGTTCACCTTTACTGTAGGCGCGTTTGATAACCGTACCATCCGCTTTTTTAAAATAAGCATCCAGCGGCTTATAGTTGTCGCCAAGGCTTAGGTTGTCCAATGTGAACCGTTCGTCCGTCGACTCGACGCTGTTTGCTGTAATGCACAATTCATACCTTTCTTGCTGCTTTGCTTCAATGCTGAAGCCTTGACTTTCCAGGAAACTTTTTGCTTCAACCGAATTAAACCCTTCTGTGGTGATCTCCGAGCCATCTGCAATATGTGCAGCCACGGCCACCACATATTTCGGCGAATAGCGCGTTCCGTCTTCAGTCACCAATTCATATTTAACACTTTGATGATAGGAAGACATCCCATTTTCGTCAATATATTTTAGGGCGTCTAAAATGTCCTGTTTTGTAATTTGTGGAATAGCCATACCGTGCCTCCTTTTGATATCTTAATGCTCACTGCCGTGCAATTCTTTTGGTTGACAGTCAAATCAAAAATGTCAGGAAAGATGCCGCGCTTATAAACCTAGCGGTCATTGTTCTTTACCTCCCACTCTGTATCGGCCGTCGGATGATACCCCCGCCCAGCACGCACCCATCCTCGTAGAACACCACCGCCTGCCCCGGCGTGATGGCCCGCACGGGCCGATGAAAAGTACACCGGATCACATCTTCCGCTATCCTCTCTATCGTGCACCGCTCGCCTGCGTGAGAGTAACGGATCTTCGCCGTGACTTCCCTGGGCGCAGGCAGACCACCCATCCCCATATAGTTGATGTGATCACAGACAAGCGTGTCGCCGAACACATCCTCCGCCCCGCCGATCACCACCTCATTGGTCTCGGGCCGAATCTGTGTGACAAACACGGGATGTCCCAGCGCAAGGTTCAGGCCTCTGCGCTGTCCTATGGTGTAATGAGTGATGCCGCGATGCCGTCCCAGCACTTCGCCGTTTTCGGTGACAAAATTCCCCTCGGGCGGCACGCGCTCCCCCGCCGCTCTCCCAATATAGGCGGCGTAGTCGTGATCGGGGATAAAACAGATCTCCTGGCTGTCGGGTTTGTGTGCCACAGGAAGCCCCGCCTGCTCCGCAATCTTCCTGATCTCTTCCTTGGTATACTCCCCCACGGGCATCAGCGTGTGCGCAAGCTGCTCCTGGGTCAGACTGTACAGAGCATAGGTCTGGTCCTTGCGTGCGGTCACGGACGTCCTGACCGCATATCTTCCCTCCGCTGTCCGCATGATCCGCGCATAGTGTCCTGTGGCGATATAGTCCGCTCCGATCTCCATACTGCGCCTGAGCATGGATTCCCATTTCACATAGCGGTTGCACGCAATACAGGGATTGGGCGTTCGTCCCGCCAGATACTCTTCCACAAAGTAATCCATGACCCGGCATTTGAATTCCCGCCTGAAATTCATGACATAGTGGGGAATGTCCAGCGCCTCGGCCACCCTGCGGGCGTCCTCCACGGCGCTCAAACCGCAGCAGCCGCCGTTTTCCGCCGCCGTCTCCCCCTCGTCCGGCCAGATCTGCATGGTCGCGCCGACAACGTCATATCCCTGCTCTTTTAACAGACAGGCCGCCACGGAAGAATCCACTCCGCCCGACATACCTACCACTACTTTTTTTCCAGCCATACATCCGCTCCTCATCCCGTCTGTAAATATGGTTCTTTGCCGCAGACGCGCCGCATACATTAAAACGACATCCAACACTCTCAGGTGGCCTATGAATCTCAAAAACTGGCGGAATCCGCTGATATCCGGCACGGTCATTCTCACATTGACAGGACTGTTAAGCCGTCTGATCGGCTTTTTCTACCGTATCTTCCTCTCCAATGTGTTCGGCGCGGAAGGTATGGGTATCTATCAGCTGATCTCCCCCGTTCTGGCGCTCACCTTCGCGCTGACGGTATCGGGCATTCAGACCGCCATCTCCAAATATGTCGCCGCGGAGACCGCCACCCGCGATTATAAGTCTTCCTTCCGGACGCTCTGGGCCGGTTTCCTTCTCGCCATGGCGCTGTCCGCAGTCTGCGCCGCCTGCATCTATCTGCGCGCGGACTACATCGCCGCCGCCTTCCTGCTGGAGCGCAGAACCGCTCCGCTGCTCCGCATCATCGCTCTCTCCATACCGATGGCGACCGTGCACTCCTGCATCAACGGCTATTTCTACGGCATCCGCAAGACCGCGGTTCCCGCCATATCCCAGCTGGCGGAACAGCTGTGCAGAGTGGGGAGCGTCTTCCTGATCTACCGCATCTGTCTGCGGCACCATCTGACGCCTGCGATCAGCTTCGCCGCAGTCGGTCTGGTGATCGGCGAGGGCGCCTCCATGATCGTGTCCACAGTGGCGATCCTCTCCCGCGCGCACAGCGTGTTCCCTTCCGGTTCTATCCGTCCCTGTTACGCCGCGGAGGCGGCGCTGCCCGCATACCGCCGCATCGCGGCGCAGCTGCTGCGTCTGGCCGTGCCGCTCTCCGCCAACCGCTTGGTGCTCAATCTCCTGCAGAGTGTAGAGGCCGTCTACATTCCCAACCGGCTCATGGCCTACGGCCTGAACAGCGCGGACGCCCTGGGCGTCTACGGTGTTCTGACAGGCATGAGCCTGCCCCTCATCCTGTTTCCCTCTGCCCTCACGAACTCCATATCGGTGCTGCTCCTGCCGGTCGTGTCCGAAGCGGACGCAAGCGGCAATGACCGCGCCGTGCGGCGGGCCATCCTGACATCCATACGCTGTTGTCTGCTGCTGGGTGCCGCCTGCAGCGCCATGTTTCTGCTGTTCGGGCGCGCCGCAGGACGGCTGTTATTTCACTCGGAACTGGCCGGCAGTTTCATCCTGACGCTCAGCTTTATCTGCCCTTTCATGTACGTCGCAAGCACCCTGAATAGCGTATTGAACGGTCTCGGCAAGACGGCGCAGACCTTTCTGTTCAGCGTGGCGAGCCTTCTCCTTCGCCTGCTCTTTGTCTTTATCGCCATCCCCGTCTACGGCATCCGCGGCTATCTCTGGGGACTGCTCGCCAGCCAGATGCTCCAGACCGCCCTGTGTACGATATCGGCGCTCCGTATATCCCGCCGCGCCGGTGACTTTGCCTGACCGCGGCAGCGCCTTCTCTTCTTCCTCCGCCGCAAACCCGCACTTGCGGTTCCGTTTCCAATATACTATAATATAGATGTTTTTGCCATAGGAAACAAAGAAATACGTTCCGATAAGAAAGGGAGAAAAAATGTCATTTCACTATGTAACCAAACTGCCGACTCCGCAGGAAATCCGCGAACAGTTCCCGATGCCGGAACATCTTCGCGCCCTGAAGAATCGGCGAGACGAAGAAATCCGCGACGCCATCACAGGAAAGAACAGCAAATTCCTGGTCATCATCGGTCCCTGCTCCGCCGACAACGAAGAGGCGGTATGTGATTATGTAAACCGACTGGCCCGTGTCAACGAACAGGTAAAGGACAAGCTGATCCTGATTCCCCGGATCTACACCAACAAGCCCCGCACCACGGGCGAGGGATACAAGGGCATCGTCAGCCAGCCCGATCCCGAGAAGAAACCCGACTTCACCAGCGGTCTGATCGCCATGCGCAAAATGCACATACGCGCCATCGAAGAATCCGGTCTGACCGCCGCCGACGAGATGCTCTACCCCGACAACTGGGGCTATGTAGAGGATATCCTCTCCTATGTCGCCATCGGCGCGCGCTCCGTAGAGGACCAGCAGCACCGCATGACCGTGAGCGGCTTCGATGTGCCCGCCGGCATGAAAAATCCCACCAGCGGCACGCTCTCCGTCATGCTCAATTCCATCTATGCGGCGCAGCATCCGCACTCCTTCATCTACAGAGGATACGAGGTCAACACGAACGGCAACCCACTGGCTCACGCTGTGCTGCGCGGTTCCGCCAACAAGCACGGTCAGAGCATCCCCAACTACCACTATGAAGATCTGGCCATGCTCCACTCCCTCTATCAGGAGTTCGATCTGACTAATCCCGCCTGCATCATCGACGCCAACCACAACAATTCCAACAAGGAGTACGCGCAGCAGATCCGCATCGTCAAGGAAGTCATGCACAGCAGAAAACTGAACGGCGATATCCACCGCATGGTCAAGGGCGTGATGGTGGAGAGTTATATCGAGGAAGGCAGCCAGAAAATCGGCGAAGGCATCTACGGCAAATCCATCACCGACCCCTGCCTGGGCTGGGAGGCTTCCGAAAGACTGATCTACGACATCGCGGAATACGAGTAAACATTGACAGCCAGGCCTGTCAGCCTGGCTCATTGCCCGCGAATAAGCAGGCTCGGAAAGTTCATTCTACAGGGAACCGCCCCGATCACCCGCGGGGATGCGCCTTGGCATACACCTCACGGATATGATTGTGATTCATATTCGCATAGATCTGCGTGGTGGAGATATCGGAGTGCCCCAGCATCTCCTGCACGCTCCTGAGATCGGCGCCGTTCTCTACCAGATGCGCCGCGAAAGAGTGTCTGAGCGTGTGCGGCGTGATATCCGCCTGGATATCCGCCTTCTTCGCGTAGTACTTGATCAGCTTCCAAAACCCCTGTCTGCTCATCGGCTGTCCGGAACAATTCGCAAAGAGTACGTCGGACGCCTTGTTCTCCAGCATCTCGTCCCTCGTTCCGTCCAGATATCTCGTCAGCGCGTTCTTCGCCGCCGCCCCAAACGGGATAATTCTCTCTTTGCTGCGGTCGCGGCACAGGATAAAATTCATCGACATATTGACGTCGGAGAGCTTCAGCGTAATCAGCTCCGTCACCCGAATGCCCGTGGCGTAGAGCAGTTCCAGCATCGCCTTGTCCCGTATCTCCTTAGGGGAGCTGCCCGCCGGCTGTTCCAGAAGTCTGACCACTTCGTCGGGAGACATGATCTCCGGAATCTTCTTCTCGATCTTCGGCGCTTTGAGCAGATCGGACAGATCCTTTTCGGCCAGACCCTCCTGCACCAGATAATGATAGAACGCCTTCAGCGACGCGATATTTCGCGACACCGTCGCCGCGGCGAAATGATTGTCTTCCAGATATTTCACATAATCCTTCAGGTCCTGCCCTGACACGGCAGCCATCTCCTGAATTCCTCTGGATTCCATGAAATGTTTCACTTTCTCCAGATCGCGCTTGTAGGACATCTCCGTGTTGGAGGATGTATTCTTCACATTATGTAAATATGTTATAAATGCGTTGATCTCTTTTTCCATGCAAACGGAAACCTTTCCCTGCGCGACCCCTCTTATGTAAATCAATTTATCGCCTGACTATCATTATAATCAGAATTTCCGAGAAAAGCAAATGTATTTTTTGTTGATTTTATGGGCTTTTCAGCCACTTTTCTCGAAAAACACAACATATCGTCAGGAGTATATTTTATGTCTACTATATGTTGGCAAAACCGTCTGAAAAAATTTTTTAAAAAATTTTCAGAACAAAATGCAGCATTTTAGGATTGACATAACTTTCCAACAGGGCTCCCATTATGACAACTGCGACAACTCCTGCCATCTGCAGGCCGTACCTGATGTAAAACTGTCTGCTGCAGCGCATATACGGTTCTCTGTAGGGACTGCGCGAGTACAGCATCCTGTTGAATCCCACCGTCCAGACAAACAGCGCCATATATGCGGGAATCAGCAAAAAGCCCTGCGGAAAGACTACCGCCGTCATCAAAAACAGGCCGCGGATCCCATAGCGGATCACCGCCACCGACAGCAGACACCCGGCAGCCAGCCCGCAGTAGCATATATAGCCGCACACCGCAGGGAGCCCTATCACCGTCGTCGAGAGCAGGCCGAGCATACAGACGCCGCCAAGCCTGTGCCGGACAATATAGGGAAAAAGGCGTCCGCCGTCCGGCGCGCTGTTTTTCAAACGCAGGACCATGCCGGCGTCAAGCAGAGAACCGTTTTCAACCCACGCGTCATATCCCAGATTGACTAACAGCACGCCGAGAAAAAGACCGATCATAAAGAGATATATGACATTGTAAAAATTTCTGGATAACGGCTGGCGCATCATGCTCTCCTCTCCGGCGGTCCGGGCCGGCTGGACATACCGGTATTGTCCCATGTTTCGTCGTCCTATTATATGACGCAGGCGTGCGGGACATGACTGTTTCCCGGCCGCAGTGCGATTCGGCCCGAAGGGCTTTTTGTACAATAGGAAATGACGAAGGAATTTCCTATTGTACAACGAGATGAAACACTCTCTCTGTGCATTTCACTCGTTATCGCGGCATTCGCCAAATTGGCAAGCAAGCTTGCCAGCTTGGCTCATTGCTCGCGTAAAAAGAGCGTCCTGCCGCCGGTTTTTCCGGCTCTGCAGAGCGCTCCCTTGTCTTCTGTCTGTACTCGCATGTCTTCCTGCGGGAAAAGTTCTATCCCGCCCGGTATTTATTGTAATAGGCCATAATGGCCGCAACCGTCTTGCCGTCCTGGATCTTGCAGTCATAGACCATCTTCACCAGATCCTCGATGTCATAGCTCTCCACATCCAGATACTCGTCCTCGTCCAGATGCTGATGACTTCTCTTCAGTTCCGTCGCCACATAGATATCAATCTTCTCGTCGCAGAAAGCCACCGTCGTGCGGATCGACAGGAGCTTTTCCAGTCTGCCGGCAGTGTAGCCCGCCTCCTCTTCCAGCTCCCTCGCAGCGGCGATATCCGTGGGCTCGTCCGCCCCGTTCAGCCCGCCTGCCGGGATCTCCAGAGTCTCCCGGTCCAGCGCATTTCTGTACTGCCTTACCATCAGCAGCTTCCCGTCGTCCTGCACGGCGACCACAGCCGCCGCACCCTTGTGTCTGATATAGTCCCACTTGGCGATATTGCCGTTGGGAACTCTGATTGTGTCCTGATAGTAATCTATGATCGCGCCCTTATGGATCAGTTCTCTGCCGATACGTTCATATTTTTCCATAACCTATACCCTTTATATCCTCTCTGACTCGTCATCTGTCCTTGTGTCGTCATCACTGCCGCACATGCCATACCCCGATACACTGTATGCTGTCGCACTATCTCTGCTCTTCCAGCAGCTTCTCCGCGCTCACCAGCTTCACGCACAGCACGAACAGATCGGCCGCCGCCGACATCTCCTCCACCGTCGGATAGGTCGGCGCGATGCGGATATTGCTGTCCTTAGGATCCTGACCGTAGGGGAAGGTGGCTCCCGCGCCCGTCAGCACGACGCCCGCTTCCTTACACTTCGCCACGATGGCTTTTGCACAGCCCTCCATCGCGTCGAAAGAGATAAAATAGCCGCCGTTGGGCCTGGTCCACTCTCCGATGCCAAGTCCGCCCAGCTCTCTGTCCAGAACCGCCAGCGTCGCCTCGAATTTCGGCCGAATCAGAGCGGCGTGTTTGCGCATATGCGCCTTCAGCCCTTCCAGATTCTTAAAGTACCGCGCATGGCGAAGCTGGTTGACCTTGTCGTAGCCGATAATCTGTATCTTCATGGAGCGCTTCGCCTCTTCGATATTCGCCGCGGAGGACGCGAAAGCCGCGATGCCCGCGCCGGAGAAGCTAACCTTGGAGGTGGAGGCGAACTCGTATACCAGATCAGGATTGCCAGCCTTCTCGCACTCGCTTAATATGTCCAGAAGCTCATCCTGCCTGTCATCGTACAAATCATGCACCGCATAGGCATTGTCCCAATAAATTCTGAAATCCTTCGCCGCCGGCTTCAGCGCCGCAAACCGCCTCACCGTCTCGTCGGAGTATGTATAACCCTGCGGGTTTGAGTACTTAGGCACGCACCAGATTCCCTTGACAGCCTCGTCCCCGGAGACATATTTTTCCACCAGATCCATGTCCGGCCCGGTGGGCGTCATCGGGATCGTGATCATCTCAATGCCGAAGTGCTGCGTGATCGCGAAGTGTCTGTCATAACCCGGCGCGGGGCACAGGAACTTCACCTTCTCGAGCCTGCACCAGGGCGTGGAACCAAGCACGCCGTGGGTCATGGCGCGGGAGACCGTATCGTACATAATCGAAAGACTCGCGTTGCCGTAGACGATCACGTTGTCCGCCGACACGCCGCCCATCACATCCGCCATCAAATGTTTGGCCTCCGGAATCCCGTCCATCGCGCCGTAGTTTCTCGTGTCCAAACCGGTCTCATCCCTCATGTCGGACTCAGAGGTCAGCGCATCCAGAATACCCATTCCCATATCGAGCTGCGCGGGAGCCGGCTTTCCCCTGGACATATCCAGCTTCAGCCCTTTTCCCTTCGCGTCCTCAAACTGCCTGTCAAGCTCTGCCTTCAGCGCCAGAAGCTCCTCTCTGCTCATCTCTCTGTACGGTTTCATCTCTGCATCCATGCTCCTTTCACGGTTGTCCTGCTTTTGTGCTGTCTATGTAATCTCCATATTGGATAATTGTATACAATCATACACCGCTACCCATTTTACTACACTTCCGCACATTTCACAAGTATCCAGATAGGACAATTTTTCCCCGCAAAGCCACGGCGTTTCTGGTGATTGTGTCTAAAAACGCGGACAAAACGAAACGCAGCGCCTGCCTTTTACGGCTGCGCTGCGTTTTTTCACAAATACTATTTCGCATAGTCGGTGACACGGCTCTCCCTGATCACGTTGACCTTGATCTGTCCGGGATATTCCAGCTCTGCCTCGATCTGTTTCGAGATATTTCTGGCGAGCAGCACCATGTCCGAATCGCTGATCTGTTCCGGAACTACCATTACACGAATCTCTCTACCTGCCTGAATAGCAAAAGATTTGTCGACACCCTTGAAGCTGCTTGTGATGTCTTCCAGTTGTTTTAGTCTTGTTGTGTATGTTTCTAATGTCTCTCTTCTCGCACCCGGTCTCGCCGCGGAGATCGTATCTGCGGCCTGCACAAGACACGCAATCAACGTCTGAGGCTCCACGTCGCCGTGATGAGATTCCACCGCATTGATAACAGTCGGGGATTCTTTGTACTTTCTGCAAAGTTCTACGCCCAACTGAATATGCGAACCTTCCATTTCATGATCCACCGCCTTGCCGATATCGTGCAGCAGACCCGCACGCTTCGCCATCCTGACGTCCAGTCCCATCTCGGCGGCAAGCAGCCCTGACAGCTGCGCGACCTCAATGGAATGCTTCAAGGCGTTCTGACCATAGCTGGTTCTGAATTTCATCTTGCCGAGCAATCTCACGAGTTCGGGGTGAATGCCATGCACGCCGACTTCCAGCGTAGCGGCCTCACCTTCCTCTTTGATCATGACTTCCACTTCGCGCTGCGCTTTCTCAACCATCTCTTCGATCCTGGCCGGATGAATACGTCCGTCCACAATCAGTTTCTCCAGCGCGATTCTCGCCACTTCCCTGCGAATCGGGTCGAAACCGGACAGAATAACCGCTTCCGGCGTGTCGTCTATAATCAGATCAACACCGGTCAGCGTCTCGAGAGTCCTGATATTCCGCCCCTCTCTGCCGATGATCCTTCCCTTCATCTCATCGTTGGGAAGCTGCACGACGGATATCGTCGTCTCGGAAACATGATCCGCGGCACACTTCTGAATCGCCGTAACCACATATTCCTTCGCTTTCTTATCCGCCTCTTCCTTGGCCCTGCTCTCCATCTCCTTGATCATGACAGCAGTTTCATGCTTCACTTCATCTTCAACAATTTTCAACAGATAATCTTTTGCCTGTTCGGAGGTTAAACCTGAGATTCGTTCCAGTTCCTGTAATCTCTGCTCGTTCAGCTTGGAAATTTCCTCGCGCTGCTTTGCCAGAGTTTCCTCTCTCTGAATCAAGCTCGCTTCCTTTTTCTCGATCGCATCAGCTTTCTTATCGATGTTCTCTTCTTTCTGCTGTACGCGCCTCTCATAGCGCTGCGCCTCCGCGCGGCGTTCCTTGATCTCCTTGTCGAGTTCATTCTTCGTGCGGATGGACTCTTCCTTGACCTCAAGGAGTGACTCGCGCTTCTTCGCCTCAGCAGTCTTGAGAGCTTCATCAATAATCTCTCTGGCCTTCTCGTCCGCGTTGCCCAGCGTCTTCTCAACAACCTTCTTGCGATAGTTGATCGAGACGGCTGCCGATACCGGCACGGCGATAACCAGCGTGATGACTACTGCTATCACGACTTGCCACATTACAGGAGCACCTCCTTATTAAATTTTCATTGTACATGATCTATTGTAGAATGTTACAGCCATGTGCATTAGCGTAAAACAACATTCTATAACCAGTAAATTACAACAGTTCAATTTTATAATGAATTGGGAGTTATGTCAAGTAAAAGTCGCACGTCTGTTTCCTGTTTTTTGAAATGAGGGAAAGCACGCCTTGCAGCCGCCCGCGTAAAAAAGACCAGCCGGTTGTCCGGTTGGTCTTTTCATGCGGCAATATAGTTTTCCTTTTAGCCGGGCTGTTTGCCAATGTATGCCAGAATACCGCCGTCCACATACAGAATGTGGCCGTTGACGGCGTCGGAAGCGTCGGAAGCCAGGAACACCGCGGGTCCCTGCAGCTCTTCGGGCTTGAGCCATCTGTTGGCAGGCGTCTTCGCGCAGATGAACTGATCGAAAGGATGTCTGCTGCCGTCCGCCTGACGCTCTCTGAGGGGCGCCGTCTGCGGCGTCTCGATGTAACCGGGCCCGATACCGTTGCACTGGATATTGTACTGACCGTACTCGGAGCAGATATTTCTGGTAAGCATCTTTAAGCCGCCCTTGGCCGCCGCATACGCGGATACCGTCTCGCGGCCCAGCTCCGACATCATGGAGCAGATGTTGATGATCTTGCCATGCCCTTTCTTGATCATACCGGGGATAACCGCCTTGGACACGATGAAAGGCGCATTTAAGTCCACGTCGATGACCTGTCTGAACTCCGCCGCCGTCATCTCGAGCATCGGGATACGCTTGATGATGCCCGCGTTGTTGACGAGAATATCGATCACTCCTACTTCCTTCTCGATCTGCGCAACCAGGGCGTTGACCGCCTCCTCGTTGGTCACGTCGCACACATAGCCGTGCGCCTCGATACCTTTCTCCTTATAGGATGCCAGCCCCTTGTCCACCAGCTCCTGCTTGATGTCGTTGAATACGATCGTTGCACCGGCCTCGGCAAACGCCGTGGCGATCGCAAAACCGATGCCGTAGGATGCGCCTGTCACCAGCGCGATCTTGCCTTCCAGTGAAAAATTATTCGTAAAGCTCATTCTGAAATCCTCCATTGTTTTTATGAAAACGTCTGCCGGCGGCACAGGCCGCCGGCCTCACCGTCTGTTACCGCAGATCCTGATTTCTCACGCCGTCCATATCGTCAAACGCCTGGTTCTCGCCGACCATACCCCAGATAAAGGTATAGTTCCTGCTGCCGCTGCCCGCATGGATCGACCAGCTCGGGGAGATCACGGCCTCCTCGTTGTGCATGATGATATGGCGCGTCTGCGTCGGCTCGCCCATATAGTGTACGACGAAAGCGTCCTCCGGGATCTCGAAATAAAGATATACTTCCATACGGCGGTCATGCGTATGGCAGGGCATCGTGTTCCACACGCTGCCGGGTTTCAAAGCCGTCATTCCCATCACGAGCTGGCAGCTCTCCACCTGACCGGGCAGGATGTATTTGTTGATGACTCTGTGGTTGGACTCTTCCAGACTGCCCAGCTCTACCTTGTTCTCATCTTTGATGATGACCACGTCGTCGCTGTCCGCCGTGCCCTCCAGCTTGATCAGCTTGGTGGGGTACGCCTTGTGCGCGGGCGCGCTGTTTAAGTAAAATTTCGCGGGCTTGGACGCGTCCTTGGACTCGAACACGATGTCCCTGGAACCCAGGCCGATGTACATGCCGTCCTTGTGACCCACCTCGTAGCGCCTGCCGTCCACGCTGACTACGCCCGGCTCCCCAATGTTGATCAGGCCCAGCTCTCTTCTCTCGCAGAAATACTGTGCGCGCAGCTCGTCTCCCGCCGTCAGCTTGATCGGCGCTGTGGGAACCGCCGCGCCGGTAATAATGCGGTCGATATGGCTGTACACCAGCTTGATCTCGCCCGGCACGAACAGATTCTGGATCAGAAATTCCTCTCTGAGTCTCTCGGTGTCATAAGTTTTTACATCACGCGGCGATGCCGCTGTTCTTAACTCCATTTTTTTCACCCCTTCTCTATCTCTGCACTCTTCCGGAACCGTCGCCGCCCGCCAGCTTGGTCACCTCGTCCACGCTCACCTGGTTGAAGTCGCCCTCGATGGTGTGCTTCAAGCAGCTTGCAGCCACCGCGAACTCGATGGTCGCCTGGGGATCGTAATTCATCATGGAAGCGTAGATCAGGCCGCCACCGAAGGAATCGCCGCCGCCCACACGGTCCACGATCCTGACTGCATACTTTTTGGAAAAGTAATACTGTCCGCCTGTGTAGAGCATCGCCGCCCAGTTGTTATCGTTGGCGGAAATGGACTCGCGCAGCGTGATCGCCACAGCCTTGAAGCCGAAGCGGTCAGCCAGCTGTTTCGCCACATCCTTGTAACCCTCGTGGTTGACCTCGCCCTTGGTGACGTCGGTGTCAGCCGCCTTGATGCCGAATACGTCTCCCGCATCTTCCTCGTTGGCAATGCAGACGTCCACATACTTGCACAGCTCGCCCATCACCTGTCCGGCCTTCTCCTTGGACCAGAGTTTGTTCCTGTAGTTTAAGTCGCAGCTTACCGTAATGCCTTTTTCCTTGGCCTTCTTACATGCCTCGACACAGATCGCCGCCACGTTGTCGCCGAGCGCCGGCGTAATGCCCGTAAAGTGGAACCACTCCGCGCCCTCGAAGATCTCGTCCCAGTTAAAGTCCGCCGTGGTCGCCGTGGCGATAGAGGAACCGGCTCTGTCGTAGATGACCTTGGAAGGTCTCTGGGATGCGCCTTTCTCCAGGAAGTAAATGCCCACGCGGTCGCCGCCGCGCACGATCTTGGACGTGTCCACGCCGAACTGGCGCAGCGCGTTTACGCCCGCCTGGCCGATCTCATGCTTCGGCAGCTTGGTGACAAAGGATGCGTCCATCCCGTAATTTGCAAGAGAGATGGCCACGTTCGCCTCTCCGCCACCGTAGGTTGCCCCATAGCTCGCCGCCTGCACGAAACGGTAATACCCTTCCGGTGCGAGACGCAGCATAATCTCTCCGAATGTAACTACTTTTTTGCTCATGTTAGCCCTCCTTGTTTTTTGCTGTACTTTCTATTTCTGAACAAGATGTACGGCGAATCCGCCGATCTCATCCTGCAGATAAACTGCCTTGATCTTACCCTTCTCGTCCTTCTTGGCGGTGCTCATATCGAACTTCACGCCCTGCTTCTCCAGATGATAGATTGCGCGGTCCATATAGTTGGTGCCGATCGCAATATGACCGTTCTTACCCAGATACGGCTGCTTCATCGCCTCGATGGCCGTGCCTGCGAATACGGAGCTGCCGCCCACCTTCTTGGCAAAGCCGAACATGGAGGCAAAGCTGTCCGCGATGCCGCAGGCCTCGTCCTCGTTCTGGGCGTTGATGCCGATGTGACGCAGCTCGAAGCCGAGCATCTTGACGACTGCCTCTCTCGTAAGCGCCTCGATCTCGTCGAACTTGCCCGCCGTGATCAGATCTTTCTTCACCATCCAGGTGCCGCCGCAGGCAACGATCTTCGGGAAGTCCAGATAATCCTTCAGATTGCCCGCGTTGACGCCGCCCGTCGGCATGAAGCGTACCTTCGTGTAAGGCGCGCTCATCGCCTTGATCATGTCGATGCCGCCTGCCGCCTCCGCCGGGAAGAATTTCACAACCTCGAGTCCGAGTTCCAAGGCCATCTCCACATCGGACGGATTAGACGTACCGGGAACCACGGGGATATTCTTGTCTACGCAATACTTCACAACATTCGGATTCAGCCCGGGGCTGACAATAAATTTCGCACCCGCGGCAACAGCCCTGTCCACCTGCTCCGTGGTCAGAACCGTGCCTGCGCCCACGAGCATTTCGGGAAATTTCTGCGCCATGATCCTGATGGACTCCTCCGCGGCATCCGTGCGGAAAGTCACCTCCGCGCAGGGCAGACCGCCGTTGCACAGCGCCCTGGCGAGCGGCTCCGCATCCTTGGCGTCGTCCAGCGCAATGACGGGAACAATACCGATTCCATAGATTTCGTCTATAACGTTCATTTTCTTCCTTTCTGCCGATCTCTCGGCTCCCACAAGATGAACCTTCTATTGGGGCAGGCATAATATGTGCTGCCTGCGGCACATTTTTTACCTTGTGTCTATGAGACTGCGTCGTAACGTCCCTGGATAAACTCTCTCGCGCGCACTGCGTTCTCCGGTTTCGTGTTTTCCAGTGTGGCGTGGATATATGGCTTATGCTCTTTGGCATAGCGCAGGATCGCGTCGTAGTTCATCAGACCGTCCCCCGCCGCGCAGGCGACAAGTTTGCCGTCCTCCACTGTGAAATCTTTCAGGTGGATCATCGCAATCTCGTCCCCGAAAGTCTCAATCGCCTCCGCAAAAATCTCCTCCCTGTTCTCATAGTTGGAGATATCCAGCAGATTCACCGGGTCAAAGATGATCCGCAGATTCGGAGAACCGATCGCGTCCAGCACCCTGCGCGTCTGCTTCGGGTTCCACATAATATGTTTGTATACGGGCTCCAGCGCCATGATCACGCCGGAGCGCTCCGCGCACTCCACCACGGGGCGCAGATTGGTAATCAAAGTATTGAGCGCCGCTTCCGTGTGGCACGCCTCCTCGAAACGGTACTCCGTGTTGGGCGCTCCCGTCTCCGTTCCCACGACGCCGCAGCCCAGCAGCGACGCGAACCGCAGATGCGCCTTGTAAACCTCCTGATTCCGCGCAAGCGCTGCTCTGTCAGGCGTCGCGAGATTGAGATAGCAGCCGAGCACCGCGATATCCACATCCTCCTTCGCAAAGACCTTTCTCAGATACATCGCCCAGCCGGGAGTAAGCTCCGGCAGCGTCATCTTATAATCACACAGCTTCGACAGCGCGATATGCGCGCAGGCAAATCCCTGTTCATGCGCCGTATGCGCCCGCTCCTCGATCGTCCCGGCGGCCACATCATGTAATCGAATTCCTATCTGCATCCGACGTTTTTCCTCCTTCCTGTCTTCCCGCTCAGACATGCAGCAGCTGATGCGCTCTCTCCGACAGCGGTTTGCCCAGATAATCCGCGTACAGTTTCTTGATCTCAGGATTCTCGTGGGAGAATCGCACCGCTCTCCTCTTGTCCAAGTCATAAAGTTTCGGAGCGCGCACAGACGCCATCTCCACGCCGTCCACGATGGGCTGTCCGCCGCCGCCCACACAGCCGCCCGGGCAGGCCATGACTTCCACGAAATCATAAGACACCCTGCGGTTTCTCACATCTTCCATCAGTTTTCTCGCGTTGCCGAGCCCGCTCACCGTGCAGGTGCGGATCGGCACCCCATTGATGTGGTAGGTCACTTCTCTCCTGCCCGCCTCGCCGCGCACATCGCTGAACGTCTCGGGATTCGGATTCGAGCCTTCGATCACGGCCACCGCCGTCCGCAGCGCCGCCTCCATAACGCCGCCCGTCACGCCGAAGATCACGCCCGCGCCGGAGCTCTCCCCAAGCGGCGAATCGAAACCATCTTCGCCCAGCAGCTTAGGAATGATATGCTCCGCTCTCAGGAGCCTTACCAGTTCCCTCGTCGTCAACACGATATCGACGTCCGGCCCGTACCCTGTCACATCCATCTCCGGCAGCGCCGCCTCGCCTTTTTTGGCCACGCACGGCATAATGGAGATGGAACAGATCTTATCCGGCGTCACGCCGATCTTCTCCGCGAAATAGGTCTTCGCCACCGCACCGAACATCTGCTGCGGCGACTTGGCGCTGGAGAGCCGCGACTGATAGTCGGGATACTGGGATTTCATAAATCTGACCCAGGCCGGACAACAGGAGGTAAACATCGGCACGCCGGACGCCTTCACCTCCTCCAGCCTTGCGAGGAACTCGTGCGCCTCCTCCATGATCGTCAGATCCGCCGAGAAGTTTGTATCAAAAATATAGTCAAAGCCGACCTGTCTGAGCGCGGCGACCATTCTTCCCTCCGTCGCCAGCTCCTCCGGCAGATCCATCTGTTCCGCCCAGGCCGCACGCACCGCAGGCGCCACCTGTACCACCGTGATCTTCTCGGGATCAGCCAGCGCCTTAAATACCTCGGGCACATCGTTTCTCTCCCGCAGCGCACCCGTCGGGCAGTGGGTTACGCACTGCCCGCAGTTGGAGCAGTCGGACTCCTCGATGCACTTGTTCATCGACACGTCGACGGTTGTCCGGGAACCCGTATTCTGCACATCCCAGATATGCAGATCCTGCACCTTGTCGCAGATCTGCACACACCGCATACACTTGATGCACTTCCCCGCGTCCTTGATAAAGGGATAGCTGTGATTCCAGGGCGCCGTCGGCACCTCTTTCCGATAGGGGATCTCGATGATGCCGAGATCGTTGGCGATCTTCTGCAGATTGCAGTTGCCGCTGCGCACGCACATCGCACAGGTGCAGTCATGCTGCGACAGGATCAGCTCCACGTTCGTCCTGCGCACCCTGCGCACCTTAGGAGAGTTGGTGTAGAGCACCATCCCCTCCTCCACGGGGCTGTTGCAGGACGTGATCAGTTTCGTCTTGCCCTGCATCTCAACGACGCATACCTTGCATGCGCCGATCTCGTTGATTCCCTCCAGAAAGCACAGATGCGGTATCATGATGCCGACCGAAGCGGCGGCGCGCATGATGGTCGTTCCCTCCGGCACGCTGACCGGTCTGTTGTCAATCGTAAGATTTACCATATCGCAGCCCTGCCTCCTTTCAGATTACCGTAGCCGAAGTGGTCGCACCGCAGGCATCTGGCAGCTTCCTGTGCCGCCTCCTGCTTTGTCATGGAATACTCTATCGCATCGAAATCATTCTTTCTCTCACACGCCTCCCGCTCACACAGATTGATTCTGCCGCAGGGCTGCTTGTCGCCGTATGTCACCTGAGGGATCTCCACGTCACAGGAGATCGTGTGATGATAGCCGAGATACTCGTCGATGTTCGCCGCGGCAACCTTGCCCGCAGCGATCGCACGGATCACGGTGGCAGGCCCGGTCACGCAATCGCCTCCCGCGAAGACGCCGGGCACATCCCTGACGCCGCTTTCGCTCATAGCGTCCAGCATTCCCCGCTTAACCGGAATCCCCGACTCCTCGAAGTGGCGGGACTCAATTCCCTGTCCGATGGCCACAACCACAATATCGCAGGGGATCCTCACAAGCTCCACATCCGCCTTTACCGGTTTGGCCCTGCCCCAGGCGTCGATAGGGCCGATGATCTGCGGTTCCACCCAGATCGCGGCGACTCTGCCGTTTTCGTCCGCCTCGATCCTGTGCGGAGCTTTCAGGCTGTACAGCTCCGCGCCCTCCGCAATGGCGCCCTCCACCTCCTCCGGCAGAGCGGTCATATCCTCCTGCCTTCTGCGGTAGGCGATGCCGACAGACTTTGCGCCGAGGCGGATCGCCGATCTGGTACAGTCCATCGCGACGTTGCCGCCGCCCACTACGATCACTCTCTTATCTTTAAAATCCGGCGGATTGTCGTCCCCGATGCCCCTGAGCATCTCCACCGCAGAGATGACGCCCTCGGAGTCCTCGCCGTCAATGCCTATTTTCTTGTCCGTATGTGCGCCGATCGCAATGTAAACCGCATCGTAATCCTTGCGCAGCTGCTCAAAGGAGACTGTATCCTCCTCATTGCCCACCGTCACCGAGGTGTGCACCTCCACGCCGGTGGACAGGATCGCCTCGATATCCTCCTCCAGCCTCTCTCTGGGGAAACGGTAGTTGGGGATGCCGTAGCGCAGCATACCGCCCAGTTTGCTCTTGCTCTCAAAAACCACTGCGTGATGCCCCATCAGCTCCAGATAGTAAGCCGCCGACAGGCCGCCGGGGCCGCCGCCCACAATGGCGATCCGTTTGCCGGTGCTCTCCGCCTTCTTTGGCACAGGAACGGTGTTCGCCCGCGCATTATCCACCGCCATCTTTTTGAGTCCTCTGATGTTGACGGAGCTGTCGATCATGTTCCTGCGGCACCTCGCCTCGCAGGGATGCTCGCAGATCAGCGCGCAGGCCGTCGGGAAAGGATTGTCCTTGCGGATCAGCTTCACCGCATCCTCGTAGCGCTCCTCGCCCACCAGCGCGATATATCCCGGGATGTCCACGCCGGCAGGACACAATGCCACGCAGGGCACCGGCTGCGTGATAGAATAGGAACATTTCCCATGCTCAATGTGATACAGATAATCGTCCCGGAATCCCACCAGACCCGCCAGCACCATGTGCGCCGCCTCATAGCCGATCGCACAGTCGGCGGAATCCGTGATGTTGTTCGCCGTCTCCTCTATCAATTCAAGCGTGTGCATATCCGCCCTGTTTTCCAGCACATCCTCCAGCAGATGGGAAAGCTGTAAGATACCGACCCTGCAGGGCACGCACTTGCCGCAGGTCTGCGCGTGACAGGTTTTCAGGAAAGACAGCTGCAGATCGATGGGACACAGTCCCGGAGGACTTGCGATGATGTGACGCTCCAGATCTTTGTATAACCGTTCTACCGTAAGCTGCGCCTGATTCGGCGTGCTGATTTTCAGTCTGCTCATTATCAATCCCCCTTTTTGCTTTTTGCTCCTTTTGCTTTCCCCTCTTTTGTGCTATGATAGCAGCAAAAAGGAGGTCAAAATACATGTTAAAACTGACTGTTGCGCCAAACGGCAATCCTGCCGCCGAAAATACGTTTTCCACGATCACACAGGCGATCGCACAGATCCCGAAAGATAACGACGAACCCGTCGTCATAGAAATCGCGCCCGGCACCTACGAGGAAAAGATCACCCTCGATCGCTCCCGCGTACATCTGGTCGGCACATCCGCCGCCGAGTGTATCATTACCTACGGCGACTATGCCAGAGATCTCATGCCCGACGGCTCGAAGCGAGGGACGTTCCGCTCTTACACCTTCCTGCTGGATGCAGACCACGTCACACTGGAAAATCTGACCATCCGCAACAGCGCCTTTCCCCGCTCCAAAGCCGGTCAGGCGGTCGCCCTCTACGCAGACGGCGATGATCTGTGCATCAAATCCTGCCGTCTGGAGAGCTATCAGGATACGCTCTTCACCGGCCCTCTGCCGCCTGCTCCCATGCAGATCGGCGGCTTTACCGGCCCCAAGGAATTTGCCGAGAGACGCATCGGACATCACTACTACAAAGACTGTTATATCTGCGGAGACGTGGATTTCATCTTCGGCAGCGCCATCGCCTATTTCGAGAACTGCGAGATCGCCTCGATCTTCTCCGAAGAACTTCCCGCAGAACCGGACGGCAGTACGCCGGTCTACGGCTACGCCACAGCCGCCTCCACGCCGAAAGGAAGCCCTTACGGCTACGTCTTCGACCACTGCCGCTTCACTTCAACCTGCCCGGAAGCCAGCGTCTATCTCGGGCGGCCCTGGCGCGACTACGCGCAGACGGTACTGATAAACTGTGAACTTGGCGGACACATCCGTCCCGAAGGCTTCCACGACTGGAACAAGCCGAACGTGAGAGAGACGGTCTTCTATGCCGAATACGGCAGTACCGGCCCCGGCGCCGACAATGGCATGAACCAGCGCGCCGACTTTGTCCGCGCTCTGACAGATGAGGAAGCGCTGCGATATACCAAAGAGAAAGTGCTTCCGGACTTTCATTTCTAAAGCCGTTTTCTCTTCCGCACAGAGTCAGGCTTTCTCTATTTCGTCTACGCCGACAGCGATGACAGGTTCGCCCGCCGCGCCCGTCACCTCGACATTTTCCAGCACGAGCCGCTTCACGTTGCTGGCGTAGATCCCCTTGAGGGAGCAGGCCTCCACGCCCGCCGACATGGCCGGCACATCGCACTTGGGATCTTTCGCATAGGAAACGCGGATGTTCTTCATCCGGATCTCCTCGATCTTCTGCTCCGGCAGTCCGTCGAAATAGGCCGCCGCGACATGGCAGTTCTTCGCGTCGATATCTTCAAAGCACAGCCTCTTGATATAGGGCGTCCTGTGATCCACCGGGAATTTTTCCCTGCTCTGCACATATTCCGTCTTGCCGTCCGGGTCACAGAAATAGAAGCAGTTCACCACAAAAGGCGTCATCACATGATCCATGTCGATTCTGCGGAATGTGATCCGATCAAGCACGGCGTCCTCGCCTCTCCCGCGTCTCGTCTTGATCCGCAGCCCTCTGTCCGTATTGGAAAAAAGGCATTCCTCCACGGTGAGGTTCTTCACGCCGCCGGCCATCTCGCTGCCGATCGTGACCGCTCCGTGCCCGTCCTGCATCAGACATTGATAGATATGTATATTTTCCGAGGGCGTCTTGTGTTTTCTGCCCATATAGATCTTGCCGGATTTCACTGCGATGCAGTCGTCGCCGAGACTGAAGCGTATGCCTGCGATCTCCACATCCCTGCAGGATTCAGGATCCAATCCGTCCGTGTTGGGCGACACGCTCGGATTTTCGATTTTCAGGTCATAAAAGCCCAGTTTCTTACTAAAGAACGGGTGCAGCGTCCAGGACGGACTATTGCAGAACTTGACGCCCTGCAGCACAACGTTTTCGCAGTGATTGAGAAAGAACATCCTGGGCCGGAAAGCGATGTTCATCACCTTGGGATCTTTCCACCAGTTGTCCGCGGAGGCGTTGCCGTTGATGCAGCCCTCTCCGTACAGTACGACATCCTCCACGCCGATCCCCGTGATGACTGCCGCGAACATCGGCAGCGGATTGCCTTCCCAGGTGCCCAGATAATACTCGTCCGTCTCGTCGTAGCTCTCGATCAGCGCCGGGAACCTCGGAAACTCCTGTCTGTCCGTGATCGCCAGCAGCTCCGCCCCCGCGGCCACCTCGATCTTCACATGACTTTTCAGGAAGAGACTCGTGATCCGGTATGTCCCCGCCGGAATGAGCACACGGCTGTCTTTCGGGCAGGCCATGATCGCAGCCTGGATATACTTGGTATCATCGTTTGTGCCGTCGCCCTTTGCGCCGAAATCTTTCACATTCAGCGTGACAAACTCATAGTCCGTGCGGAAGGAATAACTTCCCACCTCCGTCCCCTGAGCGTCCGTCACGCTGAGCGCATACTCCGTGTCGGGCTTCAAACCGAAGAGAGATGTGACGACCGTGTCCGTCTCCTTCACGTTCTCCCCGTTCAGCGCGAGCCGATACGGCTCCTTCGTATTGTAAATACCGCCGTCCGCAAGTTTGAGCGTCGCGCTCCTCGCAGTCTTCGTCAACAATGCTATCTCCATAGGGTCCTCCATACCGCGCATCCGCGCTCTACTGTTCCCGCTTTGCCGCCAGATACTGTGCGTAGGCCATCATGAAGGGGCCGACGCCCTTGGAATCGTCCGCAACAACCGGCTCGGAGAGATAATATTCCACACTGCCGTCCCGCTTCGGGTTGCTCGCAGGCCCCAGGCCCGCAACGGAGCAGATGCCTGTAAGCTGCAGTCTGCCGTCGATCTCCTGCAGTTTATTCTCGACCAGGCTCTCCACGATCTCCATGCCTATGGACTCGTACTTCTCTTTCTGCAGGATTCCCATACGGCACGCTTTCAGAATCGAGTAGCCAACCATCGCGCTGCCGGAAGTCTCCAGATAGTTGCCCTCCACGTCAGCTCTGTCGATCACCTGGTAGAACAGCTTCGTCTCCTTGTCCTGATACTGCAGGATACCCTTGAGCATCAGCTTGTAGATATCTTCCAGCGTGCGGTACTGCTCATAGATCTCAATGCTCATCTTGTCCATGACGTCGACGAGCGCCATCAAATACCAGCCCATACTCCTGAGCCAGAAGTTCGGAGAGCATCCTGTCTCCTTATTCGCCCAGAACTGTTCCTTCGCCTCGTCGTACGCGTGATAGCACAGCCCTTTGTCCTTGTCGTACAGATATTTCTGCACATTCTCAAACTGGGAGATGATATCGTTATATTTTTCTTTTCTGTCATACTTGGTCTCGTATTCCATGTAGAACGGCTGCGCCATATACAGGCCGTCCAGCCAGATCTGGTTCGGATAGATCTCCTTGTGGAAGAAATTGCCGGTGGAACATCTCGGATGGATGCGGAGCCTGTTCATGACGAATTCGATCGCCTTGCGGTATTTCTCCTCTCCCGTGACGTCATACATAAAGAACAGGATCTTGCCGCTGTTGATGCTGTCGATATTGAACTTCTCCAGCTCGTAGTGCGCGATCGTGCCGTCCTCCATCACAAAATGCTTCAGGTAATTCTCGATAAACGAAAAATACTTCTGATCGCCGGTCACATCGTACAGGTACTTCGCGCCCAGCAGCACGCAGCCGTCCTCGTAGTTCCAGTACTCCTTATACCTCTTGTACCCCTTCAGATACTCGTCGATAAAAGAATTTACCCTCTCTTCCATTCCCATCTTTTTCTCCCTCCATAGATATATGCTTGGTTTCCTGATCGGCCTGCCGCTCTTACAGCGTTACCCCCTGCTTGAAGATCGCCATGTCGTGGAAACCCGCCTTCTCACTGCACACTTTTCTGCCGGAAGCCGTCTCCAGCACGAGACTGAAAAGTTCTTCCGCGGTCTCCTCCATACTGCCGCCCTCCACCAGCGTGCCGGCGTTGAAGTCGATCCAGTTTGACTTTCTCCCCGCAAGCCCCGAGTTGCTCGCGATCTTCATGGTCGGCACAGGAGACGCAAAAGGCGTTCCGCGCCCTGTGGTGAAAAGAACAATATGAGCGCCGCTGGCGGCCAGCGCCGTCGCCGCAACCAGATCATTGCCCGGCGCGCTCAAAAGATTCAGGCCCGCCGTCTGCACCCGCTCGCCGTAATGCAACACGCCCGTCACCGCCGCGCTGCCGGATTTCTGCGTGCACCCAAGGGACTTGTCTTCCAGCGTGGAGATGCCGCCCTTCTTGTTGCCCGGCGAAGGATTCTCATAGATCGTCTGGTGATTGCTCTTGAAATAATTCTTGAAATCGTTGATCAGTGTCACCGTCTTGTCGAACAGTTCCCCGTTCGCGCAGCGGTTCATCAGGATTGTCTCCGCGCCGAACATCTCCGGCACCTCCGTGAGGATCGTCGTTCCGCCCGCGCCGATCAGCAGATCAGAGAAACGCCCGACGAGAGGATTGGCCGTAATGCCCGAGAAACCGTCGCTGCCGCCGCACTTTAAGCCCACGATCAGTTTGGAGGCGCTAATCTTCGTCCGCTTCAGCACAGAGGCGCGCTCAATCAGTTCTTTCACGATCTCCACACCGTCCGCAATCTCGTCCGCGCTCTCCTGGCATACCAGGAATTTCACCCTGTCCGCGTCGTACTCGCCTATGTACTCCTTCAGCACGTCGATGTTGCTGTTTTCACAGCCCAGCCCCAGCACGAGCACGCCGCCCGCGTTGGGATGATGAATCAGATCGGCCAGAATCGTCCGCGTGTGCTCCTGGTCGTCCCCCATCTGGGAACAGCCGTAAGGATGTGGAAAAGCGATGACTTCCTCCACGCTCCCCTTCACATAGGCGTTTGCCTGCTTTGCGATGGCGCCGGCCACATTGTTCACACAGCCCACGGTGGGAATGATCCAGATCTCGTTGCGCACGCCGACCGTCCCGTCGCTCCTCTCGAAGCCCTCAAAATACGCTTCTCTGGCGGGAAGTTTCTTCGGCTCCGTCGGCTCATAGGTGTATGTCAGAAGATCGCCGAGGCCGGTTTTTACGTTGTGCGTGTGGATCCACTCGCCCTTTTTCACCGCCTCCTTGGTGCGACCGATGGGATAGCCGTACTTGACGACCTCCTCGCCCGCCGCGAGATCCCTGAGCGCCATCTTGTGGCCCGCCGGGATCTCCGTGACAGCGGTAACGGTCTCGTTCCCGACGGACACCTGGGCGCCCTCGGGTATCGTCTCTATCGCTACGGCGACATTGTCGCCCTCGTTGATTTTTAAGATCGTCATGAGAAATGCTCCTCCATCGTTTTTCTCATACCTTTCGCGTTAATCTCATCGAGATAGCCCGCAACCGCGTCCGCAAGGCCCTGGGTCCTGCCCAGTTCATCGCCGAAGAAGTCCGTATTGTTCAGGAAATCCGTGACAAACTGCTTCGTGTCTTTTCCGGTATTCTCCGCGAAGAACTGCAGCACAGCCGCGTCATCCATGATCTGATATTCCTGACCGTCCCTGTGACCGATCAGCGCCTTGTCCCTAAGCTCCGTGCCCTGATAAAACGCCATCAGCGCCGCGATGGAGAATGTCAGGTGCGCAGGCAGTTTGCCGTTCTTCTCCACATAGCCGAGGAAGCTGGGCATACATCTCGCGCGCCACTTGGAGACGGAATTGAGGGAGATCGACAGCAGCGCGTGCTTCACATACGGATTGTTGAATCTCGTGATAACCGCCTGCGCAAAATCTTCCAGCTCTTTCTTCGGCAGCGTCAGCGTCGGAATGACCTCGTCGAAAATCGTCTCCTTCATGAACTTGAAGATCAGCTCATCCTTCATGGACTCCAGCACGATATCGTTGCCCGCCAGATAGGACGCGAGAACGAAAGACGTGTGCGCGCCGTTGAGGATGCGGACCTTTCTCTGCTTGTAAGGTTTCTGGTTGTCCGTGAAGATCACGTTCATGCCGGACATGCCTTCCAGCGCTTTGTCGAGCGGCAGCTCGCCGCTGATATCCCTGGCGCTCTCGATGACCCAGAGTGCGAAAGGCTCGCCGGTCACGATCAGCTCGTCCCTGTAGCCCCACTCCTGCCAGAGCTTCTCATCCTCGTCCTTAGGGTAGCCGGTAATGATGCGGTCCACCAGCGTGGAGGTGAAGACGCATGCCTCGTCGAGCCACTTCTTAAAACCGTCCTCCAGCCCCCAGTTGTCCGCCTGCTTTAAGACGCACTCTCTCAGATGGATGCCGTTATCGTCGATCAGCTCCACCGGCAGCATCACAAGGCCTTTGTCGGAAGCGCCGTTGAAATGCTTATATCTCTCATACAGGAATTTTGCCAGTTTTGCCGGAAAACTCTTAGGCGGATTCATTTCCAGCCGGTCGCTCTCATCGTATACGATACCGGCCTCGGTGGTGTTGGACACAATGTAGCGCAGCGTGTCGAGCTTCGCGTAGGCGCTGTACTTCTCATACTCTTCATGCGCAGCCACCGCATCGGCCACGCTGGTGATCACCCTGTTCATCACGGTGGGCTCACCGTCCACGATGCCCCGCAGGGAAACCGTGTACTGACACTCCTGATTATGAAAACGGTCCAGCGTGCCGTACTCGATCGGCTTCACCAGAACGATGTCTCCGTCAAATAACCCCTTCTCATTGGCGATATCGATCATATAGTCCACAAATCCGCGCAGGAAATTTCCCTCGCCGAACTGCAGTACCCTGACCGGTCTTTCCTTCTTACCCGTTTTGCTTCTCTGCAATAATTCCATCTTGTCCTCCATTCTGAGATCCATACCATTCTCTTTGTATTCCATAAGCCCGGACATCTGTGTAATTCCATCTCAAAAAGCGCAAAATTGTGTAAGGGCTTACAAATTAAATTTTACATCCAACAAGGGTATAAGTCAACCTTGTTTTCATTATATTTTAACCGTAGTTTTTCACAGCTTCCGGGTCCTGTTTCCCCGTTTCTTTTTTGCGGAAAAAATATTGTAAATCCACTTTGCCTATTGTATAATTAATATGTTTATCATGTAAACGTTTTCATGACGCCTGGCAAGGCCGAAATAAAGGAGCTAGAAACGGTGAACATTTACGATATTTCCAAGCAGGCGGGCGTGTCTATCGCGACCGTGTCCCGCGTCCTGAACGGCAGTCCGAACGTCAAGCCCTCCACGCGCAGGAAGGTGATGGAAGTCATCGACCGGTACGGCTATACCCCCAACGCGTTTGCCAGAGGGCTCGGTCTGGACACCATGAACTCCATAGGAATCATATGCGCCGACAGCTCCGATCTCTATCTCGCCAAAGCCGTTTACTACATCGAGGGCAATCTCAGAAAGAACGGCTACAACTGCATTCTGACCTGTTCCGGCTACGAGCACGGCGACAAGGAGAGCGCTCTCACCCTGATGATCAACCAGCGCGTGGACGCAGTCATTCTGGCCGGATCGAATTATATCGAGACGGACACAGACCGCAATCTCTACATCAGAAATGCGGCGGCGCAGATCCCGGTCTTCCTGCTCAACGCGGATATGGACTGCCCCAACGTGTTCTGTACCATGTGCGACGATTTCAAGGCTACGCAGGAGGCCGCCGCCGCCCTGATCGACAGCGGCGTCACGGACATCCTCTATCTGTACAACTCCCATTCCTACAGCGGACTGCGGAAGCTGGAAGGGTACCAGTCGGCCTGCCATATGCGGAATATCGCCGTCAGCGGGGAGTTGATGCAGTTCTACGAGGGATCCCGCGAGGACATCGACGGCGTGTGCCGCTTTCTCTGCGGGCTGCACGAGCAGGGGCTCTCCTTTCATGCCGTCCTCGCGTCGGAGGACATGCTGGCCGCCGGAGCCGTGAAATACGCGAAGCTGCAGGGCATCGACATTCCCGGGGATCTGGCCGTCATCGGCTACAACAACTCCCTGCTCACCACCTGCAGCGATCCCGAGATCTCCTCCATCGACAACCATCTGGAGACGCTCTGCGCACAGCTCGTGCGCACATGCATCAGCGTGCTGAACGGGGAGGACATGCCGCCGAAAGTCATTTATTCCGGCGAGCTGATCCAAAAGGGGACCACCCGCCTGCCGGTTTCCGGCTCTCAGAAATAAGGATCCAAATATAATATCATAAAATATAAAAATCAGGAGGTATGTATTCTATGAAAGCATTTATGGACGAGAACTTTCTTCTCTCCACCCCCACCGCACAGAAACTCTTCCACGATTATGCGGAGAAGACGCCCGTGCTGGACTATCACTGCCACATCAATCCCAAAGAGATCGCACAGGACAGGAAGTTCGACAACATCACCCAGGTATGGCTGGGCGGCGACCATTACAAGTGGCGCTTCATGCGCTCCTGCGGCGTGGACGAGCACTTCATCACCGGAGACGCTTCCGACAAGGAGAAGTTCTTCAAGTGGGCCGAAGTACTCGGCAAAGCCATCGGCAACCCGCTCTATCACTGGAGTCACCTGGAGCTGCAGCGCTACTTCGGCTACCATGGCACGCTGAACAAAAACACCGCCGAGGAAGTCTGGAACCTGTGCAACGCCAAGCTGGCGGAGCCTTCCATGAGCGTGCGCAATCTGATCAGACAGTCCAACGTGACTCTGATCTGCACCACCGACGATCCGGTGGATTCTCTGGAATGGCACGATGCCATCGCCGCGGACGACACTTTTGACGTACAGGTACTTCCCGCATGGCGTCCCGACAAGGCGATGAACATCGAGAAGCCGGAATATCTCGACTATCTCAAAACGCTCTCCTCTGTGAGCGGCGTATCCATCGCAGCCTTCAGCGATCTGAAGAAGGCCCTGCAGACCAGAATGGATTTCTTCGCCTCCAGAAAGTGCTGCGTGTCCGACCATGCGCTGGAATATGTCATGTATGCGCCCGCCACGGACGCGGAGATAGAGGCGATCTTTGCGAAGCGCCTGTCCGGCGCTCCAGTCAGCCGCGAGGAGGAACTGCAGTTCAAGACCGCGTTCATGCTCTTCGTGGGCCGGGAATACAACAGGCGCGGCTGGGTCATGCAGCTCCACTACGGCTGCAAGCGCGACAACAACCGCCTGATGTACGACAAGCTCGGCCCGGATACCGGGTACGACTGCATCAACAACTATGCGCCGTCCGCACAGATGGCTGATTTTCTCAACGCGCTGATCGAGACAAACGAACTGCCCAAAACGATCCTGTACAGCTTAAACCCCAACGACAACGAGGCCATCGGCACAATTCTCGGCTGCTTCCAGGATTCCACAGCGGTCGCCAAGATCCAGCAGGGAAGCGCATGGTGGTTCAACGACCACAAGATCGGCATGAAAAATCAGATGCTCTCCCTCGCGAACCTTGGAAATCTCTCGGGATTCGTTGGCATGCTGACAGATTCCAGAAGTTTCCTGTCCTATACGAGGCACGAATATTTCCGCCGCATCCTCTGCGATCTGATCGGCGATCTGGTGGAAAACGGCGAGTTTCCGTACGACGAGGCGGCTCTCTCCGAGATCGTCAGGGACATCTCCTATTACAATGCAGTGCGGTACTTCGGATTCAACTTATAAGTGCGTCATCCGCCGCAATATCCGGCGGCGGCATAAAGGGCGGGTTCACACAGAACCCGCCCTTTTTCATCTGTCTGTCACGCCGTTTTCGCCTTCTGCCTGATCCGCGCCTTCTTCCAGTAACCGGTCAGATAGACCAAGTACAGAAGCACCGCCGAGATGCCGTTGCTGACCACCACGGAGTACCAGATGCTCCGCACACCCATGTGCAGCAGCCGCTCGCATACATACAGCGTCGCGAAGCGGAACACCCAGAGCCGCGAGACATCCACGAGCATTGTTACTTCCGTGTGGCCGCACCCCTGGAAGAGTCCCATCGTCGAATTGTAGACGCCGTTCGTAAACACCCAGAAGGCCATGATACTCAGAAACTCCGCCGCCATCGCGATCACCTCCCCGTCCTCCGAGAAGATGCGCACGATCGCCGTGGAGATCGGCATGCGCGACAGGATCATACCGCCCACGAAGAGAAAGACGACTATCATTTTCATGGAGAGTTTGTAGCCCTCGCGCGCACGCTCCAGCTGCCCGGCGCCTACGTTCTGTCCCACGATCGTCGCCACCGCCGAGCCGATGCCGTTGGAGGGCAGCGAAATCAGCCCGTTTACCTTGTTGCCGATGCCGTAAGCCGCCATAGCCTGTGTGCCATACTTGAAGACGCTCTTGCTCATGAGCAGAAAACCAAACTGCATCGTGCTGCCGCCGATGGCGGTGGGAAGTCCGATGACGACGATGCTCTTCAGCTTCTCCCTCTCAAACTTCAGCCGCTTTAACTCCAGACGGATCGGAGCCGTTTGACTGTGTAACAGGATAAAAGCGATCGCCGCCGGAACCGCCTTTGCCATGACCGTGGCAAGAGCCGCTCCCGCCACGCCCCAGCGAAATCCCACCATAAACAGCGGATCCAATACCATGTTGAACGTGATGCCGAGCAGATTTAACAGCATCGGACGCACCGTGTCGCCCTGCGCCTGATGAATCGCCGCGTAGATATTGACCGTGTACAAAAACGGCATGTCCAGAATCACCAGCTGCATGTAAATCCTGCTGTACGTCCACGTATCGCCCTCCGCGCCCAGCCAGGTGACGATCGCCGGCGTCGTCAGGTTGCAGACCAGCGCGCAGAGGACCGCAAACAGCACTGCGCAGGCAAAGATCTGATTTGCCATGGAGCGCGCGTCCTCCCTTTTGCCAGCACCGATATACTGGGCGATCAGCACGGATCCGGCCACCGTGATTCCCGAACCGAAGTTGACGACGATATTCTGCACCGGTGTAATCAGGTTAATCGCCGCCAGTTCCTCCGTCCCCAGCGTGCCGAGCCAGTAAGTGTCCGTCAGGTTGTACATCGTCTGCAGAAAGCTGTTGATGATAACCGGAACCGCCAGCGCAAGAATCGCTTTCATCATGTTGCCGCTCAGGATCTGTTCCCTGTTTTTCTCACTGTTTTTGCGCTTGTCGAGCACCGATATCCTGTCTGTAAATTTTCCCATCAGATCCCCTTATATACAAAATCCTCAAATGTGGCAGTCAGTCCGCTCTCCCCCGCATAGGCGTACATGCCGACCATCGCTCCCGTGAAACGCTTGCCCATCAGGACGCCCTCGTCGCACAGATAGTAGACGTCCGCAAGCAGTTCGCTCTCGCACTGAAATTCCCCCATCACCGCAAAAAACTGCCTTTCCAGACCTCTCGTCCTGACGCCGAGCGTGATGAGAGACTGCGCTGCGCCGTCCCCTTCATTGGCAGCTGCGCCTCTCGCCTGTACGGGCAGATACGTCTTTCCGTGTGCAGACGTCTCCCTGCCAATATGTTCCTTCGCCTGCAGGAACAGCCTCTCTCTATCCCTGCCAAGCGCATAACTCACCCAGCTGTTTTCGTCGTAGTAACAGGTGATCCCCGCCTCCTGTCCGTCCAGAAGCTCCGGAAGATGCATCTTCACCCTGGCCTCGAAACTGAAGTCCGACTGTCTCCGCAGACAGAGATTGCGGGCCGCCACGTCGGACAGCGGCGCCCTGCTCCCCTGTAAAACGAAGCAGTTTCCCTCGATTCGCACGCCGCCCTCCTCCGGCTCTCTGGGGCTGACCCACTGCATACCGGGAAGTTCGTTCGGCGCATAAAGCGGAAGCGCCGGCCTCTTTTGCAGGACGCTCGGCCCGTTCAGCTCATTCACGACAGGCCACCCGTCTTCGGTCCAGCGGATCGGGTCCAGCGCAGTCTCCCTGCCGAGCATACTGCACACGGCAGGACCGATCTCGCCGTCCCGCCACAGTTTCCTGCCGCACAGATAGACCATGTACCAGTCTCCCGCCGCTGTCTGTACGGGCTTGCCGTGGCCGCAGCGCCAGATCCCCGCGCCCTCGTCCTCCTGCCGCATGATCGGGTTGTAGGGACAGGGTTCATAATCGCCCATAAGCGTCCTGCTCCTGGCCACGGTGATGCGGTGTCCCACGCCCGTGCCGCCCTCCGCCAGAAAGAGATAATACCAGCCGTCCCTGTGCAGAAGATGCGGTCCTTCCGGCGCGCGTTTCTGATCGCCGTAGTAGAGCAGCCTCGCCTCCGAAATCTGCCGTTTACAATCCGCGGACAGCTCGAAGATCCGTGCTCCTCTGTTTAAGAGCATGTAATGTCTGCCGTCGTCGTCATGGAAGATAGACGGATCGATACCGTCCTCCTCGATGTAAGACGGCTCGCTGTACGGCCCCTCCGGCCTGTCGGAGGAGACGACGATCTGCCTGCGGTAGACCGTCCCCGTATCGTTCAGCCGGTAAGTCGCCGTGATATAAAAAATGCCGTCGCAATAGGAGATATCCGGCGCCCAGTAGCCTCTGCCGCCCTCCAGATCGCCCAGTTTCGCCCACTTCGGGTTCGTGATGGCGTGGCCGATGATCTCCCAGTGCACCAGATCCCTGGAATGAGAGATCGGAATGCACGGGAAGAAGATAAAGCTGGAGTTGACCATGTAGTAATCTTCTCCCACACGCACGATGGAAGGATCTGGAAACATGCCCCGCCTGACGGGATTGTGGTACATCTCCTCATAGGGAGCGCCCGTCCGCTCCTCAAAATAGGCGAGCAGCTTCGCATGTCCGCCTTCATAGGCAAGCTGATAAGGCGTCACCAGATCACGGTCGCCGCTCAGGATATCCATGCCAACTTTTTCCACCAGATAACGGCATAGATCCACGTCTCCCGACGTCGCGCCGTAGTGGAGAATGTTTCTGTTCTTTGCATCCACCGTGTTCATGCTGGCCCGGGAATACTCCACGATATACCGCACCAGTTCCAGGCTGCCGCCCGCCGCGGCATAGAACCACACGGGCGTCCCGCCTTCGTCCTTCTCGTCTATGACGGAGGGATTTTCCGTCAGGATCCGCCTGACTTCCTCTATATCCTGCCGCTCAACCGCTTCCCAGATCGTCATCTCCATTTACTCCTCCTGCAGGCTCTCCACATGAATATAGTCAAAATCCGCATAACCGCACGGTTCTGCACCGGAAACGGTTCCCGCAAACAGACCGATCTTCGCGCCTACCCAGGTGTGGTCGGTAGGGAAGAAGGACGTATCCGCCTTCACATAGTTCTCTCCATCCACAGAATACTCCATTGTGAAGCTGTCCTCCGTCAGACTCTCCCTGAGCCAAAGTTCCGTGACATCCTCCTTCAGCCCGAGTTTTCTCGTCTCCTCCTCCATGCCCTTTTCGCCGTCATAGCTCTGCGCATAGATCAGCTTTTTCTTCCCGCTTACGATACGCGCCGCGAGATAAGCGTAGTGCCCGCCCATCATGACAAGTCCCGCCTGCCCGTTCTCTTTCAGGCCGCCGAGTTCTATCTTCGTCTCCGCCCTGAAGCAGGGGCACACCAGTTTCTGTGTCAGCACATTGGCGTTATTCCACAGAATCGGCTGCGCCGCGCCCGAAGGATTCAGTGCAAACAGTCTGAGACGCCCGGGGCGTTCCGTCAGAGAACAGAAATTCCTCTTCGCATTGCCGAGCCACTGCCACTGTAAACCGAGTTTTTCATTGGAAAACTCGTCCGACGCCTCCAGGTAAGTCAGTTCGCTGTCCTTTCCCATATCGGGTTTTTCGTGGACGATACAGGGTCTGCCGCAGCCCTCCGCGTCCTGGTCCACGCCGATCACCGGCCAGTCGTTCTCCCAGTGCACGGGCTGCAAGTGTGCGATTCTGCCGTAGAGCCCTCTGTCCTGAAAATGAAGAAACCACTCCTGCCCTGACAGGGTATCGATCAGAGCGCCCTGGTGCGGGCCGTTCACCTCGGTGTCCCCCTGCTTCATGACGATCTTCTCCTCATAGGGACCATAGATGCTCTTCGAGCGAAGCGCTGTCTGCCAGCCCGTCCGCACGCCTCCCGCGGGGGCGAGAATATAATAGAAGCCGTTTCGCCTGTAAACTTTCGGCCCCTCGATGGTGGGCTGCGTCTCCACCCCGTTAAACAGAATATGATCCGGCGCCGTCGCCTTCGTGCCGTCCGCCGTCATCGGGAAAATGCCGAGACAGCTCTTGAAACCGATCCGGCTCTTCGCATAACCGTGCACGATGTACGCTGTTCCGTCCTCCTCCCAGTACGGACAGGGATCGATCAGCCCCTTCGCCTCGAGCACGCACACCGGCTTCTCCCACTCTCCCAGAGGATCCTTCGCCTTCACCATAAAGATCCCCTCGTCCGGCATCCCATAGTAGATGTAAAACTCTCCGTCATGATACCGGATCGCGGGCGCCCAGACGCCTTTGGCGTGCTGCGGCGTGTCGTACACGTCATAGTCGATACGCTCCTTGATGGCATAATTGACCAGCTCCCAGTTCACCAGATCCTTCGAGATCAGAATCGGCAGCCCGGGAATATAGTTAAAACTGGACGCCGTCATATAGAAAGTGTCCCCCGCCCGAATCACGTCGGGATCGGAGTAATCCGCGTACAGGACAGGATTCCGGTATGTGCCGTCCCCCAGATCAGATTTCCACAAACGCTCCATAAATACTCTCCTCTCCACAGCAGAACCGCGCCGATATCCGCGCGGTTCCAAGCTGTTCCACATATCAGTTACATTCCGTAAAAAGGCTTGGCAAACAGATCCTCCATGAGAAGATCCGCATAGATGCCTCCCAGTTCTTTCAGGCCCAGCGCAATGCAGCCCGCATAGATCACCGCGCCCTCATAACGCAGATGCGTATTGTCCGTGTCGAGCCCTTCCGGGTGATACGGATAGACGCCTGCGGGTATGTGCATGTACCAGGTCAGCGTATTCTCCGGGCCGACCTTCTCCAGCTTCTCGCGGCTCATGGTAAACAGGTCGATGAGCGGCACGTCCAGCTCTTTCGCCGTCTCCTTCATCGCGTTGACATAGGGAAGATGCAGGCTCTCCTCCAGATGGCCATCCGGCTTAAAGTTTCTCCGCTCCAGCGGCGTGATCAGAACCGGATGCGCCTTCTTGTCCCTCGCCACGTTGACAAATTTGCCGAGATTCGTCCGATACTCCGTCTCCGGGTCGGTGTAGCGCGCCGGATCCGCCTCCTTCTCGTCGTTGTGGCCGAACTGGATGAAGAGGAAATCCCCCTCCGAGATGCGGTCGTAGATCGGCACCAGCCTGGATTCATCGATAAAACTTTTCGTGCTGCGCCCGTTCTTCGCATGATTCTCCACCCGGATCTCCGGCTTTAAGTACAGCGGCAGCACCTGTCCAAGCCCTGTCTGCGGAAATGTCAGGATTCCGTTAAACTGTACCGTGGAATCTCCCGCCCAAAATATTGTGTTCATATGCTCCTCCAAATCGCTATATTATTTTTTCGCGGCGTTCGCCAAATTGACAAGCAAGCTTGTCAGCTTGGCTCACTGCCCGCGTAAAAAGTTGGTGCAGAGAAACGAGTCGCTGCACCAACTATGCTTACCTATTTCAATTCAGAGCCATTACTCCTTGACAGCGCCGATATTGACACCCTTGACGAAGTACTTCTGTAAGAAAGGATACAGGATCATGAACGGGATGATAACGATGATGATCGCCGCGTTCTTGACCGTGTTCTCCGTCGCGTTGCTGCCTGCCGTGGGGGGCAGATCGCTTCCCATAACCATGCCGCGCAGTTTCATCTGGAAGTTGTACCACTTGGAATCTGTGATGTACAGTTTGTAGTGTGTGTAATCGTTCCAGTACGTTACCGCGAACATCAGGCCGATGGATGCCAGCGCCGCCTTGGACATCGGCAGCACGATGCGGATAAAGGTCTGCATCGGCGTGCAGCCGTCCAGCGTAGCCGACTCAAACAGACTCTGCGGAATACCCTCAAAGAAGTTCCTCATCAGCACCAGATTGTACACGTTCAATGCCGGGAACAGTATAACGACCCAGATCGTGTTCGTCAGGTGCAGTCCTCTCAATACCAGGTAGGTCGGGATCATACCGCCGTTGAAGATCATCGTAAACAGCAGCATGTTCGCAAAGAAGTTTCTACCCGGCATATCCCACTGGATCAGCACATACGCGCCCAGTGTGGATAACGTCAGCGCGATCAGCGTACCAACAATCGTGGTGATGAAGGAAATGATCAGCGGGCGTAACAGCGTCGGGTTCGAGAAGACGTTGATGTAACCGTCCAGACCGAAAGCCTCCGGCCACAGTTTCATACCGTATGCCGTATGTAAGTCGAAGGAGTCAACGATAACCTTCCACATCGGGATCAGGATAACAAACGCCAGTATAATAAACACCAGACCATTGACGATCTGAAAAACCGAAATTTTCTTTTTCTGTTTCATGCCATTCCCTCCTTACACGATTCCGCGGCCTTCGCGTACCTTCTTACTCCACTGGTTGCAGACAAGAACGAGCACACAGCCCACCAGAGACTTGAACAGGCCGACCGCCGTCGTGTAGCCGTAGTTCGGAATAGCGCCGCTGTTAAAGCTCTGATAGTAGATGTAGGTCTCGAGCACGTTCGACACGTTCAGCACCGCGTCGTTCTGCAGTACGAAAGCGGACTCGAACAGGTTCATGACCTTGGCAAGGTTCAGGATAATAACCGTCAGGATTGTATTGCGCAGCTGCGGGAAGGTGATGTACCACATCTTACCCCATCTGCCGGCGCCGTCAATGGCCGCCGCCTCGTAAAGATCCGTATTGATGCCGGCCAGCGTCGCCATGAAGATGACGGTCTGCCAACCGGTCTCTTTCCAGAGATTGATGATATAATAAGCAGGACGCCACCACTTCGAATTTCCCAGGAAGTAGATCATGTTGTTGGAATCCAGAACGCCCATATTCACGAGAAGCGTATTGACAAGGCCGCTGCTCGAGGGCGACAGGATCAGGGAGAAAATCGATGCCGTCACAACCCATGACATGAAGTGCGGCAGATAGATGATCGTCTGCACTACTTTCTTAAACAGGAGGTTGGCAATCTCATTCAGCAGGATCGACACGATAACCGCAAATGCCGTCGTGAGTAACAGCTTGATGATACTGATCTGAATGGTGTTCCAGAATGCCGACCAGAAATTCTGCATCGAGAACATCCGCTGGAAGTTCTCTAACCTCGTAAACGCAGGTTCTCTTATGCCGTTATAGTTGGTAAACGCATAGCGGATACCGAGCATCGGGGCATAAAAGAATATGATGGCAAATACAAATACCGGAAGGAACATCAGATAAAATCCCCTATACTTGTAAATTTTAGCCATAGTCTTATTTTTTTTCTTTTCCTTCATATCCGTCCTTCCTCTCCCACATAATTGAAGAAATACCGCTCTGATACTGCGTCGCGGAAGCGGTGAGCGGCCGCCTCCCCTGATAGATTAGGCGGAGTAAAAGCGCTCCGCCTAATCCTTAATCACTGAATCTTTCTTACTGTGCGTTCAGGGAGTCAACGATCTGCTGAGACATATCGGCATAACCGCCGGACTCGTACTCTGCATACGCCTCATCAACAGTCATCTCACCGAGAGCGACCTTCGTTACAAGGGACTGCTTCTCTGTCATCAGATCACCGTTGTACTGGTTCATAGCGTCCGTAGAAGGAATTACGAATGCACCTACGGAATGCGTGTTGAACAGATCCTGAGCTTCCAGAGCCTCAGGCGCTACCGTCGTCTCACGAGGGTCGTCCGCCAGCTCCGTCAGAGCAAGCATCGGATCGATGTGAGCCTTGGTGTACTGGGAACCGGGGGTCTCCAGGTTGTCGAGCATGTGGAACTCGCCCTCAGCGTAGGTCTTCGGGTCGTCCGTATCCGCGTACAGCGTCTCAGCCGCCGTAGACCAGTGCGTCCCCTCTACACCGTAGGTCCACAGGAACTGTACGTCGCCGCCGTCCTGCATCGCCTCGATGAAGTATTTGAATACGCCTTCAGGATTCTCGCAGGCCGTGGTGATGCACCAAGCCGGAGATACGCGGTCGATGTACTCGCCAACCTCTGCGATAGGCTCAAGGACTGCCATCGTGCCGTCCAGACCGTTGTTCTCGCAGTTGTTCTTGATGTTGCTTGCCCAGGTACCAGCCCAGTAGGTGAATACGCCAAGGCTGTCGTCGTAGAACTTGTTGCGGACGTCGCTGGTTGCATAGCTGGTGGACTCGGGATCGAGCACGCCATCCTTAACACCCTGTGCCAGTCTCTCCATAGCCGCCTTCATGGAATCCTCAGCAAAGCCGTCTGCCCATGTGCCGTCGTCCTTCTGATAGAAGCTCGGCCATGCATCCTGGTAGAACTCAGGCAGATAGTTGATGAAAGGAGCCTCGGCATTCAGGAAACCGGATGCAGCCACTACATAGTCAACGCCCTCAGCCTCTTTCAGCTTGAGCAGCATGTCATAGTACTCGTCGAAGTTGGTGGGCAGCGTCGTGATGCCCGCGTCGTCAAGCCATTTCTGCTTTACGTAGGTAACGCAGCCGTTACCGTGCGCCGCCGGCATACCGTAGAGGTGACCGTCGATGAACATAGACTCAACTACGCCTGCGCCGTTGAACGCCTCCTGACGCTTCTTCAGCTCAGAATTGTTCCAGGCGTCAGCCATATCCCAGAGAACACCCTCGGAACCGTAGCTGGACATCTGTGTAGATGCAAGAATCAGCACGTCCGGCCAGTCTCCGGATGCGATCTGCTGACCAACTACGTCATAGTATGCGTCATGGTCGGGCTGGATCACGTTGATCTTGATGCCCGTCAGCTCTTCGAGCTTAGCGATGAACTGATCGCGACCGTTCTCCTCCGTGAACACCGTACCGTCAACCATGATGGTGATCTCTTCCGGCTTCTCCACGTCAGCGGCAGCCTCTGTCTCTGTGCCTGCGTCAGCGGCAGCCTCTGTCTCCGTGCCTGCGTCAGCAGCCGGAGCTTCCGTGCCTGCGTCTGCGGCGGGTTCTGTGGTAGAAGAATCGCTCCCTCCCCCACAGCCTACTAATGAAACAACCATGGTGGTTGCCAAAAGCAGGGAAACTACTTTCTTTTTCATAGTAAACCTCCTTTGATTGTTGTGCTTTGTACATTCTGCCTCCTGTTACGGAAGAATATGTAAGCACTTTCATACTACTTGATAATCATATCACACCGCTTCTCGTCTTGTAAAGTATATTCTATGAAAATATGCTAAAAATTTTAATATTTTTATGGAAAGTGTAACATATCGCCCAAAACTTTTGCCCCGCCGGCATATTGTAAGTGCTTACAAATTTATTCGACCCACCGCTTGTATATTCGTCCGCAAATTGTTAAAATAAAATTGTCCCGGCAAAGCCGGCCGTCTTTCTGCGCTCCCGCATCGATCGGCCGGCGTCCTGCACGGACACAGAGAACGGAATTTTCAGGAGGATACAAGCGATATGCTTACGATCGAACACGCCGCCCCCGAGCAGACGGGCGTCCCTGCAGACTGCATCATGCGCATGATGGAGCGCCTGGAGAAGAGGCGGATCCCCATGCACAGCCTGCTCATCATGCGCCGCGGCAAACTGATCTGCGAGAGCTACTACGCCCCGTGCAGGGCGGACACGCTGCACCGCATGTTCTCGATCACCAAGAGTTTTACCGCCGTGGCGATCGGCCTGCTGGCGGACGAAGGACGGTTGTCCCTGGACGACAGGATTGTCGACTATTTCCCCGAAAAAGTACCCGCAGACGTCCATCCCTATATCGCGGCGATGACAATCCGCGACATGCTCATGATGCGCACCTGTCATGAGAAGACGACCTACAAACTTGACATGGACAGGGACTGGGTGGAGAGTTTCTTCACAACGCCTCCAACGCACCCCGCCGGAACCGTCTTCCACTATGACACTTCCTCCGCGCACACGCTGTGCGCCCTGGCGGAGAAGCTGAGCGGCATGGATATGCTCGACTATATCAAGGAGAAACTGGCGCCCGTCGGCTTCTCTGAAGTTTCCTATCTGTTAAAGGATCCCTTCGGCGTCTCCATCGGCGGCAGCGGCCTGGTCGCCACCTCCATGGACATTCTGAAATTCGGTCTTTTCCTGTACCGCGAGGGAAACATCGACGGCGCGCAGCTGCTGTCCGCCTCCTACATCCGGGAAGCGACTTCCTGTCTCACCGCCACCGCAGTGACCGCGCCTCTTCCGAGCGAGGCCTGCGGCTACGGCATGCAGATCTGGCGCACAGAGAAGAACGGTTACGTCTGCTATGGTATGGGCGGCCAGCTCGTCATCGTGCTGCCCGACTTCGATCTCATCTGCGTGACAACCGCGGACACGCAGGACATAAGCGGCGGCAACCAGCAGATCTACGACGCGCTGTACGAGGAAGTGCTGCCCTGCATCGGCGACAGCCCTCTACCGGCGGCGAAGGATACGCAGTATCAGCGTTTCCTCTCCTCCCGCACGCTCCACGTGCCGGCTGGAAGAACCGCCTCTCCCCTGGCGGAAAAAATTTCTGCCAGGCGGTATCGGGTACAGGACAGCGATTTCTCCTTCCTGCAGATCGACATTCCGAACCCGTCCCAGGATGCCGGGACCGGGAACGCGCAGACCGACGGCGTCTTCACATTCGGATACCGCGGCGCGGAATACCGGATCGATTTCGGCATGGGCTATCCCAAATCCGGCCTTCTGCCTCTCTATGATCTAAACTGCGCCTCCAGCGGCGTATGGCTCCCCGACGACACGCTGTATGTGAAAGTCCAGGTCATAGACTCCTGCGTCGGCAGCATCCATCTGCAGTTCTCGTTTCAGGGCAGCCGCCTGACGCTGTTTATGCGCAAGCGCGAAGAAAACCTGTTTGAAGAATTCACCGGACATCTGGTCGGAACGTCATGAAAGAGCCTTCCTGACCAGTTCCGGCGAGAATCCCCTGCGGCACAGATAACCGTACATTCTCTGCCGCTCTTTCGCGTCAGCCGTATCCGCGCAGTACTTTCTCTTATCCAGAAGCGCCCGGATCATCTCCGCCTCATCCTGTACTGCGCCCGTCTTTTCCAGCTCGTCGAAGGCTTCTCTGATCACATCCCTGGCAACGCCTTTCCTCTGCAGCTCCGCCTCGATCTGCGCCCTGGTTTTCGACTGCAGCCGGTACTCGATATAATTTCTCGCATACCTCCCGTCGTCAAGATATCCATAGGACGCCACATAGGCAATCGCCTCCTCGATGCAGGCTTCTGGATAATCGCCCTGCCGCAGTTTGTCCTCCAGCTGTTTTCTCGTGTAATCCCTGGCCTGCAGCAGATTCATACTCCGCAGCTTCGCCCGCTTCGGCAGAATCTGTGTCATGATCTGCCGATAGCTCTCCTCCGGAAGCTCCCGGCCCTCCTCGATATGAAGGTTCCGCATTTCGCCCCTGTACAGCACAAAGGCGAACTGTCCGTCAATAGAAATCCGGAACCTCGCACCCGACGAGGTTCCGGCAATCTGTGTCACAAGCATTGTCTCTCTCCGTATCCCGGCGGTTTATCTGGCGGACTGTTCCGAAGCCGCCGCGGAAACCGCATCGACGGCTGGCGTTCCCGCCTCCTCCGCCTGCGCTGCATTCAGGTTGAACAGTTCCCTCACTCTGCGCTCTATCTCTGCGCAGACCGCCGGGTTATCCTTCAGATACTGTTTCGCGTTCTCCCTGCCCTGGCCAATCTTATTGCCCTCGTAGGCGTACCATGCGCCGCTCTTATTGACGATATTGTTATCCGCCGCGAGATCCAGAATATCGCCCTCCACAGAGATACCCTCGCCAAACATAATATCAAATTCAGCCTCCTTAAAAGGCGGCGCGATCTTGTTCTTGACGACCTTGACCCTCGTGCGGTTGCCGATCACCTCTCCGCCCTGTTTCAGAGATTCGATTCTGCGGACGTCGAGACGCACGGAAGAGTAAAATTTCAGTGCGCGGCCTCCGGTGGTCGTCTCCGGATTGCCGAACATGATGCCGACCTTCTCGCGGAGCTGGTTGATAAACACAACGGTACAATTCGACTTGCTGATCACCGCCGTCAGTTTTCTGAGCGCCTGGGACATCAGACGCGCCTGCAGTCCCACATGGCTGTCGCCCATATCCCCGTCAATCTCCGCCTTCGGCACGAGCGCCGCCACGGAATCCACCACGATAATGTCCACCGCGCCGGAGCGAACCATCGTCTCCGTGATCTCGAGCGCCTGCTCGCCGCAGTCCGGCTGCGATATGTAAAGATTGTCGATATCCACGCCGATATTCTTCGCATACACCGGGTCGAGCGCGTGTTCCGCGTCGATAAATCCTGCAATACCGCCCCTCTTCTGCACTTCCGCAATCATATGCAGTGTGACGGTCGTCTTGCCGCTGGACTCCGGCCCGTAGATCTCTACGATCCTGCCCTTAGGGATACCGCCCAGACCAAGCGCCAGATCCAGGCTCAGAGAGCCCGTTGGGATCGTCTCCACATTCATCTGTGCGGCGGGATCGCCGAGCTTCATAACGGCTCCCTTGCCGAACTGTCTCTCTATCTGCCCCAAAGCCGCATCCAATGCCTTTAATTTTTCTTCTCTTTCCATATCCTGTTCTCCCTTTCTCATAGAACCTCTGTTCTGTTATCAGATTAAAACAAATGTTCGATTTTGTCAATGTAATTTTTCTATGATCCTGATTGTAGCATGTCTGCTGTCCAATAAAACTCTCTCAGAAATACCCGACGGCCCCTCCTTCCCAATAAATAATGCGAAACAAATGGAAATCGCGGCGAAACGCCTGATGTGCATAGCAGAATTCCATCTTTTTCAGATACACTAAGTGTAACAAAAAAAAGGACGTTATGCAACCGCTTTCTGCACAACGTCCGAAAAATCGGCAGGGTCTTCGGATCAGCCAAAGAATTCTCCCTCCCCCCCCCTTAATTCTGCATCCTGATCTGCTCTCCCCTGACCAGAGGATAACGGACCAGACGGCTTCCGTCCAGATCCTCTCTGTGCATGTCCACCGCCGTGATCTGGTGGTTGTCGTAGGTCGTGTAATAGTAGACGCCCCGGTCCGTGTTGCAGCAGGAAGTGTAGAGCGTGATCTCATATTTGCCGTCGTCCAGCTCACAGCAGCCGCGCTGCTGATCCACTGAGCCCAGGATATGGAAAAACTGGCTGACACTCTCGGCTTCGCCGTCCCCGGAACGGGAATTCATCTTCGTAAAAGCCACCTTCACGAACCTGGACTGGGATGAAAGGTCGCCCGGCAGCCCGATGGCGCCCATGCCCCTGCTGTAGCGCTGCAGTTCGAGTCCCTCGCCGAACGTATTCTTCGGAGACCGCGGCGACAGATACATATAGTTGTTGAGCGCGAACATCTGCTTGTCAAAGGGCGGATTGTTCGTCAATACTCCCACCGGATTGTCGTAAATCCTGATCCCCTCTGCGACCGCCTCCACCGTGATACACTCCTCTCTGTCCGCAATGATCCAGTGAAGCTGCGAGAGCGGCAGTTCTTCGCTGAAGGGCACGTTCAGAAGATTCATCTTTTCCACAAGGCTTCGCGCCTCCTTCACCGTAGCGCACTGTCCGAGGATCCAGGGGATCAGCTCAAACTGCGCAATGTTGTCCCGTCCCTCTTTTTGATCCCAGAACGCCGCGTTGCCGACAAAATTCAGCCCCGCCATTCCCAGCCCGCGCTCGTTGGCGGCGTCGTAATACAGAGGATAATCCTGGGCTATATACGCCATGCCGATCATCGCGTAATGCGTTTTCATGTCCCCCATCTGCCGGAAGCGGAACGGATAATTGCGCGGTGTGACGGTCACTTCATCCCCATAGGAAAACTCATAGTCCAGCGTCCGGCCAAAATAAAAATCCTTTGTCTTATAGGTTGCTGCAGTACACATCTTGCTCTTCTCCTTTTCTGTAAAAAGCCCCTCGGAGAAAAACCGAGGGGCCCGTTTGGATCTGTGTCTGTCAGATCTTGAATTTATGGATGCTGTTCATCAGCGCAGTCATCTTATCCTGCAGCTCTTCCACAATCGAGTTGGAATCGTCCACGACTCTGGACAGATCGCTGGACATCGCCGACGTCTCCTGAGCCACGGCCGCATTGTCCTGTGCCAGCTTGTTGAGCACGTTCAGGGAGTCGATGACATTGCCTCTCTGCCGCTCCACCTCCGTCGTCAGCTCGTCGATCGACTGCACGGAAGATACGCAGTTGCCCAGCTCCCTGTGCAGATCCATAAAGATCTTCTGCGTCTCGGTGAGGGAGTCGACCTGTTTCTCCATGGAGACGTTGATCTCCTTCATGCCCTCGACGGACTTGGTCGCATTCGTCTGCAGCTCGTCGACCACCTTGTTGATCTCCTCGACAGAATGCGAGGACTGGTTCGCCAGCTTGGCAATCTCGTCCGCCACGACCGCAAACCCTCTGCCGGCTTCTCCGGCTCTCGCCGCCTCGATGCTCGCATTCAGCGCCAGCAGGCTCGTCTGATCCGCGATCTCGTTGATGAGGTTCGCCGCCATATGGATCTGCTGTACGGATTCATGCGTGTAATTGATCTGTTCCGCCACGCCGGAAATACTCTTTCTCGTCGTATCGTTGACGTCGATCAACTGCTTCAGGGTTCCCATGGACTGTTCGCTGATCTGATTCATATCTCTTGCATTCTGATCGAGCGCTTCCACCTCGGACTCGGTCTGTCTGATCTTATCGGCCATCACGCTCACATCGCCGTTGGCGGTGTCGGTAGAATCCGCCTGCTGGCTCACATTGTCCGCAATGGAGTTGACCGCGTCGCCCACCTGTCTGATGGATTCCCGCATATTATTGAAAGCGGACTCGAACTGGTGCAGCACGCCGTCCACACCCTCCGCCACATTTGTGATGCCGTGCAGCAGCTCGCGCATATTGTCCTGCGCGACCCTGAGAGCGTCGGACGTCTGGCCGATCTCGTTCTTCTGCTTTACTTCCACGTCGGTCGTCAGATCACCCTCCGAGATATGCCCCGCAAACTCCTGGATCTTTCTGAGCGGCGCGGTGATGACTCTGGCCACCACAAAAGCGATCACCAGCGCAAGCACGATCGCTACCACAAACATGATATCCACACGCAGCAGCATGGAATTGTACTGATCGTCCAGACTCTTCTGCGTATCCTCTTTCGCCAGCGTGATATCGTCCACGTAGTTGCCGGTGGATACGATCCAGCCCCAGGGCTCGAAGATCTGCGAATACGCGATCTTGGGCGCCACGGTCACGCCGTCCGACTTAGTGAAATAGAACTCGTTAAAGCCGCCCTTCTCCGGCGTCTGGCAGACCTTGACGATTGACTGCACGATCATGACGCCATTGGGATCTTCCAGATCGTAACGGTTGTTGCCCTCATTCTCCACCAGAATGGGATGCATCACCAGTATGTAATCCGTATCGTCGATCCAGAAATAACCGCTCTGGTCATCCCGGTAACGCATCGCACGAATGGTTTCCTTCGCGTCGTACTTAGCCTCTTCCTCCGTCTTCTCACCGGCCATATACTTGTCGTACTCCGCCTGCATGATCGCTATGGTGCTCTGTACCTGCGACTTGATCTCCGTCTTGTATCCCTCGTCCATCGCCGTCTCGTAGGTCGAATAGGACGAACGGGACATGGACTTCAGTGAGATCACCGCGTTGCCGCCGATGATACACGCCGTCAGGATGACGATAACCGCGCTCATGATCATGACCGAGGCTATCAGACTTTTTTTCTTCATTCCATGTGTCCCCCTTATTGTGCTGTTTTTCATTTTTGTATATTACGCATACTTTGCCTTTATTATTTTATTATTATTTAGCACTTTTTGCAAGTACTAATCAGCGCCGCCCCCACGTAAAATTTCCGATCGTGTCAAGCGCTCCGTGTCCGCCGTCAGAACACGCGCAGATACTGTTCATAATCCCTGTAAGTAACCGTCACCCAGCCGTACTCGTAGTTGAATCCGATCTCCATGCCGAGCGGCGTGTAGAACACGATGATATCGTCGGACTTAAAATACTCCGTAATCTCCTGGTCGGAAAGCGCCGTCAGGTAACTGATCTCCCCGTTCTGCTCGTCGCTCCTTCTCCGGAAATCCACGGAAAAATCGTCGTCCGTATTGACCATGCTCCCGTTGTCCAGCACAACGCCGTTTTCCATGTCAATGTTGAGGCTGTACAGATAGTAGTCCACGACCTGTTCGCTGCCCCCATAATCGAGGTACAGATTCTCCTCAAAGACGATGCTCAGCCGCTCCTCGTCCATGTAAGTCACATACGCCTCTCCGCTCAGATGGACGTCCACGCCCTCCTCGGCGTCGTCCGCCACGTCCTTCAGAAAATCGACCTCGTCCATGATCGTCCGGTTCAGGCTGTCCAGATTCGGCACATCGTCCCCGGCGATCACAGGGTAGGTGATGTAGATATCCCTGCCGCTGTCCGATGAATCCTCCCCGTCGTCCCCCTCGTAATACTCCTCGAAGTCCACAACATAGGACAGATCCCACCTAAGCTCGTCGTGCAGTTCATAATACCCGCCCTCGTCGGACGCGCCGCTCTCCTCCCGGGAGCCATCGTCGCCGTCCTCATCATAGTCCGGCGTATCGCCGCGGCTGTCGTCATGATGGATGCCCCAGCCGTCATCTTCATCGAAATTGTATTCTTCCCTGTCGTCATACTTCCGGCCGCCGTCCTGCATAATCATCCGCACCAGCCTGTACGTCAGCGCAGACGCGGCGATCAGGAACAGAACGATCACCGTGACGACAATACCGATCACCAGGCCGTTTTTGTTCTTTTTGGGCGGAACTGCGTAAGGGCTGTACTGACCGTTGTACGCATTTCCGTTATAGCCGCCGCCGTATGAGCCGCCATTCGGATAGGGCTGCCCGCTATAGGATGCACTGTTCCCATACGGCGTACCACCGCCGTACGGATCCCCGCCGCCCTGCTGCGGCCCGGACATGGCAGGGCCATTCTGATAGGGCGTGCCGCCGCCATAAGGACTGCCGCCCGGATAGGGCTGCCCGCCATAGGATGCACTGTTCCCATACGGCGTACCGCCGCCGTACGGATCCCCGCCGCCCTGCTGCGGCCCGGACATGGCAGGGCCATTCTGATAGGGCGTACCGCCGCCATAAGGACTGCCGCCCGGATAGGGCTGCCCGCCATAAGATGCACTGTTCCCATACGGCGTACCGCCGCCGTACGGATCCCCGCCGCCCTGCTGCGGTTCGGACACCGCAGGGCCATTCTGATAGGGCGTGCCGCCGCCGTAAGGACTGTCCGCCGGCACAGGCGCGCCGCCTTCCCGCCCTTCTTCCGGTATGTTCTCCACCGACACATCCTCCACAGCGATCTCCTCTGCCGGCTGCTCTTTTGCCGGCATCGCGACATCGGGCGTATCATAGATGTCCGCGCTGCTCTCCGATCCCCAGCTGTCCGGAGAGGCTGGCTGCTCTTTGCCGCCGTTATGATTGTCTAACTGATCCCACTGGCTCATTCTCTCACACCTTGTCTTTCCTCAACCTTGATTGTCTGTATCTATTTCTCTTTGCCGCCAAACGTCACTTCACTGTAGTACTGCAGAATACATTCCCGCATCAGCGTCAGCGCTGCCGAGACCGCGCTCTCTCTGATCTTGGCCCGCCCGCCGTTAAAATGATATTCTTTGACCGTAACGTTTCCGCAGACGCTGCAGGCGATATACACAAGTCCCACCGGCTTCTGCTCGGTTCCGCCGTCCGGTCCGGCGATTCCCGTGATGCCGACCGTCACATCTCCCTTCGAGACGAACGCAGCGCCCTTGGCCATCTCCCTGGCAGTTTCTTCGCTCACGGCCCCGTGCTTGGCGAGAAGACTCTTCTTGATCCCGAGCAGACGGCGTTTCGCCTTGTTGGAATAGGTGACGAACCCTCCCTTGAAAACGTCCGACACGCCCGGCACGTTGACCAGCCTTGCCGCCAGCATACCGCCGGTACAGGACTCCGCCGTGACAAGCGACAGTTTGTTGGCAAGCAGCAGATCAATCACCGCCCGCTCCAGCGTCACCCCGTCGTCCGTCGTATAGACATGGCTCCCGAACCGTCCCTTGAGTTCCTTGACCACCGGCTTGACCAGCTTCTTCGCCGCCTTCTCATCCTCCGCTCTGGCCGTCACGCGCAGATGCACCTCGCCGGTCTTGGCATAGGTCGCGATCGTGGGGTTGGTCTGCGTGTCGATCAGATCCCGCACCACCGTCTCCGCCTTGCTCTCCCCGACTCCGCATATCTTCACGGTCTGGGAATAGATCACGCAGTCCTGCAGTCCGGCAAGATAGGGCGCGATAGAGTTTTCAAACATCGGGATCAGCTCATTCGGCGGCCCCGGCATCAGGATCACATGTTTGCCGTTTTCCGACATGATGACGCCAGGCGCAGTGCCGTTCGGATTGTCCACAACGATGCAGCCCTCCGGCATCATCGCCTGTTTCCTGTTATTGTCGGTCATCTCCAGGCCCCTTTTTTCAAAAAAAGCCTGCAGCGCCGCACTGCTCTGCTCGTGAAGATACAGCGGTTTCCCCATAACTTTGGCCGCCGCTTCCTTCGTCAGATCGTCCTGCGTCGGCCCAAGCCCACCGGACAGAAGCAAAATATCGGCCCTGGACAGCGCCGTCCTGATCGTCTCGCACAACCGCTCCTCATTGTCTCCGACCACATCCTGATAATAACACGACAGTCCCAGTCCGGCACACTGCTCGGCCAGGTACGCCGCGTTCGTGTTTACAATATTGCCCAGTAAAATCTCTGTTCCGACTGAAATCAATTCAACGACCATACTCTCATCCACTCCGCATCCCGTATGCTGTTTTCGCTTCCGTTATTTGGTGTCCTTCATGACATCCCGATTCTTCCACAGATAATCCGCCAGGGAGATCACGGTCAACGCCAGCGCCGCCCACATCACAATGTCCGTCAGTATTCCGAGCGCCGCGATATCCGCAATCATCAGACAGATCATGACCATCTGGAAAGTTGTCTTGAACTTGCCCCAATAGCTCGCCGCGATCACCACACCGTTGTCCGCCGCGATCAGCCGGAACCCGCTGATGATGAACTCCCGGGCAATGATCACAATAACGATCCACGCCGGGATCCGGTCAAGCGCCACCAGGCAGATCAGCGCCGAACACACCAGCAGCTTATCCGCCAGCGGGTCCATGAACTTGCCGAAGTTCGTCACCAGATTGTACTTTCTGGCAATCTTCCCATCCAGCAGATCCGTCAGACTGGCCACGATAAAGATCGCCAGTGCGATCCACTTATAAGGAATTCCCGTACTCGCCCCTGCAGACGCCGGGGTCAGCATGAACGCCACAAAAAAGGGGATCAGTATAACGCGAAACATCGTCAGTTTATTAGGCAGATTCATCTTCCAGCTCTCCAATCAGATCATATTCACAGGCCGCCGTGACCTTTACCCTGACGAAATCACCGGTCATCAGCTCCCTCTCCGTATTGACAAACAAAAACCCGTCCACGTTCGGAGCATCCTTGTAGGTACGCGCAACGTAGGTATCTTCGTCCGCTATCCGGCCTTCAATCATGGCTTCCATGCTCCTGCCCACCATCTTCTGCGCGGCGTCGAACGCGATCTCCTGCTGCAGCTCCATGAGCTGTGCGCGCCGCGCCTCCTTGACATCCTCCGGAATCTGCTCCGGCATATCCGCCGCCGGCGTATCCTCCTCCTGAGAGTAGGGGAAAACTCCAAGCCTGTCAAACTTCATACGCTTCACAAACGCCATCAGCTCCTCGTGATCCGCCGCCGTCTCCCCCGGGAACCCTGCAATCAGCGTCGTGCGCAGACAGATATCCGGTATCTCCCGGCGCAGTTTCTCTATAACCGCCTGCAGCTGCCTCTGCCCGGTCCTGCGTCCCATCCTGCTCAGAATGACGTCGGACGCGTGCTGAATCGGCAGATCAAGATAATGGCAGACCTTTTGCTCATCGCGTATCGCCCGGATCAGCTCGTCGTCGATCTCCTCGGGGTAGCAGTACAAAAGCCGTATCCAGCGGATACCGTCTATTTCGCACAGACTGTGCAGCAGCTTCGGCAGCGCCTTATATCCGTAGATATCCCGCCCGTAAACCGTCGTCTCCTGCGCGACGAGAATCAACTCTTTTACGCCCTGTTCCGCCAGCGTACGCGCCTCCCGCAGCAGATCCTCCATCGGTACGCTGCGATAACTGCCGCGCACCTTAGGGATAATGCAGTAGGTACAATGCTTGTCGCAGCCTTCCGCAATCTTCAGATAGGCGAAATGTCCTCCTGTCGTCACGACGCGGCGCACACCCGTCAGCGGTTTCTCTTCAAGGCTCTTATAGCGGTTTCTGCGAATGCCGTCAAAGATTTCGTCCAGCGCTGCGGCGATCTCGTCGATCGCCGTCGTGCCCAGTATGACGTCCACCTCCGGGATCTCCGTCTGAATCTCCTCCCGGTAGCGCTCGGCCAGGCAGCCGGCTGCGATCAGCGCTTCGACGTCTCCGTTTTTTCTAAGCTCCGCCATCTCTAAAAGCGTGTTGATACTCTCTTCCTTGGCGTCCCCGATAAAGCAGCAGGTATTGACGACTACGGCGTCCGCCTCCCGCTCGTCGTCGGTAAATTCATATCCCTTCTGTGCGAGCATCCCCAGCATCATCTCGGAATCTACCAGATTCTTGTCACAGCCCAGAGATACGAACAGGATCTTTCTCGTCATCGATTGGAATACTCCACCAGCTTATGCAGCGTCTCCATCGCCTTGCCGGAATCGATCGTCTGCGCCGCAAGCTTCATCCCTTCCTCGATAGAAGGAACGATCTTGCCGGCATACAGAGCCGCGCCGGCATTGAGCAGAACGATATCCCGCTTCGGCCCCCTGTCCTCTCCGCTCAGGATGGCTCTGGTGATCGCCGCGTTCGTCTCCCCGTCGCCGCCCGTGATGTCTTCCGCCGCCGCGCGCTTTAAGCCGAACTGTTCGGGAGTGATCGTATATACCGTGACCACGTCATCCTTAATCTCCGCAATCGTCGTCTCGCTGACGGTGGAAATCTCATCCATACCGTTTGCGCCCGATACAACCATGCCGGTCTCCACGCCCAGATGCATCAGGGCCGTCGCGATCGGCTCGCACAGCGCCTGGTCGTACACGCCGATCAGCATACATTTCGCGCCGGAAGGATTCGCCATAGGGCCCAGGATATTAAAGATGGAACGAATCCCCATCTCGCTTCTCGCCTGCCCTACATATTTCATAGACTGATTGAAGGCGGGAGCGAACATGAATCCGATCCCCACTTCCTCCACACATTTTTCCACCACATCGATATCCGGCGTAATGTTGACGCCGAGCGCCTCCAGCACATCGCCCGCGCCGGACTTGGAAGAGATGGCCCGGTTGCCGTGCTTCGCCACGGGAAGCCCCGCCGCGGCCACCACAAACGCCGAGGTCGTCGAAATATTAAAGGTATAGGCGTAATCGCCGCCCGTCCCTACAAAATCAATATACATCGGAAGATTCGGGTGAATATGCGCCGCCTTCTCTTTCAGGACACTGGCGCTTCCGATAATCTCATCGATCGTCTCGCCCTTCATCCGCAGCGCGGTCAGATAGGCGCCGATCTGCGCCTGTGTAGCCTCGCCGCTCAGCATGATCTCCATAACTCTCGCCGCCTCTTCGACGGACAAATTCTTCCTCTCGCTTACAGCCTTAATCGCACTCTTCATTTTCTTCTTCCTCTTCCTCTTCTTCGCCTAAAATCTTGACCTTGCCCTGATTCAGCTCTTCGACTGCGACGGAGAGCGGCTTCTTGCCCCGGCCGTCCACCAGTTCCTCATCGCCGGCAATGATCTGTCTCGCCCGCTTGGCCGTGGCCATCACAATGGAATATCTGCTGTTTACCACGGGATCTTCTCCCTCCTCCACACCGCTGTTGACCACGCTGATAAGATCTGCATAAGATGGATGTAACATTATTCTTCTCCCTCCAGTTCTGTTCTGATATTTTCTATAAACTCCCTGTTTCTTCCGGGAGTGTTATGAGCCGCCAGGATGATCTCATGAAGCTGCGCGACGCATGTCTCCAGATCATCGTTCACCACGATATACTCGTATTCCTCTATGCCATCCGCTTCCGCAGCGGCCCGGCGCATTCTCTTCTCGATGACTTCCTCGCTCTCGGTTCCCCGGCCGACCAGTCTGCGGCGCAGCTCCGCCGCGCTCGGCGGCATCACGAAGAGCAGAAGCGCGTCGCCGTACTGCTGTTTCACCTTGCGCGCGCCCTGGATCTCGATCTCCAGTATCACGTCCCTGCCCTCGTTGAGCTGACGCTCCACATAGTCCCTGGGCGTCCCATAATAGTTGTCGCAGTAACAGGCATACTCGATCAGTCCGTCCTCCGCAATCTTTTGCTCAAACTGCTCTCTCTGCAGGAAAAAATATTCCCTGCCGTCCTCCTCGCCCGGTCTTGGCTGCCTGGTCGTGGCGGATATAGACAGCGAGTAGCCGTCGTATCTCTCAATCAGCCTTTTGACCAGCGTGCCTTTGCCCGCTCCCGAGAAGCCCGAAATCACTATCAAAATACCCTTACGTCTCATCCGTGTCTGCATCCTCCGCCTGAGCCCTGCTGGAGATCGTCTCCGGCAGCAGCGCCGACAGTACGATCTGGCTGTTTTCCATTACCAGTACCGCCTTCGTCCTGCGGCCCTGCGTGGCGTCGATCACCATCCCCGTCTCCTTCGCCTTCTGCACCATACGCTTCACAGGCGCGGAATCGGGACTCACAATGGCAATAATCTTTCCTGTGTTTACTACATTACCGAAGCCGATATGAATCAGTCTGCCCATCCTGCGGTGTCACTCCTCCGGCGGCCGCGCCGCCCTCTATTCAATGTTCTGAATCTGCTCGCGGACTTTCTCGATCTCCGTCTTGAGTTCGATGGCGCGGTTGGAGATCTCCAGATCGTTCGTCTTGGACAGAATGGTATTCGCCTCACGGTTCATCTCCTGCGCAATGAAATCAAGTTTGCGCCCGATACTGCCGCCCTGCACAAGGTTCTCCCGCGTCGTCTCAATATGGCTGCGCAGGCGTACCAGCTCCTCGTCCACACACACCTTGTCCGCGAAGATTGTAACCTCCGTCAGCAGACGGTTCTCGTCTATCTGTACGTCCCCGATCAGCTCCTTCACCTTTTCTTCGAGTCCCCGCCGATACTCTTCGATGATCTGCGGCGATCGTTCCGTGATATAATCCACATGGCCGAGCATACCGTCCAGCTTGCCGATCAGATCCTCCCTGAGATTCTCACCCTCTCTGATTCTCGTATCGACAAACTTCTCCGCCGCGTCCCGAACAGCCTCCCCGAGAAGCTGCCACAATTCCTCCTCGTCCGCAGCCTGCTCCTCCATACTGAATATCTCCGGATACCGCGACAGCGTGGACACGCGTATATCGTTGTCCAGCCCAAAGTCTTCCGCCATCTGCAGAAGATATTTCATATACTCCGCGGCCAGCTCCCGATTGTACTTCACACATACATTGGACTCCGTAAGATCCTCATAGGTGATAAAGATATCCACCTTGCCGCGCTGAATGTAATTCTTCAGTTCGTTCCTGATCGCCGCCTCAAAAAAGTTCAGCTTCTTCGGCATCTTGATATTGACGTCGAGATATCTGTGATTGACGGATTTCATCTCCACGGTAATCTTCCGTTCGCCCCTGGCGATCTCCGATCTGCCAAAACCGGTCATGCTCTTTATCATAATCGTATTCTCGCCTTTCCCATATGACAGCTCCCTGCGCCGTTCAGTCTGTGCGTACAGATTTTATTATAGAATAATTGCAGGGAGTAGTCAAGGAAGTTGCGATCCGCATTTGATATAGAATTTTTCTTGAGTTTTCATAGCGAATATGAAATAATACGTCATGAGACATGCGTCCCCACACGCAGAGATTGGAAAGGGTTTCAAATATGCGCATCAATGACAAATGGAAAGATCGGCTCTTATCCTGCGACGCAGACCGGCTCTGCTTTATAGCTTCCGCGCCGGCCTTCGTTCTGATGTATCTAGCGGTGCTGCGCTATCTGCTCGCGTCAGGCCTCAGCCTGTTGAACAGCGACGCATCGTCCGAGATGGTACTGTCAGCGCAGTTGAATCGTGAGCACGCTTTCCTCACCACCGAAAACTGGTTCTACTCATCCGAACTCAGAGTCATCAATACGCAGCTGATTTACCGCATAGGCCTTGCTCTTTTTCCCCACAACTGGCATTGGGCAAGACTTACCGCAGTCGCTCTTTTTCTGCTTATATTGGCCGGCAGTATGATCCTGCTCATGTGCGCAATCGGTCAAAAAAAATATGCCTTCTGGGCCGCTGTCGTCATAATTGCGCCGTTCGGACGCTGGTACGGCTGGAACGTCATTTTTAACTCATACTATGTTCCTCACATTGTCCTCTCTGTAATTTCCCTGGCTTTATTATGCGCCATCGTCATCTGTACGCAGAAATCCCGTTCCATTCCAGAAGTTATCTGCATTTGTCTTTTGATGCTTATCGCTTTTTTGTCCGGACTGGGCGGCATCCGCCAGTTAATGATATGTTACGTTCCTCTTCTGGCAACGGGCGCCCTGACGGTAATAATAAAAAAGAAATGTCTCTCCGAAGCGTTTCCGGCAGGCACTGTATTTCTTGTATCCGCACTTTCCTGTATCGCCTCCGGAGCCGGCTGCCTGATCAATATGACCTATTTGGCAGAGCGCTATTCTTTCCTTGCTCTTTCCTCGTCAAACTGGCAGTACTTCGATCTTTCTTCCTATCTCGCCTGTCTGGGGGACTTTGTCTCTCTTTTTGGCTGGCAGGAAAATGTGCCCGTATTCAGTCTCGCGGGTATTGCCAATCTGTTAAGTCTTTTGTTAGTCGCCGTCCTTCTGTTCTCGGCAATATATTGTCTGCGCCATATAAAATTCCTAAATGCCACTGCCGCGGTATTATTCCTGTATATCTGTGCAGCATTTGTCGTAGAGCTGATAATCTACGCAGGCGTGGAGGGTTATAACGAAAGCTACTGGATTCCTTTCCTGCCATTTGCGTTCACGCCACTGTTTATCATGCTGGCTTCCCCCCCCCTGAAAAAATATCCGCATTGCAATGTTTTCGTCTTAGGCGGACTGGGAGTGTTACTGTTTGTAAACAGTTATCTGACGATGCAGAGTCCTTACATCAACAGTAAAATTAACGGAAAGATAGAGGGCAGCGACAAAATCCTGGCAGTCTCTGAATGGCTTGAAAACACCGACTACACACAGGGAATCGCCCCGTTCTGGAACAGCAACATACTGACGGAACTTTCAAGCGGCAGAATCGAAATGTGGACGATGAAAGACGACAACCGCCATCTCACTCCCCGTGTCTGGCTGCAATCTGCCAGTCATTTGACGCTGCCGTCCGGAAAGGTTTTTTTACTGCTTGATGCAGGATCTCCTGATACCATGAATCTGCCGGATTCTATGGAATCTTACATTATTTACTCGGACGAAAACTTTGTCATGTATGGCTTTGACGATATTAGTCAATATTTTGGACTGCTCGACGAATAATCCGCCGGTTCCACCGGACACACAAACATAACAGACAAGTAAAGGCGCAAAAAACTATGGCATTCGACGGCATCACCATCGCAAACATCACACTGGAACTACGGCGGGAACTCCTGGGAGGCCGCATTAGCAAGATCGCGCAGCCCGAGAGCGACGAGCTGTTACTCACCGTCAAAAACAACGGCAGACAGTACCGGCTGCTTCTGTCCGCGAGCGCGTCGCTTCCTCTCGTCTATCTGACGGAGACAAATCTGCCGGGTCCGCCGACGGCGCCGGGCTTCTGTATGCTGCTGCGCAAACATCTGCAGAACGCCAGGATCGTCGATATCGCGCAGCCCAGTCTGGAGCGTATCATCCGAATCGAACTGGAACATCTGGACGAACTGGGCGACTTGTGCCGCAAGCAGCTGATCACTGAGATCATGGGCAAGCACAGCAACATCATCTTCTGTGACAGCCAGGGCCGAATCATCGACAGCATCAAACACATTTCCGGCATGGTCAGCTCCGTCCGCGAGGTACTGCCCGGACGGGATTATTTTGTTCCCCGGACACAGGACAAGGAAAATCCTCTTCGATTCTGCACGGCCTACACGGATATGGCGGTAAATACCGCCGCTTCGGATACCGTCAGCGAAGAGTCGCCTCATCCTTTCCTGACAGACGAATGCGACCGCGTGCATCTTACTTATGTAAACCTTTCGGAGCAAATGCGCCTGAAACCCATGCCTGTATACAAAGCGCTCTACACTTCGTATACGGGACTCTCCCCCGTCATCGCGCATGAGATCTGCCACCGCGCCGGCATCGACGGAGACACGCCAGCCAATGTGCTGAGTGAAGCGGCTCTCCGCGCGCTCCACCGTGTATTGACGGATATGATGACGCAGGTTGTATGCGGCGATTTCGCCCCCGCTGTCATCTATGACGGCAGAGAGCCCGTCGAGTACGCTTCCCTGCCGCTGACCCTCTATGCCGACAAAACCTCGAAATGTTATGATTCCGTCAGCGCGCTTCTGGAGCAGTACTATGCGGAGAAGAGCGCTCTGACCCGCATCCGGCAGAAATCCGCCGATCTGCGGCGGATCGTACAGACCGCCCTGGAACGCAACATCAAGAAATACGACTTGCAGACAAGGCAGATGAAAGACACCGAAAAGCGGGAGAAATACAAGATTTACGGCGAACTGCTGAACGCCTACGGCTACAACGTGGAACCCGGCGCCAAATCCATGGAGGCCCTGAACTATTATACCAACGAAATGATCACCGTTCCCCTTGACGATACGCTGACGCCTCAGGAGAACGCCAAAAAATACTTCGACAAATACGGCAAGCTGAAGCGCACCTACGAGGCGCTCTCAGAATTGACCGTTCAGGTCAAAGACGAGATCGCACATCTGGAATCCGTTCTGACGGCGCTGGACATCGCCGCGCAGGAGGAAGATCTCGTCCAGATCAGAGAGGAACTGGTCGAGAGCGGCTACATCCGCCGCCGGGGCGGCGCAAAAAAAGTCCGCGTCACCAGCAGGCCTTTTCACTATATCAGCAGCGACGGCTTTCACATGTATGTGGGAAAAAATAACTACCAGAACGACGAGCTGACCTTTAAATTTGCCAATGGGAACGACTGGTGGTTTCACGCCAAAAAAATCCCAGGCTCCCACGTGGTGGTGAAAACCGAAGGAAAAGAATTGCCCGACCGTACTTTTGAGGAGGCCGCGCGTCTCGCCGCCTACTACTCCAGAGGACGCGAACAGGATAAAGTGGAGATCGACTACCTCCGCAGAAAAGATGTCAAAAAGCCGAACGGCGCGAAGCCCGGCTTCGTCGTCTACTACACCAACTACTCCATGGCGATCAGCGCCGATATCTCCGGCATTGAACAGGCGTAAGCTTGTCAGCTTGGCTCATTGCCCGCGTAAATTTTAAAGGCCGCGGCATTCCTGCCGCAGCCTTCTCCTGCTCCTTTACATCGTAACGGAGACCGTCACGCTTTTTCGCCTTACAGCGTCCCTGTGGAGAACAATGATTTTACATGATCGATCTCGGCCTGCGTCGCCTTCGCCGCAGGTACATAGTAAGATTTCTCCCGCGCGATCTGGTACAGTTCCTCCTGGGACTGCTCACAGGCGTTTCTGAACTGTTTCAGGGTCTGCTTCAGCTCCCTGTTTTCCGTCTGGGGGATCATCTCGCCGAAGCGCACCAGTTCTCCGTTGATGCCGTTCAGCGTATCCGCCACCATTGTCTTCTCTTCCATCTGCATAGGTATGACTCCTTTCTGCTTCCTGTTTCTGGGCGTCTCAACAACCCGCGTTACTGCAAATACTCCATCAGCTGCTGCTTGTTCTGCATCGCCGACTGCGCGCCTTTCTCGAAAAACTGCTTGACCTTCGTGTCCGTCGCGCACGCCGCATACTCCTTCATCTTACAGTGCGTCACGTCATAGCCGCCCATCAGGTGACGCAGATTCTGCAGATCCAGTTCCGATAAATTTGCCATCTGTCTACCTCCTAAAAAATAATTGTCCCAGACAGTATTTGTTCTCGGACAATTATTTATGCAGGATCTGTTTGATTTTTTTCTTTGTGGAGAAGATGCAGCTTTTTCGCGCACCGCACCAGAAGCTTCCCCTTGGGAAAGGCGAGCAGTTCCTGCTCGCTGACGCCCCCGATCATGAGAATCACCAGAAAATAGACGACCACCCCTGCGCCGATGGCGATAAGCAGCGCGACCCGGCTGACAGGCAGAAGCATGTACACGCTCTCGTACGTGCCGAACGCCACCGCCCCCATCACAAGCGAGGCCAGAAAGGGCTTTAAAAAGGTTCTCACGATCTCCTGCCGGTATCCCAGACGGCGCCAGACGGAGATCTGATTCAGCACGCACATGACGAACGAGTAGATAATATTCGCGCATACCAGCGCATAGAGGTTGAGGTTCGTGTACAGAAGAAGCGCGATCAGGCCCGCCACCTGTACGATCAGGGCGACCGCCGAATGGGCCACCGGCGTGTTGACCCGCCCGATCCCCTGCAGCACGGCGTTCGTCAGCGTGGACAGCCCATACAGAACCACCGTCACCGACAGAGCGGCCAGGAGTCCCGACGCCTGCTCCAGCGAATCCTGCTGCGGAAAAATAAAATACATGATGGGCCTCGCCAGCAGGAACATACCCGCCGCTGCCGGAATAGACACCAGCATCGTCATGCGGATCGCCTTCGCCACCAGCTCCCTCGTCGCCTCCAGTTCCCCTCTCGCGTAGGACGCCGCCACCCCCGGTATCGTCGCGGACGACATGGCGGAAGCCAGCGCGATCGGGATATTGACCATCGCCACCGCCTGGGTCGCAAAGATACCATAATCAATAGCGACTGTTATTTCATTTCCCTCCCTGTAGCCGATCAGGATATATTCGTAGATTTTCATATTCACCACAGTGGAGCAGTTGTAGATAAAGGTGCTCAGGATAAAGGGCGTAACCACCGTCAGGATAATCTTAAAGATCTCCCCGTAGCTGTCCAGCTTTCCCGTCCTGTCATGCCCGGCGCGCCTGAGCAGCATCCTGCGGTTGAGCATGTACATGCCGAACATAAAAAGCAGGGCGGAGACTACTCCGGCCCCCGTGCCGATCGCACTCCCCGCGGAGCCGTAGATCGCCTGCGTCGTCTCGCTGCTGCCGGACACCATGTCCATCAGCAGATACGCCGCCAGAATGCTGACCGCAGCGTTAAAGATCTGTTCCAGGATCTGTGACAGCGACGTGTGCAGCATGGAACCGTGCGCCTGAAAATAACCCCGGAGCACCCCCAGAAATCCAGAGAAAAAGATCGTAGGCGAAAGGACACGCAGCGCCACAACCGAGTTGTCGATCACCAGGTACGGCGCCGCCACAAAGGTAAACACAGACGCAATCCCGCCCACTACGAGCACATAGAGCAGCGCGCACTGAAAGACTCTCTGCGCATTGCGGTACTCTTTAAATGCCAGCTTTTGTGCGATCACCTTGGAGATCGCCGAAGGGATACTGTAAGATGAGATCAACAGAATGATCGTATAGAGATTCATGGCAACGGAATAATATCCGTTGCCCTCCAGACCGATAATGCTCCTCAGCGGGCTGCGGTAGATCAGGCTGATCACCTTGACGATCATGCCCGCCGCCGCAAGAATCCCCGCCTGGAGCACAAAGTTATTCTTCTTCCTTTGTTCGTTCATATATTCGTGCTTATTTCCGCCATCCGGACTACCCGATCAGCCAGTCATACATCTCCTGATATTTCTTTGCGGACACATGCCATGAAAAGTCAACCGCCATCGCTCTGTCGACAATCTTGTTCCACTCGCGCTTCTTGTCATAGTAGATATGCTCCGCGTAACGGATCGTTCCCAGCATCTCATGCGCGTTATAGTTGGTGAAACTGAAGCCCGTACCCGTTCCCTCATACTCGTTATACGGCTGCACGGTATCCTTCAGTCCGCCCGTCTCGCGCACGATCGGAATCGTGCCGTAGCGCAGGGACATCAGCTGGCTCAGACCGCAGGGCTCAAACAGAGACGGCATGAGGAACGCGTCGCTCGCCCCGTAGATCTTGTGGGACAGCGCGTCGGAATAATAGATATTGGCCGACACCTTCCCATGATACTTCCAGTCAAAGTGGCGGAACATATTTTCATACTGTTCCTCGCCCGTTCCCAGAACGACGATCTGCACGTTGTCCTGGCAGAGTTCATCCATGATGTAGGCGATCAGGTCGAAGCCCTTCTGTCCCGTCAGGCGGGATACAATGCCGATCATCATCGCCTTGTCATCCTGGTTCAGCCCCAGCTCCGCCTGCAGGGCGCGCTTGTTCTTGACCTTCTCCTTGCGGAAATTCACCGCATTGTAATGCGCTTCGAGGTAGCGGTCCGTCTCCGGATTGAACTCCTCGTAGTCGATGCCGTTGACGATTCCTCTCAGATCCCGCGCCCTCGCGCACAGAAGGCCGTTGAGCCCTTCTCCGTAGAAAGCCGTCTTGATCTCCTCCGCATATGTATCGCTGACCGTCGTAATCGCGTCCGCATATACCAGTCCGCCCTTTAAGAGATTGGCGTCCTTGTATGCCTCCAGCTTATCCGAGGTGAAGAAATAGTCCGGCAGCCCCGTGATTTCCTTGACTTCCTTGACGCTCCATTTCCCCTGGAATTTCAGGTTGTGGATCGTCATGACGGTCTTAATGCCGCGATAGAAATCGCCGCCCTGAAACCTTTCTTTCAGATAGACCGGAATCAAACCGGTCTGCCAGTCATGGCAGTGGATCAGATCAGGCCTGAAATCGATCACCGGCAGAATGGACAGCGCCGCCTTGCAGAAGAACGCATACTTTTCAATCTCGAACAGCGCATTGTCGCTGTACGGTCTGAAACCGCCGAAAAACGACTCATTGTCGACAAAATAATACTTTACCCCGTCTACCTCCGCCTCCAGGATCCCTACATATTCCTCTTTCCAGTGAAAATCCATGTAGAAGTGGGTCCTGTAGGTAAGCATATCCTTCATTTCCTGCTTCATACAGGTGTATTTGGGAAGGACGACCCGAATATCGAAATACTCCCTGTCAATACATTTCGGCAGCGAACCCACAACGTCCGCAAGTCCGCCTGTCTTGATAAAAGGAACTCCCTCCGACGCCACAAACAAAATATTTTTCATGATAACCCTCCGACATATAGATGATGCTGTATGCTTCTCATGCCTTATTATACAGCATTTCCACTGTCAATAAAAGGATTATTTTGAAAAATGATCCGGTCCGTCAGCTGCGGTACTGCAGTCTGATCTTGTCCGCGATCAGCGCTATAAATTCAGAGTTGGTCGGCTTGCCCTTGCCGGTGTTGATCGTGTAGCCGAACAGCGCGTCCAGCGTCTCCATCCGTCCTCTCGACCACGCCACTTCGATCGCGTGCCTGATGGCGCGCTCCACGCGGCTCGGCGTCGTCTGATACTTCTTGGCGATAGTCGGATACAGCACCTTGGTGATTGATCCGAGCATCTCCACATCCTCGACCGACATCATGATCGCCTCCCGCAGATATTGATATCCCTTGATATGAGCCGGCACACCGATCTCGTGTATCATGTCCGTCACATCCTTCTCCAGATCGCGCGAAACCGCCTGCACGGCTGTCTCGACCGGACGCTGCTCCTCCCTGATCCCGGAAGGGACCGTGATCATAATCTGAAACTCCTTGTTCGTGCTGATTAAGTTATTCAGAATCCGGTAGAACTGCTCCTGATCTCTCGCCGACGTCACATTCAATGTCTCCATAGTACGCATACTCCTCCATCTCATATTCCCTGATTACGCCTCCGGTCCGTCGATTGACGACTTTTGACATAAACTATTATAAACAATGAACATATGCTATGGAATAGTAAGGCATCGCACTAATGCCCCAGCATTTCTTCTATAAAAATACCGTAGCCCTTCGTGGAATCCTGCACGAGCACATGCGTCACGGCGCCGGCGAATCTGCCGTTCTGAATAATCGGACTGCCGCTCATCCCCTGGATAATCCCGCCTGTCAGGGTCAGCAGCTTCTCGTCCACAACCTGTATCACGATTCCCCTGTTGATATCGTCATGTTCCAGATTTACCTCGATGATCTCCACATCATAAAATTCCGGTTCCCCGGTGACAGAACAGATAATCTGCGCAGGCCCGAGCGAGACTTCCTGCTTCAGCGCGATCGGAATGGGTTCCAGAAACGCCGCTTCCTCCATCTCGTCTCCGCATACGCCGAAGATTCCCTCCGTCGTATTCTCCGTGATCTCTCCGAGCACATTGTCGGTGTCGTACTCGATATAGCCGGTCAGCTCCCCCGGCGATCCGCTGCTGCCCCTCGTGATCCCCACGATCTCCGTCCTGTACAGCGTCCCTTCCTCCAGGTTCATTAACGTCGAGGTGTCCACGTCATTGATGCCGTGTCCCAGCGCGCCGAAGGTGTGGTCCGCCTCCTGATAGGTCATCGTCCCGATCCCCTGCGCGTTGTCCCGTATCCAGATGCCAAGTTTCCGCTCCTGATTCCGATTGCTTTCGGGTTTTATCATAACATCCGTTATCTCGCCGTTTCTCCTGATCGTGAGCACCATGCTCTCCTCCTCGGAATCCTCGACGAGTCTGACAAACTGCTTTTTGTTCTCGATTTTCTCCCCGTCGGCCATGACAATGTAGTCGCCCTTCTGCAGCACATATCTGGCCGGCGAGACCTTCCTTCCCTCGCCGTTCTCAAATTCCCCGATTCCCACTACCAGAACGCCTTCCGTCTTCACATAGATGCCGATCGGAATACCGGACGGACTCAACAGCTTGTCCTGAATCACCTCGACGTCCACGTTTTTATATGGAAGAACGCCGAACAGTTTCAGATTCATCTGGTAAGTATCGATCTCATCGGCCCTTACCCTCACTGTATGCGCCAGATCCACATGAATGCTCCGCGCGCTGTCCGGCACGCGCCCCTCCGCGCTTTCCTTCCCGCCCTGCGATATGGAGGCGGCCTGCGCTGCGGCCTCCCCGGCGCGATAGATCTCCCCGGACGCCGGCACGCGAAAATCCAGCTCCTGTTCCACCCCGGCGCGAATCCTGATCGTTGAGGGAACCCTGTCCCAGTATGCGAAATAGAGCGTCGCGGCAAGCGCCGCCACCGACGCCGTCAGAAGCAGATACAAAAAAAGGCGGTATGTTCTCCTCTGCTCCCCCGTCATATGGACCGATCCGTTCATTTGATATCACCTCCTCATCCTGCTGTGTCATGGCTTTTCCGACCGCCGTAACGGCACAGGAAAAGGACACACAAAATGCGTGTCCTTTCTAGTATGTGATATTTTTCGGATTTCATTTAGCCTTGTTTTGTTTTTCTTGCCAAATCTTTCAATTCTTTCGCATTGTTCCGTACGCTTTCGGTGATGCTTGCCCCGCCGAGCATGCGCGCCAGCTCTTCGACGCTTCCCTCCTCGTCAAGCTCTCTGATATCCGTAACAGATCGGTCATTCTCCACTCTTTTTTCAATACAGAAATGAACGTCCGCCATCGCCGCGATCTGCGCGAGATGCGTGATACAGATCAACTGGTGCGCCTTTCCCAGTATCCCCATCTTCTCGGACACCTTCCACGCCGTTTTGCCGCTGATTCCCGTATCGATCTCGTCGAAGATCAGCGTTTCCGTCTCGTCCCTGTCCGCGAGAACCGTCTTGAGCGCCAGCATGATACGGGAGAGTTCACCGCCGCTCGCGACCTGGGAAAGCTCCCGCAGCTCCTCGCCCGTGTTGGTGGAGATCATAAAGACGGCCCTGTCATACCCGTTCCCGTTCATCGACTCATCGGAAGACGATATCTGTATTTCAAATCTGACGTCCTCAAAATTCAGATCGAGAAGCGCGTCTCTCATCTCACCCGCCAGCGCATCCGCGCATTCCCTGCGAACCGCAGAGATCCTGCCGCACAGGGCAAGCGCCTCCCTCTGCAGCCCGTCCCTTCTTTCGACGAGTTCTTCGCGGCGGGCGTCATAATTCCGGTATCTGTCCAGCAGACGCCCGGCATTGTCGCGATAGGCCAGAATCTCCTCGATCGATCCGCCGTACTTTGCCTTCAGCCGGTTGATCAGATCCAGCCGCTTCTCCGTACGGTCAAACAGCTCCGCGTCAAACTCGATTTCCGACAGATAGTCCGCCGCCGCCCTGTTATAATCGTTCAGGAGCGCGTCGATATCCAGAAGCTGCCGTTCCAGATCTTCCAGTTTCCCGTCATAGGCCGTCACCGTGCGCAGCTCCCTGAGAGCCCTGTCGACGCCCGCGCCGCTGCCGCCATCCTCGTATCCGCACAAGGTATGCGCCGCCGTCACAGCCTCCCTGATCTTCTGCCCGTTGACAAGTTTCCTGTAGGTGTGCTCCGCTTCCTCATCCTCGCCGATCCGCAGTCCGGCCTCGTCGATCTCCTGACACTCAAACTCCGCCAGCGCGATCTCCCTGCGTCTCGTCTCCCCGTCCGTCTCGCCCAGGGCCAGTTCCTCCGCCGCGCTGCGGTACTGCGCATAGACGTCCCGCAGGGACGCTTTCAGGGAAGTCAGACGATCCCCCGCATACGCATCCAATATCTCCAGCTGTCTGCCGCTCTCTAAGAGCGTCTGATGTTCATGCTGTCCGTGAATATCGATCAAAATCGCCGCCAGCTGCCTGAGCTGCTTCGCCGTCACCGTCTCGCCGCACACCCTGCAGACGCTCCGGTTCTGCGCAATCCTGCGCTGCAGGATCACCCTGCCGTCTTCCACCGGAAGTTCCAGCGCCCGGATCGCATCGAGCTGACCCGGTCCGTCCACCTGAAAGACCAGCTCCACAAGCGCATATTCCGCGCCGGTCCGTATCATATCTCTGTCGGCCTTGGCGCCGAGCGCCAGATTGATCGACCCGATGACAATGGATTTGCCGGCACCCGTCTCACCGGTCAGGATATTCAGTCCTTTGCCGAACGCAACCTCAATCTCGTCAATCAACGCCAGATTTTTTACGTGCAAACTCTCTAACATTTTGATCCCCGCCTATCCGATACCAGACAGTCCCGTCAGTATTCCATCATCCTTTTGATCCTGTCCATGGCGGCTTCCGCCTTCTCCCTGCTCTGCGCAGCTATCATGATTGTATTGTCCCCCGCGATACAGCCCACGATCTCTTCGATTTTCATCGCGTCCAGCGCCGCGGCCACAGCCATCGCCATACCGGATACCGTCTTCATGACGAGAAGATTCTGCGCAGGCGCCATGGACACATAGCCTTCCCTGAGCACCCTGATATATTTATCTCCGAGCTGCCCGTCGCCCGAGGCAAACGCGACATATTTCTGCCTGCCTCTGCCCGCCGGCACCTTGGACAGCTGAAGTTCCCTGATATCCCGTGAAACCGTCGCCTGCGTGACCCGGAAACCGGCCCTGCGCAGCCTGTCGGCCAGTTCCTCCTGCGTCTCGATCTCACAGTCGTTGATCAGCTCCGTTATTTTCTCATGTCTCTGCTTTTTGTTGTTATAATTCATCTTTACAGCGTCCGCGCTCTACTCGCTCATTTTTTTGTGAAGAACAGTCAGAAAGCTCTCGGTATTCAGCTTCAGGATCCCCGTCGTCCGCTCCGCCTTGCGCACCACGATACTGTCGCCCGTCTGCAGTCCAATCTTATGACTGCCGTCGAAGTTGGCTTCCACGGACTGCCGCCTGCCGTTCCTGCCAAGCGGGATCTCGATCCTGATCTCGTCCTCCGGCGCCAGCACGATGCTCCTCGTACTCAGGGTATGGGGGCAGATGGGCGTCAGAAGAAGCAGATGCGCCGAAGGCTCTACGACGGGTCCGCCCGCCGACATATTGTATCCGGTAGACCCTGTAGGCGTCGCCACGATCATACCGTCCGCGCTGAAGCTGTTCAAAAACTGCCCGTTGACATAGATATAGAGCGTCAGAATCTGCAGCGAACCGCGGCGCGATATGACAATATCGTTCAGCGCGCAGTTCTCTTCCTCATAATCCTGCTTGAATACGCTGCCCGCCAGCATCATCCGCTCTTCCCGCGTATACTGATCCGCAAGCAGCCTGTCGAGCGCCGGTTCTATCGCTCCGATCTCCACCTCCGCCATGTATCCCAGCGTACCGAGGTTGATGCCGAGAAGCGGAATGCCTCTGTTCACCATATTGCGCGCGGCCCTGAGAAGCGTCCCGTCCCCGCCGAGCACCAGCGCGCACTCCGCCGCCTCGCCGCATCCGTTCCCGGCGGCGGCGTTCTCCGCCAGCTCCTCGCTGTCCAGACAGATCCCCAGCCCGCCGTGCGCCTCCAGATATTCCGTGATCCTTTTTGTATAGGTCCCCCGCGGGTCCTTCGCCTTGTTGGCAATCACATAAAAACGCTTCATTTCTCCGCTTTTCCCTCGTCCAGCGCGCGGTGTGCCTCCGCCACCGTACCACGCACCAGCGCCTCCATATCTCTGCCGCGCGATCTGCCCTCTTTGCTCTGTATCAGTTCATCCAGGGCGGCCTCTGCCTCCCTCTCCGCCATCTCTTGTATATCATCTGTTATTTTATCATGCTTCACAAGAAACAGCAGATACTCGATATTTCCCTCCGGCCCTTTGATCGGAGAATAGGTGAGGCCGCGCACGTCAAACCCGATCAAATCCGCATAGTCCACGATCCTGCGCACAACTTCTTCCTGCGTTTTGGGATCCCTGACGACGCCTTTCTTACCCACCTTATCCCTGCCGGCTTCAAACTGCGGCTTGATCAGACAGACCATGCCCCCGTCGCCGCGCAGCAGATTCCTGGCCGGGATCAGAATCTTGGTCAGCGAGATAAACGAGACGTCCACGGAGGCGAAATCAATCTGTTCGCCGATATCTTCCGGCTTCACATACCGGAAATTCGTCTTCTCCATGCAGACGACGCGCTCGTCGTTTCTCAGTTTCCACGCCAGCTGGCCGTGCCCCACATCCACGGCATACACCCGATCCGCGCCGTTTTGCAGCATACAGTCGGTGAATCCCCCCGTGGAGGCGCCGATATCCATACAGACTGTGTGCCCGAGCGCAATCGGGAACGTCTGCATCGCCTTCTCCAGCTTCAGGCCGCCCCGGCTTACATACTTTAAGCCGCTTGCCTTTACCTCGAGGCGGATCCTGTCCTCATCAAATACGGCGCCCGCCTTATCCTCGCGCTGGCCGTCTACAAAGACGCCGCCCGCCATGAGAATCGCCTTCGCCTTCTCCCTGGACGGAGCGTAGCCCTGTTTTACCAAAATCACATCCAGTCTTTCCTTCAAAGGTTCTCCCTCTTATCCCGCTCCGCCGTCTCCTGGCTCCTGCAGATTCCACACGTCCCGCAGCAGGCGGCAATCTTCTCCGTGATCGTCTCCGCGTCAATCCCGATTTCCCGCTTTAACAGCTCCACGTTGCCGTGCTCCACATACTCGTCCGGAATCGCAATATTCAGTATCTGCACCGGCGCGCCGATGCTGTCCGCATAAGCTCTGACCTTCTCTCCGTAGCCGCCGCTCTGCACATTCTCCTCCATCGTCACCAACAGCCTGTGCTTATGGCAGCCCTCCTCAACCGCCTGTTCGTCAATCGGCTTGACAAACCTCGCGTTGACCAGGGAACAGGCATATCCGCTCTCCTTCAGCCGTCTGCGCACATCGAGCGCCACCTTCACCATGCTTCCCACCGCAAGCAGCAGGATGTCCCGTTCCTCGAAGATCCATTCGCCCTTACCGTACTCGATGGGCGCGCGGTACTCCCTCAGCCCGTCGAACGCTTCTCCCCTCGGATAGCGCAGCGCGATCGGCATGTCCGCCGACACCGCAAATTTCATCATATCGGAAAGTTCCCATTTATTCTTGGGCGCCATAATGTGCATATTCGGTATGGAAGACAGGTAGGACAGATCAAAGATGCCCTGGTGCGTCTCCCCGTCGCTTCCCACCAGTCCGGCGCGGTCTATGGCAAAGACGACCGGCAGATCCTGCAGGCACACGTCATGCAGGATCTGATCGTAGGCCCGCTGCAGAAAAGAGGAATAGATCGCCACAATCGGCTTCAGCCCGCCAGCCGCCAGACCGGCTGCAAATGTCACCGCATGCTCCTCCGCGATGCCGACGTCAAAAAATCTGTCCGGGTACATGTTGCGGAAACGTTTCAGCCCGGTACCGTCCGGCATCGCCGCCGTGATCGCCACCACCCGTTCCTCGCGCTGTCCCAGCTTGCACATGACCGTGGAGAAGATGTCCGTATAGTTGGCCTTGGCATGCTGTCTCGTGGGAATACCCGTCTCGATGTCAAACGGCTCCGCGCCGTGAAACCGCGCCGGATGCCGCTCCGCGGGCGCATAGCCCCTGCCCTTCTGCGTGATGACATGAACCAGAACCGCGCCGCGTATTTTTCTGGCTTCTCCAAACATATGCACCATGGCCTGGATATTGTGTCCGTCCACCGGCCCCAGATAGGTGATCCCCATGTCCTCGAAGAACATGCCCGGAACGACAAGGTGCTTAAAGCTGCTCTTGGCGCGCCTGATCTGCGACACGACCTTGTCGCCATACTTTGACTTGCCGTGCAGGGAGTTGTAAACCCCCTCCTTCAGCCCCAGATACATGTCCGCCGTCCTGATATTGTTCAGATATCTGGAGACCCCGCCCACATTCTCGGATATGGACATATTGTTATCGTTGAGCACAATGATAAAATTCGTCTCCAGACGCGAGGCATTGTTGAGCGCCTCGTACGCCATACCGCCCGTCAGGGAGCCGTCTCCGATCACCGACACAATGGTATTCCTGCCGCCCTGAATATCCCTCGCCTTCACCATGCCGAGTCCTGCGGAGATCGAGGTGGAACTGTGACCGGTGTCAAAACAGTCGCAGTCGCTCTCCTTGCGCTTGGGAAAACCGCTCATTCCCCCGAATTTGCGCAGATTCGCAAATCCCTCCCGCCGGCCGGTCAGGATCTTGTGGGTATACGACTGGTGGCCGACGTCCCAGATCAGCTTGTCCTCCGGCAGATCCAGGAACAAGTGCAGAGCCATCGTCAGCTCCACAGCGCCCAGATTAGAGCCGAGGTGTCCCCCCGTCTCGCTGATGGACCGGATCAGGAATTCCCGTATCTCCTCTGCCAGCGCTCCGTAATCCGACGGCGCGATCTTCTTGATATCGTTCGTCTTCTCTATCTTCTCCAAAAACATTCTGATCCTCCACGCCCGTGCGGCTTGTGAAAAATTATTTCTCTCTGTAAATCAGCTGCCTTACCAGCTCCTCCAAAAACAGATTTCGCCTCGGAAGAGACGCCAGAATGCCGGCTGCCTCGTCCGACAGCCGCTCCACTTCCCGCCTGGATTCCTCCAGCCCGTGCAGGGCAACGTAAGTCAGTTTATGGTTTTTCTCATCGCTTCCGACCGGCTTGCCCAGCACCTCGGAACTTCCCGCCACATCCAGCACATCGTCCTGTATCTGAAAGGCGAGTCCGACATTGTACGCGCACCGCTCCAACAGCCCGATCTCCTCCGCCGAAGCGCCCGCAAGCGTCGCCCCGATCATCATGGCCGCCTGGATCAGCGCCGCCGTCTTGTGTTCATGAATAAAGAGCAACTGTTCGTCGGTCACATCCGCTCCGGCTCCCTCCGCCTCCAGATCCGCGCACTGGCCGCCTATCATCCCATATATGCCTGCCTTGCGCCCAAGAATCTGAAGCGAGGCCGCCGCACGTCTGTAATCCTCCGGCGTCTTCGCGTTGTCGAAGGCCGCCGCCGCCGTCTCAAAGGCATAATTCAGAAGTCCGTCGCCGGCGAGTACCGCCATCCCCTCCCCGTACACTACATGCGTCGTCTTTCGCCCTCTCCGGTATTCGTCATTGTCCATAGCCGGCAAGTCGTCATGTACAAGAGAATAATTGTGTATCATTTCAAGAGCCGCCATAAAACAGGGCAGCGCCGCCACCCGGTCCGCATTGCAGAAGAGCGCCGCGCTCTCCCTCATCAGGATGGGCCTGAGCCTTTTGCCTCCCGCCGTGGCAGAATAATTCATCGCCTCGATCACCGTCTTCTGAAAGCCCTGCTCCCGCGGCAGGAAAGCGGCCAGCGTCCTCTCGGCCAGCTCCGTCCTCTGTCTCAATTCTTCCTTAAAATTCATCCAGTCCACCGTCTTCGTTGATCTTCAATACTTTTTTCTCGACTCTGTCGATCGTCTCATTGCAATGGCGCAATAGATCCATACCCTTGCGATATTCCCGAAAAGACTCCTCCAGCGTGATCTCCTCGTCCTCCAGACGGGCGATCACCTCCTCGATCCGCCCAAAGGCGTCCTCGAGAGAGAGCCCGTCTTCCTCCTGCAGCGTCCCTTCTTCTATTCCCTGTTCATCCTTCTTCACGATCCGCCGTCTCCTTCCGTCCCATACGATTCCGCATGTTTTTCCGTGATCCTGGCCCGCAGGCTCCCATCCTTCACATAGACCGTCATGTCGTCGCCCACCGACACCTGTCCGATGGAAGCGATCGTCGCCCCCGCGCGGTCCGCGGCATATGCATATCCCTGACTCAGCTTATCGAGCGGCGACAGTCCGCGCATTCTCTCCACATACAGCGCAAGCCTGTGCCTGCTGTCCCGCAGGCGGTTCTCCATCACATTCTGAAGCTGTTCCTCCATAGATAACGCCTGTGTTCTTTTCATGCGGATCCGGTTGGCCGGACTCAGATATCTCATACGAACGCCGTACTGCTCTGTCTTCTGCCGGCAGCGGCCTATCGTCCCGCGTATCATGTGCTGCATGGTATAGGCATACTCCGCCAGCCTGTCCTGCAGATGCTCGATATCGTACACCGCCAGTTCCGCCGCCGCCGACGGCGTCGGAGCGCGCAGATCCGCCACAAAATCGGCGATCGTCGTATCCGTCTCATGGCCGACCGCCGAAATAATCGGAATGGGGCAGTCGAAGATTGCCTGCGCCACAATCTCCTCGTTGAACGCCCACAGATCTTCGATGGAACCGCCGCCTCTGCCGACGATCATCACATCCACGCCCAGCCGCTCCATGGCGCGGATCCCGTTTACGATGCTGGCCGCAGCCGCGTCTCCCTGCACAATAGCCGGATACAGAATGATCTGCACATATGGATTCCTCCGGCCCGCAATGTTGATGATATCCCTGACCGCCGCTCCCGTGGAGGCGGTCACGACCCCCAGCGTCCGGATGTACGCGGGGATCGGCTGTTTGTATTCCTTCGCGAACATACCGCGCTCTTCCAGCTGCCTTTTCAGCTGTTCGTACCGCTCATAGAGCTCTCCGGCGCCGTCCTGTCTGATCTGTCGGGCATACAGCTGATACTTGCCGTCCCGCTCGTAGACGTCCACGCTGCCGCTCACTACAATCTGCTGTCCTTCCTGCATTCTGAAGCGCAGACCGTCGCGGTTCTGTGCGAACATAACACATGCTATTGTCCCTTTTGCGTCCTTTAATGTAAAATAAATATGTCCAGAGGAATGATACTTGCAGTTGCTGACCTCGCCTTTCACCATGATCGACTGCAACATATAATCCTGCGTGAACATATTTCTGATATAAGAATTGACCTGTGTGACTGTATAGACATTCTGCTGCGGCATCACGGCACCATTCCTCTAGGCGAACTTGGCCAGAATGCCGTTGACGAATCCGGACGATGCGTCCTGCCCGAATTTCTTGGCAAGTTCCACCGCCTCATTGATCGCGACGCCGGTAGGTATCGTCTCATCATACATAATTTCATAGACTGCCAGCCTCAGGATCGTCAGATCGACCTTGCTCATTCTGGCGGTATTCCAGCCCTCCGTCTTCTCATTTAACTGTCCGTCTATCTCCGGGAGCTTCTGCTGTATCCTGTGATATTTGTCCGATATGTACTCGGCGTCTCTGCCCTCCGCGGCCTCCTCATCCTCGAAGAACAGCCTCTCCTGCTCCGTCATATCCTCCGCGCTGTTGAATTCCACCCGAAACAGCAGCTTAAAAATCTGCTCCCGCAACTCTCTTCTGCTCATAACGACTCCCGCTGTGTATTATTCGACTGTCCCACGGCTCAGTGCGCCATCTGGATCCCCGATATACGGATATTGACGTCCGTCACTTCAAGCCCCGTCATATTTTCGATCATGCTCTTTACCTTATTCTGCACGCGCTGACACGTCGCCGGAATGTTGAAGCCGTACTCCATCGTAATCGCAAGCTCTACTTTGACCTTTTTGTTACAGATATCTACCCGGACTCCCTTGGCAAGTCCTTTTACACCGACTCTGCTCAAAAGTTCTTTCGCGACGTTGCCGTTCATGGCCGACACGCCGTCCACCTCCATGGCGGCCAGTGCGGCGATCATCGCCACCACGTCGTCCGCGATCCTGACGGTTCCGAACGTCCCGTCCTCCCTCGATAAGCTGATATTCTTAGCCGATTCCTGTTCCATAATAAACCCCACGCCTTTCTTCCATTTGGGATAAGTATACCAAAATATCTTATTTTTGCATAGCCCTATTCCGACTAAAGCCAGAAGCTCATGCTGAGCTGTCCCTCATCGTCCGAATAAGACACCATCCCATCCGGGCAGTCCAGATACAGAAAAATCTGCTGATCGCCGATCAGCGCGTCGTGCATCCTGCGATATACGTCGTAACTGCCGCATTTGAGCGTCACATAGGCGCTGCCCTTCTCATATTCCTTTCGGAAAACGCGCTCGATCTGATCCTGGTTCCACTCGGTAAAATAGAACCCTTCCCGCACATAGTAATTGGCGTCCATGGAAGCGCACTCCGGCAATTCCACCACATTGTCGACCTCGTGCGTCAACTTCAGCTGATCGTCGGAAACACACAGATAATCGTAGTTGATCGTCGGTATCTTCTCCCCCGGATAGCTGCCGCCCACCGCCTGGTAGGACGCATCTCCCCAGGTGGTGTCCACATAATAGTACGCCCCGTCGATCCGCACGAGATTCCAGGCATGTCCCTCCCCGCCGATCACGCGTCCCAGCACAATCGTCGAAAAGATTCCCGCCCTGTCCAGCAGATACTGCGTCGCCTTGGCGTATCCCTGACACACCGATCTGCCCTCGATAAACACAGAGCAGATATTCTGTCCGTCAACCGCCGACGCGTCATACTCCGTATGGTGGATCAGATACTCATAGATATACTTTACCTTCTCGTAATCGTCCGCTCCCTCCGGCATCCCCGCCAGACATTGGTTTACATAATTATCTATCTGTGCCCGTCTTTGCCGCGTCTCCTCGCGATCATACAGATATGTCCCCGTAAATGTGACCCTCTTGAGGATGTCCCCGAGCGTATGTTCCGTATAGGTGTAACCGTCCACATAGAAGATCTCCGGATGATCGTTGATCACGCACTGAAAAGCATGGGAGATCTCATCCCGGTCACAGCCGGACAGTCTCACATCCTCCTCATAGCCAGTCAGAGCGTCCCGGATCTCCAGATAGAGCGTCTTCTCTTCTTCGGAAAGCTTCGTGTAGGCATAACCGTCCTCCGGTTCCCTGACGACGACCCGCTCCGGCTGTCCGTCCGGCTCTCTTCCGGCCCCAGCCTCTTTCTGCACATACAGATCGCTCTGCCGGTGCGGCAGCGTCTGCCATGCATAGACCAGACTGCCCGTCACGATAAACATGCCTGCCAATAATAAACCTGTCCTTTTCATAAGCGCTCACCATGATCACCGCAGCCGCGTCCGGTCTGTCACTCAGTTTCTTCCGAATTCCGACAGGATCAGTCCCTCGTTCCGCTCTACCGTCATACCGATACTCCACTGGTTGACAAACAATAGCAGCGGATTGCCCTTGAGATCCCGAATCTTCTTCATATCGGATGTCCCCGTAAGCCTGTCCAGATCAATGTCGCTGTTTTCAATCCAGCGGATGTGCTCATACGGCAGATTTTCCAGCCGGATCTCCACATTGTACTCGTTCTCCAGGCGGTACTTGAGCACGTCGAACTGCAGAACGCCGACCACGCCGACGATAATCTCCTCCATGCCCGTATTGAATTCCTGGAAGATCTGGATCGCACCCTCCTGTGCGATCTGCGTGATCCCTTTCACAAATTGTTTGCGTTTCATCGTGTCTATCTGTCTGACTCTCGCGAAATGCTCCGGCGCAAATGTGGGAATCCCCTCGTAAGCGAACTGTTCCTTTGGCGTGCAGATCGTGTCGCCGATCGCAAACACCCCCGGATCGAACACCCCGATAATGTCCCCCGCATACGCCTCGCTGAGAATCTTACGCTCATCCGCCATGATCTGCTGCGGCTGCGACAGGCGCATGATCCGGCCTCCCTGTACGTGCTTTACCTCCGCCGCCGCGTCAAATCTGCCGGAACAGATCCGCATAAAAGCGACCCTGTCACGATGCGCTTTGTTCATATTCGCCTGTATCTTAAAGACAAACGCCGAAAAATCGTGTTCCACCGGATCGATCATACCGATGTCTGCCCTGCGCGGCAGCGGCGTCGTAGTCATCTTCAGAAAATTCTGCAGGAAGATTTCCACCCCGAAATTCGTGAGCGCCGACCCGAAAAACACCGGGGTGAGATCCCCCGCCTGAATCCGCGTCAGGTCGTACTCCGCGCTCGCGCCGTCCAGAAGCTCGATCTCCTCGGCAAGCTGCGCGCTGAACGCCTCGCCGATCTCTCCTCTGAGCCGCGCTTCGTCGTCCACCGGGATTCGGGTGGCATGTCCCTCTTTCGTGCCCTTCTCCGTATCGGCGTACGTGATGACGCATCTGCTCTCCCGCTCATAGACGCCCTTGAAGTTCCTGCCGGAGCCGATCGGCCAGTTCATCGGACATGTGGCGATCCCAAGCTCTTTCTCAATCTCGTCGAGCAGTTCAAAAGTATCGTTGGCGTCCCTGTCCATCTTATTGATAAATGTGAATATCGGAATATGGCGCATGACGCATACCTTGAACAGTTTTCGTGTCTGTGCCTCCACTCCCTTGGACGCGTCGATCACCATGACCGCAGAGTCCGCCGCCATCAGCGTCCTGTACGTGTCTTCCGAAAAATCCTGGTGTCCCGGCGTATCCAGGATATTGATGCAGTAGCCTCCGTACTCAAACTGGAGCACCGAGGACGTGACCGAGATACCTCTCTCCTTCTCAATTTCCATCCAGTCGGAGACGGCGTGCCTGGCCGTCGCTTTCCCCTTTACGCTGCCGGCCAGATTGATCGCTCCCCCGTAGAGCAGAAATTTCTCCGTGAGCGTCGTCTTTCCGGCGTCCGGATGCGATATGATCGCAAATGTTCTTCTTTTGTTGATCTCCTCTGCGTAATTGCCCAAGACTTTATCCTCCATACTGTCCCTGTCATAGCATAGACGTTCCGGCAAATGCCGGCCTGATCCCAAAGTAATCGAGCACCGTCGCGCCGATATCCGCAAAGGTGTCCCTCGTACCTAGATTCGCCGGAGACACCCGCCTGCCGTACATGATAAAAGGCGTATGCTCCCTGGAATGATCCGTCGACGCCTTGTATCCCGGATCACAGCCATGGTCCGCAGTGATCATCAGAATATCATCGTCTCTCATCCTGTCCAGTATCGCGGGCAGCTTTTCGTCAAAACAGGTAAGCGCCGCGGCATAGCCCGGCACATCGTTGCGGTGCCCGTACAGCATATCGTAATCCACCAGATTGACAAAGCACAATCCCTCAAAATCCCTGTGCATATATTCGAGGGTTCTCTGAATCCCCTCTTCATTTCCCTTTGTATAAACATACTCTGTGATTCCCCGCCCCGCAAAGATATCGTTGATCTTGCCCACGGAGATCACATCATACCCCGCCTCCTTCAGCTGGTCCAGCATCGTGACCGCCGGAGGCTCCAGCGAAAAATCATGCCGCCCCGACGTCCTGAAGTAGCTGCCGCTGACACCGGCGAACGGTCTGGCGATCACACGCCCGACGCCGTGCTTCCCCTGCAGGATGCTTCTCGCCTGTCTGCAGTACTCATACAGAGTCTCCACCGGCACAACGCTCTCGTGGGCCGCGATCTGAAATACGCTGTCCGCCGATGTATAGACGATCAGGTTTCCGCTCCTCACATGTTCATCCCCGTAATCCCTGATCACCTCCGTGCCGGAATACGGCCTGTTGCACAGCACGCCCCGGCCTACGGCCTCGGTGAACCGGTCCAGCACCTCCGCCGGGAAACCGTCAGGATAGGTCGGCAGCGGTTCCCGCGAGAGAACACCCGCAATCTCCCAGTGCCCTATGGTGGTATCTTTGCCTCTGGACGCCTCTTTCATACGCGCAATTCTGCCTGTCGGCGCCGCCGCCTTATCCCCGCAGTCCACACCGTCGATATTGAAGAGCCCGAGCGCCCCCATATTCGGCATATGAAACGCCGCGTCTGCGGCAACGGATCTGAGCGTGTTCGTGCCGGCGTCTCCGTAGTCGGCCGCGTCCTCCATCTCCCCGATGCCAAAACTGTCCAGAACAATCAAAAAAACTCTTTTCATTTTCCGCCTCCGTATCCTGGCTTCCCGCTTTCCGGCAGCCCTCTGCCGTCGTCCGAAAGCACGTACTCTGACAGTATAACATAAAAATCGCAAAGATGCACTCTGTTTAGTCCGGATCTACCGTGCTTATGATCACGGCCTCCGGGCTGGCTCCCGTCTTGCGTATCACGATATCCTCGATCTGGGCGCGCTGCGCCTCCGTCAGCTCCTCCGTGTTGACGACGACATCCACGCTGTCCCCGTCTATGCTCACAATCGCATCGTCAAACCCCTTGGCGTCCAGCAGTATTTCCGCTGCCGTCTCCTTCTCAGCAACGTCCGTCATGGAGATCATGCTGTTGACCGCCTCCTGCTTCTGTGTCTCGCTGATATTGGCGTTATTGATAATCTCCAGAAGCGTCTCCTTATTCTGGGCGCGCGTCTGCTCTTTCTGCAGCTTGGCGCCCGACAGCTCGGACACCGTTCCCGAGGACGTAAAGACAGCCTCCCCGGGCACCTCCTCAAGCTGCTCCTCTGCCAGCGCTTCCGCCAGTTCCTCGTCCACGCCGCCGTTCTCCGCCATGGTCACATCCGCATCAAGGCTGGCGATATCGCCGGAAGCCTGCTCAATATCCTCCTCCGACAGATCCGCAAACGCCGCGTAATCGGTTTCCCCGTCCTCCGTCAGGGCGCCTGTATCGCTGACGGCTACCTCCCCGTTGACCGACAGGATCTCCTCGTCTGTCACTTTGGTCCCCGCAAAGTTCAGATAGCCCGCCACAGCGATCATGATCGCCAGGGCCGTGATCATCATTTGATTCTTTTTGATCATATTTTTCAAGACTCTTCTCCCCTTCACCGATTATTTTTCATCTTTACTATTGTTATCTTATTCGCGTCGATATCAAATAATACCTGAATTGCGGCAATTATATTGTCCCGCACCTTTCTCTCCTGCGCCCCCTGCGCGATCACGACCACGCCTCTGACCACCGGCGCTGTCGTTCCGACAACGCAGGGGATCTCCCTGCCGTTTTCATCCACCGTATATACCGTGCTCTTCTCAATCCTGCGTGTGTCCGTCACGCGGCTTCCTCCCGCCGCATCCTTCTCCTCCGTGCCCGAATACTCCTCCGGACCGTCCTTCTCCACGATGCTGCGCCCGGATTCCCGCAGCGTGATCAGCACCCTGACGTCCCCGGCCCCCTCCACATACCGCAGCGCCTCCTCCAGTCGTTCCTCCCAGTATGCCGTATAGCCGTCCGCATCGCTCCGATCCGAAGCGGCTGCCGGCGTTTTCTCCGTCTCGCTTTCCTCCACTTTATCACTCATCATGTTCGATATATCGGACTTTGTATCTTTCTGCCGCACGGGCAGCGCGGCGACGCACAGCAGGATACCCGCCAGCACGATAATAAGGCACTGGTCCTTCTCCAGTTTCTTACCGCCCGTTATTTTTTCAAGCAGTCTTTTACCTGTCCCCACGGCATATCACCTCCACTTCGTCTGCCGCCACGCCGAGCGTCTGCGCAAAGATGCGCCGGCATTCCTGCAGTCCGGCGCTCTGTTCCTCATCTGCACCGTCCGTCTCGTGGCCGCCGCGCTCCGCTCCTTCTCCCACTGTGATTCTGTCGACCCGGACAGGCAGTTCCCCGGCAGGCTGCGCCGCGCCGTAGGTCTCTGCCCTCTCCACAGTGACCCGCACATGCGCAAACTCCCACTTCCGCACAGCCGGCGACCCGGCTTCCGAAGCCGCCTCTTCCAGTTCTATCTCCACGTCCGCAACCCTGTACTCACTGTCTGAGACCGCGTCGTTGAGCCTCGCCCCGATCTCTTCCTCTATCCGCTCCATGGCCGCAGCCTCCGCCGGGTAAAGCTCATAGGAAAGCCGCCCGGTCTGATCGTCCTGCTCCTGCATTCTCCGCTCCAGTTCCTCCGCCTGCTCCTGCCAGTACTCTCTGACATCCTCACCGGAATCCGAAAAGGGCGCGAGAAACAGCAGTATGACTATAACGCCCGTTATGGCTTTCATATATTTTTCATACTGCTCTCCGGCGGCAAAATGTATCACCGTTCTGGCCACAATCATAAATACGCCGATGCGGCCGATGTTGTCGACAATCTCCATTATCTCCCTCCGCCCGCCGTGTAGGTGATGACCGCAATCTGGATGAGGAACATGCCGACAGCCGAGAGCGCGATCTTCAACAGCATGAGATTGCCGTCCCCGACCCTGTTGACACAGTTTGCCATGCGCCGGTCGCTCACAATACCGGTCAGCGCCGCTCCGGCCTTGACCGCCGCCGCGTACAAAAGCAGCTTTCCAAGCGGTACGGCACAGAGAAACACAAGCGCCAGCGTGAGATACAGCCCGATACCGTTCTTGATCAGCACCGCCGATCCGATCACCATCTCCAGCATCCCCTCCGTCAGTCCTCCTATGCCCGGGATTGCAGCCATCGCCTTTTTGAATGCAGACGCCTGCAGCGAATCTATAACAGGCGATATCATCGCCTGCAGGAGACTGAAGCCAGTGATGATCCCAACGGCGGCTTTGACGCCGACGTCGATCACCTTGCGCAGCAGTTCCAGCAAAAGCGCGAGCTTCTCTTCCATCCATACGCCGTTGATGACCGTCAAAAGAAGGTAGACGTGAACGACCGGCAAAAGGACAGAGAGATAGACGCGTTCAATCAGGTATACGACGAAGAGAAGGACCTGATAGTATGCGGCTGCAGACGCGGCGCCCCCGGCGCTTCCCACCGCAGCCATATACGTCGGTATATACAGCTGCATGAAGGTCGTCACCGCCGTGAGTATGTCCCGCACGATCGCAACCGCCCCCGAGAAAGCGCGCACCAGCACCGTGACCATGAGCAGATACACAAAATAAAAGGCAAGATCCGAGATCTGATGGTCCCGGAAAAGATCCGCAAAGTTGATGAAGAGCGCCGCCGCTATCCCCAGAACCAGCACTGTGATAAAGAGCGTCCTGATCTCATCCGTCTGAAGATCCAATACGCCTGTTATTCCTTTTCCCATCTCTCTGACAGCTTCCCAGATATGGCCGCGCAGAATCAGATCCAGCACCGCCCTGCCGTCAAACGCATACTCCGGGAAAAGCCTGCCGAAATCGACTGACGCCGCCTCCATTCCAAGCTCGTCCCAAACCAGGTTCCCCTCCGGAATGTCCATATCCATCCTCCCAGCCCCTCATACCGCCAACAGCCGTATACTCTCCAGCAGCGCGGAGAGAATCGGCATGCCTGCCAGCAGAATATAGAGTTTCCCAAGTATCTCGATCTGTCCCGCGACGCCGCTGTAGCCGGCATCCCGGCAGATGCCCGCACAGAATTCACAGGCATAGGTGGCCCCCGCCGCTTTCAGCAGAACGGTTATATAACTATAGTTATCTTTCAGATAGCTGCGCAGCTGTTCCAGCGTTTCCAGAATCCCCGCCATATACCGCGCGGCGCAGCCCAGCATAACCAGACATATGGCGATACCGACATAGACGCCGTACTCGGCTTTATAGCTTTTCAGGGAGACCGCGAGCAGAATCCCCACAACGCCGGCCAGTCCGGCCCTGACCATCTCCATAACGCACCCACCTCCACAGTCAGAATGTAAACAGATCCCTGATCATGACAAACAGGTCGTATATATATGGGATGATCCATGTTAAAACAAGAATTAATCCCGCGAGGCTTATAAGAAAGGCCTGTTCATCCCTTCCGCTGTGTTTCAAAACCTGATTTAACATTGCGACCAAAATGCCGACCGCCGCTATCCTGAATATAAGGCTTACTTCCATCCATCCTCCTCATCCCGCTACAACAACAGGATTGTCAAAAATACTCCCGCCAGCACGCTCACGCTGAATATCATTTTTGTCTTATCCGCATAAGCCCTCTCCGTCCGTCTGCAGCTTTCCAGAATGAATTCTTCATATCTGCCGATATTTCTGGCCTGTTGTTTTTCCTCCTGCATCCCCAGCTGTCTGGGCAGGCAGGCGAGAACCGCTTTCTCTTCCCCGGACAGGGGCGCTTCCTGCTGGCATGTCGTCAACTGCTCTTCCCATATCCGGGCTATCGACGCGCCTTCTTCCCGCCCTGCCAGCTCATAGATATTCCGAAAGCACCCGCAATACAGAGGACCGCAGCACTCTGACAAAAGCAGGCTCAATTCTGGCAGCGTGCGCTTGCCATAAGCGATCTCGTCCTTCATTCTCCGAACGGCACAGAGTATTTCCCGCAGATACTCCACCCTGCGCCGTTCTTCCCGTATCCAGGCCATCCCCCAGCCGGCGCTGCCCGCAAGTATGCAGACCGCTCCTGCCGCTTTAAACGTTGCGGCCATGCCCGTCATAGACGCCTTCCACCTCGCACTTCTTATTTTTTCTCGTCAGTACCACGTATCTGTCAAACAGATCGCTCAGAATAATATTGCGCATGTTATGATTATCTCTGATTTCCGCCGGCGACTCTCCGTGTACAGTTGCAAGCAGCCTGCACCCGCAGCTGCTCGCCGTGCGCAGCGCCCGAAGATCCTCCTCTCCGCCCAGTTCGTCCACGGCCAGCACCTGAGGGGCCATGGAGCGTATCAGCATCATCATTCCCTCGCGTTTCGGGCAGCCGTCCAAGACGTCCGTGCGGATTCCCACATCGTTCTGTGCCACGCCGAGATAACTGCCTGCGATTTCCGACCGCTCGTCCACCACGCCGACATTCATGCCGTTCCCATAGGCATTACCGTTTGACACATTTCTGATCAGATCGCGCAGCATCGTCGTCTTGCCGCAGCCAGGAGGCGAAATGAGCAGGATATTATGCAGGCGTCCCGCCTCGTCGTACAGCCGCGGAAGCAGCCGGTTCGATACGCCCGGCATCTCATGCGCGATCCTGATATTTAAATAACGAATGTATTTTATATTGCGGACCGCCTTGTCATCCTCCAGAATCGTCTGGCCTGCCAGACCTACCCGGTGTCCTCCCTGAAGCGTCAGAAACCCCTGCCGTATCTCATCCGCAAAGGCATAGCGGGAATATCGGCACATATGCCCCAGGATCTCATCCACCTCTTCGGCTGTGCACACGGACCGCTCTGACGGCCTGTCCGTCAGTTCTCCGGCTTCTCCGACAAACCGCTCCTCTCCGCCGATCAATACCGTCGCCGGGCTTCCCACCCGCAGTCTGATCTCCTGGAGACTGTCGGCATACTCTGCCGCTCTTTTCCATCTGCCGCGCATGCGTTCCGGGAACATATGAAGAATATCCTCTCTGCTCATCGTCTTCCCCCTTATCTCAATATATGAGACGTTGTCCGAGTTATGACTGAATTGACAGACAAACTTATCGGCATAAAATAAAAGGAAGCGTCTCCGCTTCCCTCTCAGTCGGCGTGTCTCCGCTTCCATTCTCTGATCTCTTCCAGTCTTTTCTTCACTGCCGCTTCCTCGCCCTGTCCCGTCGGCTCGTAGTAGACGCAGCCTCTCTTGGATTCCGGCATACATTCCATGTTCGTCAGCTTCTCCTCCGTATTGTGCGCGTACTGATAACCGGCGCCGTAATCCAATTCCTTCATCAGCTTTGTCGGCGCGTTTCGCAGCTGCAGCGGCACCGGTTCCGCATTCTCCGTCCTCAGATCCGCCTTGCACTTCTCGCAAGCCGTATACAGGGCATTAGACTTGGGCGCCATCGCAAGATAGGCGACCGCATGCGTCAGATGGACGTCGCACTCCGGCATCCCGAGGAAATGACAGGCCTGGTACACCGACACCGCAAGCGGCAGCGCATGACTGTCCGCCATCCCCACATCTTCGCTCGCAAAGCGGATCAGCCTTCTGGCAATATATAAAGGTTCCTCTCCGCTTTCCAGCATCCTGAGCATCCAGTAGACCGCCGCATCAGGATCGCTGTTGCGCATGGATTTGTGAAGCGCGGAAATCAGGTTGTAGTGCTCTTCTCCCGTCTTGTCGTACAGGAGAGACTTGCGGCTGATGCACTGGGACAGCCCTTCGTCTGTCACAACGATGCCGCCGTCCGGCCTGATATCACCGTTTAAAACCGCCATCTCCAGCGTGTTGAGCGCCGTCCTGGCGTCTCCGTTGGCGAAGACGGCAATCGCCCGCAGCTGTTCCGCGCTCATCCCGATCTTCTGACCCGGGAATCCCGCCGGACTGTGCAGGGCATTCTCAAGCAGCCGCACGATATCCTCTTCCTCCAGCGCCTTCAGCACGAACACTCTGCACCGCGACAGAAGCGCCGCGTTTACCTCGAAGGACGGATTCTCTGTCGTCGCGCCGATCAGCACGATGCTCCCTTTCTCCACAAAGGGCAGGAACGCGTCCTGCTGCGCCTTGTTGAAGCGATGGATCTCGTCCACAAACAGCACGGTCCGCACGCCCATCTGGCGGCTGACTTCCGCCCGGTTCATGACCTCCCTGATTTCCTTGATGCCGCTCGTCACCGCGCTGAAATTGATAAATTCCGCCTTCGTCCGGCTTGCAATGATACTCGCCAGCGTAGTCTTGCCGACCCCGGGCGGCCCCCAGAAGATCATGGATGAGATCTGGTCCTTCTCGATGATCTGTCTGAGCATCTTCCCCTCTCCGAGCAGATGCTCCTGTCCCACGAAATCTTCCAGACGGTCAGGCCGCAGGCGGCTGGCTAACGGAACGCTCTCTTTTCCTGTGTCAAAAAAAGACATCTGTTCCATAAGAATTTCCCTCTATCTCGACAGCAGAATCCTGTCATTGTCCAGCTGCACGCCGGCTCTGTCCTGAAACTGCCTGAGCAGATCGTCGACGGTAAGCCGGCTCTCCTCTCCGCGCCGAACGTCAAAGACGATATGTCCGCCGTCCATCATCAGCGTACGGTTGCCAAGCTCCAGCGCCTGGTGCATGTTGTGAGTCACCATAAGACAGGTAATCTTCCGCTCCGCCACGATTTTGCGCGTCAATGCCAACACCTTCTCAGCCGTCACCGGATCGAGCGCCGCCGTGTGCTCGTCGAGCAGCAGAATCTTCGGCGTCACCATAGTCGCCATCAGAAGCGTCAGCGCCTGTCTCTGGCCGCCGGACAGAAGTCCGACGGGCTGCTTCATGCGATCCTCCAGCCCCATGTTGAGCAGCGAAAGCTGCTCCCGGAACTTCTGTTTCTCCCTGCCGTTTATCCTGCTGAAATAGGCGTGGGTGGCCGTGGAGGCGCGCAGATAAGCGAGCGCCATATTCTCTTCGATAGTCATGTGGGGCGCGGTGCCTTTCAGCGGATCCTGGAAGAGATGTCCGATCACTTTACTCCTGACATGCTCTTTCACATAGGTGATATCCTCGTCGCCCAGAATAATCTGTCCCTCATCTACATAAAAAGCACCTGTTATCGCATTGAACAGCGTGGACTTGCCCGCGCCGTTGCTGCCGACGATGGTGGCAAAGTCCCCGTCCGCCAGTTCCAGGTTCACCTTGTCCAGCGCTTTCTTCCTGTTCACCGTGCCCGGATTGAAAGTCTTCGAGATATTTTTCAGTATCAGCATTCGTCCTCACCGTCCTCTCCTCCGGTTCCCGCCGGCATCCTGCGCGCCCTGTAGAACGACGCCTTACCCTTCAGATATGGGAAAGAGATCGCAAAGGCTACGATCAGCGCCGAAACCAGTTTCAGGCATTCCGCGGGCACACTCATGCGCAGCGCCACCGCCACGATGAAACGGTACAGGCAGCTGCCCAGGATCACGCCTGCGACGCGCTTCAACATACCGCCCCTGCCGATCAGCGTCTCCCCGATGATCAGACTCGCCAGAGCGATCGTCACCATGCCCTGTCCCAGATTGATATCACAGGATTTCTGATACTGCGCCAGAAGCGCGCCGGACAGCGCCGTCAGCGAGTTGGCCACGCACAGCCCGACCGTGACGGTGAACACGGGATTGATGCTGGAAGCCCTCACCATGTACGCATTGTCGCCCGTAGCGCGAATTGAAAGTCCCAGTCTCGTGTTGAGGAACCAGGATAAAATAACGCCGATGATCAATACGATGGCCGCCACGATCACCAGTTTGTGCCAGCTGCCGTACCAAGCCGCGTCGGACACCTCTTTCGCCAGGCTGAACACGGTATCGCAGCCGAAGAGGTTCACATTGGAGGAAAACCCCATGACCGCGATGTTGACGGTGTAGAGTCCCGTATTGACGATAATGCCGGCGAGGATGGACGGAACGCCCATCCTCGTCTGCAGAAACGCGGTGACAAAGCCCGAACAGACGCCCGCCGCCATAGCGGCCGGGAACGCCAGAAACGGATGCCCCGCAATCGTCACGACCGCGCCCACGGCGCAGCCTAACGTAAAACAGCCGTCCGTGGACAGATCCGCGATATTTAAGATACTGAATGAAATAAACAGCGCCAGCGCCACCAGCGCATAGATACAGCCCAGCTCCAGGGCGCTCTGCAAAATAGATAGTGTAAAAATCGAACTCATAAAATTCTCCGTTCTGTCCCTCTCAGAGTTTTTTACTCAAATTCCTGCGCCGTCGTGATCTCCTTCAGCTCCTCGCACATATCGGCGAACATACTGTAATCCATCCCGATCGCCTCAGCCGTCTCCGTATTCACCGTGGCGATTCCGTTGTCCAGCGTCACGACAGGCACAGCCGCCGGATCCGCGCCGTTTACGAGAATGTCGGCCACCATATCCGCCGTAGCCGTTCCCAGCTCTTCGTAGTTGACGCCGTAGCCGAGGAACGCGCCGTTCAGTGCAAAGGAGTCCGCGCCGCAGTAGTGCGGGATACCCGCGTCGATAAACTTCTCATAGATCGCCAGCTCCGCCGTCATGACCGTGTTGTCCGTAGGGGTGAAGACAGCGTCGCAGCCGTCGGCGATCAGCGCGTCGGCGGCGAGAGAAACCTCATCGTTGGTCGTTCCCGTCTTTTCTTCTACTTCCACGCCCTTAGCCTCGCAGTATGCGGTCGCATCCTTGACCGGCTGCGTGGAGGAATCCTCGCTCTTGCTGTAGAGCAGGCCGACTTTCTTGATATCCGGGTTCGCAGCAAACATCAGATCCATGATCGCTTCCGTGTCCAGCGCGTCAGAAGTACCGGTAATATTAGAACCGGGGGCATCCATGCTCTCCACCAGACCTGCGCCCACGGGATCCGATACCGCGGAAAATACGACTGGAATCTGATTGTCCGCCGTCGCGTTCTGCATGATCATCGCCACCGGCGTCGCGATCGGCACGATCGCGTCAACCTCAGAAGCGACAAGCTCCGTCGCGATCTGGTTTAAGACCGTGGCATCCGCCTGCCCGTTGTATACATAGTCCGCATAATCGAACGTGACGCCCAGCTCCGCCGCCTTCGCATCCAGCTCCGCCTCGATAGCCGCCTCGATCTGGTTCAGGGAGGCGTCGTCCACATACTGTACGATCCCTACCTTATAGACTGCGCCCGAAGCGGCGTCCGCCGTCTCTGCGCTTTCCGACTCCCCGGCGTCCGCCTCCGTTCCGGCGCCGCCGTCCGTCTCTGTATTCTCCGTACTCTCCGCCGTCTCCGTGCCGCTCTCCGGCGCCGCGCCGGCGTTTCCCTGCGAGTCCACGCCGCCGCACCCGGCAAGCGCCGCAGTCATAAGAGCTGTCATGAATAATGCTGCTGCCTTCTTTTTCATAATTTTCCTCCTTTTGAAGCATACGCTCCGATAAATAAATTTTTGTGCAGGCGTCTTATTTCCCGCACATAAAAACCGCCCCAGATCTTATCTGAGACGGTAATAAACAAAAGTTATTATCGCGGTGCCACTCAACTTGGCGCATCCCAAGATGCCGCCCTCTCGTTTCATATACTTGCATATATGCCGCATGGATAACGGGCGCGGTTCCCGCCGGCTCCTACTCTCATCTCAGCATTTCAGGCCGGCCTCAAAAGTCCATTCAAAACAGTCGCTGCGCCGCTTCCCACCGACCGCGGCTCTCTGTGGCAGTTTCCCCGTTTCTACTACTCTTTCTCACAGGTTTAAACAAATTTATTTTCTATACAATAATCCATCCGTTCGGAATTGTCAATACTTAAATTATGCAAAAATCCGTCCGGCGTTTCCTCCAAAAACCATTTTTTCCAGCACGTCCCGCGGCCTTTTTACGAAAAATCTCTAAAAACTTCTGGCAATTTCCCCGCAAAAAGGTTAGAATAGATCATCGGGGTGAACCATATGAAACTGGATATGCACTGCCACACGCGGGAGGGTTCTCCCGACGGCAAGGTAGGTTTGTTGGAAAACATAGAGCTCCTGAAACAGAAGGGCTACGACGGTATGCTGATCACGGACCACGACTCCTACAAGGCGTACCGCTATTATCAGAAACTGGCCGAAAAGCCTTCGGATTTCGTCGTCCTGAAGGGCATCGAGTACGATACCATCGACGCCGGGCATATGCTGATCGTCATGCCGTCCGGCGTGAAGCTTCCGATTCTGGAACTGCGGGGCCTCCCCATCGCGCCGCTGATTGAGATTGTCCACTATTTCGGAGGCATCATAGGCCCGGCGCACCCTTGCGGCGAGAAGTTTTTGAGCATCCGCAACACACTGCGCGAGAGGAAATCCGAAAATATCTATAAGAAATTTGATTTTATCGAAGGCTATAACGCCTGCGAGGAAACCGACTCCAACCTCCTCGCCATGCGGATCGCCCAGGAGCTGGGACTGCCCTGCTTCGGCGGCAGCGACTCCCACAAACCGGACAGCGTCGGCTTCGGCTATACGATCCTGCAGGAAACAATCGCCGACGAAACGGATCTCATCAACTATATCCGCGCGGGCAGGCCGACCATGACGGGCGGCGTCCACTATGAGTACACCACCAAGGCCAAACTGGGCCGCGCCAACAAAATTCTCGTGTACTCTTTCTGGTTCTACAACAGAATATCCGCGCTGATCCGCCGCAAGGCGCGAAACCTCGAACTGATGGAGACCCGCCTTCTTACGTCTCTGGATTCTTTTCGCGCGGGCAGCCGCGCGAACTGATATCAGCTCTTTTTGCCGTCGGCGATATTCTTTAACTCATCCAGCGCTTCCCGGAATCTGCCGGAGGCCATCATCGGATTGTTGCGGATCATATCGCGCTTGTAGAAATCCAGCATCCCCCTGTAGTTATCCTGCGAATCGGGATAGCTGCTGAATCTGCCGCGCAGTTCCGCAATCTCTTCCCGCACCGTCTCGCCGTAGGCCGAGGGTTTCAGGCGAATCGACTCCTTCAGGCCGGCGAAGCGCTGCCGGATTCCTTCGCTGAGCTCCGCCAGACTCAGCTCTCTCTCCAGCTTCTTCTGTTCTTTCTCTTCCGTGTTAAACGCGATCAGCACATCCAGTCTGCGCTGCATGCGCTCCATCTCTTCCCTGACTTTCTGCAGTTTCACCAGAATATCGCGGATATCCAGCGCCGCCTTGAACGACAGCGTAAAGTCTATCACGATATAGACCGTCAGAAACGCCGTGAGATAATTCAGAAGACGCACCGGTATACCGCACACAAAGCGGTCGATCGGATAGTGCAGCGCCCTCGTCATAAGCACCGTAAAAAATCCCCAGGTAACCGTCGAACCCAGACAGATCTGCCCCTGAAAATTAAAAGGCTTCTTCGAGTAATCCCAGTAGCGCACTTTGAACAGAGCCTCCATCGTAACACCCGTTACGTATTCGAGAGCCGTCGCGCCGACGCAGCCCGCCAGCCAAGTGAGCGCGATATTGTCCGCAAACGGCATGGAGACGACGAGCATCATCGTCGCGCCGCTGCCGTACAGCGGCAGAAAGGGCCCCCGCATAAAGCCCCTGTTGATCCACTTCCCTGATTTGAGAGACACAAAAGCCGACTCGAAGCACCAACCCAGAAAACAGTATGTGTAGAAAATAAACAGCCATTGCGCTGCCTGATAGTGGAACATCGCCTTACTCTCCGATCTCTTCTGTCTGTATTCAGGTGAAGCTGATCACCGTTTCCTTAGGCGCTCTCGTCTGCTCCACGCTGACGGCGTGGAGCACCGGACCCTCGCCCTGGTAATCCTCGAAATATTCTTTCGCGACCTTAGCCCGCACCTTGACCCACTGCTGATCCGACAGCTGGTCGGTCCCGGCATACTCGCAGGCAAAGCCCAGAAAAGCCATATCTTCCGCGCAGCACGTCATCGCCGTCCTGCCCGGCACGAAATAACCTCTGGGAAACTCTTTGGGCTTCAGCACCATGGCGGTAAAGACGACCGTCTTGCCCTCATAGCGCTCCAGATGATCCAGAGAGTCCAGATACCAGATGCCGTAGCCGTTGTTGTCCAATTCAATAACATCCGCTTTTAAATCATAGGGCAGATCGTCCTCCATGATCTCATTGATCTCGCCGTTGGCATCCTCGAACACGATCTCAGCCTTCTGGTTGATCGCCTTGATATTGCGCTTGTAAGTGCTTAAATCCTCCACGCCGTCGCAGCGGTTAAAGATGATCAGCTCCGAAGCGCGGATCTGCTCCGCCAGCAGCGACTTCATGTTGGTGTAGTACATGGGAAATGTGGAGGCGTCTATCGTCGTAATCTGCTGCTCGATCTTCCAGTGCCAGGGCAGCTTCATCTCCTTGTAATTCCACATGCCGTTGTACTCTATGATAATCCGTTCGGGTCGGTGCTTCTTCTCCAGTTCGATCAGCTTCGACGGCTGGAAATCCGCCTCGTCCCCGATCAGCTCCAGCACCGTCCTGCTCTGCTTCAAGAGCGCCGCGTCATACTCGATCTCGCCCTCCTCGCACAGAAGCAGCAGAGTTTTGCCTCTGATCTGAAAATAAGGCTGCGCCAGCGTATAGGTGATAAATTCCGTCTTGCCGCTCTCCAGAAAACCGTTGATCACATAGACCGGTTTCATAACACATCCGCCCTTTCCGTAACATTTTCCCGCATCTTACTTCCGAAACAGTTCCGCCAGCCTGTCTTCCTTCAGCTGCGACCCGATCACGCAGAACTTGCCGGTCACATCGGGCCTGCCGTCCCTGACGCTGCTTTCCTCCGGCACATAGTCGAAATAGATCCAGCCGCCGTCAGACGCGGGCACCATACCCTTGGCGCGCAGGACAAGGCCGTATTCCTCCTCGCGATCCAGCTCTTCAAGAATATGCCCGATCTCCTCTTTCGTGTAGGCGGCCGGCGTCTCCATCCCCCAGCTGGTAAAGATCTCGTCCGCGTCGTGATGATGATGGTGATGGCCGTGTTCGTCATGGTCATGATGATGCTCATGTTCGTCGTGGTCATGATCATGGTGATCATGTTCTTCATGATCGTGCTCTTCGTGACCGTGATCCTCATGATCGTGGTGGTGCTCGTGATCATGACAGCCGCAGGCGCACTCCTCCCCGTGGTCGTGATGATGGTGCTCATGCTCGTCGCGGCGCTCCATCACCTCGCGCATCAGCTCCGCCTCCAGATCCTTCGCGCCCTCGATCGTCTCCAGAATATCCTTGCCGTCAAGCGCGTCCCACGGCGTCGTGATGACCGTCGCCTTCGCATTGTGCTCGCGGATCATCGCCACGCAGGCCGCCAGCTTCTCCTCGTTCAGTTTATCCGTCCTGCTCAGAACGATCGTCCCCGCATGTTCGATCTGGTTGACAAAGAACTCGCCGAAGTTCTTGATGTACATTTTGCACTTGCAGGCGTCCACGACGGCCACCGCGCTGTTTAACTCCACGTCCCTGTCCGCCATCGCCTCCTGCACCGCTCTCATGACGTCGGACAGCTTGCCCACGCCCGAGGGCTCGATCAGGATACGCTCCGGCGCATAAGTATCCAGCACCTCCCTGAGAGAAGTCCCGAAATCGCCCACCAGAGAGCAGCAGATACAGCCGGAATTCATCTCCTTGATCTCGATTCCCGCCTCCTTTAAGAAGCCGCCGTCGATACCGATCTCGCCGAACTCGTTCTCGATCAGCACCACCTTGGTATCGGCGAGCGCCTCCTTCAGCAGTTTCTTAATCAGCGTCGTCTTGCCGGCCCCCAAAAAGCCGGACACAATATCAATCTTGGTCATTGCAAAACACCAGCCTTTCTCAGTTCCATTCCCGGCAGTGCATATATCCGCACCGCACAACTTATTATTTTCCCTCTTTTGCGCCGATCTGTCAAGGCGGCGTCATTCCAGATTCAGCCTGTGCTCCATCACATGCCAGGTGATCAGATAGAAGCCCGCCGCATAGAGCAGATTCAGGATCAGCGCAAACTCCCAGGGCCAGTGCCCCAGGATCCCGCTCCACAAATATTCCTCCGTTCCGTCGGTCAGCAGGAGCAGCGCGGTGATCAACACGCCCTGCACGATACTCTGCAGGACATGGAACGCAAAGTAATAGCCAAGAGAGGCCATCACCTTGTGGTTCGCCGAAAGCTGCCCCAGAGAGGCGCTCGCCGACACCTGCAATATCTTTGCAAAGATACCCGCCACCGCCGCGACTATCGCCATGATCGCCGTAAATACGTTGAGTTCTTCCCTGACCACATAAATCGGCAGATACCAGTGACCGCCAAAGAATTCGCTGAAGAAATCCTTCGTATCCCCTCCGCCAACCAGCCAGGCGGACATGTAGATGACCAGCGCCATCACCAGGATCCAGAACGCGCTGACCAGCGCCTTCGCCACGATAATGTAATGCTTGTCCACCGGCAGCGTGTGCAGCAGATAACCCTGATCCCCGTAGGTGGAGGTGTAGAAACGGTAGATCAGATAGATCGCGCCGCCCAGGAACACCGTGATAATGCTGAGCGCATAGGACAGCATCATTACGAGTATAAAAATCCCGCTCATCAATCCGTCCAATCTGTCTTCCGAGAGAAGAGACCGCCCGGCAACGTCATTTGCAATCCACGTCATGACCGAGAGACACACGATCACCAGATTCGCCGGTATAAACAGTTTCCAGCTCGCCTTCCACTCGTACTTCATCAATTTCCCTAACATGCGAACACCTCCCTGAAAAAGCGGTCCACGGACTTGCCCTCGCTGCGCCTGATCTGCTCCGCGTCCGCCTGCAGGACAATGCTTCCCTGCCGGATGAACACGACCTCGTCCAGAATACTCTCCACATCCGCAATCAGATGGGTGGAGAGCAGGATCGTCGCGTTTCGGTTATAGTTTGCCACAATCGTGTGCAGGATATAATCTCTGGCAGCCGGGTCGACGCCGGCGATGGGTTCGTCCAGCACATACAGGTCGGCGTTCCTGCTCATCACGAGGATCAGCTGCACCTTCTCCTTGGTGCCCTTGGACAGATTCTTCAGCCGCTCGTAGGGCTGAATCTGCAGGCGCGCCAGCATATCGTAGGCCCTCTCCGCCTGAAAGTCGGGATAGAAATCCTGGAAGTACTCCACAATCTCCATGACCTTCATGTGCGGCTGCAGATAGGTCCGCTCCGGCAGATAGGAGATGTGGGCCTTCGTCTCCACGCCGGGCTTGATCCCGCCGATCAGGATCTCCCCCGCCGTGGGCTGGAGCAGTCCGTTCATAATCTTGATGAGCGTCGTCTTGCCGCTCCCGTTGGGGCCCAGCAGCCCGATGATCCTGCCGCGCTCCAGATTCAGACAGACCTGATTGAGCGCCGTTTTTCTGCCATAATTTTTGGTAAGGCCCCTGCACTGTACGATTGGTGCCATATTTTCCTCTCCTTCCTGTCTCCGGACGGCGTTTTCTCCCGCCTCAGTCCGGCTCCCCGACGATAATATCGTAGGACGCCTCAAAGATTTCCCCCGCGCCCAATGTCTGTATCCACTCACGATCGCGCCATTCCCCGCCGTAATCCGCGCTGTCGCATCTGCCGTACCAGGGTTCGATGCAGATAAAAGGCGCGTTCTTCCCCGGCGGCGACCAGATTCCAAACAGCGGCGCGTCGAACGCCACCGTCAGGTACTCCCGGCCTTCCGGCGTCACCAGCGAAACCCTGTGCGCCTGGTCGCGCTCAATCACCAGCGCGTCCCTGTCAAAGAGATGTTCCGTGACGGGCAGCGCGCCGTCCTGCAGCGCGTATACCGCCCGCTCGCCGCTCATAAGCCCCTTCTCCAGAACGGAGGAGACGAGTTCTTTCCGCGCGTCAAACCGCAGGCTGTAGTCGCTCTGCCGCGTCCCCTCCCTGATCGGACACAGAAAAGCCGGATGCCCTCCGATGGAAAAATACAGCGTATCCGCCGCCGGGTTCCTGACCCGCCACTTGACTCTCACCGTCCGGTCCGACAGCTCATAGCCTGTCTCCAGCGCAAAAGGATAAGGATAGCGCCGCATCGTCTCTTCATCGGATTCCAACAGGAACCATATCTCATGCGCCGCCTGACTTTTCAGGCAAAACTCCGTATCTCTGGCGAAGCCGTGCTGCCCCATCGGGTATTCGATTCCGTCCACGCGGAAGCTGCCGTCCTTCAGGCCGCCCACCAGCGGGAACAACACCGGCGAAGTCCGTTTCCAGTACCTCGGATCGGCGTTCCACATATATTCCCTGCCGGACGAGATCTCCTTGAGTGACTTCAGCTCCGCGCCCATACTGTCAACCTGTATCGTGATCCTGCCATTGCTGATCTGAAAAAGAGCCATCTGCATCCCTCCTTGCCCCGCCTGACAATCCGATAGAAGTATATCACATTTACGGCCTCTCCCGCAAGCCCGCCGACGGGCGCAGCCTGTGGCGCAGCGCGAAGGTTTCGGTGTGATATCTGCGCCGCGGGAGCTCTCTCGCAAGCAGGGCGAGCCGTCCCTCCAGCCACTCCTGCAGGCTCTGCTCATCCGTCTTGCGGATACGCGTTTTCTCGCCTATCCGGTAGGACCTGGTCCTGGCCAGATAAGGCAGCAGAATCATGACCGCCTCGCCCCGGCTGTCCACCACATAGCCGTCCTTACGCTTCAGATACGCCTCCAGCACGCACTCGTAAGATTCCGGTATCTCCTTCATCTCCTCGGGCGCCGAGCTCTCCCGCTCCCACGGACGGCACCGGCGGCCGGTATCGTCAGCCGTATATTCCGCGAAGCCGATCTCCCACACCGCCTCAAACCGCTCGTTGCGCGCCTCCCACGCGCGGAACGCACGCTCCGCATCCTCGTAAAAACGCTCCGCACACCCGCGTATCTCCTCCGCGCACACCGAAGTCTCCCTCCCGAGCGCAAGAAGCGCCGCGCCCAGCGAGTCATGTCTTCCTGCGCGCCCTCTGTCCCACGCCGTCTCCACGCCGTTGTCCAGCAGATATTGATAAAACTCCGCCATGCCCCGCATTCCGAAATCAAGTTTACATAATTTGCTTCCGCACAGATCGCAGAGAACCATCCGGCCTTCGTTTCCGGCGGCTTCCATCTTGCAGAAACCGATTTCATCCAGCGTAAACCTTCTCTCCCTTTGCATAAGGTTTACATAACATATCTTCCTATCCCTCACAGTCAGGCTTCTGTTGCAATACAGCATAAGGCACAGAACGCCGCCCAGAACCATACACAGAAGCGGCGCATACAGAAACGCCCCTCCGCCGCCGGCGGAAGGGCGGAGCATGCGCAGCAGCAGGATGAAAAGGGCGAAACCTATCGCCAGAACGCCGCAGACAAGCGCCGTCTTACTCTCTCTGACCTGAAATTCGATCTCTGTCTCCCCGTTCGTACCCATCTCTCCTTCCGTCCGCAGCGGCGTTCGGTCAGTCGTCATAAACCGTTCCCTGCACCACTTCCTCATAAGCCGCAAGCAGATCGGGCAGCGGCACGCTGGCCGTCTCGTCCCTCGCCGTTCCGCCCGTCGTCATACCGATCAGATACCCCCGTCCGTCGAAGGTGCCGCCGCCGGACATGCCCGCCTCGGCAAAGCAGTGCCCGTACAGCATATAGGCGTCAAACTCCTCGATATACCGCCGCTTATCCCCCACGCTTCCCACATAGTACTGTTCCTGTCTCCGCGCGGATCCTGCGTCTACCAGGAACATCTCATCGCCCTCTTCGACCGCCTCATAAGCCGCCTCGTCTATGCGGGCATACTTAATCCTCATCAGTTCTTCATCGGTAAAAAGCCCGCAGTCCACCGCCACAAACCCCACATCGGCCCGGTCGGATCTGCCTATGAGCCGCGCGTCCATGTCAAAGCCCTGCGGAAAATGCACGTATCCCCGCTCCGCGGTCCAGTAATCCAGAACATGCCTGTTCGTGGCGATAACGATATAACTGTCGGTCAGCTTCCACACAATCCCGCTGCCGTTCGCGTTCCCCATCCGGATCTGCACGATACAGTCCCTGACATTGCCGTAAGCCGTCCCGCAGTCCGGCGCGTCCAGCGCCGCCGTCTCCAGATAGCCAAGCGCCAGAAGCCCTTCATAGATATCCCGTTCCGTCACCGTCTGGATCAGATGCGGCGGTCCCGCCGCCTTTGCCGTACAGGGCTCCCACAGTATACACAGACAGATATATGCCATGATCCGGCGCATACGCGCGCGTCTTTTGCGTTCCATATTCCTATCATGCCTTTCCGGCGCGATCTTATCAGCCAATTTTTCAGGAGCTTTCAAATTTTAATCATTCTATACCATACGCGCGCCAAAATCAACCGAAAAGCGCCCGGATGATCCGGTTTGCAGGCGTAACGGGATGAAACACGCAAAAAAATCCCTCCGCGCCTCCGGCGGAGAGATTCTCTGTTTTCACTATGATATACAATACTGCTTTTCAGGCTCATAACGTTGCAACTGCAAAAAGATACTGGAAACCATAGGTCATGCTGTAATGCTTTAAGGCTCTACTACGAAAGCAAACGTACCCGTGCTCGTCAGATCGGCTACCACGTGATCCGCTCTGACCTCGGTAACGTTGAGGTCCGTCCATGAATCGCCAGTATACTGAAGAACATGGATATTCTCGGTTCCTACAACGCCGGGCATATAGAAATTAACGTTTGCCGTGCCAAACCCTACATGCGTGTCGATCTTGACTACGTTCAGTACCGTGCCGCCGACAGACTTCGCATAATCCTTTGCGGAATATACGCGGGACAGCTCAGGCTTCTGCAGAACGAATGTAACGTTGGACTTCTCCCCGTCAAGGATAATGTCGCCGCCCTGTGCGACAGGCGTTACCTTGTCCATCGCCCAGATTCCCGTAATCGCATTCGCCATATACTCGTCAACCAGCTTGTCCTCATTAATTGCCTCAACCGTGATCGCAGGCACTCCTACGTCAGAAGAAGACTCCAGATATACCGCGACCGGAGCACCTACCTCCTTTGCCATAACAGGCATGGAAAATACCATTGCGCCAACCAGTGCCAATGACGCAAGTTTTGTCATTTTTCTCATTTCAATCGTCTCCTTTTTGTCTCTCAACCTTAATCTCCAGCACCTTTTTGCAATCGCAATCAATATGATTCTCCGCTCCTCCCCTCAAATTGATTTACCAATTTTCGTAAGTAGTATACTACATCCGCCTTTATTTTGCAATATATTTATATTGCATTTACATGATATTCATATTCTATATCCGTTGTATAAAAATTCTTAAAACATTGTAACGCAATGTATTATGATGATGACAAAGGAGCTGCCATTATGCTGATAATCAAAAAAGAATACAGCGAATATGTCAACAAGACATTTCGCCTGCCGGTCGAAATCATCGAAACGCTGGACGCCGTGGCCAAAGAAAAAAACTCGTCTCTGAACAAGGTTGTCATTCAATGTCTGGAATTCGCTATCGAGAACATAGAAACCGGCGAATAACACAGACAGAGCATGAACCGTCCGGGTCGCCGCCGAGCAAATAAAAAGGCCTTGCCATGACAATGGAAAGGTCTTTTTATTACGCGGGCAACGAGGGAAAAACGCTAAACGTGTTTCCTCTCGCTGCGTATGTAGATACCGAGCAGAACGATAAGCCGGGTTATGTCGCGAATGATCATCTATCTAGGATCATCGTTGCCGATGACCTCCAGCGACCTACCTGAAAGCAGACCGGGCCGGTCTGTCGCTCTCTGTTTGGTCTTGCTCCGGATGGGGTTTACACAGCCCTCTCCGTCACCGGAGAGGCGGTAGTCTCTTACGCTGCCATTCCACCCTTACCATGGAGTATTGCTACGCAAAACTCCGGAGAATCACTTGATTCTCCAATGCAATCACACAATCGCCATGGCGGTTTCTTTTCTGTTGCACTGGCCTTGGAGTCGCCTCCACCGGACGTTATCCGGCATCCTGCCCTGCGGAGCCCGGACTTTCCTCACCTGTTCCCTCGCGGGAGACAGCCGCGATCATTTATTCTACTCGGTTCCATATCTTACAGTCTTCCAGATCTATACTTCAAAGCAGCTCCCGCCCACGAACTCTCTGCACAGGGAATTCTTTGGCAGCTGTTCGCTGCTGACGCCCAGGAAGTACTCCAGGAATTTCAGGAGACGCTTTGCCTCATGGTACTCTGGCTCTCCCCGTCTGATATTGAACAGCAGCGGCTCCGCAAACTGCTTGATGACCGACAGTTCGTAGATCATAGCGGAATTAAACATGGCGTCCGCTTCTTCCTGATAGGGGAAAATATACTTTTCTTCGCCCCGCCTGACCGACGGCCACATATCGATCGTCTCTTTGGCGGACGTCCCTCTCGTTCTGGCGTCCCTCACGATACGGCGCAGGAGCCTGCCGTCCGTAGTCGGGATCCTGTTGTGTTCGTCGATATTCAGACAGGTGAGCGCGCTGATATAGATTTTGTACTTGCTCTGCGCCGGCAGAGCGTAAGACATCCGCTCATTCAGGCCATGGATTCCCTCGATCACGAGGATGTCGTCCGCCCCCAGCTTCGTCCGCCTGCCGCTGTACTCGCGTTTGCCGGTCTTGAAATTAAAGGTCGGCAGCTGCACCTCCCGGCCGGACAAAAGATCGCTCATATCCTTGTTGAACAGCTCCACATCCAGGGCTTCCAGACACTCGAAATCCGGCTTGCCGTTCTCGTCAAGCGGCGCTTCGTCGCGGTTGCGGTAGTAATTGTCCAGTCCGATCGGATGGGGCCGCAGCCCATAGGTGCGAAGCTGTATGGACAGCCTGTGCGAGAATGTCGTCTTGCCGGAGGAGGAAGGCCCCGCGATCATGACGAATTTCACGCCGCCGCGCCGCGCGATATCCCGCGCGATCTCGCCGATCCTGCGCTCCTGCAGCGCCTCCTGCACGAGGATCAGATCGGAGATATCGCCCGCGCAGATGCAGTCGTTGAGATCGCCGACCGTGTCGATCCTCATCTCGTCGCCCCACTCACAGGTTGTCATGAGCGTATTGAAAAGTTTTTTCTTAGGCACAAACGCCGGCAGCTTCTCCGGCGCTCCCTGTTCCGGCAGCAGCAGGATCATGCCGTCCTCATAGGGAAAGAGATCAAAACGATCCACATAGCCCGTGTTTGGCAGCATATAGCCGTAATAATAATCATAGTAATCGCCCAGGCAGTAGACATTGATATAGGAACTCCTGCGGTACCGGAACAGGGCCACCTTATCTTCCATGCCGAGTTCCCTGAAGATCGCCACCGCCTCGTCCGCATGGTAGGAGCGCTTCGTCACCGGAATGCGGTTCTCCGCAAGCTCTTTCATACGGTCCTTGATCCTGTCAATCAGATTGCGGTCCAGCTTGAGGCCGTTCTTAAAACTGCAGTAATAGCCCGCGCCGATGGCGAACTCCACCTTCACGTTGACCGCCGCCTGCATCCCCGCCACATCCTTGACCGCCTTTAACATCAGCATAATCGCGGAGCGCACATAAGTCTTGTGCCCGATCAGGCTGTCATATGTGATAAATTCCAGCTCGCAGTCTTTCGTCAGGCGCTTCATCAGCTCCTGGATCTTGCCGTCCACCACGACCAGCGCGATGCGGTACCTGTAATCGCACTGGTACTCCTCCGCGATCAGCTGATACTGGATTCCCTCCTCGAACAGCTTATCCTCTCCGTTGATCTTCACCGTAACCATAAGCATTTCCCCCTTCTCTCAATGTATCGAGCTTTCCCGGCTCCTGTCCCCGCCGGCGCCCGCCGCGATTTCCAGCGCCATGCGGCACTCCAGCAGCCTTTGCTCCACCTGTGCATACCGCCTGCCCCGCCTGTCATTCTCCGTTCCCTGCCTTCTCAGACTGCCGAGAATATCGCCGCAGATCTTCTCTTCCCGCCTCAGGAACGCGGCGAGCGTCCCGTCCCCGCGCTTCAAAAGCAGCGGTCCGAAACGATCGCAGATACCGCACAGCGAAGCGTCATCTATTTCGTCACACGTGTTATTCCCAAACATCTCCCGCAGAGCAGCCGCGTACGCACGGGCGTCCCCGTATCTTCGGTCCGCTCCCGGCTCCGCAAGCAGTATCGGATAGAACTTGCCGTCCTCCTCTATCATATGCTCCCGCCGGATCCGATATCCCTCCGCGCGCAGCCATGCCCGGAACGCTTCCACCTCCGACTGCGGCTGTAAAATCAGTTCCCGGAAAGAAACAGTCTTGGCCCGGTCGGCGGACAGGATGCGCGTCATCAAACCGCCTCCCATACCGGCGCAGATCAGGGTATCGGCTTCCCCGATTTTATAGTTATGTAAACCATCTGACAATCTCGTCTCTATGCGGGACGCAAGTCCCTGCTCCGCCACATGCTCCCGCGCGGCGCCAAGCGGTCCGCTCCTTACATCCATCGCCAGCACATACGGGCTGATCTTTTGCTGCACCAGCCAGATTGGCACGAAACCGTGATCACAGCCCACATCGCACACGCGGTTCCCCGCCGTGACCATATCCGCCACGGCCCGCAGCCTTGCGGACAGCGCCACCGTCTTCATCAGTCCAGATAATCCTTCAGCTTGCGGCTCCTGCTGGGATGGCGCAGTTTGCGCAGCGCCTTCGCCTCGATCTGCCGGATGCGCTCGCGGGTGACATTAAACTCCCTGCCCACTTCTTCCAGTGTTCTCGCGCGGCCATCGTCAAGCCCGAACCGCAGCCTGAGCACTTTCTGTTCCCTCTCCGTCAGCGTGCCAAGCACCTCGACCAGCTGCTCCTTCAAGAGCGTAAAGGCCGCCGCGTCCGCCGGGACGGGCACGTTGTCGTCCTGAATAAAATCGCCGAGATGACTGTCTTCCTCCTCGCCGATCGGCGTCTCCAGCGACACAGGTTCCTGCGAGATTTTCAGGATCTCCCGCACGCGCTCCACCGGCATATTCATCTGCTCCGCGATCTCCTCCGGGGTAGGCTCTCTCCCGAGTTCCTGGAGAAGCTGCCTGCTGACGCGGATTAGTTTGTTGATTGTCTCCACCATGTGTACGGGAATGCGGATCGTCCTCGCCTGATCGGCTATCGCCCTCGTGATCGCCTGACGGATCCACCAGGTAGCGTAGGTGGAGAACTTATATCCCTTGCGGTAATCAAACTTTTCCACAGCCTTGATCAGACCCAGATTTCCCTCCTGGATCAGATCCAGAAACAGCATGCCGCGCCCCACATAGCGCTTGGCGATGCTGACCACGAGGCGGAGATTGGCCTCCGCGAGGCGCTTCTTGGCCTCCGCGTCCCCCATCTCCATCTTCTTCGCCAGCTCGATCTCTTCCTCCGCGCTGAGAAGAGGCACCTTGCCGATCTCCTTCAGATACATCCTGACGGGGTCCTCTATGCTGATGCCGTCGGGTACGGACAGATCGATGTTCTCCACATCCACCTCGTCCTCCTCGGTCAGAATGATCTCCTCGTCGTCCACATCGTCGTCCTCGGTGATGCGGAGCACGTCTATATTGTTCTGCTCCAGCGTCTCCAGAATCCTGTCGAACTGTTCCTCCTCCAGGGACAGATCCGCAAAATAATCGTTGATCTCCTGGTATTCCAGGACGCTCTTTTTCTTCTTCGCAATCGTCAGAAGCTCCTTGAGGCGCTCTTCAAACTTTGCCTGTACATTCTCGTCCATTACTTGGCCCTTCCTTCCTAAGTTTCAAGTTCTATCTGTGTCCGCCGCATCAGGGCTGTCCATGGCAGACTTCTGCGAATAGCTTGCCCTGATCACAGTGAAATATGCGTTTTTCGCAGTTCCTCCAGCGCCTTTTTGCCGGAAATAACCTGATTGAGGGCGTCCATATCGGCGTCCATCCTTCCGGAATAGTACGCGAAACTGTTCTCCTTCACGGCGCAGAGGATATCGTGAAAAGCTTTTTCCCTGTCCTTTGGCGTGTCCAGCTGCGCCAGCTTCGTGTTAAAGATCTCCGCCACGGCTCTCTGGTCCTGCTCCTCCTCGAATGCGCTCACGATCGAAGCCGGATTGTAATCGCCCCTCTCCAGACCGTCGAACAGCCGGTCCGCCACCTGGCTGTACAGCGGTTCCGTAAAATCCCGCGCCGTGATATAAGGTCTGATCCTGGCATACACCGCAGGCTCGTCCGCGATCCACGTAAGCAGCAGCCTCTGCGACTTCTTTACGTTCTCCTCCGGGGCGTTCTTCCTGGCAACGGTGCTCTTGGGCCGCGGCGCCGGCTGCGCCAGGCCGGTCTGCGCCGCATAGGTATTCACCAGCTTCCGGAGATTTTCAAAACCTATATGATACTTCTGCGCCACCGACTCGATATAGTTTTCCCGCTCGACCTCTTCCTCGAAGGCGCACAGCTTCTTCGCAATCTCCCTGTGGAACGCGGTCTTGGACTCCGGATCGTCCATGCGGAAGTCCCGCTCCAGTATCTTCAATTCAAAGAAAAAGCTGTTCTGCGCCTGATCGATCCTCTCCTGAAAAGCCTCCGCGCCCAGGTTCTTGATGAACTCGTCCGGATCCTTATAGGGCCGCATGTCGATCACCTTGCCCCTGAGTCCGGCTTCCCGCAGAATCCCGATCGCCCTGAGCGCCGCTCCTATGCCTGCGCCGTCGCTGTCATAGGCGAGCAGAACCTCCTCCGTATAGCGTTTCAGCAAACTGGCCTGTCCGGCGGTAAAAGCCGTGCCGAGGGAGGCGACCGCCTGCGTGAACCCCGCCTGGTGCATGGCGATCACATCCATATAACCCTCGCAGAGAATCATATTGCCCTTTCGAGCCGTCCTCGCATAATTCAGCCCGTACAGATTGCGGCTCTTGTCGAAGATGACCGTCTCCGGTGAATTCAGGTACTTCGGCTTGGCGTCTCCCATCACGCGCCCGCCGAATCCGATCACCCGGTGATTGCTGTCCTGGATGGGAAACATGACCCTGTTCCAAAATTTGTCGTGGGCGCCCCGCTTCTCGTCAAAGGCGATCAGCCCGGATTCATTCAACAGCTCGTCGGCATAGCCTTTGGACTTCAGATAAGCCGTCAGATCGGACGCGGCCCCGTCCGCATAGCCCAGACCAAACTTTTTCATCGTCTCCTCGGACAGCTGCCGTCCTGCCAGATACCGGTATCCGGCCTGTCCCCTTGGAGATCTCAGCATGTAGTAATAATACTTCGCCGCTTCCTTCTGCACCTCCAGCAGCCTGCTCCGCCGGCTCTCGCGGCGTCTGGCCTCCTCGCCGTACTCTTCCTGCGGCAGAGCGACGCCCGCCCGGTCCGCCAGCATCTTCACAGCCTCCTGGAAGGTGGCGTTCTCATATTCCATAACAAATGTTATGACATTGCCGCCGGCGCCGCAGCCGAAACAGTAATACATCTGTTTAGAGGGGGATACGGAAAAAGACGGCGACTTCTCATTGTGGAACGGGCACAGCCCGAAATAGCTGCTCCCCTTCTTCTGGATGCGGACGTATCCCGAGATCACGCTCACTATATCGTTTTTCACTCTGACTTCTTCGATCAGCTCGTCCGGATAATACATACTGTCCCAACCTCATCTGTGCCATGTCTTAGGGATGTAGATCTCCTGATACTGGGCGATCGCGAACCGGTCCGTCATCGAACCGATATAATCGCACACGATCCGCTCGAGCGGTTCTCCCGCGTCCAGGAGCCTGTAAAGAAAGCCCGGGAGCCTGTCCGTGTGGTTCATGTAGTACTCATACAGTGTGATGACCAGATTCTCCGCCTTGTTCTCCTCGCCCTTGGCAACGGGATTTCTGTATACATTGCGAAACATAAACTCCCTCATCTGCTGCATGGCCCGTTCCGCCTCGGGCGACATACAGATATCGTCCTTATCCCGGCTGTTGGTCACGATATTGTGAATAAAGAAATCCAGACGCTGACCGCAGCTGTAGCCGATCACCGCCCCGATCTCCTCCGGCACATCCTGCTCTGTCAGGATGCCGCCGCGAATGGCGTCGTCCATGTCGTGATGAATATAGGCGATCTTATCGGCGAGTCTGACGATCCTTCCCTCCAGCGTGGCCGGCATACCGGTCGTCTGATGATTCAGGATGCCGTCCCGCACTTCCATCGTGAGATTGATGCCCTGTCCGTCCTTCTCCAGCAGATCGACGGTTCTCACGCTCTGTTCGTTATGTTTAAAGCCGTAGGGGCACACCCTGTTCAGCGCCCGCTCCCCCGCGTGTCCGAAGGGCGTGTGTCCCAGGTCATGGCCCAGGGCGATAGCCTCCACAAGATCCTCGTTGAGCTTGAGAGCCTTGGCGATTGTTCTCGCAGTCTGGCTTACCTCCAGCGTATGGGTCAGCCGGGTCCTGTAGTGATCGCCTTCCGGCGTCAGGAATACCTGAGTTTTGTCCTTGAGCCGCCGGAAGGACTTGCTATGTATGATCCTGTCCCTGTCGCGCTGGAACACCGGCCTGATATCGCACTGTTCCTCGGGCCGCAGCCTTCCCCGGGAGTTCATGCTGAGCATGGCGCAGGGACTCAGATACTCCCGCTCCCACTGCTCCAGACTTTCGCGTATGTTCATATAGTAGCCTTTCCCATTATGCGAAATAACCGTTCTACTTATATTATTCTGTATATATCGCCAAAATCCTTTTTCCGGCGGATAAAAATTTTATCTGCATATGTCGTAGATGAACTCCGCGTTCCTGTCCATCGCCTCATAAGCGGTCTTAAAGGGCGACATCTGAAAAACGTGCCACATGCCCCTGAACATGTCCATCTTTACCGACACGTTCGCTTTCAGCATCTTCCTGTACAGCCTGACGGAATCGTCGAGCAGGATCTCGTTTCCTCCCACCTGGATGTACGTCGGCGGGAATCCCTCATACGCGCCGAACAGCGGAGAGACAAACGGGTCGGACAGATCTCGCCCCTCGGCATAATTGCGGATCATCTCTTCCAGATATCCGGCGTTCAGCACAGGATCTATCGCCGCTTTTGTCACATGCGATCTCCCCGAGGAAGTGAGGTCCGTCCACGGAGACATCAGAAGCAGCCCCCGCGGCAGCAGCCGCCCCTCCTCCTTCAGCCTGAGCGTCAGAACAAGCGCCAGATTGCCGCCGGCAGAATCCCCCGCCAGTATGATATCCCGCGCGCCGTACCCCAGCAGCATCAGATAATCCCATACCCGCATGGCGTCCTGCGCGGCCGCCGGATAGGGATGTTCCGGCGCCAGCCGGTAGTCGAAACTGAGGACGTCCATGGAGGTGGACATCGCCAGTTTGCCCGTCAGAGTCCTGGCGTAGAGACTGCTCCCCGTGGAATATCCGCCCCCGTGACAATAGAGAATGACATACTTTTTCATGTGCGCTCGGTTTACATAATTCCACTCCGCATGGATCGGCTCCTCTCCGGCAGCCTGCGCCGGGATCTCCAGCGTGTCTGTCAGCACATCCCTGCTGCTGCCGAGCAGCGCGCCGAAATGATCCTGCGACTGCCGGTGTTTCTCGATATCCGTGTTCTCCACCACGCCGTGCATCCTCTGAATCAGATGCATCAGATTCGCGTTTTTTCTGTCTGTCATCGCCATATGTTACCCCGTTCCCGCGCTGCGCGCTTTTCTGTAATTCTGTAAATATTTTCCCCGATCGTCTGTCATCTATGATATTATATCCTTGTGATGAAAAAAACAAGTAAGCAGAACGCATCCAACCGAATCTCAAAACAAAACGCGCGGAACCGCAAAGACGTCTGGTATAAGCTGGACCTCTCCGCCATCGTCTATCCTACCCTGCAGCGACGGGATTTTTCATCCGTCTACCGCCTGTCCGTCGTCCTGAAAGAACAGATCGACCCGGATCTGCTGCAGCTGGCGTTAGACAGGACGCTTCCGCGCTTTCCCACCTACAAGGTGGCGATCCGCAAGGGCGTATTCTGGCGCTACCTGGAACCGAACGCCAGACCCGGTCCGTATGTCCGGCGGGATATCAAAAACCCCTGCATGCCCATGCACTTTAAAGGTAACAACCGCTATCTTATCCGGGTCTATTACTACGGCAGCCGCATCGCTCTGGAGGCGCACCACTGTCTCGGCGACGGCACCGGCGGCATGTGTCTGCTCCAGACGTTGACCGCAGTCTATCTGGAACTGACGGGACATCCGGTCAGACCCGAGGGCTTCGTCCTCGACATCTCGTCGGAACCGGATCCCGAAGAGCTGGAGGACGCCTACATGCGCTATGCAAACGCACAGGTATGCCCGCCGCGTCCGGCTGGCAAAACTTACCGCGTGCGGGGCACGAAAGAACCCTTCTACACCCTGAACATCATAGACGGCGTCATGAGCGTGCGCGAAGTTATGGCCGTCGCCGGGAAATACGGCGCCACCGTCACCGAATACCTGAACGCCGTGCTGCTCTACTCGCTGCTCCAAAAGCAGGCCAGCGACCGCCCTGCCAGACCCCGCCCGGTACGCATCGCCATGCCCGTCAATCTGCGCCGCTTCTTCCCGTCGAAGACGCTGCGCAACTTCATCACGATGGTGTATCCTTTCGTGGATCCCAGGCTCGGAGACTATACCTTCGAGGAAATCGTGGAACAGGTGCATAATTACATGCGCTATTATATCAACGCCAAATTTCTGCGGGGAGACATCACCACCAACGCCTCCACCCAGCGCAACCCTCTAATACGCGTCGTTCCGCTTTTTATCAAGGATTTCGTCGTGCGCACTTTCTATACGCGGGTGCAGGACAAAAATTCTTCCGCGGGGCTGACCAATATGGGAGCGCTGCATGTGCCGGAGGACATGAAGCCCTATATCGAGCGCTTCGACATCTACATGGGGCAGCCCTTCTCCTCCCGCACCAACTGCGCCGTCATCAGCTATGAAGATATCCTGACAGTCAACTTCGCCAGCAGCATCGTGGAGGCGGACGTTGAGCGCTGTTTTTTCCGCAGGCTGGTACAGGACGGCATTCATGTAACCATCGAAAGCAATCGGGAGTAACCCGGAAAGGATCTGTCTATGTCATACTGTGTAAACTGCGGCGTGGAACTGGAGGCTTCTCTTCGCGAGTGCCCACTGTGCCACACACCTGTTATGAATCCCCGTGAAATCGGCAGAGAACTGCCGCCGTCTCCCTACCCCACCGCTAAAGGCCAGGTAGAAGTCGTGAAGAGAAAGGATCTCGGCATTCTCGTCACCGTGGTGCTGACAGCCGCCGCCGTGACCTGCCTGCTGCTCAATCTGCTCGTATTCAGCGCATCCCTGTGGTCCCTCATCGTAATCGGATGCTGCCTGTGCCTCTTCGTATTTCTCTTTCCCGCCATCTTCTACAGCCGGATGCCCGTATGGCTGATGCTGCTTGCGGACGGCGCGTCGGTGGCCGTCTGTCTGTTCCTGTTTACTTTCGTGACGGCAGAGGACGCCTGGTTCGTGCAGCTCGGCCTTCCTATTGTGGCGTTTCTGACCGTATGCGCCGAGATTTTCCCGCTGCTTTCACGCTTCTTTCCGCTCAGCATCCTGCCTTGCGCCCTCTGCGTGTTCACAGAGATCCCCGCCTTCTGTGTGGCCCTGGAACTGCGCATCCGACACTATCTGAAACAGCCGGCGCACATCGTCTGGTCCGCGGTTGTGCTGACCGTATGCGTCATCATCGACATCGCTCTGGTCACGATCCTCACCAAAAAACGCCTGCGCAACGAAGTGCGCAGACGCCTGCATTTCTGATCCAAGCAACCGTTCCAGAGCGCTAGGAGAGCCTGCCGTGCTTCTCCTCCGCTTCCTCCAAGGAACCGTATCCATAGAAAAGCGTCTCGTTGGCGATTGTCTGCTTCAGAAGATTCTCGCCCCGCTCTTTCGCCCCGACCGTCTCTTTCAGAATCAACTCAAGCGTCTTCACAGAGTAGGTGAGCAGTTCTCCGCGCAGATAGCTCTCCATGGACGATCCCGCGTCAATGCCGTCCTGCGCCGTCCTAAGCGCTCTCCCCCGGCTTCTCAGGTTCGGATAGTCCCGCATCATTTCCGCATCCCACTCCAGATTGATCCGCACAATGCTCTCCACGATATCTTTTCTGTCGGATACGTCCGGAAGCGTATCCTTGAGCTGCGCGTACTCCTCGGGATAAGTGCTCTCCATCATTCTCGCGTATTTCTCAAACAGCAGATTCCTTCCCTCCTCACAGGCTCTCCGGCAGTCCTCATAATAACTGTGAAGCACCTCGTCCGAGTACACCATCCACTGGCTCATCCGCATCTTGAAAAAAGTATCGGGATCATCTTGGCAGGAAGCCCTGCCGCCCGTATTGTTCACCTGTTGAAAGAGTTCCCACTCCGTCTGCGCAATATCAAAAATCAACTGTTCTCTTGCACTGATCTCTGCCATATCGTCATCTTCCTCTTCCTAATTCTTTATCGTCAGGGCTGTGCGCCCGTCCCGGCGTCCTCCGTCTTCCCGGACACGTTTTCCTGCTGCGCGCTCTCCGCATCGGATCCCCGCAGCATCTCCAGCACCTCCGCCGGCGTACATCTCGCCAGGGCTTCTCCGGACTCCCCGCCGGCTGCCTCTACCGGTTCTCCCTCCACCGTAAGGCAGATGGCGTCCGCATCATAATTCTCCAAAAAAGTATTGACAACAGATGCTATGATAACGCTTTCCGCCTCTTCGGACATTGTTCTCAGGTACTCGTCCGCCGCTTTGGAGAGATCCAGATACAGTACGCTGCCGCCGTTCTCCTCCTTCTGCTCGAAAGAGAGCACCTTCGTGTCCAGCGACAGAATATTGTGCCGCGCCAGAGCATCGACCAGCTCCTCCGGCGTCACCTCCGCCGTTTCCACAGTCTCCCGTTTCAGCTCGTCAGAGCCGCCGCTTCCGTAATAAACCGCGATCTTTTCAGCCGAATCCGCCTCTGTGCCCGCATTATTTTCCTCCGGCGCGGTCTGCTGTTCCCCGGTGGGTTCGTCCTGCGCCTCCGCTTCGCCTGCCTCCTGCGTCTCTGTCCCGTCGTCCTCCAGCAGATATTCCAGAGAGCTGACCAGCAGATCCTCCGAAGACACCTCCGGCGCTACCATCTCCTCCTGGACAGTTTCCTGACCGGTTCGGCCGCCGCACGCAGCCAGCGCACCCACAAGCGCCACAGCAGCCAGTACCGCTATGCTTCTCTTTTTCATAATCCTCTCCTCAATCACAGATCATCCGAAAACCCTGTCTCTGTAAATCGGATTTATTCTATCACACTCGGCTCCAAAAAGCAAAAGAACTTTCAGGAAAACGTCGCGGCAATTCCCGATTTATACACTGCGCGCAGCCCGAACGCCCGGTCTGTGATCAGAAGATCCGCCCTGTTCCCCGCGCGCAGCGCGCCGCACTCACCCGCCAGCCCGGCCGCACAGGCCGGATTGTAAGTCGCCGCACGAATCGCGTTCTCCGCCGGAATCCCCAGCCCGATTGCCGCCAGCATGCAGCCGTAGAGATCCGTCACACTGCCCGCCAGCGTACCGTCCGCCAATACCGCCCTGGGGCCTCCCACCGTGACGGCCTGACCGCCCAGCGCATACGTTCCGTCCGGCATACCAGCCGCCATCATGCTGTCGCTGACCAGCACAAGGCGCTCCGGCCCAAACAGCCGGAAAGTATTTCGCACAGTGCTGTCGTGCAGATGCTGTCCGTCGCAGATCAGCTCCGCCGTCACCTCCGCCGCCTCTGCCGCCGCGCCGACCACGCCCGGTTCCCTGTGCAGACAGGGCGGCATCGCGTTGTACAGATGCGTCACATGGCGCGCCCCTGCCCGGATCGCCGCCCGCGCCGTATCGTAATCGGCGCACGTGTGAGCGATGGAAAAGCGAAAGGCGTCCGCATTTTCCGCAATACAGTCCAGCGCGCCGGGCATTTCCGGCGCAATCGTCACCATCCTGATCATCCCGTCCGCGGCGGCCTGCAGCCTCGACAGCAGCCCAGCGTCCGGCAGCCTGATGTAAGCCGCATTCTGCGCGCCCTTTTTCTTTGCGGCGATAAAAGGCCCCTCCAGATAAATACCTCGTATCACATCCCCAAGCGCGATTCCCTCAGACAGTGTCTCCACTCTGACCGCCTGCGCGCAGGAAGCGCAGACAGCGCCAAGCTGTTCTTCGGGCAGCGTCATCGTCGCCGGACAGATTGTGGTGACGCCGTGTTCCAGCTCATAGGCCGCCATGACCCGAAACGCCTCCGCCGTGCCTTCGCAGAAATCCCGTCCGGCGCACCCATGGAGATGAATGTCCACCAGCCCCGGCAGGATATATCTTTCCCGCTCTCCGGGCGTAAGTTCCGCTTCTCCGCACGGCGTGACGGACACGATCCTGTCTCCTTCCAAGGCGACTGTGCCCGCCGCGAATCGAAACGCTTCCGTGTACAGGATCCCCTTGATCTCTCTCATCGCTCCCACCCGCTCCAAATTTCCTTATACGGCAAAAGACACCGCTCATCGCAGTGTCTTCGCCTGTCATCATTATGTAGTGCAGGAAAAGGGACTTGAACCCTCATGATATTGCTATCACACGGACCTGAACCGTGCGCGTCTGCCAATTCCGCCATTCCTGCG
>CANQTL010000003.1 GCA_947626775.1 uncultured Lachnospiraceae bacterium | reverse complement strand
CTTCTTCCTTCCCTTTATCCGTTACCAGAAAACCTTCATACTTCCAGCCTCGATATTCAAAAAATGCCGCCATATTTGCTGCAATCTTCCCATGTCCATAAAGATATACTTTGTTGCGGCTATCATAAAACTCCTCTAATTTTTGTGTCTTCGCAAACTCTATGGAATTTCCCCGGCATCTCTTGTCAATCGCTTCCCGAATCATACTTATATCATAATCAGTATGCTCCGCTAAATACCTCATTATCTGCCATACTTCTGCAAACGGCCTGTCCAATACTTTTATCTTTAATACAGGGCATGCCTGATCTTTAATCAATTCATAGGGCTTCTCTATGTAGGGATTCTTTCCATCCTCTATTTGCAACTTTTCTAAATCACAATAAGCCGCCTTTCCCACGAATCCTTTCCCTTGGAAATATGAAGTAAACGATAATTCAAACTTTATAATAGCTTCATCTACAGACGCCGGATACGACATGTTCTCCCAAAATCTGCGAAAAGCTTCTCCATGAAGCATCTTCGATTTTATCAATAAAAAATAGGACTGAATATGTTCAGGTATTTCCATACCATCTTCCCGTACACCTCTTAAATGTTTTGTAATTCCCCAAAAATCAATCTCTTTACTTTCTCGGACTTTTTTAAAAAAATCCGTAAGGAAATAGAAAAAGCCAAAGAATGTGTCATTCATCAACAGCAGTTCGTCATACTTTTGCAGATCCATTTTCATGAGCACGTCTTTATAGGCACCGGCGTCATAACCCATATTCTCTCGTATCATGACGGTATCTGCTCTGCCCGCCAGAAAATCATATCCATCTTCTAAAATTGTTCCATTACAAACAATATATAATGTGTCTGCATAAGGTCTGATGTCATCGATCAGTTTTTGTTTATATGACATAAGTTTTCCGTCATCACAGTAGATAACCATTATAACCAGCCGGCGCATATATTATCTCCTTAAACACGCGTTTCGCTCTATCCCGTTATATTACGAAACACGCTATATGGTTTGTTGTAGATATTTCAAATATTTTTGCATACCTTTTTCTAATGACATAGGCTGATATCTCCAAACCGTTTTAATACGGCTATTATCCAGAATAATCTTTTTAATATCTACACTCCTTTTTCCTTTATACACTACTTGCAGATCTAATCCTTGTCGGCGAATCAATTCTACAACTTCATTTTGAGAATATCCAATGCCAGAGCTAATATTAAATGTGTCGTATGGCCCCGAATATTCCAACAGGCTGCAAATCATCTTGCATACATCTTCAATATAAATATAATCTCGAACATTTTCCCCATCTCCCCATATTTCTACCGGTTTTTCATTTAACGCCTGTTTTAATGCAGCATCAATGAATCCTACTCCTTTAGTAAAATCCTGTCCCGGCCCATAGGGATTTGAAATCCTGACTATAAGCATTTTATTATGGGTCTGATAATTAAAAGATCTCATTGTATTTTCAATGCACAATTTTATATTCCCATAATGGTTAATAGGATGCGGAATCACATCTTCGCTTATTGGCTGGTCATCGTGCACTCCATATACTGTGCCACCAGAAGACAGAAAAATCAGTTTTGTAGTTGTTCCTATTAACATCCTGCATAAACGTACAGTTTGAATAAAATCTTTTTCATATCCCTGCATGTATAACTCATTTGAGTTCCCTGGATTTAATGTGCTTACCGCATGTATCACGCAATCTTTTCCTTTAATCACACTTTGCAATTCTTTTTCATCGAAAAAATCTCCTTGTATGTAGGATACTCCCTTACATGGATTTTCAATTTTTGTATGATCCATACAGGAGACCTGATATCCGGATTTTACTAAATATGTGATTAAATTTTTTCCGATAAAACCGGCCCCGCCAAGAATTTGAATTGTTTTCATAAGTTTTTACTGTTTTCTAATTTGCTGATATACTCTTGTTCTTTTAATTCCTCTATGATTGTGTATAAATATAATACATGCGAAACCTTACTATGCAATTTTTCCAACAATTTTTCTGGTATTTTAACAAGTGTCACTATCACAGCGTCTACTTCCGGCAAATCATCCTCAATTCTATATATATTCAATTTTCTTTCATAGTCTTTTGCACTTTTATCAATACCATATTTAACTAATAGTCCCGACATACTAATCTCCTGATAAAAGAGCCGACCGATATCTCCCATTCCATAAATAGCTATTTCTTGAATACCGCTTTCCTTAAAATACCTTGCCAGTTCTACATTTTTCAATTTTAACTCCAGCCAATTTCGAAAAATCTGTTCTTTTTTCTGCATACGCCATAACATATAGTCTTTTTCATCTAAAGATTGCATCGCCCTTTTTTCAAAGATTTCTATAATGTTTACATGTGCTTTCTGAAACGCAAGTTCATTTAAGACACCGCTTGATATCAAAATTTTCTTTACTTCTCTAAGTGATTCCAACATTTTTTTATCATCAACAGAATTTCTTGTTCTCTCTGGTGTGTGGTAAAACAAACACGCCTCATTAACAACAAAACTATAACCTCTTTTTAAAGCCATAACCCAGAGCATATAATCATCTGCGCCATTATTTTTGATTACATTTTCCCTCCACTCTGTCGGAATGGATTCTCTCTTAATAATAACCTGTCCCGGAGACATAATGGGATTCACTTGAATGTAATAATTTAAATCATTTACCTTTTTGTCAAACTCAATATCATTCTCCCATATCAAATGGAACCGATCTACCCACCCATTACATATACAATAATCAGTATTTGAATTTTCTATTTTATGCCATTGGCTATACAACCAATTTTCTCTTACGAGATCATCTTGATCAAGCATAATAATATAATGGCCAACTGCCCTATGGACACCTTCTATCCGACTTGCATGAATCCCCAAGTTTTTCTCATGCTCTATCAATATAACTCTGAAAAAATCATCGCCAAGGATAGTAATTTTTTCTTCAGGATAATCATTAATAAATATTACTTCTAACCTAACATCTTTATATAAGTCCTTATACATCAGATTTTCTTTTAACATTTCCAGCAAACGATAACAGTATTGCTTTCCTATATACAAAGGTATTATGACTGATATATCTATCTGCTCCACTCTTATATTCTCCACTTCTAATCTGGCCACTATAACCGATTTTGTATCCAGCTTCGTTAAGACATTTGCACTTTCTGATTTGTAGATTCATTTTTCATCATTCTCTTTGCGATACTTTATATTAAACCGTCCAATATCGCCTTGAGGTTTTCCCTCATAATTCGTTCTGAAAAGTACTGCTCAAAAATTTCGTTTGCCTCCTTTCCGTACTGCTCCATTTCAGTTCCTGAACATGTGGCAAATCTGGCAAGTAATTCGGCCAAAGCCTCAACATTCTCAGAGGTAAATATCTCGCCGCCGCCCCTCTTTGCTATGTATTCGCTTTGCCCGACTTGGTCAGAAACAATGCAGGGAATACTATGCTGCATTGCCTGTGTTACAACAATCGGCATCGGATCGTCTCTCGAAGGGCAGACCAGTACATCAATCCGCCCATAAAAATCTGCCAGTTCCTGTTGATTCATTTGATATATATAATGAATCTGCATACACTCTCTGCACAATTGTTCCATTTCTTTTCTTTTTTCCGGCCATGCCACTCCCACAAAATAAAATTCACATTTTTCTCTTGTTTTTACCGCCATGCGCTTAATTGCCTGTATCAATATATCCTGCGCTTTTCTCCCGGTCTTATCAAATGCCCCGATCAAAGCGAATTTCCTTCTGTTAGAAAGTGCTTTCGGTTTAGAAGATACATCTGGCAAATAATATAACAACTCTTGTATACTTTCCTGCGGATAATACTCATGAAATTTTTTGAGAACACGTTTACCGCCGCCATAATAATGTATATTCCCCGAATTATAGGGCAGTTTCTGTGTATACCATTCATCAGATGACTCATGCACCCACCACATAATCGGAACTGCTAATTCAGCCAAAGCTCGTCCCAGATCATAAAGAATAATTGATCCCATAATAATCAGATCAAATTTTTGAAACTTTCTTATAAAATCAGTGTTTTGATATGCATCCCTCATATTAGGGATATAATCAATATTCTGTTCTTGAAGCTCTTCTTCCAAATCTCCTTCACATAATGCCGCAAAAAGAACCTGATATTTCATATCTTTTAATAACAATATCAAATTCATCATCGCGACCGGAACGCCCGTTCTGGATAAATCAGGACTGCAGACCAATATTTGGGGACCGTTGTGTTCTTCCTGCCACTTAGATATCTTCTGCTTTCTTGATCCAGAGATAACCGCTACATCTATTATGCCTCTATCATACAATTGGTCATAAGGCACAATCTTCTCGATCGGGATTCCCATCTGAACAAGCTGCTTCAAAATATCTACATACTCTTTTACCAAAACCAAAATATAATCGTATTCTCTTTTTAGGATACTTATCGTTTGACAAACCGGGATTTCATATAGGATTTTTCCTGTTTTCGTTTCATCATTGTCCACAAAACACTGCACTTCTTTTATATTTATATATCTACAATATCTTATGCAGAGTTTTCCTGTTCCAAATATGATATACCTCATAATCTTTCACTCAACTTCCCAATAATTTGCCCTAAAGATATAATATTACTACATCCTTTCTCCTGAAGCCGCTTTCCGATATCTTCGTATGCATAATCCACCGTAACTACAGTCATATCGCTTTCGGGCAACTTATCTTCCGGCGAGTATACACTTACGCCCATTAATCTGGATACGTTTTCCGCATTACTATCGATAAGCCCAGATACCTTTATATCTTGATCTTCCAGTTCTTTTAGCAAATGCTTCCCCAACATACCAATGCCATATATATTAATTGATTCTATATGGTTCACGCGAAAGAATTCTATAATCGATATATCATTTTCTTTCAGTGTCAGCCATGCGTTCAAAATTCGCCAATATCCCTGATACCGCATGGCCTTATCAGTGATAAATTCCAGCTCCCTTTTAAGAAATTGATTCTCTTCTTCACCAACTTTTTTAGCATCTTTCTCGTATTTAGTTATATATTCTTTATAATGTGTTTTTGCATAGAGAATGGCCTCAAGATATCCATACTTATATCTTTCATCCGGCTCTAGATACATACCCTCGCCCCATTCATTCCATGCATTTATAAAAACGATATCTTGACCGTTTGCCGCATTTTTGGCCAGCAATTCAGACAAATACTTTCTGAACTTTATAGGAGCGCTATCCTCTATTATGATTCCTTTATCACCACATCTAGGCGTACTGTCATATCCAACAAATCCGCCATAAAAGGTAGTTCGTACATATGAATACTGTTCCAACAATGATTTCCAAATGCAATCATAATCTATCTTCACCAGGTCGCCCCATCTGTAGTTTGCAACTTTTCCAATAGAAAACTGCGGTTCATGCTGCAGCAAACCATCCAGCCAATGACTGCTTCTAATATCACTATTCGCTCCAATTACATAAACTCCCTCCATTCCCTCTTCTCTAGCCCATTTATTCCAACAACGCAGCATTTCTCCCAAACACAATATCTGAGCTGATTGATATATCACAAAAACAGGCTTTTTATCTATACGAATATATCTGTCGTCCCTAAAAAATGGAAGCAAATAATCAAAATGCAGACGCCATTGTTCTTCGTCACCATAGGACTGCTCTATCAATAACTCTTCCTGATCCGCTTTTTGTTCATTGTCTTCCTTTTCATTATCCGTTATCATCCAGACATTGGCAGGTCTTAATTTACTCCAGGTACGCGCCCACGCTTCATTTGCCCAGCAAAAACAAAACGGCATATTTATATCTTTCCATTGCAATAAATTTTCCGCTGGTTTTTCTAATATTTTCCGCCCGTCTTTGAACCAATAATGATAAATGCACTGACCGTCTATGCCATATTGTTTCATCAAATCTGCCTGCCACTGCATAGTTCGCTTGTCCAACAAATCATAGTAATTCTCATGCAGCGGCACACGCGGCTGATCATGTCCTTCAAAAAGAGGCGTAGCTCCTTTTACCGCCGTCCATTCCGTGAAGCCTTCTCCCCACCATTCGTCATTTTCTTTCACACGATGAAATTGAGGCAGATACATTGTAATAACTTTCATTTTAACTCCTTATATCCCTCTCCTTCCGCCCAATACACACTACTTATAAGCAACAATTAGGCACCTGTTTTCCTTACATGCAACGCCGCCCAATCCCGCCAGCGTATCAAACATAATTGGAGATACTTCTTCTGCAATTTCCATATAATTGGGCGGCCACACTTCCTGAATCCGGCTGACACTATGTACAAAATATCCTGCCGCTTTAAAAAGATTTCCAATATTCAGGCAATTCCACGTATATAAATGGTTATTGATTTCACTTCTTGTATATTCTGTTTCACAAGATTCATTCGGCACCACGAACACTGCCTTGCCACCTTCTTTTAATCTATCGCGTAGATCCCGCAAAATTCCCAGCGGATTCTCAACGTGTTCCAAAACATTTGTAGATATAATTGTATCTGCATATTCGCACGGTATATCACATATATTTTTAACACTTAAAACACCAATCATCTCTGCATTTTTGCGTGCAAAATCATTAATTTCTATTCCTATTTTTTCTTTCGCCTGCAGTTCTCTAAGCAGATAACCTCCGCCCGAACCAAATTCCACCAGCACGTCATCTTCCGCAACATACTGTGAAAATAATCTGGCGGATACCTTCCCACCAAACTCGCCAAGCGGTTTTTGGAAGGCAAAATACGCTTCGTCATAATAATCTTCCCCCCCCCGAAATCAATCTGAGAGGCGGAAATAAAATTATAAATCTTCTGATTCAGTAACTGCATTTTGATTGCACTTTCATACCTATTGTTACTTATCACAATAAAGGCATCCCTTTTAGCCTTCTCTTGGTATTGCTCCAAGTTTATAACAGGTTTGTCACAATAAGTACCGCTTTTTTTGTTATCAATAAAAGCCTCCACATTGCACCCAGCCTTTTCTATGCCTGCACACAGCCGTCTTCCAATGATGCCCGCGCCAAAAATATATACTTGCTTGTCCTGCAAGAAATGCAAATAGTCAATATCATTATTACAATACATCTATAATCTCCTCCCTGTTTAACCAATCAGCTCGTCAATTCCCCACAGTTTAATGTCCGGCCTGATCTTATGTACTCTCGGTGCAATGACATTTATGTCGAAAAACGGTATTACAATTATGTTTTTAATGTTGTTCGGAAGTTTGTCCAGTGTAACAATCGGAATATCCTTATATGCTGAATCCCGCGGGCGACTTTCTACAATACAGGCAACATGCTCTTGCAGCACATCAAACTCTTCCAGCAACAGGTCAAATGCATCATTCTTACCCCAAACAGCAACCTTGCCACTCCATTCATCTAAAAATTTTATCCGTTTCCCCGCCTGTTTCATTTGGATCCAACGCACGAACAATCTACGGTAATATTGTGCTTTTTCTTTTCCGTTTTTCCCACCATATAGAAAGCGAAATTCCTCTTCACATTCTTTTGTAATCTTTATTCTCCTCAATAAATTATAATTATCTTTATTTTCCGTTTTCTGTGCCTGAATTAAATCCTGAAAATATTCACTTGAATTACAGTGCAATCCCGAACCATCAAATCCTATATTTCGGACTAATGTTTTATATGGACTTAGGCAGCAGCCGCCTCTTTTAATGATATTCAAAGACCAGAAAACATCCCACGCATCGCAGATTCCATGTATGTTTCCCGCCAACATTTCTTCTAAATCATTTCCCCATATATGCAGTCGTTCCACCGCAACAGGATCCGCCTTAATCTCATTTACAATATTATAATTTTCTTCATAAGCCTTCCATTTATCCCTCCAAGTACCCCAGCCCCACGAACAGCTTCTGCCGTTAAAATATGCATCACCCTCTTGATTCTGTAGCACAACATCCCATGCATATCCACTAACCGAATAAACTTTGTCATTGTTTTGGTAAGTTTCAAGAGCCGTCGTCATAAAATTGATAAACTGCCTTTCTGGCACGCAGTCATCTTCCAAAACAATCACTGCATCACATTTTGACAATACATAGTTAATTCCTGACACAATAGATTTGCGGCAGCCTAAATTAACTTTAGAGACAACTACTGTTGTATTACAGAAATCAACGTTTTGAATAATCTGATTTACTTTATGCCATTCTTCGCAATTTGTCCTATCACTTATACCATCTTGAAATATATATAATCTATCCGGCAACACGGTATTATGTTTCAAAGCGTCTAACACTTTTTGTGTATGTTCACTTCTATGCCACGTGAATAATACGGTTCCAATCTCCATTCTTCCTAATCTCCTTTTCAGATAATCTTCATCTGCTTCTCCTCCTTCACTTTTATATTGCATCCGCTATAATTGCCTGATATATCTCCCGCGTCCTGTTCACATTTACTTTCCGATCAACAAGTCTCGACATTTTCCTGACAGCATTGTCGGAAAGGCGGCTGCTCAGATTATTCTCGTTTTGAAATACTCTGCAAATATAAAAAGCCAGCAAATCCGGTTCATCATGCGGATATAAAAAGCCTTCCTCTTCTGTAATCATCCTATTATTTGTCCCTCCTACATAAGAGGCAATGGAAGGGGTGCCAATCATCATGGCCTCGTTAAGTGAATTACAGGAATTTTCAATACTGGCCGGCGAAACAAAGACATTTGCCCGAATATATTGATCAATCATCTGCTCTGCATCCTGATCTCCAATAAAAGTAACATGTTTTTGCAAACTATTCTCATCAAGCAATTCCTTCAAGTAACACGCATATGGTACTTTCTCTTCAGCATCCATAATATTTTTCCCTGCTACATACACATATGTGTCCGGATATTTTTTAAGTACAACAGGCAACGCCTGCAATAAGTAGTGGAATCCCTTAACGGGATATCCAGCCTGACTTAGAAAAATACGATATTTCTGACATCTTCCATAATTCCATTTCCCTACATTTTCATAGAAAACAGGGCGCATAATCTCATCACAAAAATAGTAATGAATATCAGGATTAGTCGCCAATGCAATAGCATGATCCCAATCTGTTCTTCCTATAATATGCCGCAGCATACCAATAGCCTCAGTTTCACATTGGCCACGCCGTTCATATGCTGCGCGATCCTGTTCTATTGTATTTGCATTGGCACAGAGCATAGTTCTATACTTTATTGGTATACCAGCATAAAAATGCCGTACATAATTTGATGTTAATCCTTGGATACTGGCAACAACACGATTTAACAATCCTTTACGCCGACATGCATGCAGCATCGCCGCTGCAAATGAAAATTCTACTCCCCAAATATGTATGAGATCCGGCTCGCTTAACGCCAAGATTCGTTCCAGTTCTTCAATCATTTCTTCATCATAAGTTTCTATGCTTTTACAATGAAATGTATAATATCTGTGTCCATTACATTCACCATTTTTCATACGAAGCCTGTCATAGATTGGGAAACACAAATCAATTTCAAACTCTTTTATCTTGTCCAGTTCCGCCAGCATACCACTGATCCAACCCGCACGGCTATTCCGCCTAATTCCAAATTCCTGTGCATAATCTGGCAGTACAATACAGCTTAACCACAATATATGTTCCATAACTTTTGTTTTTCCCCCCCCCTCTTCTTTCCATTTGTCATTTCCTTACAACAGCATAGAAAACTCCCGATACAAAGCCAATTTCATACTTTATATCAGGAGTTCTACAAATTTCTGTATGCAATTTTTACATTTTGCAGCCCGTTATACTTACAATTCGCCCCATTGGTTCATTCACTGCTCAGCCCCGATCATCTATGCCTACATCGTACTCTCATAGCACTTTTTAACTTTCTCACGGCTGCAGTCAGCGTACACCTCATTCTTAATAACAGAGGCATATACCGCTTCGAAATCAGGCAGAATCGGTTTCAAAGTTTCTACCAGTGCTGAAAGCCCTTTTTCTATGCCTTCTTCCAGACCTTCTGCACGGCCTTCTTTTCGGCCCTCTGCACGCCCTTCCGCTCTTGCCTCCCGCCTCGTCGCCTGCACATCATATCCCTGAAAATGCGCAAATAACTCGCCCACTTTACGCTCCTTCACCTGATCCGCAAACCGCCGCGCCTCTTCTCCCGGCACGTTCAGCCTGCCTAACAGGATTTCCACTACCTGGCCTATGATTCCCAGCAGATACTCTGGCGTCCGTGCCGTCACCCTCTCCAGGTATTCCGCAGGCACTTCTTCCTGCAGTACAGCGAAGTCCGCCGTTTTCTGCAGGCGGTTCAACATCATCACGATGGAGAGCTCGTCTTCTTTCTCCATCAGCATCCGGTTACTGTACCGATTCAGCTGCACCATCAGACACCGGTACTCCGGGACATACTCTCCCAGCATGTTGCTTAAATAGACTCTCTCATGGAGCCTCAGTGCTGCCGTCCACTTACCTGTCCCCTCATAGTATACGATGGGCAGAACTGGCGGATAGCGGAAGCCTTTCGTCCTGCTGACGCCTTCCTGTTTCCTCTCCTGCCTTTTTTCATAGTCTTCCCAGATGAACACCATGTACCGCAGTATCTGCATGACTACATTATAATCCACATCCGACTTATGTTCAATAAGGGAAATAAGATAAAACGGTATTTCACCATTTCCCTTGTCTTTCAGGCGGATGCGTTTCACCACGTCAGAATTTCTCTCTTCCGTGAACAGGTGGACGAAGCGTTCCGTCTCGTCCTCAATATCCTCCGGCTGTACATCCTTTAAGATTGGGATATCCACGTAGCCCCGCAGAAACTGTGCGCACAGGATCGGGTCTTCAAAGATGATCTTGGCAGAATTATCGTGCAGCTCGGTATTCTGCACACCAAGATTCTCATTTGCCTCCCAGCTGCTTTTTACATCTCCGGTTTCGTTTGTCTTCTGTGTCACTTGCACCTCTCTTTCCGCATGGGAAAGAAAAGGTCTGTCCCATGCTCTGTTATAACTATTATCTGTTTCTTTCGTTGGGATATCTACTCTGAAAATGAGATCTATCCATGTGCCAAAAGATTTCCGGCAGCAAGACCGCTGCCGATAGCTACACTATAACAGATACACATAGGAATTGCAACCGCTTTTCGAGTACTGCTTCTTCCTTTCCTGATATAAAGTATGAAATTTTCAAGGTGCCAGATTTCCCTGCTGATTCTGTCGAGCGAAATCTTTATATAAATTGCTATTTTATGAAATGGAATAATCCATACCGATAATTCCCGTTATGCTTGTCCTCATCATACTTATGGATATCAACGTCATATTCTATCCTTCCATCCGCCGTACAGGAATATTCCAATAATTTCATTTGATCAAACTCTTTTACAATTGTTTCCGCATAGAATACTCTGTGCGCGTTAAATTCAACTCGTTCCTTACCTATCGGAACCGCTATATACAGATGACCCCCCCCCTTAATTTTTTTCTGTATTTCCGCAAAACACTTGAAACATGCCTCCGGATCAATAGGATCTCCATAACGGCCAAGCCCAAAATGCTCCAAAGAGCATAGGGCAGACATACTATCAATGCTCCCGTCTTCCACCTGGCGCAGACTTGTCGCGTCATCTAACAGCGTATGTAAATGCTCAACCTCCGTCGGGAATTCTCTGATATCAATTAAAGTCACTTCAATATCCATAGCCAGCAAATGTGCTATAAATCCATCTATTCTTGATCCTATATCGAAATGATTTTTAACGCCGCTCCTATGGATCAGTCTGGCCGCCCACAGATCCTGCCAGAAATAATTGTTCACTGTGCCTGCACTGTCAAATTTATCCTTTATAATAGGCCACATAAAATGCTCTTCAATTTGAAAGTTCGCTCTCGTATTTAACGCCACATACTGTTCCTTGTCTTTCTGAAAAAAAGAATCTTCTATCAGACTGTATTCTGCACAGTAATTGGTATAATTTTTCTCACCCAAAATATCATGAATTACCGTCAGATTCTGAAATCCTACGTTGCCCTTTACTCCTCTCAGAAAAATGACATTCTTCAAATCAATTCCTTTTTGAAGGCATGTTCGGTATACTTCATTAGTGTGCATATTTGCCACAACAATATAGTCGTATCCGTCCGGCAATTCCTCTATGCCATATAGCGGCAGCCCCATATATGTATCCACTGTTTTGTGCGTTTCCACAAACCCCATTACATGTCCATTAATTCCATTGTCAAAAAAATGTCTCGCAATTGTTCCGGTTCCCCAGATTAATATTTGATACATCCTAACTCCTTATAATCTAATCCATTCCGGAGGGCACCAGTCACTTGCCTTCCAGTTTTCTCTCCATTTTTTTGGCGCTATTACTATTTTATTTGGATTGCGATTCAGCCACGCTCCCCACCAGCCAAACGTACTGTTAGGAATTATATTATACTTGCACAAACTCATTAAATACATATCATACCAATCAAAATACGTGTCAAACATTTGCACCTCGATATATATAGCATTCTCTTCCTCCATGTTATTTTTTACCCATTCTATATCATCCGAAAAAAAGCAAAAAGCCGCTCTCGGAGCCATACGCTTTATATACTGAAACGCCTTTTTATAATAATTACCGTCACAAATAACCCCTAATTCTCTTTTATATTTAGGTATCAGGAAATCTCCTCTCCTAACCTGTACTCCTACAAACTCTTCATGTTCAAGTAATTCTGCTAACTCTCGAAGTTTTTCATCTTTTATATGTTGAAACTGAAAATCATATAACAATTCGTCTCTCACTATTTGAGGATATCGATACGAACAATGCCATCCTTCAATATAGCCATAATTAAAATCTATTAAATTTGGATTAAATGTCTGTTTTATCTCATCTTTTGGCGGTTCATCAATATACACTTTTCCCTGCGATAAATACAATTCCTTTTTTTCAGGTGTACATTCATGTAATGCAATGTTTTCAAATACCTTGGGCAATATAAACGGTCTCATATCCGGTCTTAAATATGCAGACAAATCTGCTGTTACATTTTTTTTTTGCTTCTGAAATATCTTATACAAGGCATACTGAAACATTTGATTGCCCAATCCATCAGAAAAAGAAACTATCACCTCATCTTCCTCAGTATTGTATAGAATCTTTACCGGTATTTTCTGCATTTTTTCGACAATTCGAAAACTGATTACTTCATCAATACCATATAATTCTATTAATTGTTTTTTTATCTCTTCTTCATATCGTTTACAAGCAACAATCACTGTATATTTTTTCTTCTTTAAAACATCCGGTGAACATACTGAAATTCCATGAATAATAGTACCCCATATATTAATATCATTATCTATGTAATTGACAATTTCACAACTATTGCGATAATAATAATATGCTAGTTTTCCCCACTCACCCGCTCCCCAAATGACAACTTTCTTCATTCGATTATTACACCTCAATCACTTGCAATTGCATATAACACAGTATCACCATTCGTTGCACTATAATGCCTCATATAAAAGCGATAATCATCATACAAGTCCAATATAAGATTTGGTAACCGCCAAATATCGGACCTTTTATGATAAACAGATATTGCAAGTGCCGGATGCTGTGTCTTAATAATCCGTCCAGCTCCTCGCAAAACACATTCTTCGAATCCTTCTACATCCATTTTTATATAGCCGATCTGTTCACCCTTTACAATATTATCCAAAATACGTGTCTGCACATATTCTTTTCCTTCCTTTTCCAAATGAGCCATTTCACCACTTCCACTAATTCCTACATGCTCTTCTTTATCATCTAAGCCGACATTCCATAATCTTATATTTGTATATTTTTGCAAATTGTTTTCACAGACTTTGTAATTATCTCTGTCTGGCTCAAAAGCAAGTACAGGCGCTTTCTTATTGCCAATCCATTCAAGATACTTCAGAGAGTCCTTTCCATCAAAACATCCTACATCGACAAAAGCACTGTCTCCATGAATGACCTGTCTTACTTCATCAAGCGAAAAATAAATATCCTGCATACTTTCTCTATCTAAATCATTTAGAATACATATATCCTTTTCATCTATCTTGTTACGCAAATCTGATACAATTTCTTCTATCCCCAGTACATTTGATACAATAACAATATCACCGGGTTGATACCGTTCTAAGAACTCTTTTAACCTAAATATACGAATACCATGATAAGTATTGCTCTGACTGTTTTTGTCAATAAACCCGCTCCAACTACAACCAGGAAAAGTTTCTACAATCCTTTTTCCCCTAATACCCGCCCCATAAATGTATTTATTGCCTATATCCGAATCGACAATATTGCTTAACTTACTCCCACCCTTCGTATAATTCAGCGCTTTTTTCATATACACTTGACTACCTGTTAAACTCAATAATAATCTAGACACATAAATATCTCTTGAAATATCATCTGCCATTTTTTCATAGATTGTTCTTATACTTTCACAATTGACACTATAATTCTCATTTTCATCTACATATGGAAAATTAATTCGTTCACTCATCCAAATTATCCCCTCATCAATTTGATATGTTTCTTTTTAAACACTTCAATACAAAAGCGTTATTCCATCTCAATAAAAGCCGCCTCTATAATTTGTTTTTCCACTTTATAGCCACATTGTATATACTTTTTATAATTCTATTCCAACAGAGCTACTTTGTAATTATCAGACTTCCGTTCCTATCACTTATTGGTACATAACAAACATGCCCATAGTTACTTTCAAAATCATTTAACGCTTTCTTTACCCCACTAAAACTCAAAACCTCTCCCTCCAGCAAGAAATTACCATTATATTCATGCACAAAGATATATCCGCCTTCTTCAAGTCTTGGATAAAAGAATTCCAATCCCGCATACATTGGAGCATATAAATCTGCATCCAAAGAAACCAAACAATATTTTTCTTCCTTATCAGATTTTTCAACAGTTCCTGGAAAATATCCCACTCTATAATGACATTTTCCATAATTACCGATACGCTTTTTCACTTTTTCTAAATTAACATTTTTCAATATCTTGTCCAGAGTAACAGAAACGCTTCTATTTTCTATTTCATTTTTGCTGTCACACTCCGGAAATCCTTCAAAGGTATCATATAGATACAATTCTTTTTCAGGGAAATAATGTGCCAGCACCTGGGCAAAAGACCCATCAAAAACACCCACTTCTGCCACGGCTCCTTGCAAATTTTTTCTTCTTATTTCTTTAATACATAATTCTAGTGTCCTTACCCTCGCATAGTCACCCTTCAAGAAATAATATCCCTCCTCTTTTACAAGTTCTCTATCATATAAAAGGGAATAATCCAGAATATCATGACCGCTAGGCAGCATTATATCGCCCATGTGAGGTTCGAGTGATAATAAACTAACCACTTCCTCCGCATTGCCTATATAATTAACAACTCTATTGATAACCTCTAATTTACTTTTTTCCTTACCAGTAGTATATGGAATAATAATTTTGTCTTTTTCTATTTTGTACTGCTCAGCCAGCGTATCAACATCCTCATAATAACTATGCGCCAGAAAAATAACATCATATAGACTATCATTTAAATCTTCTAAAGAATATACGTTTAACAGCGTTCCCCTATATTCCTTTTTATAATTCTCCCCCCCCCTCCTCTTGCTTTCACAAAATCCAGTTATCTCAATGCCGTCTTTCCACAATGCCTCCATCATTAACATGTCGCAATATTTTCCAGTACCCCATATCATAACTTTCATCTCTATCTTCTCCTCTCCTTTTTATGATTCCACTTGCTCAGCCGGTTTTACATACAAACAATTTTCTGTAGTAAATCCCCTGCACTTTTTACAAAATTCTGTATACCCTTTCGTCGTATACCCCAACCTGAACTCCACCAGTTCTTTCGCCTTTTCCGGGGTATACGCCCTCAAGTCATATGCTTCTTCTACATCCTGTTCCCCCGCAATTCCTGCTACCGCAGCATATGCAGCATAATTACAGCTGTACAGTTTCCCATCCCGCAACTCCTGCCAGGATTGATTGCATTCTGCTCTATGCCTTTCCAACTGCTCATCTGACAATCCAGAATAATCTGTTCTTTCAGGCGCCAAGTCAATCCAACTATCCGCTTTGTTAATATAATATTTGATATGATATGCTTCTAATTTCCGAAGCAATTCATCAAATTTTTCATTGAAATACGATACATTCTCCCTGTAATCATCCACGGTAATTTCAACTTTGCTTTGAGAAAGCTTTTCCAGCACTTCGTCCTCAGGCACAACTGTTCCATTAGTTACTGTGCGCAGAGTATCAATTCGATCCCCATAATTCCTGCTGATATACTCTATCAGGTCCGCCGTATGCTTATACAGCATGGGTTCTCCGCCGCTCACGTGAAACAACATAATGTGATCGACACAGGAGAAAAACAGATCAACGTCTTTCTTTAAATCTTCCCATTTCCTCACATAAAATTGTTTTGCAAATGGATTAAAATTCAAACAGTTCCTGCAGTTTAAATTGCATGCCGTGCTCGGCAGAAACGAAATGCTTGAAAAATAAACCTTATCATATTTATACAGATAATATACAGACAAAAATTCTTCGATCACAAAGAAGTCTTCTCTGTATCTATACCCTGCGGCTTTTAACTGTTCGATTGGCATGACCCGTGCGATCTGTGACATTGTGACAATAATTCCAATATTAGGGCCGACGTCGATTTCATCCAGCGCACAGCAATTTTTTCCTTCTATTACCTTCCCCTGTTTGACAGCACTATTATCTATATATCCGGCTATTTTAATCTCATCCTTGAATATTCGATAAAACTGCCTTCCATAGTCACCGGCTCCAAACAGATAAAAAACATTTTTCTGCTTCATACTTTGATACATTGCATCATACTCATGTCCACGGTTTCCCCACTTCATACATTCATCCTCTTTTTATTCCTGTAGCGTATGATTCAAAATACTGTTTAACCATTCAATTCTTTCAGGCTTTTCCACATTTAATCTCTCATATTGCTGTTTATACTTTTCAATGATTGCTTTACAGTATCGCAATGCCCCTCGGTCTTCCTGATGATACGCCATATCTGCCGTTACTGCGCTGTGATATACCAGAAACCGTTTTAACAGATTGATGATCTCTTCGTTGATACCTTTTTCATAAAATATTGCTATGAGCTGAATATAGGCCTGTAACCAATCCAAGTGCCTACTTATATCTTCTGTATGACAGCCAGACTCTTTTCTTTGTATATAATGATAAAATGCCTTGTCTACATATACGGCCTTTTTGACATTCAAAGCAATTCTGCCAAGGCAGAGCACATCGCCGCCAAGTTTCAAATTCTCATCAAACAGTATCGTTTCTCCATTTTCATCATGGAACAGCTCCTTTTTATACAGTTTGTCCCACATATACGCAAATTCACGGTAAGAATCCCGTTCATACAGATACCGCAGCAATGTTTCACCGGAAAAAACTCTTTCTCTTACTTCCTTTTCATTTCTTATTTTGTTGCTTTCATACTCTGTATCCTTATACCATCCGCTGATAACAATATCCGCATTTTCCTTGACTGCCTGTTCTACAAGGCATTCATACATATCAGGTTCTATCCAGTCATCACAGTCCACAAAGCCAATGTATTCTCCTGTCGCTAATTTTAATCCATTATTGCGCGCTGCGCTCTCGCCGGCATTATCCTGCCGCTTCAAAATAATCCGCTGATCTTTTTGTGCATATAATTTGACAATCTCACATGACTGGTCTGTCGAACCGTCATCTATTAAAATAATTTCAAGATTCTTATAAGATTGATTCATAATACTGTCTATGCATTTTTCAAGATAAAACTCTGAATTATATACCGGCACAATAACCGATATTTTTGGATTTCTGCGAAGCTCATCATTCATCATACCGCTCTCCTATTCAAGCGAGTATCTATTCACGAAATACTTTCCCATATATTTCTTTTCTATCTGCCTGATACTATATTTTTATTTAGAAAGGTTATTGAATCAACAGCAAAAACTCCCGACATAAAGCCAATTTCACACTTTATATCAGGAGTTCTGAAAATTTCTTATTATTCAGTTATTCACATTCTTCCGGCTGCCATTATCTGTAGCCGACTCATCAATTCATTCCGGTCTCCACACCATTTTGCGACCTAATATCTCGACGCCGTACCCTCATAATATTTCATGATTTCTTCGCGGCTGCATCCGGCATACACCTCATTCTTAATAACAGAAGCATATACCGCTTCGAAATCAGGCAGAATCGGTTTCAAAGTCTCAACAAGAGCCAAAAGCCCTTTTTCCTTACCTTCTTCAAGTCCTGCCGCATGCCCTTCTTCAACACTTGCCTCCAGTTCCGCCCTGTGGTCCGCCTGGTCCGCATAGTACGACATGTATTCCACCATCAATCTCGGATCTCTCTTCGCTGTTTCCACCGCTTCCACCAACTTTCTCGTATACTCGTCTGTCGCCGTCCCCTCTGCCAGATACTTAAGGAAATTTCTCAATTCTGGCGAAACGTCATCCATATCCGAACAGGGATTTAAGAAAATCTTTACCGCTCCATCGCCGAGGTGTAATTCCTTATCCTCTCGACATCTGTTTTCAAAGGTATATATGTGTCTGCCTTTATGAAAGATATCCTCCATGCATATGAAGATCACAAAACTTCGGTTGAGCATGCGGTAGTCCACACCCCGGCCCAACAGATCCACATCGATCAGGTTCTGGTAGTACCGGCTTCGCTGCGGCAGATTCGCTGCATGCGCCGCCTGCATCTCCACGTTGTAAATGGTGGCTTCTTCGTCTTTCACGTAGATATCCAGACGGATGCCTTTGGCGTCATTCCGAGCTTCGATGGTCTTCTCGCCCTCCAGATATTCGATGCGCTCAATCTCCAGACCGAGAATCATCTCCAAGAGCCGCTTACACAGCGCCGCATCCTGCATCACCTTATAGAAGATGAAGCGGTCGGCGAGGGTCAGTTCTTTAAATGTCTTCAGTCCCTCGTCTCCGGCTTCCCGTCTGTCCTTATTATACGATGGTCCGACGGTTTTTACAATGGTTTTCCGTTTCTTTTGTGTCAATCTTTCCTCCTTTTCTGCATAGGAAAACGAGATATTGATTGACTGAAAGGCTTATACTGCCATTCCTCTGAAGAAGAGAATTCCGCCGCGCCTCTGCGTTTTCCCACGCTCTGTTATACTGTTTCTGCTTCTTTCGTTGGGATACTTGCTCTGAATACGAGAACTATCCATGTGTCAAAAGATTTCCGGCAGCAAGACCGCTGCCGATAGCTACACTATAGCAGATGCGTATAGGGATTGCAAGCGTTTTTCGGGCACTGCTTCTTCCTTTTCCTGATATAAAGTATGAAATTGTCAAAGTACATCTTACACCCTGCGGCAGTTCGATAGATACTGCCCAATCATATGACAAAGCGCACTGCGCTTATAATCTCTTTATAATGACAGCTGTTCTTCCAGATAATCCATCACCCGCTCGCTGGCATGTCCGTCTTCCAATACGCCTTGCGCTTTTGAAAAGGCGTCAATCTTCTCCCGATAGGTTTTTTCGTCAAATTCTCTGATATTTTCTGCCAGTTCCGCGTTTGTCTGTGCAAGCGAGAAAGGGAGCTCCCTGATATCCCACATCAACGCTCCTCTGTCTTTCACGTATTCCGCGAAATCATCTGCGTATAGGAAAACCGGCATATAGATATTAATCACATCAAAAGGCGTACTGGAATAATCGGAAATCAGTACGTCCGTCGCGGCAAGCAGCTCGTTGATGTCGTCCGCCTGGCTGACATCCACCATGCGATCCGACTTATTTTTCATCGGCATACCGGCAAGCTGCGCGGCAAGCTGAGGGTGCAGCCGCAGAAAAATATGCCATTCTCCGCCAAATCTCTTCTGCAATGCTTCGGTCAGCAGTGCAAAATCAAGCGTGGGGGCTTCTGCAAATACTTGACGTTTCCCTTTCTGTCCTCCGCCGCGAAAGGTCGGCGCAAACATGACAATCCTGGCGTCCCGCGGGATTCCATACCGATCCCGAATTTCTTTGCGCAGCTCTTCCCGTTTTGTATAGAAAACATCACATCTTGGCGATCCGGTTTTCAATATCCTGCCTCTATAGAGAAGCATCTTGGGATATACTCTGGTACACCAGTCTGAGTTGGATGTGACGAGATCCGCAAGTCCGGAGTCATAAGCGCTCACCAGACAGGCAATCCTCGGGAACAGCTTGCCTCTGTATTTTCCTACCGGCTTGAGTGCAATTCCCGCATGCCAGGTCTGAATATACAACTGCCCTTTTCGTTTTGCGGTTCCATATTCTTTTCTGGTATTGCTGATCCACACTCTGGCCGTCGCCAGGTGGTACGCTCTGTTCCAAAAAGTGTTTTTCACCTTTCTGATCCCCGGAGGGAACTCCCGGCTCATATCATTCACGAGCCACACCATCTCGTATTTTCTGCCTCTTCTCAGAAGCTCCTCGGCGATATATCTTGGATTACAACAGAATCCTCCGTCCCCTTCGAAGGTGTTGAATACGATCTTGTTCTCCCGTATTGGGAAAATGCGCATCAGCTGACCGGCCAAATGCACCCGCCTTGCCTTGCGTTTTCGCTTTTTTATGGTTTTTTCTTCCGACTTATCCGGCATTCTTGTTCCCGCCATCCTTTTTTGCCATCTCTATCAGTTCCGGCGAAATACTCTCTTTTACCCGCTCAAGATCTTCCGGGAAATCGATCTCTCCCCAGAACTCTCCTCCTGTCGGAATGAGCGCGATATCATACTTATTAAGATCAAGCAGTTCCTGCAGCGCTCCTTCGAAATAGGAGGCAAAACATTTTTCCTTCATCAGCTTTTTTACAGCCTGCCGCAAGTCGCTCAACACTTTCCGTTTGATCTTCATAATACCGATAAATTCGCCCTCTCCCTGCTCGCATGGAATCTCCTTGCTGATCCGGACGAGTTTTCCGCCTTTCGTGACGATCTTCATGGCTTCCTCGTCACAGCGCTTATAATCGATCGGGAGCACCATATCCGCATCCGTCTCTATCATATGGTCGAATATCGCCGGAGAGCACAACGTGTCCGCATGCATATAGATAAAGTCGTCAGACATGGCGTCCTGTGCCATAAAGAACGACCCCAGAACATTCATCATTTCATAGAAGGGATTATAGACAAACCGAATCCCTTCCTGCCCCTTTAACAGCGCCTCAAAGCATTCATCGCGATAGCCGGTGACAATAACAATATCTTTGATCCCGCGGGCATGAAGCAGGGCAATATTAATCTCAATCAGCTTGCATCCCTCGATTTCCACAAAAGACTTAGGAACAGTCTTTGTGAGCTCTCCCAGCCGATCTCCTTTTCCCGCCGCCATAATGACTGCCTGCATGTCTCTTTACTCCTCTTGAAAGGCATTTTGATAAACTATTCTTACAACATCCGGTCTTTCCGCCAGCGGATCATTGGATAGCGCGCCTCTCACTTCCTCTGCCAGAGTTTTAATCTGATGCTCTCCGACGCCCAGCCCCGCAAGCGTTCTGAATATCCCTAACTCCCGCAGGAATTCCCGGAAAATCTCTGCTGCCTGACTGGCCGTATCCGCTTCCTGCAGTTTCAGCCAGCCGAATACCTCGTTGATCTTATGCGCGGACACTTCATATTCCTGCTCTATCCACGACGGATAAAGCGCGATCAGGCCTGCCGCATGACCTGTGTCTGTAGCCGCCCCTACGGGATACTGCAGGCGGTGCGGAAGACAAGTGCCTACATTGGCAAGATTCCAACCCCTGATCATGCTTGCATAGCTCATTTTTTCTCTCGCCTCATGGCAATCAATATTTTGGCACAGTATTCTCAGGTTTTCTCCGGCATAACGAACTGCCCGCTCGGACAGCATCTCGGAAAACAGATTCGCTTTCACGGCAATGTAACTCTCTATCGCATGCGCCAGCACGTCAAACCCCGTCTCCATCGTTATCCGAACAGGAACGGTCCAGGTATAAACCGGATCTACCACCGCGACTTTCGGAGTGATATGTCTGCCGCGGATCCCCGCCTTAATATGATGCTCCGGACTGGAAATAATGGCCGCCCGGCTCAATTCACTGCCTGTTCCCGCAGTCGTCGGAATCGCTATGATCGGTAATGTTTCCTGCGACGGCTCCAAGCCATCCAACAGACAGCGTTCCAGATCGTTATCTCCTGCAGCGCCTGCCGCCGCGGCTTTCGCCGCATCTAAGGCGCTGCCGCCGCCAAATCCGACGATCGTTCTGACTTTTTCCCGTTTTGCAATATCCGCCGCCCGTTTCACTTCGGACAATCTCGGGTTACGGCTGACTGCATCATAGAGCAAAACCTTCTCTTTTCCGGCGATCTGTTCCAATATATCTTTAATGCGGTCAAGATGTCCGTTTGCCGCCAGGCTTCCGCCTGTCGTCACGACCATGGTTTTTCCGCCGAATCGTTTTCTTTCTGCCTTCAGCGCCTGCTCTGTTATTCCTGTTCCAAAATAAATTTTTGTGTCTGATTTCAGCTCAAATTTTGTCATTTCTTCTATAAATTCTCAATCTGCACTTCCCTGCTGCTCTGAATGTTTTCCAAAATATGAATCCGTTCGGAAAACAGATCTTTCAGGGTTCTGTATGTATTCCTGTACAGCTCATACATATCCAGATACTTTTTATGGTTTTCCATGTTCGGTTTGATAATCATCCGAATCTTCGCGAATCGGTCTGCCGCCTGCGCAGGCGATTGGAATACGCCCTGCCCAGTCAGCGCTATCATGGCTGCTCCAGTCGCGGTCGTCTCAAACTCGGACAGCACCGCCACATCACGCCCCAGCACATCCGCTTTGATACCGGAAATCAGATTGATTCTGGCCAGTCCGCCCGACAGTCTGACGGATGCAGTCTCCACTCCGGCTTCCGCGATTGCATCGATGATGCTCAAATCAATAAACCCTGTGCTTTCAAAAACTGCTCTGGTCATATCTTTCCTGGTATGCATGCGCTCCAAGCCAAAAAATACGCCCCGCGCATTGTCATCCCAGATTGGCGTGCGCTCTCCTAACAGATAAGGCAGGAAAATAAGTCCTCTGGCGCCGATATCGGACTCGCCTGCATCCTTTTCCATGATCTCATACGGATACCTTTCGTTCTGGTAATAGCACTGCTTTACCCATTCGATCAGGCCGCCGCCCAGATTGTTGGAGCCTCCGACAATCCTCTGCCCCCCCCACCAGTGTAATAGGGGACGTCATATATTCTTGCGCTGTGCCTTATCCTGTCTTCAGAGCCCAATGTCCGAAATACGGTCACAGTGCCGGATACGTCGCTTGCTTCCCCTTCCTGCGTCACACCGCTTCCCACGAAAGAACAGATCGCATCATAGGAAGCTGTCACAATCAACGCGTCTGTCTCTATCCCAATCCGCTCCGCCAGTTTACTGTCTATTTTGCCGACGCCGGCTCCTGTATCCGTCACACTGGGCAGACAGGACTCCTCTATCTCCAGTTTTCTCAACAGTTCTGTCGGATACCGGCCTGTCCGCATATCATAATGGTATTTAACTGCATTGTAACGGTCTGTCGTGAATACCCCGCACAGCCAATAAATCAGATAATCGTTGGGAGCTGCGAAATACCGCGTCCTGTCAAATACAGACGGAAGATTTTTCTTAATCCACAGAATCTTCGGCAGCATAAGACTGGCCGAAATCTCCATGCCGGTATTCTCCCTCACCGAAACGAATTCCGGCATTGCTCCGATCTTCTCCGCCTCCTTGTCCGCGCGTCTGTCCGAAATCATAAGCGCTTTTCCGACCGCATTCCCCTCACCGTCCATACACACCAGGCAGGAGGCGGACGCCGTCACGGTAATGTAATCTATATGTCCGGTTCCAGCCTCCGCAATGGCCCGGCCCATAACCGTCTCAGCCTTTTCCCGCCATTCGGTCGGATCCTGTTCCACCCTTTTATCATTGATGGCAGTATTGATCGCCAGGGCTGCGCTTCCCAGCTTCGCACCGGCATGACTGAAAATGATGCATCGTATGCTTTTCAGCCCCATATTGATAACCATTACATTAGCCATTGATTCAGCCCTTCTCTATTCCGATAAAAGCGACAGCCTGGATCTCACCATACTTCCGATGCTTTCATGGATCAAATGTTCCACGTCGACGGCCTGAAAACCATCCCGCTCCATCAGTCCATTCTTATACGCCGTCATAATTCCCTCCCGATACGCCAGCTTTACATCTGTGGAAATATTGATTTTTCTGACATTTGGAATTTCCAACAACCTTCTGACAGCGCCGTCCGTCATGCCGCTTCCACCATGCACCACAAACGGTATTTCCGTCTTTTCTGTGATATACTCCACAATCTCGTAATGCAGCTGCGGCTCACTCTGATAGATCCCGTGCGCATTGCCGAAAGCCGCCGCAATCATATCGACTTCCGTCTCCCGCAGGAAGCGATCAATGTCTTCCCGCGAAGCAATCTGCGACTGCGCATAGACAATGTTATCTTCCGCCCCTCTGATCTGCCCGACTTCAGCCTCCACCAACACCCCTTGTTCATGAGCATATCCCGTTATCGCATTTGTGGCGGCTATATTTTCCCCGACAGATCTGTCCGACGCATCGATCATCACAGAATCCCAAGCCAGATCCACTGCTTCTCTGATAAGCGTAGTCTTTCTGCAATGATCCAGATGCAGCCATGCCCGGATACCTTGATCGGACGCATAGCTGCTGACAAATTCCCGCAGCTGCTTTTTTGCAATCTTCTCAAAAACGCCGGAAGACGTCTGCAGAATCACATTCGCTTTTTTCTCTGCCGCTGCGTCGATGACCGCTCTGGCCGAATCAATGCTCCAGATATTAAATGCAAAAACTGCTTTCTGCTCAAACAGATAGTTTTTCATAACATCCAAGTTTCCGCCACGCTTATATAATATAGCATATACACTTATCAACCATGTGCTGCCGCGCGGCAATGTGCTTTCCGGACATTGCAATGAAACCAAACCGTTCGCCGTCTGCCGGATATTAATAAAATATATTGGCTGTCCTTGCGGACAGTGCGGCCCGTAAGCCGCTTCGCTCCCCCGTACGTCACAGAGTGTTCCGGAGGTCCTGGCGCACCCAATTCACGCAAACCGCTATTCCAGCGCCGTTTCTTTTTTTATCTCCAAAAGATCGCCTGCAGTCCGTCTCCGGTAAAATCCCGGCATGGCCGGTATTTATCTGCAAATCATCTTTTTATGAGCTGTCTGATTGATCCTGTCCGTTTTTCCCTTCCGGGACGAACATTTTGTTGATGCGCCTTCCTGTCTGACCACGCTTCAGCGCATTCTGCGCCGCGTTTGTCTTTTTGTCCGCCTCATAGCCGCAGACTCCGCATCGAAAACTGTTTCCTGTATATTTCCCTGCCGCGCCGCATCGACTGCACTCGGTGCTTATACCCCTGCCAATCACTTCTACGATCTCTATGGAATGTTCCAGACACTTTTGCCGCAGCCGTTCTCCAATCATACCCCGTTTCCATACATGAACGGAATAGTTGATCCTTCCGTCATGCCCTGCTGCGCTGCGAGCCGGCAGTCTGGGAATATAGATCGTCCCGGGCTTCTCTGTGGCTATCATGCGATTGAGTTCCTGGTTCACGTAGGTCTCAAGACCGGCGTCCAGCTTCTTCTTGCGCGACCGGTATTTTTTACGCCCTGCATTGTTCGCCTTTTCCCTGCGATACGTCCGGTCGGCTCTGCTCATATACGCCGCCAGTTCCCGATGCAGTTCGCCAAATTTATCACCGTAACAATGTCCCTCATGTGTGGTAAACATGCAGTCAATCCCGGGAGACAGTCCGAGTTCTCCCTGATAATCCCTGTGTCTTTTGACTTTCAGCGCTATGGGAACCGCTATGTCTACGGTCTTCTCCTCCGCATTCAGCCGGATGTACAGCTGCTTTGTATAGGCGTTCGTATCGGTGAGAGGAATGAAGATCCTCTTTCGCCCCTCCTTAGCCGCAACATAGATACCGTATCTGCCGTCTCCGTCTTTCTCCGGGCCGTATCTGTATGCTCTCTCCGTGATATGGAACCCTTCCGCTTTATCCGCAGACAAAGTCCTCACATGGTACTTCCTCACCTGTCTGCACAGATAGCGGGACATCTTCTCTGTGTCCACCTCCGCCGCCAGTTTCTCATATCCGGCCTGCATACCGGACGGCAGCTGCAACGGTTTCTGATTCAATATCGCATCCATCGCATTGGTCGATCGTAGCAGAAAACGGAGATAATGTTTCTCCTCAGCGCTCAGCCTCTCATTCCGCCCGACCAGTCCCGCGATCTTCGCTCTGGTTCTGCCCCACTGTCCTCTGATGTCGCCCAGCGCATCGAATACAGCCCGATAAAAATATACGGACGGCATGGCCAGCTCCGCGCGGAATCCGCTTTGGGTCATCTCGTTCTGAACCGTATATCCCGGATACAGCTTTTCAAGGCTCCCGATTCCGCCATAGCGGGCATAGACATAATTCTTTACCCTGCGATAATCCTCCGCTATCTCCAGAAGGCGGTCCATATCTTCCCCGCAGATCGGTCCGTCGCTGTACTGGTGAATCGTCCTGCATATTCCCGCATCAGACAAGACTGTTCCCTTTCCTTCCGCCGCTTCCATGTTTTCGCAGAATTGGATATTCTGCGAAAATGGCACAGCCAAGATACAATTCTCACCAATCTATGCAGTATGGTTTTATCGTCTACCATTGTACTTTACATGAGTTCTTTTGTCAATGGCTTTGCGGCAGGCGATCCTGCCAGGCGTTCGTCATTCTGTTGCCGAGTCCTCGTACGCCGCATTTTTGACGACACAGCACTCCATTTAGATCCTATTCTACCAGACAAATCATTCTTGATAAAATATTTATGGTCAACAGAATGGTCAGAAAGGAGTGCTGCATATGCCAAGAAGAGGGGAAAATATCAGGAAACGAAAAGACGGAAGGTGGGAGGGGCGATACCGTACGGCGTCCACAGACGGCAAGAATCGTTACGTCTCCATATATGGAAAATCTTACCGTGAAGTCAAGGAAAAGCTGCTGGATCGCATACGAATGTCCTGCGAAACGGCTTCGGAAGATATCTATCAACCGACAGCGAGCACAACAAATCAGGATTTTGATTTTTGCGGGATCTTTGAAGAATGGCTGGAAACGGTTGCGCAGACACGCAAATATTCCACTTATGTCAAATACAGGACACTGTACAGATGCCATATTCAAAATGAATTTTACGGCGACAAATGCGGACAAATGACAGATTCCCATGTTTCCGACCGCCTGGCTGGACAGGAAATATCGGATGGCACAAAGCGCAGCCTGTTGGCGGTGATCAGACAGGCGCTTCGCTATGCGGAAAGAGAATACAGAATTTCCACGCCTTCTCTCATCAATCATTCCGCACACAGTATACCGCATCCCATAGAGATCATGGATCGCGCAGAACAGACAAGACTCATACGGTTTTTGCTGAACGACAGCGATATCTCCAAAATAGGTATCTACCTCTGCCTGTCTACAGGACTCAGGCTTGGAGAGGTGTGTTCTTTGAAGTGGAACGATATCGATCAAACCCGAAAATTGATCCATGTAAATCGAACCGTGCAGAGAATCAGCAGTCAAACCGGCCAGGCCAGGACGACACTTCTGGAGACGGCGCCCAAAACTGTTTTTTCCAGAAGGGATATTCCCATTTCCGACGAACTGTTTTCTCTTCTGATGGCTTATCGGCAGGATTCGCAGGAATATGTGCTGTGCGGGCATAAGCCGATGGAACCGCGTACCTATCAAAACCATTTCAAGAATTATCTTCAGCAGATCAATGCGCCCGCATATAATTTTCATACGCTTCGGCACACGTTCGCAACCAACTGCATCGGCAACGGCATGGATATCAAAAGTCTCAGCGAGATCCTCGGACATTCCAATGTGCAATTTACGATGAACCGCTATGTCCATCCAACTATGGATACCAAACGGCGGTATATCAATGCGCTCGCGACTACCTATGGTCAATTATGTGGTCAGCTCCCAACTTCCGGCTGAATTTGTGCGATTCTCGTACCCTTTTCGCAGAATATCCAATTCTGCGAAAACAGAATCGCTTCAATGTCGGACGTCCCGGTATTTTTCCCTTGTATCCTGGCGCTTTTTATATTAAAATAGGTAATAGCAGATTGATAAGATTCTATCAATCACACACAGTCTCACAATATAAGGAGGATAAGTATTATGGCATATGTAATCAGTGACGCTTGTGTAGCGTGCGGCGCCTGCGAGGCTCAGTGTCCTGTCGGCGCAATCAGCATGGGCGACGGCAAGTTCGAGATTGATCCCGACAAGTGCATCGAGTGCGGTTCCTGCGCCGGTGTCTGCCCTACAGGCTCTATCTCACAGGGCTGATCTTATACGGACATAGGAACAGTGATCATAAAATGGGAGAACCGCGCGGCTGCGGTTCTCCCATTTCGTTCGGCTGTTACGGTTTCTTCTTATTGACGATAAATTTTTCTCTGGGTCTGTGTCTCTCCCTGATCATCTCATCGATTCTGCGATAGTGTTCTTCCTCCTGTCTGCGGTGTTCTTCCTCTCTCTCTTCCTGCATACGGAACCGATAATCCATCTCTTTCAGGATACTGTTTTTCACATCGTCGCACAACTCCTGGTTTGCCGTCCTGACTGCTTCGGTGATCATATGCTGCAGCAGATACTGCAGTCTGGCAGCCTTTTGGTCTTTCACCTTATCTATATCCGTATCCTCCTGCGCCTGCACCGACACATCCCCTGTATCGCCCGACAGCTCCACCACATACTTATGCGGTCTGTTCATCAGCATTGCCTCATTTTCCCTGACCTTGTCCTCCGCGCGCTCTTTTACCATCTCCATAATTCTGTCCCTCCCTGTCTGCATATCATGTTCCTGCTCCCCTGTCCCCTCCTGAGATTTCTGTTCCTTCTTTTCGGGCGGCAGCCCGGACAGAACCGTCCGGATCGCTTTCAGCTGCAGTCCCTGCTCTTTCAGCGCCTTGATCTCCTGCAGTCTGCGCACATCCTCTTCCGTATAGCAGCGATGTCCCATCTCGTTGCGTTTGATGGGAAGCTGAAGTTCCTCTTCCCAGTACCGCAGTACATGACTCTCCACCTGTACCTTTTTGGCGGCCTCCGATATGTAATAGATTGTTTCCTGTTCCATACAGCTTCCCTCCCTGATTTTTCCATGATATCAAAAAAGAGACAGTCCTTTTCGGATTGTCTCTTTCGTGTCTTGTCCGCTCTTCTTCTGCAAACCGCCGCGCCCGTTATCTATCTGCGCATATCGATATTGGCAAACTTCGTATAATCGGGCAGCCATACCAGCTCCACCGTACCGATCGGGCCGTTTCTCTGCTTGGCGATAATAATTTCCGCGACGCCTTTCCGCTCCGTATCTTTATTGTAATAGTCATCTCTGTAAATAAACATCACCACGTCCGCATCCTGCTCGATCGCGCCAGACTCGCGCAGATCCGACAGCATCGGCCTGTGATCGGGGCGCTGCTCTACCGCGCGGCTGAGCTGTGACAGCGCCACCACCGGCACGCGCAGTTCTCTGGCCAGCGCTTTCAGGGAACGTGAAATATCGGAGATCTCCTGCTGCCTGGAATCCGTTGATCTTCCGCTGCCGGACATCAGCTGCAGATAGTCGATAATAACCATCTGCAGATCATGATCCATCTTGTATTTGCGGCACTTGGAACGCAGCTCCGAGATACCGATACCAGGCGTATCGTCAATAATGAGTTTGGATCTGCCGATCACGCCGGCGCTCTCGATCAGCTTCTCCCATTCCTCATCGGAGAGATTCCCCGTCCGCAAATGCTGTGAATCCACCTTGGACTCCATGGAGAAAAGCCTGTTCACCAGCTGTTCCTTGGACATCTCCAGGCTGAAAATCGCCACCGTTTTCCCCTGTTTAAAAGCCACATATTCGGCGATGTTCAGCACAAACGCCGTCTTTCCCATCGAGGGTCTCGCAGCCACCAGAATGAGGTCCGAAGGCTGTAAGCCCGCCGTCTTGTAATCCAGATCCAGAAATCCCGTCGCAACGCCTGTCACATTGCCCTTGTTGTGGGATGCTCTCTCGATCGTATCCATAGCCTCCATGACGATCTGCCGGATCGGCACGAACTCTCCCGTATTTCTGTGCTGTATCAGATCGAAGACCCGCTTTTCCGTGTCCTCCAGAATATCTTCCAGGCTCTCCTTGCCGACATAACAGGCATTGGCGATCTCCTCGTTAATGCGGATCAGCCTCCGCAGCGTCGCCTTTTCCGCCACGATATTCGCATAGTATTTCACATTGGCCGAAGTGGGAACCGCAGTGACCAGATCGCGTATAAACTCCGGGCCGCTGACTTCCGGCGGCACATCCTTTTCTCTCAGCCTGTCCTGCAGCGTGACCGGATCGACCGGTTTGCCCTCGTCGTTCAGCTCCACCATCGCGTCGAAAAGCACGCCGTACTGTTTGTTGTAGAAGTCATCCGCAATGACAATCTCCGAGGCTACCAGGATCGCTTCCCGATCCATAATCATGGCGCCTATGACCGACTGCTCCGCCTCGATGCTGTGCGGCAATATTCTCTTCAGTAACGCCTCATCCAAATCCGCCACCCGCTCTCCCGGAACCTAGTCTTCTTCCACTACCTTCACACGCAGCCTGCCGGTCACCTTGGGATGCAGCTTGATGCTCACCTCGTAGACGCCCAGCGCCTTGATCGCCTCAGGCAGCTGGATCTTCTTTTTGTCCAGTTCCAGTCCGCACTGCTCTTTCGCGGCGGAAGCGATCTCCTTGGAGGAAACGGAGCCGAACGCACGCCCACCTTCGCCGGATCTCATTCTGACCACAACCTCCTTGGTCTCCAATGTCTCCGCAAGCTGCTTTGCCGTCTCCAGCTGTTCCTGTGCAACCTTGTCTGCATTCTGTCTCTGCAGCTTCAGATCGTTCATATTGGCAGGGGTCGCCTCCACGCCCAATTTTTTCGGCAGAACATAGTTCCTGGCATAGCCGTCGCTCACGTTTACGAGTTCGCCTTTTTTTCCTAATGACTTGACATCCTCCAACAGAATGACCTTCATGATTATGCCTCCAATTCTCCCTCTTCGATCATTGCATCCAGCGTCCTCTTGATCGCTACGATACCTTCCTCGACCGAGCCGTTCTCTATCTGCGCGCCTGCGATATTCAAGTGCCCGCCGCCGCCCATGCGCTCCATAATCAGCTGCACATTCACCTCGTCGATCGAACGCGCGCTGATATAAATGATCCCATTGTACGGCGTCAGGATAAAGCTCGCCTTGATACCCTTGATATTCAGAAGCTCATTAGCTGCCTGTGCGCCGACCACCGTGGGACTCGCCACATCCTCGCCCGTACAGACGGAAATCGCATAGGCTTCCCTGTAAATTTCTGCCTGACTGACCGCGTCGGCCTTTGCCTTATATTCCGCAGCGTCGTCTCGGAACAATTTTCTGACACGGGTTACGTCCGCGCCATTTCTTCTGAGGAATGCCGCAGCCTCGAATGTCCTGACGCCGGTTTTGGTCATAAAATTATTCGTATCTATCATGATACCGGAATACATACAGTCCGCTTCCTCCGGACGCAGCTTCAGATTGTCGCTGATATACTGCAAAATCTCCGATACCATCTCGCAGGCGGAGGAGGCGTATGCCTCAATGTAAGACAGCGTCGCATTCTCAATAATCTCGGCGCCCTGTCTGTGATGATCCAGAACCACCACGGACTTGCACCGCCTCAGAAGCTCCGGACATTCCGTGATACTCGGCTTGTTGACGTCGACGACCACCAGCACCGCATTGCCGCTCACCATCTCGAGCGCCTGCGCATTGGTGATAATCATATCGTCCTCATATTCGTCATTATCCCGAAACATCTCCACCATAGGCTGCATGGAGGAAGTGACGTCGTTCAATATAATATGCGCTTTCTTGTCCAGCGCCTTGGCTACCCTGTAGATTCCAACGGACGCGCCGAAGCTGTCCACATCCCCCATGCGGTGTCCCATAACGTACACTTCGTCCTTGACGGAGATGATCTCTTTCAGGGCATGCGCCTTGACCCTCGCCTTGACGCGCGTACTCTTCTCAACCTGCTGGCTCTTGCCGCCGTAATACATGACGTTCACGGGCATCTTGACAACCGCCTGGTCGCCGCCCCGCCCAAGCGCAATATCAATCGCGTTGCGGGCAAATTCATAATTCTGCGTGTAGGTCAGACCGTCCAGACCCATTCCGATACTGAGCGTGACCGCCATCTCATTGCCGATATTGACGGTCTTGACGTCTTCCAGCAGATCGAAACGGTTCTCCTGAAGCTGAATCGCCGCCTCCTTGCGCATGATCACAAAATATTTGTCCTTCTCCAGCTTTTTGCAGATACCGTCCATGGACGCAATATATTTGTTTACCTTTCGATCGATCAGAGCGATCAGCAGGGAGCGCCTTACCTCCTCCACGCTCTCCAGCGCTTCATCATAGTTGTCCAGATAGATCAGCCCTACCGCCAGCGACTGGTCGTCGACTTCCTTCAGCGCGATCTGCAGAGCCGTCTCGTCAAACAAATACAGGGCGATAAGATAACCGTTATATCCCTTCGCCTCAATGATATCGCTGTTTTCCGCCATCTCCTTCAGGGAGATCTTCTTCAGCTTCGCAACATAATTGCCGGATTCGTATTCCAGGTCGAACTCTGCTTCGTCCTCCCCGTTCATGCCCGGCAGCTTGTCCTTTGTAATAGAGGGAAAAAGGGACGTGATGGACTTGCGGTATCCCTTCTCCTGATGCACGACGCGCTCAAACGCGATGTTCGTCCAGATGACCTTGCCGCCGTCGTCCAGCAGCGCGTGCGGCAGTTCCAGATCCCGCAGAAGCCTTCTCTGAATCTGTCCGTACTGTGTGGCAAAACTGACAAGCTCATTCATGATAACCGGCTTGTTATAGAACATCATTGCCAGAGTAATGGCCGCATAGAATATAATAAAGCCGCTGAGTACCAGTCCCGCTCTGAAATCTATCATGTAGATCAGAATATCCACGGCGACCAGCAGCAGCCCAAGATACAAAGAAGACTGCATATAAGACTTCAATCTTCCCTTTAACTTAACGCTGTTTTTCATCATATTATCTTCCAATCCGCGCTATATCAATCAGATGATTCTATGCTTACACAACAGTATAAGTATAGCATTTTTTGCAAATTCACGCTACTCCAATATATAGACTTTTTTCACGAAAAAATGACATGATGTAGTATGGCTGTATGACCGGACGGACGCAAAAACCCGACCGCAGCGCGGTCGGGCTTCGCATGTCATTCATTCAGTCCTGCACATAAGGCATAAGCGCTATGTGTCTTGCACGCTTGATCGCTACCGTCAGGGCGCGCTGATGCTTCGCGCAGTTGCCGGTGATCCTTCTGGGAAGGATTTTTCCTCTCTCAGATACATATCTCTTGAGCTTGTTGGTGTCTTTGTAATCGATCACGTTATCCTTGCCGCAGAAAACGCAGACTTTCTTTCTTCTGCGCATCCCGCCCTTCTTCTTAGCGGGGAAATCCGGCTTGTCTGTTTTATTAAATGCCATGGTCATTGCCTCCTTCTAAAATCCGACAGTTAGTTGAACGGCAGTTCCTCGTCGATTCCGTCGGGGATATTCATGAACCCGTCCCCGGCTGCAGCCGGCGCCGGCCTGTTTGCAGGAGCAAAACCTCCGTCGCTGTTTCCGGAACTGTTCTTGCTCTCGGCAAATTCCTGATCCTCCACTACCACTTCCGTCGTATACACCTTAACGCCGTCTTTGTTGGTATAGCTTCCCGTCTGGATACGGCCCGTAACCGCGATCTTGATTCCCTTATGGAAATACTTCTCCGCGAACTCGCCCGATCTGCCAAAAGCAACACAGTTGATAAAATCCGCTGTCTGCTCGTCATTGTTGCGATTGAATCTGCGATCTACAGCCAGCGTGTATCTCGCAACTGCCGTAGCGTTCTCTCCCTGAGAATACCTGATCTCCGGATCTCTGGTCAAACGCCCCATAAGTATTACTTTGTTCATATAAACCTCTTTCTATTTCTCGTCCTGTCTGACGCACAGATATCTGATGACGTTATCCATGATGCGGATACGGCTCTCGATCTCGGCAGGCGCCGTGCTCTCTGCTTCAAACTGGATAAAGTAATAGTAGGCTTCCTTCATCTTCTGAATCTCGTAAGCCAGCTTCTTCTTGCCCCAGTCGTCCACATTGGTGATCTGTCCGCCGAATCTCTCTACCAGAGCCTTCGCCCTCTCCAGGGTAGCGGCTCTCTCGTCATCTTCGATCTTTGCACTGACAACAACGGCTAACTCGTACTTGTTCATGCAATTTCCCTCCTTCTGGTCTCTGGCCCCTTCCGAAAAAGGAGCAAGGATAGTCGGCTTTACAGCCGAAATATTAGTATATCACGAGTCTTTATCATAACACAGGAGTCAGCGATCCGCAAGTGGTTTTTCGGAAATTCCTCCAACTCTTTCGACGATCGCCTTGATATTCTTCTCCGCCTGTCTGCGCGCGATCATGATCTGATGGCCGCAGCCCATACATTGCAGACGGAAATCCGCGCCGATGCGCAGCACCTTCCACTCTCCCGAACCACAGGGATGCTGTTTCTTCATCTTTAAGATATCTCCCACCCGAATATCCATAGGATCTGCCAAACCTCCCTGATCATCCGTATCGCATGTCCCGCGCCGTCGTCCTCTCCTGCGTCGCCTTACGGAAGCTGCGAAAAGATCTCTCCGATGCTTCCCTGCACGATCAGATCCGCCATGCTGTCTCTCGGCGTAGGCGTCTTGTTCACCAGCACGAGCTTGCTGCCGTGATAGTAATCCAAAAGCCCTGCCGCCGGATAAACCGCAAGCGACGTGCCGCCCACGATGAGCATATCGGCCTCGCTGATATAGCGCACCGCGTCAGACAGCGTCTTCTGATCCAGTCCTTCCTCATACAGTACCACATCCGGCTTGATACTGCCGCCGCAGGCGCTGCACTTAGGCACACCTTCGGAGTGCAGGATATATTCCGCGTCGTAGGATGCGCCGCACTGCTCGCAGTAATTGCGCAGGACGGAACCGTGCAGTTCCAGCACAACCCTGCTGCCCGCCGCCTGGTGCAGTCCGTCGATATTCTGCGTGACCACGGCCTTGAGTTTTCCCTCCCGCTCCCACTGCGCCAGCTTCAGATGCGCCGCATTCGGCTTCGCGTCGAGGCACAGCATCTTGGCCCGGTAGAAGCGATAAAATTCATCCGGTTTGCTTCGATAAAACGTGTGGCTCAGAATCGTCTCCGGCGGATAGTCGTACTGCTGGTGGTACAGTCCATCCACGCTTCTGAAATCCGGTATTCCGCTCTCGGTGGACACGCCGGCCCCGCCGAAAAATACAATATTGCCGCTCTCCTCCACCCACTTGCGAAGCTGTTCCAATTGTTCCATACACCGCACCTCCTGTCTATGACCGCCGCTCTGTCCGACGCCGCTCTGTATCTATTGCTGCTGCCCCAGTCCCAGTCTGTTGACTGCGGAAAAGATCGCCCGCACAGACGCGCGCGTGATATTCGAGCTCACGCCCACACCGTAAGTAACTCTGCCGCTCTCTGCATCCAGCAGATGAATGTACGCCGCCGCCTGAGAATTCGATCCGCTCTGCAGCGCGTGCTCCTCGTAATCCAGAATCTTGATATCGATATTCAGTTCTTCCTGCAGACCGCGCTTCGCCGCGTCGATCGGGCCGTTGCCGACCGCCTCGAAAGTTTTCTCCACGCCATGGTCCGTGTAGGCGATCGTAACTTTCGTGTCAAACTCCGACTTGGTCTCTTCGCTCAGGTCATCCACCCGCAGCCTGCGGAAGTGGAACGGCTCCTTCCGCTCCAGATATTCCTGTCGGAAACTCTCCATAATCTGATCCGGTGACACTTCGCCCTGCTTCTCGGAAATCTCCTGAATCACGTTCGCGAACTCCCTGTGCATGCCTTTCGGCAGCTTGAAGCCGAAGTAGGTATCCATGATGAACGCCACGCCGCCCTTACCGGACTGGGAATTAATACGCACAATCGGCTCGTACTCCCTGCCGATATCCGACGGATCGATCGGCAGATAGGGCACCTGCCAGATCTCGCTGCCCCTCTCCTTCATCGCCTTGACGCCCTTGTTGATCGCGTCCTGATGAGAGCCGGAGAAGGCGGTGAACACCAGCTTGCCCGCATAGGGGTGCCTAGGATGAATCGGGATTTTACAGCATCGCTCATAAATCTCGATGCTCTCGTTCACATGCTCGATAGCGAGGTTCGGATCGATTCCCTGTGAAAACATGTTGTAGGCGAGATTCATAATATCCACGTTGCCGGTCCTCTCGCCGTTGCCGAACAGTGTGCCTTCCACGCGCTCCGCGCCCGCGAGCAGAGCCAGTTCCGCGCTGGCCACGCCGGTTCCCCGGTCGTTGTGCGGATGCACGCTCAGAATAATGCTCTCCCGGTTCTTGAAATGTCTGTTCATCCACTCGATCTGATCCGCATACACATTCGGCGTATTCATCTCCACCGTAGACGGCAGATTGATGATCATGGGATTCTCCTTCGTAGGCCCCCACTCTTCCTGCACCGCCGTACAGATCTCCAGCGCGAAGTCCAGCTCCGTCCCCGTAAAGCTCTCCGGCGAATATTCCAGGATGATCTTGCCGGGGAAATTGGCGGCGTGTCTCTTCACCATCTTCGTCCCCTCCACGGCAATCCCGATAATCTGCTCGCGGTTCATGTTGAACACCACATCCCGCTGCAGAGTGGATGTGGAATTATAGATATGCACGATCGCCTGCTTACAGCCCTGGATGGACTCGAAGGTCCTCGCAACCAGTTCCTCGCGGCACTGGGTCAACACCTGTACCACCACGTCGTCGGGAATCATCCTGCGGTCGATCAGCTGCCTGAGAAAGTCAAATTCAATCTGGCTCGCGGCGGGGAAACCGATCTCGATCTCCTTGAAACCCAGCTTGATCAGATAATTAAAAAACTCTATTTTTTCCGAGACGATCATCGGATCGATCAGCGCCTGGTTGCCGTCGCGCAGATCCACGCTGCACCACACGGGCGCCTTCTCTATCTCTCTGTTCGGCCATTCCCTCTCCGGGTAGTCCACTACCGGATTCTTACGATAACGCTTGTAATTCAACATACTGTTTCTTCCTCCACCTTAGATTTGTATACTGCCTGAAAAACGAGCTGAAACACGCTCTGCGGGTTTTGCCCGCGTAACAAAAAGCCCGTTGTACACAACGGGCTAAACCGATCAGCGCTATTCCCCGAGTCCGCTCTCGATCGCATTGACCAATGCTTTCAATGCTTCCTCCTCGTCTTCGCCATCACACACCAACTCGATCTCATCGCCGCACTTGACGCACGCGCCAAGCACGCTCAACACACTTTTGGCATTCGCTGTATTATCCCGAAATGTAAAAGTTATCAACGCTTTGAACTGCATCGCTTCCTTGCATAGGATGCCCGCAGGTCTTAGATGCAGCCCGGTCGGGTTCTTGATGACTACCTTTTGGCTTACCATACCCTCGTCCTCCAACTTTATCTCCGGCTGTTCTTCCCCCAAATCACAGCCTTCTTATTACTATATCATTTTTTCCCGTATATCACAAGTGCTATAACATAATATTCTGAATCAGTTCCGCCAGTTTTCTGGCCTCCTCCTCGATCATTTTCTGATCCTTGCCCTCTATCATGACCCTGACAAGCGGCTCTGTGCCGGAGGGCCTGATGAGCACGCGGCCCTCCCCCGCAAATTTCTGATCCAGCCCGGCGATCGCTTCCGCAATTTCAGGATAATCCATGTATTTCTCTTTCTTGTGATTCGGCACCTTCGCATTCACAAGCGCCTGCGGCATCACTTCCATAACCGTCTTTAACTGTGAAAGCGGTTTGCCCGTCTCCACGATCACCTGAAGCAGATGAAGCGCGCTCAAAAGCCCGTCTCCCGTCGTGTTCTCATCCAGAAAAATCACGTGGCCCGACTGCTCGCCGCCAAGACTCGCGCCGATCTCGCGCATCCGTTCCAGGACATAACGGTCGCCCACCTTGGTCTGCTCGATATGAATGCCGTTGCGCTCCCCCATCAGGAAAAAGCCAAGATTACTCATGACCGTGGCCACAATCGTATCCCCATGCAGTTTGCCGCTCTGTTTCATATGATTGCCGACGATCGCCATAATCTGGTCGCCGTCCACGATATTGCCCAGCTCATCCACCGCCAGCAGCCTGTCGGCGTCTCCGTCAAACGCAAGCCCGATATTGGCTTTCTCGTAGACCACCCGCGCCTGCAGTTCCCCCATATGCGTAGAACCGCAGTTGGCGTTGATGTTCGTCCCGTCCGGATTGTTGTGAATCGCCACGACCTCTGCGCCCAGTTCCTTCATCGTCTCCACAGACGTGTAGAACGAAGCGCCCTCCGCGCAGTCCAGCACGATCTTCATACCGCGCAGATCCACATTGACCGCCTTCATCGCGTGGTTGATGTATTCCTCCCGCGCGTCCGTCCGGTATTTGATTTTGCCGACGCCCGCTCCGGTGGGGAAGTTCACGTCCTTCATACCGCTTTTGATTAACGCCTCTATCTCGTCTTCCAGCGAGTCCGGCAGCTTATAGCCGTCGCCGTCAAAAAATTTAATGCCGTTGAACTCCACGGAGTTGTGGGAAGCCGAGATGACCACCCCTGCGTCCACCTTATATTTCCTCGTGAGATAGGCCACCGCCGGCGTCGGCACAATCCCCACGTACACCGCATTGGCCCCGACGGAACATGCCCCCGCCATCAGAGCGTTTGCCAGCATGTCGCCCGATATTCTCGTATCGCAGCCCACCATGATCGTCGGCTTATGCGCGTTCTCCTTGGTGAGCACATACGCTCCCGCCTGCCCCAGCTGCATTGCGAGCTGCGGCGTCAGCTCCTCGTTCGCGATTCCTCTGACGCCATCCGTACCGAATAATCTTCCCATGACATAACCCAGTCCTTTCCTGACTTATTCCCTGGCCGTGATGTGGACCAGCACTTCCTGCTCCTCCCATGTAATCGCCGAATCCTCGGGAAGCCCGACAGATAAGGGGAGTCTGTAGTAACCGTCCTCCGGCTCTTCCGTCTCCGTGCTCTCAAGCCACTGCGCCACGCTGACGCTCACTTCGAGCTCGCTCAGACTGATCTTCTGGAACTCCGACGTCAACCCTCTGAACGTCAGCGTAAAGTGTTCCGCCGTCTCAGAGATAACCGCCTCATATCCGGCCGGAACATCCTTCACCCGGATATCTTCCACAGCTACCGACAGCGTTCTGCGCACTTCCTGTCCCACGAATACCGTGATCTCGGCAGTGCCGTCAAACCCTTCCTCAGCCAGTCTGACGCCATCCGGCAGATATTCTTTGAGGTCGATCTGCGTGACCACGTCCTCCGTCGCGCCGGTCACATCGATCACGCCCTCCGGGATCTCAATAGACTCCGTATTCTTCACGATCGACGACCTTCCCGCTATGACGACGCTGGCCTTCGTGCTCTCGGAATCTCCCGTCAGGCGGTAACCGTCCGCCGGCTCGCCCGATACGGTAAAGTTGACGGGCACGGTTCTGGTTTCCAGGATCTCTATATTGACGCGCACCTTGGTGATATTGCGCTCCAGTCCGTCGGCGTCGATCTCATTTCCGTCCGCGTCATAGAGCCGCAGATCGGCGTCCGTCCCGATATTGCTCGTAAAACCGGACACATCCACATCGGCCTGCACCGTGGCAATCTGAGAGACGACGGACTTCGGCCCGGATATCCGCAGCAGATTCTGCTCCGTGGACACATCGCCCAGGATATAACCCTCCCGCACTTCGCCCGACACGCTGGCCCGGATCGGGAACGATCTGGTCTGCTTTTCCTCAATCTTCAGCTTCACGCTGTCGATATTTCCGCTGATGCTCTCCAGCTTGTCATTATATTTGTTCGTGGACAGCCTGATGGCAATTGTGTCAAGGCTGGACAGTTCCGCCACGTCAGCCGTCGCAACCACGTTGCTCTTATCCAGCGTGTCGATGATCGAGCGCGGCGCAAAAACCGTCACCGTGTCGATCGTATTCGTGCCGTCCAGCACCTCAAAGACCTGTCCCCTCTCCGTGATCAGATCCGCATTTCTGATCGTCACCGGCACCTCCGAAAACTGCACGGAGCTGATCGGATCGTTGATGTTGGTAACGACAATCCAGAGCGTAACGGCAAACAGGAAAGAGCCCAGCTTCAGTCCCCAGTTTTTCGTGATCTTATTTCTCATTCCTGGACCTGCCTTTCCACAGCTTGCGCTTCTTCTCCTCCACCGGTTTATTCTGGATCTCGGACAGCCTCTCTTTCAGCCTGTCGGCGTCAAGCCCTCTCTCCAGCTTTCCGTTGTAAGCGACGCTGATCTTGCCCGTCTCCTCAGACACGATCACCGTGAGGGAATCCGTCACTTCCGAGATGCCGACTCCCGCCCTGTGCCTCGTGCCAAGCTCTTTGCTGAGCGCCATATTGTCGGACAGCGGCAGATAACAGGTCGCCGAGACGATGCGGTTGCCCCGCACGATCACCGCGCCGTCGTGCAGCGGCGTGTTATGCTCGAATATATTGATCAAAAGCTGACTGGACACGATACCGTCCACGTCGATACCCGTTCTCTCATACTCGCTTAAAGGCTGCTCCTGCTCAATTACGATCAGCGCGCCCGTCTTGACCTTGCCCATCTCAAAGGACGCTTTGACAATCTCATTGATCGTCCGGTCGGAGAAACGCCCTTCGCCGGATCTGCCGGGATCAAACGGCAGTATGGATGAAAACAGATTTTTCTGTCCCAGCTCCTCCATCGCCTTGCGCAGTTCCGGCTGCAGCATGACGACGATAGCGATCGCCGCAATGCTGAACACGTTCGTCACGATCCACAGAATCGTATTCATGTTGAAAATAGCTGCGATCAGGACAAAACCGGCGATTACCGTAACGCCTTTTAACAGCGCCCAGGCTCTTGTATTCTTGATCCATACCAGAATATGGTACGCCAGAAAAGTCAGAATGATGATCTCTACGATATCGGTAAAGCGAATGGTTGGCATGTGCAGACCGGACAAATATGTTGCGATCCACCTATTCAGTTGCTCCATTGTGCGCCTCACCACCTTTGTGAATTATGTCTGAAAAATCCCGTTTATATCCTTATTACCGAAAGCCGTTTTTAATGCGTACTTCTTGTTCTCTGAACCGGCTTCGACTTCTGGCTGTTGATCTGCTTCACCTTTTTCTCCGGCCTGGAGACAGAAAACTTCGGCACGGCCTTGACATAGTAATAATATTCGTCGTCCTCAAACTGCACTTTCTCCGTCCTGCTGTAATCCACATGAAATACAAAAAACTGCAGAACCAGCGCGAGCAGAAAAGCGATAACGTTCCCGAAAATAACGCCGAACAGGCCGACGTTGATGTCAAACATAAGATCACCCACCAAGAGCACCATGATATTCACAATCACTCCCGCAGCCATGGCGATCGTCCACGCATAGTCGATGCTCAGTCTCCTCAGCAGATACACGACGATCACCGTAGTCGCAAACGCCGCTATCACGACCGCCATCTCTCTGTTGCGGAGAATGCCGTCTATGATGAAGCGGAACTTCGCCCCGGTCTCCTCGTCGGCCATCGCCGCAATGGCGGACGCATTCTGCGCCACATAGTGGAGCATATAGTAGACAATCACGCCGCAGACAACCGACACGGCGGAGGCGAGCGTCCCCACCAGACCCATGGCCAGCGGAATCACATACGGTATCCTGAGCAGGAAACAGACCGGAAGCAGCACGACAACAACCGTGTCCCCCGGCGAAAAGCGCAGATACAAAAGAAACATCAGCAAAAAACCCGCGCCGACCACCGCCGCGCATTCCAGACTGAAAGAGTACAAATGTAGCACTGCGAACAGCGCCGACACCACGACGATAAAATTCATCGGCATAAAAGAACACATCAGCGCGACGATCAGCACGAGCGTCAGCCTGTCTATGCTCTCCATATACCCGATACGGGCATTGATGCACAGCAGGGAAATCAGCGCCAGCACAAACTTCAGGAACGGAGTGATATATACCTCGTATTTGCTGTATAGAGTTATTATAATCTGCTTCATAACAAGTAGGGTGGTCATAGTAATCCCTTCGCTTTCCGTATGTTTACGCTTTTACTGCCTGTACATCTCCGCCAGCCTGCGCAGATTCATCTGATACACCTTCAGACTCTTGACCGCCCTGCTGTATCGCATCGTATAGACGATATAGGAGATCACCGCGTACAGTCCTATCGTCCAGAGATACTGCTCCAGGATGTATCTGGCAAATCCCAGCAGATCCATCTTGTAGATGTCGGTCATAAACACTTCAAAATCATAAAAAATATACATACCAAAGACCACTATAAATGCAATGCTCGCACTTATAATGGACTTCAGCACCTGCCAGCCGATATAATCGCTGCGAAAATAGCTTCCTATGGCCACGTTTTTCCTGCCCTCGTTCGCCTCATAGGACGCCATTTTCGTCATCAGGATGATTCTTTTTTCATTTAACATACAACTCTCCTAACCCAGAAAACGCATTTTCGGATTGTCGTGCACATCCTTCTTGGGTTCGGGCTTGGGCGCATGCGGCTTCTCAATGCTGTGGCTGAGCTGATTCGCCATATTATTCTTGCACTTCTCACAGAAGCGTCCGCTCGTAATCGGCTTGCCGCACTTCTCGCACTCCAGCTCGATACCGGAACCTTCGGCAATCTCCAGCCGCTCGTCTTTCAGCCATGCCTGGATCTGATTCTGGGACACATCGCACGCTTCCGCCACCTCGGCGATCGTAACATGGCCGTGTTCCCGGATGTAGTCCTTGACCTCCTGGAACTTCGCCTCCAGCGCTTCCCTGCATGCCATACAGATCGGCGGCCCCGACACATAGTTAAACAGTTTTCCACATTTTCTGCAGTTTCTCGCGTTCATGCCTTACCCTCCTCCAACTCCTTTGTGCTATAAACCCCTGCCGATCGCAAGCGCGGCAAAGTAAATCTTCTTCACTCCCGCCCTGCGCAGCTCATAACTCATCGCGTCTATCGTACTGCCCGTCGTATAGATATCGTCGATAATTATAATCGTATCTAATTTTACATCATTACGGCAGATTTTGAAAGCCCTTTTCAAATTATTTTGCCGCTCGGAGGCGGACAGATCTTTCATGGGAGCCGTCTTTCGTATCCTTCTGATCAGTCCGTTTTCCACAGGGATATGCAGGATGGCCCCCAGCTCTTTCGCCAGTACCTCTGCCTGGTTGTAACCGCGGTTTCTCCGTTTGGAGGTATGGATCGGCACCGGGACCAGCGCGTCGGGCCTGCACCGCCTGATCCATCCGCCCAGACGCTCCGCCATATCGGCGGCATAGTAAGCGGCGTATTCCCGCCGTCCTCTGTACTTGAAGCGATAGATGGAATCCGACATACTCCTGTACGCATAGAGGGCCCGCCCGCCGTCAAACAGATGCCGCCGGCGCATACAGTCGCCGCAGTATTCCGCTCCCTCGTCCGAAAGTTCCTTGCCGCACTTCATACAGTACGGCGCTTTGATGTATACCGGCTTGCTCATGCACGTCCCGCAGACGAGACTCCCGAAAGGCATGACCGCCCTGTCGCAGACGGGACATCTGCGCGGATAGAGAAGATCCGCCAGTATCCCCGGAAATGCTTTTTTCATATCCCGTTTTCCTTATCTTGCCAAATCAGTTCCCTGATTCTGTCCGCCAGTCCGGTATACCGGCGGTTCTGAAAATTGTTGTCCACCATTTCCCGCAGGGTATCCCTGCTGCCCAGTATCGTCACACAGCTCCTGGCCCGGGTCACGCCCGTGTACAGCAGATTCCTGTTAAAAAGCATACGCGGACCGGAAAGAAGCGGCATAATAACCGCCGGATACTCGCTTCCCTGAGACTTGTGAATCGTCACCGCGTAGGCGAGTTCGATCTCATCCAGCTGCGCGAAAGGATAGGTGACTCTCCTGTGCTCGTCGTACTCCACCGTCACCTCGCCCGCGTGTTCGTCGATCCGCACGATCATGCCGATATCACCGTTGAAAATCCCCGTCCCTTTATCGATGGGAATACCATATTTGCTGACCACTTCCCATTCCAGCTGGTAATTGTTTCTGATCTGCATAACCTTGTCGCGCTCGCGCAGGAGCGTGCCGCCGGCGCTGCACTCCTTTTTGGTATCCGACGGCGGATTCAGATAGCGCTGCAGGATCCCGTTTAACGTCTCCACGCCCAGACTGCCCTTGCGCATCGGCGTCAACACCTGAATGTCATACGGCTCCGCGCCCACATAGCGCGGGAGCTTCTCGGTGATGAGCAGAATCATATGTTTGTAGATCACGTTCACATCGTTTCTCTCCAGAAAAAAGAAATCCCTGCTTTTGTTGTCCAGAACCAGCTCTTCGCCCGCGTGGATCCTGTGCGCATTTCTCACGATATCGCTCTCGCCCGCCTGCCTGAAAATCCTCTCAAGCATCACCGCCGGGAACCTCCCGCTGTCCATGATATCGCGCAGCACCTGTCCGGCTCCCACCGAGGGGAGTTGATTGACGTCTCCAACCATGATCAGCCGCGTACCGACCGGAATTGCCTTGAGCAGCGCCTGAAACAGGAAAATATCCACCATGGACATCTCGTCTATTATGATCACATCCGCTTCCAGCGGATTTTCCTCGTTCCGCTCGAACCGGGCCGTTCCCGTCTCGCCCGCAGGCGCGCCGTTCAGCTCCAGGAGCCGGTGGATCGTCCTGGCTTCATATCCCGTCGCCTCCGTCATTCTCTTGGCCGCCCGGCCCGTGGGCGCCGCCAGATAGAGGTCCATGCCCTCAGACAGAAAATACCGTATGATGGCGTTAATCGTCGTCGTCTTTCCGGTCCCGGGTCCGCCCGACAGAATAAAGATCCCGTTCTTTACGCTCTCCGACACCGAACGCTTCTGCAGATCGTCCAGCTCGATTCCCAGCTCCTGCTGCAGCTGCCCGATCTTCAGCCGGATATCTTCTTCCTGCGCTGCCCCGGCTTCCTGGCCGGAAGATATGTTCAGATCGTGAAGCATCTTCGCGCAGTTCAGTTCTGCATAATAGTAGGACGCCGCATAGACTCTGCAGCGCTCCTCCGGGTCCGGAGAGCGCTTGACGACGACTTTTTTGTCCATGGCGAGATTGGCGATCTGCGGCTCTATAACCGCCGGTTCGAGTTTCAGCAGTTCTCCCGCCCTGTCGAGCAGAATATTCTGCGGCAGATAGCAGTGCCCTTCGGCGCCCGCCAGCGTGAGCGTATAGAGAATGCCGCTTCTGATCCGATAATCGGAATCCGCCTGAATGCCCGCCTTTGCGGCAATCTCATCGGCGATACGGAATCCGATCCCCTGAATATCTTCAGCCATCCGGTACGGATTCTCCTTCAGGATGCCGTACAGACGCGTTCCGTACTGCTCGTAAATGCGGATCGCCAGCGTATTGGACACACCGTACTTCTGCAGAAAGGTCATCGCCTCGCGCGCATCCCGCTTCTCATACACGTCGGCGGCGATCTCTCTGGCCTTGCGCTCGCTGATTCCCTTGATCTCCGCCAGCCGTTCCGGCTCCTCCTCGATGATGCGGTAGGTATCCGCCCCGAAACGCTTCACAATGCGCGCCGCAAGCGCCTGTCCCACTCCCTTGACCGCTCCGGAAGCGAGATACCGCTCTATGCTCTCCTCGTCCTCCGGCGGCACGATCCGATAGGTTTCTATCTTAAACTGCTCGCCGTATACGGGGTGCGTCGTGTAAGCGCCCTCCGCCTCTATCGTCTCTCCCTGGTCCATTGTCCTGAAGAAACCGACGCACGTGATCTCGCTCCCGCCGCTGACAAGATCCAGCACCGTATATCCGTTGTCCGCGTTGCGGTATATGATATGCTCTATAAAACCCTTGATCTTTTCCATCTGTCTGTGATACTTTCTGCATGATCTGTCTCTGACGACGAGAGGAAACACGCTTTGCGGGTTTCCCGCGCAAAATAACGGGCCGCCTCTTCAGCAGCCCGTTTCGTTCAATATCCTATAGACGATATTTACAGATTATAGTTGCGCTTAGCCTGCTCGTAAAGCATGCGCGCCAGAGAATTGGAGCCTTGGGAAGCCGTCTGCTCAGAGATTTGCTGAACCATCGTATCTTTAAAGAAATCCGTCATGTTCGCCGCATAGCTGTTTTCTTTTTCCTCGTCGTCGCTAAAGAGTTTGGTCGTCTTCTCCATCTCTTTATAAACCTGTTCCCACAGATATGCCTCGAACTGCTTACAGGCGTCGAGAAGCGCCTCGTCGCCGGCATTCTCGGTCTTCGCCGTCTCCTCCAGCCTGCTCTGCAGCTTCTCGGTCGCCGCTCTCTCGGCGTCCGTCATATAGTCTGTGTACAACCCTGCTCCGGTCAGATCCATACCGCTCATCTCATACACCATGCCGCCCGGCGCGCCGTTTCGCGCCTCACGGCTTTCCTCTCCTCCGCTGTCTTGCGCTATCCGCGCCGCGGGCTATCGTTTCAGATTATTGGCAATCTCCATCATCGCGTCGGAGGTGATGATCGCCTTGGAATTCATCTCATAGGCGCGCTGCGTGACGATCATGTTGACCATCTCGTTGGCGACCTGTACGTTGGAACCCTCCAGATATCCCTGCACGATCCTGCTCTTGTCCACGTCGGGCGTCGTATCCTCATTGAGCGCCCTGCCGCTCGCGTCCGTCACCGCAAAGAGCGTATCTCCCACTCTCTGCAGGCCGCCCGGATTGCTGAACTGATAGGTTCCGATGGTGATACCGATGGGCTGCGGGTTGTTCTGTCCGTCAGGATAGCAGATCTGCCCGTCCTCCGTGATGGAGAGCTTGCTCGCAATATAAGTACGGTTCAGCGCGATCGGACGGTTATTGCTGTCCAGCACCGGAAGACCGTCCGCATTCGTCAGCGTCATACCGCCGTTTGCCGCGAGCGCCCACGTGAAATCACCGTTTCTGGTATAATAGGTAACGCCGTCCTCTCCGCGCACCGCGAAGAAACCCTCGCCCTCGATCGCAAACGCCGTATCGCTGTCCGAATCCAGCAGACTGCCCTGCGTAAAAATCGAGTTGATCGAGGAAGTGCGGACGCCCAGGCCGACCTGGGAAGTCGTAGGCTTCGGATCACCGTTCGCCGTGGTGGTGACGGACTGCAGATTCTGATACAGAAGCGACTTAAACTGCGCCACCTGCGTCTTGTAACCCACCGAGTTGACGTTCGCCAGATTGTTGGCGATCGTGTCCAGACTGACCTGCTGTGCATTCATACCGGTCGCTGCCGACCATAAACTTCTAACCATGCTTAACGCCTCCCGTTATACTGTGTCTTATACTTTACCCAACTGGTTTACCGCAATATCAAGTGTCTCGTCATAGGTGGTGATAACCTTCTGGTTGCTCTCATAATGTCTCTGGATGGCAATCATATTGACCATCTCCGTCACCGTGGACATATTGGACATCTCGAGGTAGCCCGAATAGAGCTGCGAGTCCGTCTCGATCTCCGTCGCGCCTTCCACCGGCTCGAAGAAGTTCTCTCCAAAGTGCTCCAGATAATTATAATCTTCAAAATCCGTCAGCCCGATCGTCGCAACATAATCTCCGTCCTGAGTGATATTGCCGCCGCGGTCGATGCTCACGGGCAGCGCCGTGTTCATCCTGATACGGCGCCCGTTCTCATCGAGAACATAGTCGCCGTCCTGCGTCTGGAGATATCCCTGCAGATTCATGGTGAAATTGCCGTCCCGCGTGTATTTCACCGACGTCTCTCCCGCCTTGTTGGTGTATTCCACCGCAAAGAAGCCGCGGTCGGAGATGGCCAGATCGAACGTATTGCCCGTCTCCTTGATCGGTCCCTCGGAATAATCCACATAGTTCTCTCCGATCTTAACACCCAGATTCATGCCGACCCTTCTGACGCGGTTCTGCATATAGTCCGGATTTGCCTCGTTGTTCCTCTCGTACTCGTCGACCGCCTTGGGCGAACTGAGCAGCTTCGGCAGATTCGCAGCCTCAGACAGATCCTTGATCTTATAGGCCAGCACGTTGTCGAATGCCTGGCTCGTGGATCCCTCCTTCTTGTAACCGATGGTATCCGCATTCGCCAGGTTGTTCGTCATGACGTCCATCCTGTGCTGCTCGTTGATCATCCCCGTGTACGCCGTGTACAATCCCTTCAGCATAGTATCCTGTCCTTTCCAGTCTCCTAGTCCTCGCGGTACCCCGCAAGGAATTCTACGTACTTGCCGGTTCCGATGGCCACCGCCGTCATCGGATCTTCCGCCGTCATCGTATTGATGCCGGTTCTGTCCGCAATCAGATCTTCCAGTCCCCGCAGCAGGCTCCCGCCTCCGGTGAGAACAATTCCTCTGTCCGCAATATCAGCCGCCAGCTCCGGCGGCGTCTTCTCCAACACGCTGTGGATCGTCTCGACGATCTGTACCGTCGTCTCGTGCAGCGCCTCCTCGGTCTCCTCGGAGGATACCTTCACGGTGCGCGGCAGCCCGGTCACCAGGTTGCGCCCTCTGACGTCCATATAATCGACTTCGGCCCTTTTGAACGCCGAACCGATCCTGATCTTCAGATCCTCCGCCGTCCGTTCGCCGATCAGCAGATTGTGTTTCTTACGCATGTAGCGGACGATCGCCTCGTCGAAGTCGTCTCCCGCAATCTTGATCGACGCGCTGACCACCGTGCCGCCCAGCGAGATCACCGCGATATCGGAGGTGCCGCCGCCGATATCTACGATCATGTTGCCGCAGGGCTTGGAGATATCGATTCCCGCTCCGATCGCCGCGGCGATGGGTTCCTCGATAATAGACACCTCTCTGGCGCCCGCCTGATAGGTCGCGTCCTCGACCGCCTTCTTCTCCACTTCCGTAACGCCGCTCGGCACGCACACAGCGATGCGCGGCTTGCGGAAAGTCTTTTTGCCAAGCGCTTTCTGGATGAAATACTTCATCATCTTCTCGGTGACCTGATAGTCCGAGATGACTCCCTGACGCAGCGGTCTGACCGCTACGATATTGCCCGGCGTCCTGCCGAGCATCAGCCTCGCGTCCTCTCCGATCGCCTTGATCTTGTTTGTATCTCTATCAAATGCCACAACAGAAGGCTCTTTCAGCACGACGCCCTTGCCCCTGATGTAGACCAATATACTGGCAGTTCCCAAATCGATCCCGATATCCGTATACTGCATATACCCTTGATCCCCTTTCCTTTGGTCTATCCATGCAGTTTATATTATAACCTAAAGAATTGGTTTTTCAAAGGGGTTTATTCATTTTTTTAAAAAATTAAAAAACGCCAAAAACAGAACGGTTCCTTCCGCTCTGCTTTCGGCATCCGTGCCTCGCATTATTTTTATCGGCGCATTGGGCCCGTCTCTTAACCCCCGCTTTCAAAAAATTATTTTTTCAGACTGTCCCGATATCGCTTCAGCATCTTTTTCACGTAAATTCCCGTGTAGGAAACGGGGTTTTCGGCAATCTCCTCCGGCGTCCCCTGCGCAATCACGGTGCCGCCGCCGTCGCCGCCCTCGGGTCCCATGTCTATGATATAGTCCGCCGTCTTGATCACATCGAGATTGTGCTCGATCACAACCACCGTGTTGCCTCCCTCCGCCAGCTTGCGCAGGATATCCACCAGTTTGTGCACATCCGCAAAGTGAAGCCCCGTGGTAGGCTCGTCCAGGATATAGATCGTCTTCCCGGTTCCGCGCCGGCTCAGTTCCGTCGCCAGTTTGATACGCTGGGCCTCGCCGCCCGAGAGCGTTGTAGACGGCTGCCCGAGCTTCACATAAGAAAGCCCCACGTCGTAAAGTGTCTCGATTTTGCGGCGGATAGACGGCAGATTTTCGAAGAAAGGCAGCGCCTCCTCCACCGTCATATCCAGCACGTCGTATATGCTCTTTCCCTTATATTTGACTTCCAGCGTCTCGCGGTTATAGCGCTTGCCGCCGCACACCTCGCAGGGCACGTAGACGTCCGGCAGAAAGTGCATCTCGATCTTGATAATACCGTCGCCGCTGCAGGCCTCGCAGCGGCCGCCCTTCACGTTAAAACTGAACCGCCCTTTCTTATATCCCCTCGCTCTGGCGTCCTGCGTCGAGGCAAAGAGATCCCTGATCTGATCGAAGACTCCCGTGTAGGTCGCCGGATTCGAACGCGGCGTCCTGCCGATAGGCGACTGGTCGATGTCGATCACTTTGTCGAGCTGTTCCATACCTTCGATCTTCGTATGCCTGCCCGGGATACAGCGCGCTCGGTTCAGCTCCCTCGCCAGGCGCTTGTAGAGGATCTCGTTCACCAGGGAACTTTTACCCGAACCGGACACACCTGTCACACACGTCATAACGCCAAGCGGAATTTTGACGTCTATCTTTTTCAGATTGTTCTCCTCGGCTCCTCTGACCGTCAGCCAGCCCGTCGGCTTCCTGCGCGCCTCGGGCACGGGGATCTGCAGCCTGCCGCTCAGATACTGCCCCGTGACGGACTCCTCCACCTGCATGATCTCCTGCGCCGTTCCCTGCGCCACCACCTCGCCGCCGTGCGAACCGGCTCCGGGTCCGATATCCACGATGTGGTCCGCCGCCAGCATGGTATCCTCATCGTGCTCCACGACAATCAGGGTGTTTCCCAGATCCTTCAGATTCTTGAGCGCGGCGATCAGCTTGTCGTTGTCCCGCTGATGCAGGCCGATACTGGGCTCGTCCAGGATATAGCACACACCCACCAGACCGGAGCCGATCTGTGTCGCCAGCCGGATCCGCTGCGCCTCGCCGCCGGACAGCGTCGCCGTCGCCCGCGCCAGCGAGAGATACTCCAATCCCACTTCCACCAGGAACCCGACGCGCGCGCGGATTTCCCGCAGGATCTGTTTCCCGATCAGCTGCTGCTGGGGAGTCAGTTCCATACCGCCGATAAAGTCATACAGATTCTTGATGGACATGGACGTGATCTCATAGATATTCCTGTCGCAGACCGTCACGGCGAGCGATTCCTTTTTCAGGCGCATACCCTTACACTCCTTGCAGGGCGTGATGCGCATGAAAGTCTCGTACTCCTGCTTGCTCAGCTCGGAGGCCGTCTCCCGGTATCTCCGTTCCACATTCCTGATCAGCCCTTCAAAAGCGATGGGATACACGCCTCTGCCCCGCTGTCCCTCATAGTAGACGTCCACTTTCCTGTCCGTTCCGTAGCAGATCACGTCCTGCACTTCTTTGGTAAGCTGCTCGAAGGGCGTGTCCATGCTGAACTGAAATTCTCTGGCCAGAGCCGTGAGCATCGCGTTGGTAAAACTGCCCGGGTCAGAGCTGGACTGCCAGCCGATTACGCTGATCGCCCCCTCGTTCAGGCTGAGGCTCCTGTCCGGGATCATCAGATCCACGTCAAACTCCATCTTGTAGCCGAGGCCGAAACACTCCGGGCAGGCGCCGAACGGATTGTTAAAGGAAAAACTCCGCGGCTCGATCTCCCCGATACTGACGCCGCAGTCCGGGCAGGCAAAATTCTGGCTGAAATGATAGGATTCCCCGTCGATCACATCCAGCATCATCAGGCCCTCCGCCAGCGCGAAGACATTTTCGATAGAGTCTGTCAGACGCCTCTCGATCCCCGGCTTCACCACCAGACGGTCCACAATGATCTCTATATTGTGCTTGATATTCTTCTCCATCGGAATATCTTCGGACAGATCGTACAGATTACCGTCCACCCGCACGCGCACATAGCCGCTCCGCTTAGCGCGCTCAAACACCTTGGCATGTTCGCCTTTTCTGCCCCGTACCACGGGCGCGAGAAGCTGTATCTTCGTCCCCTCCGGCATCGCCAGGATCTGGTCCACAATCTGATCCACTGTCTGTTTTCTGATCTCCCTGCCGCATTTCGGGCAGTGCGGAACGCCGATTCTCGCATACAGCAGCCGGAAGTAATCGTAGATCTCCGTCACCGTCCCCACCGTGGAACGGGGATTCCTGTTCGTCGATTTCTGGTCTATGGAGATGGCGGGGGACAGCCCCTCGATCTTCTCCACGTTAGGCTTCTCCATCTGTCCGAGGAACTGTCTCGCATAGGACGACAGCGACTCCATATATCTTCTCTGTCCTTCCGCGTAGATGGTGTCAAAGGCGAGCGAAGACTTGCCGGAGCCGGACAGGCCCGTAAATACCACGAACTCATTCCGCGGCACATCCACGCTTAAATTTTTCAGATTGTGCTCGTTCGCCCCGCGTATCTTAATATACTCTCTCGGGCGCATTTTTATCGTATCCGTCGTATCTGCCATTGTATGTTCCGATTCCCTCCGTGCTTTTTCTGATTCTTTGTCCTGACGCTCCGCATCATTGACTCTGTAAGTCAATTTTGTGAACGGCTCTTTATTTGTCGAAATCTCTCAGTTTCCCTTTCAGTTCCTTCATGCGGTCGCGAAGCTCGGCCGCGGCCTCGAAATTCAGATCGGCGGCGGCCTTCTTCATCTGCCGCTCCACATCCCGAATGAGCTTTTCAAGCTCCTGTCTGCTCATGGATTCCGGATCTTTCTCAAACCGCATCTGTTCCTTCTCGATGGTTTTGGAGATGCTGATGAGATCGCGCACCGCTTTCCGAACCGACTGCGGCGTGATATGATGTTCCTCGTTATAGCGCTTTTGGATCTCGCGCCTGCGGTTCGTCTCGTCGATCGCGGCCCGCATGGAGTCCGTCACGGTGTCCGCATACATGACGACATGACCGTCCACGTTGCGGGCCGCCCGCCCGATCGTCTGAATCAGCGACGTCTCCGACCGCAGGAAACCTTCCTTATCCGCATCCAGAATCGCCACCAGCGAGATCTCCGGAATGTCCAGTCCCTCGCGCAGCAGATTGATCCCCACCAGCACATCGAACACGTCGAGCCGCATATCCCGGATAATCTCCGCCCGCTCCAGCGTGTCGATATCCGAGTGCAGATACTTCACACGGATATCCACTTCCTTCATATAATCCGTCAGATCCTCCGCCATCCGTTTCGTCAGCGTCGTTACCAAAACTTTATTGTGTTTTGCGACTTCTGCGCGGATCTCCGAGATCAGATCGTCGATCTGCCCCTCCACGGGCCGTACATCCACCCTGGGATCCAGCAGGCCGGTAGGGCGGATGATCTGCTCCGTGCGGAACAGCTCATGTTCCGCCTCGTAGTCTGATGGCGTCGCGGAGACAAAAAGCATCTGATCGATATGACGCTCAAACTCCTGAAAATTGAGCGGCCTGTTGTCCAGCGCGGACGGCAGGCGGAAACCGTAGTCCACCAGCGTCGTCTTGCGCGATCTGTCCCCGGCATACATGCCTCGGATCTGCGGAATCGTCATGTGCGACTCGTCTATGATAATCAGAAAGTCGTCGGTAAAATAGTCTAACAGCGTGAACGGCGGCTCCCCCGCCGCCATACCGTTGAGGTGGCGGGAATAGTTCTCAATGCCGGAACAGAAGCCTGTCTCCCGCAGCATCTCGATATCAAAATTCGTCCGCTCCGCAATGCGCTGCGCTTCCAGCAGTTTGTCCTCGCTCTTAAAAAATCTGACGCGCTCTTCCAGCTCCTTCTCGATCTCTTTGCAGCCCGCATTGATCTTCTCCTGCGGCACGACATAGTGGGACGCCGGATAGATCATCACATGCTCCAGCGTCGCGTGAACCTGTCCCGTCAGAATATCTGTCTGCGCGATCCGGTCAATCTCATCCCCAAAGAACTCCACGCGGATCAGATAGTCGTCGCTCTGAGCCGGATAGATCTCCACGACGTCTCCGCGCACGCGGAACCGGCAGCGTTCCAGATCCATGTCGTTGCGCTCATACTGCATGTCGATCAGACCGCGTATCACGTCGTCACGGTCGCGCTGCATACCAGGCCGCAGGGACATGCTCATGCCCGCATACTCTTCCGGACTTCCCAGACCGTAGATACAGGATACGCTGGCGACCACGACTACGTCCCGGCGCTCCGTCAGCGACGCGGTCGCCGACAGCCGCAGCTTGTCGATCTCATCGTTGATCGAAGAGTCCTTGGCGATATAGGTGTCTGTCGAGGGCACATAGGCCTCCGGTTGATAATAGTCATAATAGGAGACAAAATACTCCACCGCATTCTCCGGAAAAAATTCCCTGAACTCGCCGTAGAGCTGTCCTGCCAGCGTCTTGTTATGCGCGATGACAAGCGTGGGCTTGTTCAGCGCCTGTATAATATTCGCCATCGTAAAAGTCTTGCCCGATCCGGTCACGCCCAGAAGCGTCTGGAACTGGTTGCCCCTGCGGAAACCTTCCACCAGCTCGGCGATGGCCCGCGGCTGATCCCCGGTCGGCGCATATTCGGAATGTAATTTGAAATCCATGATATCTTCCTCTGTTTCCCCCGCGGTTAGTATAGCACAGCTCTGCACAAAAGTACAGCGGAAATCGAACCTTTGTTCTGTCTCCGCTGTCCCCTGCTTTCTATATCTGTTTACCGCTCCGGCATCTCCAGTTTCTTTTTGTCATGCACGCTGATCTCCGACCCGAGCTGCACCTCGATCACCTGAAGTCTTGTATCCGCCATAATCGTGTGCGGCACCCCCGCGGGCATCCGCACCACATCGCCCACCGTCACAGGTCTCTCCCTGCCGTCCACAACGGCTCTGCCGCGGCCGCTCACCACCGTCCACACCTCGTCGCGCTGCTCATGGCTGTGATAATTCATGCCGTGCCCCGCGTTCAGAGTTACCTTGATGGTCATGCTGTTCTCCTCGATGTCGATCACCTGAAAACTGCCCCAGGATTTCTCTGCAAACATGATCTGCTGGTCAATCTCATCGACGTAAGGCTTGATATAGCTGGACTGGTTTAAGTCCGACACCAGAATCCCTTCCGGACTGGCCGCCACGACCATATCCCGCAGCCCCATACACAACACCGGGACATTGAGCTCGTTGACCACATGCACGCCGCGGCAGCCGTCGTTCAGAATGGCTTTGCCGATCGTCTCGCTCTCCATCGCCTCTGTCAGCGTATTCCAGGTTCCGATGTCCTTCCACATACCGGCGAAACGCATGACCTCGATCTGCCTCTCGTGCTCCACCACCGCATAGTCAAAGCTGATCTTCTCCAGCGTGTCATACTTGTCGAAGAGATCCCTGTAGCCGTTAAATTCGATCAGTTCATGCGCCCGTCCGAGCACGTAGCCCAGCCGGAATGCAAAAACGCCGCCGTTCCAGAGCGCGCCCTGCGCGATATACTCCCGCGCCTGCCTCTCCTCCGGCTTCTCCTTGAACATGGAGACGCTGCTGATATCCTCCTCCGTCTCAGGAATAATATAGCCGTACTTGGCGCTGGGATAGGTCGGCTCAATCCCCATCAGAACCAGATTCGCCCCGCTTGCGGCGGCGCGATCCCCCAGTTTCCCGAGCGCCCGAAAATAATCTTCCTCCACATAAGGATCCACCGGGCACACGACCACGGCTTCCTCCTCCGGTATGCCGCGCACATCATGCAGATAAGCCGCCGCCAGGGCTATCGCCGGAAAGGTATCCCTCCTGCACGGCTCCACGCTGATTCCCACGTTTCCGCCCAGCTGGTTGTGGATGGCAGACACCTGGGACTTGGACGTGGCGATCGTGACCTCCGCCTCCCTGTCCACGGACAGGATCTGCCTGTATACCCGCTGCACCATGGACTCATACTCTCCGTCCCCGGTCTTAAAAATCTTGATAAACTGCTTTGAGCGCGTATCATTGGAAAGCGGCCACAGACGCTTGCCCGAACCGCCCGATAACAACACGATATTCATATGCCTGCTCTCCAGTATCTCATCTAAGCATCTTTTCGATCTCTTCTACAGCGCGGTCCAGCTGATTATCCACGCCCTCGTCATAGTAGGCGTCGGCGTCAAACTCGCACTCGATATCCGGATCTATCCCGATGCCGTGAATATTATTTCCCTTGGGCGTATAGTAGGCGCTGATCGTCAGCTTCAGCGCCGTGCCGTCCGTGAGCGGCAGCACCCTCTGCACAATACCCTTGCCGAAGGTGGTCGTACCGATTAACGTGCCCTTGCCGTAATCCTTGATCGCTCCCGCCAGAATCTCCGAAGCGCTGGCAGAATTGCCGTTGATCAGAACAACCAGCGGAATCTTCAGCTCGTTCCTGCCGTCACAGGTATACTCTTCCCGCTTGCCGTATTTATCCTCCGTGTAAACGATCAGCCCTTCCGGCAGAATCTGTCTGGCGATATCCACCACCACAGGCAGACTGCCGCCCGGATTGCTGCGCAGATCGAGAACCAGCCCTCTCGCGCCGGAGCCTTTCACGACCGCAAGCGCCTCCGTGAACTGATCCGCCGTCACTTCATCGAACTCCGTGATCTGAATATAACCGATGTCGTCGTCCAGCATCTCATAGCTGACTGTGGGCGATTCGATCTTGCGCCGCACGACGTCCATCTCCAGATAATCGTCCTCGCCGTCGCGGTAGATCGTCAGATGTACGGTCGTCCCCTCTTCGCCCTTGATCATGGCCGTCACCTGTGTCAGTTCCAACCCCTGGGTGAGTTCTCCGTCCACCATATAGAGCACGTCGTTCTCCCGCAGCCCGGCCTCCTCAGCAGGCGTACCCGCGATCACGCCGCTGATTTTGGCGAAACCGGTGGCGATGTCGAGACTGACATAGGCGCCGATTCCATAGTAGATCCCCTCGGTGTCCGCGATCATATCCTGCCACTCTTCCTCTGTATAGTAGACGGAATAAGGATCTCCCAGCGAATCGATCACGCCCGCATACATGCCCTCGACCATCTTGTCGGTGTCGATGTCTTCATCCTTGTAATAGTACTCCTCTACAATATCTTCCAGCGCCTCCAGCTTTTCGAGCGTCGCGTCGCCGGTCAGGCCCGCCTCTTCTCCGTCGGCGTTCGCCTCCTGCGCCCGGTCGCCGGCGATCCGATACAGCCTCGTACCCACGTAGGCGATGCTTCCCACAAGCGTCATAATGATCACGCCGACCAGAATGCCGAGCGCGAACATGCCGCCCCTGTTGTTCTGCCCGCCGGACGGCGGCACAGGGTACTGCGGCGCCATGGGCGCAGGCTGCCGATGATGATCGTAATATTGATTGTCCCCGTTATAGTGCAAACCGATTCATCTCCATCTGTCTCTTCTTACTGCGGAGTCACGCTCCGCGGAACGGTACGGACCGTTCACGCTCTATCCCAGATAATTCCATGGATTGACATAATTGCCGTTCAGGCGCACGCCGAAATGCAGATGATTGCCCGTAGAGCGCCCTGTGCTCCCGACCGCCGCGATATTCTGTCCCTTGGTGACCGACTGCCCCTTGGACACATACAGCGCGGAACAGTGCATGTAGATCGTGTACAGCCCGCTGCCGTGGTCTATCATGATATAGTTTCCCATGGAACTGCTGTACGCCGCCGCGACCACATCGCCATCGTAGGCGGCCAGAATCGCCGAGCCTCCCGGCGCCGCCATATCCAGTCCGTTGTGGAACTTCTCGATTCCCAGCGTCGGATGCATACGGTTGCCGAACTCGTCAGATATCCTTTTATAGGAAGGACAGGGCCACGCGAACATACCACCGTTGTAAATCCGCGCATTCTCCGCTTCCAGCCTGGCCTTCTCCTCGGCCACCGCCTTCTCTAACGCCGCGATCTCTTCATTCTCCTGCGCGATCTGCGCCTCATATTCCTTGATCGCGGCCTCTTTAGCGGAGATATCGCCGGCAACCGCATACAGCTGATCGTTCTTTTCCTGGAGAAGCGAGTTGACGCTGGCCTCCTCCTCCTCCACAGCGGCTTTCGCCTCGTCCAGCACTTCCTTGTCCGCCTCCAGCTGTTCCTTGCAGAGCTGAACCATCTCCTTCGTCTCCACATATTCGTCCAGCTTATCCTTGTCGTAACGGGACAGCGCCTCGATGTAGTCCGCCTTGTTCGTCATGTCCGAGAAACTGTTCGACGTAAAGAGCAGCTCGAGATAAAAAGTGTCCCCCTTCTCATACATGAAGCGGATACGCTTCTTCATGGCCTCGTACTGGTCTTCCTGCTGCTTGATCGCCTCATTCAGCTCCTCGTTCGTGACCTCGATCTCCCCTTCTTTTTCGGTGATCAGTGTATTATATTGTGCGATCTTCTCCTGTATGCCGCTCAGTTCACTGTCAAGCTGTGTCACATAGGCTGTCAGGTCGCTCTTGGACTTCTCCAGCTCTTTTTTCAGAGCTTCCACATCCGTCAGGCTGGATTTCAGGCCCTTGACCTGTTCCCGCGCCGCGGCGATCTGATTCTCCTTCTCCTGAATGCTCTCATTGGTGACCGCATGCACCGGTCTGGAACAGGTGCACGTAAGCACGACGGCCGCGCCGAGCGCGATACATACCGATTTCTTCCAATGTCTCATATACAATCCCTGCTATACCCGCAAATGTCTCCTGACAGTAGCCGCGCTTCCCAGGAAGCCGATCCCCACGCCGATGCCGAGAGAAATCGGCGTCAGCACGCGGAAAACCTCATCCACGCTCAGGAAACTGAGCAGGGAGGAGAGCATCGCAAATCTGGTCGTCACGTACTCCATCACCACATTGTACATGCCGTAAATCACGGCGAGCGGAATGAAAGCGCCGATCAGACCGATCATCATACCCTCAATCACGAAAGGCGATCTGACGAAAAAGTCTGTCGCGCCGATATATTTCATAATGGTGATCTCCTCCTTGCGGACCGAGATACCGATTGTGACCGTATTGCTGATCAGGAACACGGACACCGCAAACAGGATTGCAATAATACCCACGGACACATAGGCGATCAGCGCGTTCACACCGGTCAGCGTCGTCGCCACGATCTCCGAGCGGTTGACCAGTCTGACCCCGTCCAGTGATTCCAGATAAGTGACGAGTGCGGACTGCATGGACACATCGTTCAGATACACCTCATAGTTGGCGGAATCCGCCAGCGGATTCTCCGTAAAGCCGTCTGCATAGTCGCCCAGATATTCCGACTTGAAAGATTCCCACGCTTCCTCGGCGGAGACGAAATTGATATCGGATACCTCAGGCCGCTTCAGAATCAGTTCCCCGATCTCCTGTATCCTGCTCTCCTCCAGTCCGTCGTCAAAGAACACATAGACCGCCACGCCTTCCTGCGCTGTCTTGACAATGTGCGCGAAATTCGTGACGATCGCGTAGAACAGGCCGAACAGAAACAGGCAGGCGCTGATCGTCGCGATGGACGCAAGCGTAAACCACTTGTTTCGGAACAGGTTCCGGACACCCTGTCTGAGCGTATAGAAAAAACTGTTAATCCTCATCTATGTATCCTCCCTCCTCCTCATCGCTTATGATAACGCCCTTCTTCAGAGTGACAACGCGTTTTCGCATGGCGTTGACGATCTCCCTGTTGTGCGTCACGACAATAACGGTCGTCCCGTTCTGATTGATCTGCTCCAGCAGCTTCATAATCTCCCAGGAATTGGTCGGATCGAGGTTGCCCGTAGGCTCGTCCGCCAGCAGAACCGTGGGCTGATTGACAAGCGCTCTCGCCAGCGCGACTCTCTGCTGTTCGCCGCCGGACAGCTGCCTCGGCTTCGCCTTGTACTTGCCCGCCAGTCCGACGACTGCCAGAATACTCGGCACATTCCTCTTGATCTCCTTGTTGGACTTCTGTATCACGCGCTGCGCAAAAGCCACGTTCTCGTATACGTTTCGGTCTTTCAGAAGTCTGAAATCCTGGAACACGACTCCCAGATTCCTTCTGAACTTGGGGATCTTCCTGTGTTTGATCTTGGAGAGATCGTATTCCATCACGTTGATATAGCCGCTTGTGATCGTCAGTTCTCTGAGCAGCAGCTTGATCAGTGTGGACTTCCCGGACCCGCTGTCGCCCACAATGAAGACAAACTCGCCCCTGTTGATGCGCAGATTGACGTCCTTCAGCGCCGGTGCGCCGGTAGAGTAAGCCTTACAGACATTTGTCAGCGTGATGATCTCATTTTCTCCCGCCGTACTTTTTTTCTTCTTCTTAGTTGCCACTTTGTTCACTCCCATAATCTTTTAGTATTCAAAACTCTCCATATATTTCATGTATTTTACCACCATGAGCGCGATCTTAAACGTGATCGCGTCCTCAAACACTCTCAGGTCCAGCCCCGTGCTCTTCTGCAGCTTATCCAGGCGGTACACAAGCGTGTTGCGGTGGATGAACAGCTGTCTGGAAGTCTCCGATACATTCAGAGAATTCTCAAAAAACTTGTTGATCGTCGTGAGCGTCTCCTCGTCGAAATCGTCCGGACTCTTGACGTCAAAGATCTCCTTGATAAACATCTTGCACAGCGGAATTGGCAGCTGATAGATCAGACGTCCGATCCCCAGCTCGCTGTAAGCGATCACATCCCTTTCGCCAAAGAAGATCTTGCCCACGTCGAGCGCCATCTTCGCTTCCTTATAGGAGCGGCTCACCTCCTTGAGCTCATTGACGATCGTGCCGTATGCGATCCTGACATTCTTAAAATTCTCCTTCGCCAGGAAAACGGCAATATGATCGGCGGTCTTCTCGATCTCCTTCGCGCCGTCGCCCTCTCCCAGATCCTTGACGACTATCACGCTGTTCTCATCGACCGCCGTAATGAAATCCTTGTTATTGCTGCCGAAATAGGTCCGCATCAGCTCAAGCACATTGCTGTCCTTGGCGTTCTCCGTCTCGACGATCAGAGCCACCCGCTTTTCATCCGTCTGGATATGCAGCTTCTTAGCGCGGCCATAGATGTCCACCAACAACAGATTATCCAACAGAAGATTCTTGATAAAATTGTCCTTGTCAAACCGTTCCTTATACGCTACCAGCAGATTCTGAATCTGAAAGGCAACCATCTTGCCTATCATATAGACATCCTCGCCGACGCCGCCGGCGATCAGAATATATTCCAGCTGCTGTTCGTCAAAGATCTTGAAGTACTGATACCCCTGTATCTCCTGCGAATCTGCCGGAGACTTCGCAAACTCCGCCGCCGGCCTGCCGCACTGTTCCATCTCGTCCGACGTCATGGCCACCGCCTTGCCGTCGACGTCCATAACGCACAGATCCACTCTTGCAATCGATTTCAACCCCTCAATCGTGTTTTGCAAAATCTGATTCGAAATCATACCCCACCCCTTACTTTTCCATTTAGCAAATTACACAACACAGTAAACCGCCAAATTCATCAAAATGCAACATCCAGTATCCATTTTAATCTATATATACAAAAAAATCTACCTCTAATCCTGATTTTTTTGTGTATTTTTTATTGTAAATAGATTCTTTTGCCATTTCGATTTATTAGGCATTTTACACAAACAAAATACAGATTAAAAAAAGCGAAAAAAACTCGCGCCGCAGAGCGATTTGTGGTATACTGGATTTAACACTAGGGAAGGAGGGCAGACAATGAATATCGCAGGCATATCGACTGCAATGTCGCTGACAAACACGCAAAGCGCTTACGGCGTGGCCATGCTGAGCAAATCCTTGGATCAGGTTTCCTCCACCGGCGGTCAGATCGTGGAGATGATGGATGCAGCCGCGATGGAATTGTCCGTAAATCCGCACATCGGCGCGAATATCGACATCTCAGTATAAAAGTCAGGCCAGGCGCCTGACTTTTATCTTTTATCCCTCACAGATCCCCGGATGTCAACGGTCCGTCAAGCGGATCGCCTGTTCCGTGATCTGCACTTTTCCTTCCTTGAGGAGTCTTCCCACCGCACGCTTGAATTCATTTTTGCTCATCTGCGTCTCACGCCTGATTACTTCCGGAGAAGCCTTGTCCGTAAAGGGCAGGACGCCGTCGAAGCTGCCTATGATCTCTAGGAGCCTCTTCGCGTCCGCGTCCATCTGCAGATACGCTTTCTCACGGATACTCAGGTTCAGCCGTCCGTCCTCCCTGACGCCGGTGACACGCGCCTGTATCACGTCCCCGACACGCACGTTTCCGTACAGCTCCTTCTTCGGTATCAGGCCGGAATATCTGTCGTCCACCGCCACAAACGCGCCGAAATGATCGCTGATCTCATAGACCGTACCGTCAATCCTGTCCTCCGCCCGATAGGGGCTGTCCGAAGCGAGATACGGATAGACGTTCATAGTGGCGCACAGCCTGTCGCTCTTATCGATGTAGAGCGCCACAAGGCATTCCTCGCCCTCCGCCACTCTTCTTGTCTGCTCCGCGTAGGGAAGCAGCAGTTCTTTTTCCAGTCCCCAGTCCAGAAAAGCGCCGACCCTGCCCACCTGGGCGACCCGCAGCTTCGCGACCTCGTGCAGCGTCAGCTTCGGAACCGTGGTCGTAGCGATCATGCGGTCCCTGGAATCGCGGTACACAAACACGGACAGAACATCGCCCGTTCCGGCATACTCCGGCACCTGTTTCTTTGGAAGCAGCACCCTCGCCTCCGCTTCAGCACTGTCGCTCAGGTACACTCCAAACTCCACCCGCTTGACGATCTGAAGCGTCTGCACCATTCCCAGACTGATCATGCCGCACCTCCGGTCATCTCCACAATGCTGTACGGTCTGCCCTCCTCATTGTTCAGCGACACTGTATACAGCCCGCCGTCCGCGCTCTCCGCCAGCACCGGACAGATCATATCGTGCAGTTTGGCCTGGCTCTTATACTCCACGCGAAGCTGTCTGATATAGAAGTCCTTAGGGAGACAGTCCATCGCCATGCGCACATACTGGCCGTTGTTCACATGATTGTTGGTGTCGAGATGATGCTGTCTGACCGCAAACGGCTCCAGCTCCACGCCGCCCTCCGGCACGGCGATCTTGCGCGGCGCATACTCCATCGGATATTTCTCCTCCAGGGCATAGCCCTGCAGCATTTTCTCATTGGGCTTCGCCGGCGCCATCTTCTGAATATCCATCAGGCTCCAGATCGAATTGGCATAGGCCAGGACCTCCCCCTGCGCCGTCTTCATCTCAAAATTACGACAGCCGATAAATCCCCGGAACTCATAGGGCGCCGTGCCGATCACAATCCGCTCGCACAGGCGCGGGTAACGGTTCACGCAGATCTGCCACGACGACAGCATCCATACCATGTGAAATTCTTTGAAATAGTCTACGCCGAGTCCGACATCCTCAGAGTGGAACGTAGAACAGTCCTGAAAATAATCGATCAGCGCCTCGATCGTGAGGTTGCCGTCCACCCCCACCTCGCTGTAGCGCACCCTGCTGTCAAACGTATACATAGTCTCGTCCTCTTTCCTCCCTCAAATGAGATGAAACACGCCTTGCGAATTTCACTCGTTATCGCGGCATTCGCCAAATTGACAGGCAGGCTTGTCAGCCTGACCCATCGCCCGCGTAAAAAGACTCAGTTGATCTCTCAACTGAGTCCTGTAAGCTGGGCTACAAGGATTCGAACCTTGAAATGACGGAGTCAGAGTCCGTTGCCTTACCGTTTGGCGATAGCCCATTAACATTACATTTTGGAATTATACAATATATTATGCGCCTTTGCAAGCCTTATTTTCATTATTCCTGTAAAAATTTTAAGGATTTCATACCTTAGAGACAGCTTAGAGAATCGACTGTTACAATAATGTCTGTAAATCTGCTCATGATTACATAATCGCAAAAATCTGAAAGTGAGGCACCAGAAAAATGATTGTAAAAAAACAGGTATGGCTGGCAGGGATCGGTATTGCCTGGGCGCTGTCCGCAACAGGCTGCGCGGGCACACAGGACGCGAAAGCAGACGCCGCTGCCCCAGTGGAGACGCTGTCGCCCGGCGCGGCGCCAGACAGATCGGAGACGGATGAGAATCCCCCGGCGCAGGAGCCTGCCGCACAGAATGCGGCAGATACCGAGACTGCCGCCCCAGACGATTCCCAAGCCGACCCGAAAAGCTCTCCTTTTGACAGTCAATCGGATATGGAGATCATCGAAATCTATCAATAACAAAAGATAAAAAACCTCCGTGCGCTGCGGATAACCCGCAGCCGCGCAGAGGTTTTTATCTTTTGTTCAGTTTCTGTTAAATCTCAAACATCAGCTCGCCGTAAGTCGGGATCGGCCAGATGTCTTTATCGACGATCATCTCCAGTCTGTCAGCCGGCGCGCGGAGCTCATCCATAACGGCCTTAACCGTGTCCTTGTAGAAGAACGCCTGCTTCTTGACGTCCTCGATCGCGGAAGCCTCCGCCTCCACTTTCTTCAGCTTCGCCAGCGCCGCCTGCATCGCCGCAAGGTTCTCACACACTTCTTTCAGAAGCTCCGCCTGTACGGATGTATCCGCCCCTGCCGCCTTCACGGTATTGACGGTGTCCGCCAGCGCCCTGGAATATTTTACGACGGCGGGAATAATCTGCTTGCCCGCCATGTCGATCATCGCAAGCGCCTCGATATTGATGGTCTTCGCATAAGTCTCGTAGATGATCTCCTCGCGGGACTCCAGCTCTACCTTCGTAAAGATGCCAAATCTCTCGAACAGCTTCACCGCCTTGTCCGTCGTGATCGTGCTCGCCGCCTCGATCATGGACTTGATGTTCGGCAGTCCTCTTCTCTCGGCCTCCGCCAGCCACTCGTCGGAATAACCGTCGCCGTTGAAGATGATTCTCTGGTGCTCGGTCAGGTACTCCTTGATCAGATCATGCACGGCCAGATCCAGATCATCCGCCTTCTCCAGACGGTCAGCCGCCTCGCAGAACGCCTCTGCAACGATCGCATTCAGCGTCGTATTCGGGCTTGCGATAGAATCCGCGGAACCCACCATACGGAACTCAAATTTATTTCCTGTGAACGCAAAAGGTGACGTCCTGTTTCTGTCGGTCGCATCCTTCTGGAAATCGGGCAGCGTCTTCACGCCCGTCAGGAGCTTGCCGCCCTCCTTGACGCTGGTAGCAGCGCCCGTCTCAATCAGCTGTCTCACCACATCCTCAAGCTGTTCGCCGAGGAATACAGAGATGACCGCCGGAGGCGCCTCGTTCGCGCCAAGTCTGTGATCGTTGCCCACGTCGGACGCGGACTGACGAAGCAGATCCGCATGAGTATCCACCGCTTTCAGGATGCAGGCGAGAACCAGCAGGAACTGAATGTTCTCGTTCGGCGTATCGCCTGGATCAAGCAGATTCACGCCGTTGTCCGTCGTGATGGACCAGTTGTTGTGCTTGCCGGAACCGTTGACGCCCGCGTAGGGTTTCTCGTGCAGCAGACATCTCATCCCGTGATGCACGGCGACTCTCTTCATCGCCTCCATGACAAGCTGGTTGTGATCTACGGCGATATTGGCCGTCTCGTAAATCGGAGCCAGCTCATGCTGCGCGGGTGCCACTTCGTTGTGCTGCGTCTTGGCGGTCACGCCCAGCTTCCACAGCTCTTCGTTCAGATCTTTCATATAAGCGCCGACGCGCTCTCTGATAACGCCGAAGTAGTGATCCTCCATCTCCTGTCCTTTCGGCGCGGGCGCCCCGAACAGCGTGCGGCCCGCAAACATCAGATCGGTCCTCTGGCGGTACAGTTTCTCATCTACCAGGAAGTACTCCTGCTCAGGGCCGACCGAGGCGGTGACTTTGGTGGCCTCCGTGTTGCCGAACAGTCTCACGATACGAAGCGCCTGCTCGCTCAGCGCCTCCATGGAACGCAGAAGCGGCGTCTTCTTATCCAGCGCCTCGCCCGTGTAAGAGCAGAACGCGGTGGGGATGCACAGCGTCACGCCGCAGCCGGACTCCTTCAGGAAGGCGGGAGAGGTGATATCCCACGCCGTGTAGCCTCTCGCCTCGAAAGTGGCGCGCAGACCGCCCGACGGGAAAGAAGACGCATCGGGCTCGCCCTTGATCAGCTCCTTACCGGAGAACTCCGTAAGCATCTTGCCCATCTCATCCGGGTGTGCGACGAAAGAATCGTGTTTCTCCGCTGTGATGCCTGTAAGAGGCTGGAACCAGTGCGTATAATGGGTCGCTCCGTTCTCGACCGCCCACTCCTTCATCGCCATCGCGACAACATTCGCGGCCTCCATGGAGAGCTCGCCGCCCTGATCCATGACCTTGACCACTTCCTTGTACACGTTCTTCGGCAGACGCTCCTTCATCTTGCCAAGGGTGAACACGTTCTGTCCGAAGATCTCTTCCACATTAAACACTTCACTCATACTCTTTCCTCCATCCCGGCATTCTCTTTCAAAAATAGCGTTCCAAAAAAAGCCCTTTTTTGGAACGCCATCGTTCTGAATACCTGTATACAATTTCTGTTTTTAACAATACTCTACTTTTCCTTAAAATGCAAGCATAATTTTTCTTTTTTTCTAAAAAATAATCGAAACAGGCGGGACAGCCGCCCTGCGGCGTATTTTTCTCCCGCGTCCTCAGGCGTCGTACTGTCTGCTGTCCACCAGTCTTCTGTTTCTCAGATTGTAGAGGAAAACGTTTAGTCCGCCGTTTTCATTGCGGTAAATCTCTCCGTCGATTCCCACTTCACAGTAATATCCTCCCGCATCGGATCTCCCGCCGACCGCATAAAGCGGCAGCTGCCCGCCCTCAAGCGCACACTGATACGCAATCTCCCCGCAGGCCAGCTGCTCCGTCAACACCTGACCGTCCGCCAGCACCGCCAGATAATTACACCAGCTCTGCCCGGCCAGATCCACGGACAACCCAAGCTGACGCAGCGCCTCGACCGCAGATTTCTCCAGGGTGCAGGAATCGCCCTGATACGTGATCACAACCGCATACTGCTCATGATCCAGCCGTGCCAGAAACGACTCGATCTCTCCGGTATGAATGACGCCGCAGGCATCCGCGATAAACTCGTAGTCCGCCTTCGTCTCTTCCCACTGCTTTGCCGTTCTGCCCGCGATACCGAACTGTCCGCTCAAAACCGATCCCATATAATCGGTAATCTTAACCGCTCCCCACAGATTGGGATGACCGTCGTCGCAGTTATCCTCCGCCATCACATAACCCATCTGTCCGTACACACCCTGCTCGTTAAAGCTGATAAAATCGCATCCGTTCTCTTCCGCATAGGCCTGCACCGTTCTGCACATCTCAATATTGGCCGATACCGCCGGCGTGATCGTCAGGATCAGGGAAATATCCTCCTCCCTGCACAAGTCTCTGATCTTGTCCAGATATTCCCGCATCAGAGGCGCCATCTCTGCATAACCGGCGTCCGACTCCATGTCATGAGGCACGAAACCCTCTCCCGCCTCTCCCAGATAAAAGCGCAGCGGCGAATATCCTTTCAGTTCAGAACGTCCCGCCATGGTTCGATAGGTGTAATCGTTTCTGTCAAACCCCTCCGAAATCCATCTCTCGTGGTAGCGCAGATGCGGGAAATAATAGCTCCACACATCCTGTTTTTCGTCCAGTTCACATATGGTTTCAACCGCCTCCGCCTTGACGGGAGACCATTTCATAAAGTCAAACGCCTTTCTGGTCGCGGTCTCGCTTGAATTCAGTGGCTCGTCGACATAGTAGGGGAAACAGAAATAGCACTCCAGCACCACGGCCCTGGGCGACTGACGGCGCAGCGCCTCTTTCAGCCAGTAATACGAAGTTACCACGCTCTGTTCATCCGTGCTCAGGTTGTACGAGGTGATTCCATAGCGGTCATACAATTCCTGCGGCACAAACGACGTCACGCCATGACTGCTCCCCAGGAAGAGCACATCCGCGCTGTCCTTTTCCAGCTCATAGAATCCGGAACAGGTCGTCGTTGCAGGCCAGTCCATGTCCGTGTAAAATTTGGGCGTAATCCACTTGCAGTACGCATGATAACATACCGCAAAAATCAGGAAAAATCCTATCGCTCTCCCGGCAAATCCCAAGTTTCTTTTCATCCGTCAAAATCCCCCGTAAATAAAGGCCTGCGCGTCATAGCCCGCCCCGTAAACCCCGTAAGTCATAACGGCGAATATGGCGGCCAGATACACGAGCCATCTCACATATACGGGCTGCCTGAGAATCAGTTCCGAAACCGAGACGCCCCGCTCCTGCCTGAGACTCACCAACGCGAGAATCAAAACGGACACCGCCAGAACCGCCCACTCTCTCCACTCCATCATTTCAAGCAGGGCGCCGTTGGTAAAAATCCAGACATTTCTGACCTGGAACACGCTCGCTATCATCCGAATCCCTTTCCGCAGGCTCTCTGCGCGGAAAATAATCCAGGCCGCCATCACGCACAGGAAAGTCCAGATTCTTCGGATCCAAAGAGCCGCTTCCGGCGCTCTGTCCAGTCCCGCCAGTTTCGCCGCTCTGCGCTGTATATTCTGCGTCAGCCGTCCCGCGATCTGATAGGCTGCGTGCATCATTCCCCACACCGCAAACCGCAGCCCCGCCCCGTGCCATATGCCGCTGATCAGAAAAGTGACCGCCAGATTGATATAAGTTCTGACTTTGCCTTTCCGGCTGCCGCCCAGAGGAATATAGATATAATCCCTCAGCCACTCGCTGAGGGAAATGTGCCATCTTCGCCAGAAATCCTGAACGGATACCGCCAGATAAGGCCGGCGGAAATTGTCCTCCAGCCGGATGCCGAACAGATTGGCGACGCCTTTGGATATGGAAATACAGGCCGCAAAATCCGCATAGAGCTGTATGCTGTACAGAACGCCTGCCGCCAGCACATAACAACCCGTATATTTATAATCAAACCGAAAGACTTGATCGACGAAACAGGCCGCCCGGTCCGCAATCATCAGTTTCAGGAAAAATCCCCACAGGATCCGACAGAAACCACCCGTCACCATCCTCTCTTCAAAACGATGCCCTGCATAGAGCTGATCAGCCAGACGACCGTAACGCGGAACAGGCCCCTGCACGATCTGCGGGAAAAACATGACATACAGCATAAACCTGGCCGGATTTCTCTGCGCCGCGATCCGTCCGCTGTATACATCCGCCAGATAAGAAATCACCTGTAACGTATAGAAGGAAATCCCCAGCGGAACGATCCATGACGCAGGGTTTCGGTGCAGCAGCACACTCAGTACATAATTTCCGTTCTTCGCACAGAACCACGGAAGAACCATCAGCAGAACCGCCGCCGCCAGAATCCCTCTGTTCTTCACCTTCTCGAGAAGCAGCCCCGCGCCGTAAGCAGCCAAAATTGAAGCCAGGATAACCGCCAGCTCCCAGCCCGTTCCCATGGCCTGCCAGTAAAAAAAGAGGCTGCCGCCAAGCAGCACGATCCATCTGGCGCGGAGGGGAAAACTGTAATACAAAAACAGCGCCGCCAATACAAACACATAAAAAGTAATTGATAGGTACGTCATAGTTTTTCTCCAAAACAAAACCGCCGTGCAGGCTGTTATTCCGCCGTCCGCAGGATGTCATACGTCTCCGGCTCTGCGGAGAGCCGCACGTCTATGATCTGCTTCGCGTGAGGGCAGGACTGTATGGGCCGCCCCTGCCCGTCGTACATGGCAAGAACCGTCGCGGATATGTTCTCTCCTCCCGGTTTCATGATCTCGATCTTATCGCCCACGCAGAACTTGTTGCGCTGCTCAATGCGGGCGCACATCCCGCCGTCCCTGGCCACGATCTCTCCGACCGTCCCCAGATAGACGGCCTCGTTCACATAGGTACTGTTGTCATAGATCTGGGCGCTCTCATCGGGCCGGCCAAAATAGAAACCCGTGGTAAACGGACGGTGCGTACACTTCCCGATCTGAGCCAGATACCGGTCCACATGGGCGCGGTACTTCTCCCCCGATTCCAGACAATCGTCGATGGCCTGCCTGTAAGTGCGCGCCACCGTCGCCACATAGAGCGCCGTCTTCATGCGCCCTTCGATCTTGAAACTGTCGATCCCCGCATCGATCAGCTCCGGAATGTGCCCGATCATGCACAGATCGCCCGAATTAAAGAGATAAGTGCCCCTCTCGTTCTCATAGACGGGCAGATACCGGCCCGGTCTCGTCTCCTCCACAACCGCGTACTTCCAGCGGCAGGGATGCGTGCATGCGCCCCGGTTGGCGTCCCGCCCGGTGAAATAATTGCTGAGCAGACATCGCCCGGAATAGGAGATGCACATAGCCCCGTGCACGAAGCTTTCGATCTCCAGATCCTCCGGAATGCGCCGTCTGATCTCTCGGATCTCTTCCAGGGACAGTTCCCGGGCGGAGACGACCCGCTTCGCACCCTGCTCATACCAGAACAGACAGGTTTTATAATTGGTATTGTTCGCCTGCGTGGAAATGTGTATATCGATTCCGGGACAGATCTCCCGTGCCAGCATGAACATGCCGGGGTCAGCAATGATGAGCGCGTCCGGCTCCAGTTCTCTCAGCTCGTGAAAATAAGCCTCGGCGCCCTCCAGATCACAGTTATGCGCGAGAATGTTCGCCGTCACATGCACGCGCACGCCGTGCGCATGCGCGAAGGCAATTCCCCGCGCCATCTCTTCCATCGTAAAATTTTTGGCCTTGGCGCGAAGCCCGTACGCCTCGCCGCCGATATAGACCGCGTCCGCCCCAAACATCACGGCGGTCTCAAGCACCTCCAGACTGCCCGCCGGGACGAGCAGCTCCGGTTTCTTCCTACTCTTCATACTTGTCGTCAGGAACTCTCTTTCCGTCCTTTTTCACGCTTACCGTCACGCCGTCGCCCACCGGCAGGATCACCGTCTCCAGTTCGGGATCGTGCTTCAGCTCATACAGGTACTCCCGCATACGGCTGTGTATGGTTCGGTTTCTTCTGGTCACGGCAAAGCGGGATTCCAGAATGTCCCCGTCCTGCAGCACATTGTCCGACACCAGGATTCCGCCCGGGGCGAGAAGCCTGCGCACATCCGGCAGGAAATGAATATACTGCCCTTTCGCCGCGTCCATGAAGATCATGTCATATGAGCCGTCCAGCTGCCGCAGAATCTCCGCGGCGTCTCCTTCCAAAAGCGTGATCTTATCTTCCCTGCCCGCCCTTCTGAAATTCTCTCTGGCGACAGGAATTCTCTTTTCATATTTCTCAATGGTTGTGATATGGCAGTCCTCCGGCGCATACTCGCTCATCAGCAGCGCTGAGAAACCGGTGGCGCAGCCCACCTCCAGAATGGCTTCCGGCCTGACGAGAGCGAGAAACAGCCTGAGCAGACTCTGCGTCTGCGCGCGGATGATCGGTATGCCGTCCCGCTTCGCTTCGCTCTCTATGATATTCAGAAACGGCGTATTGCCGGTGTCCAGAGAATCAATAAACGCGCTCATGCGCTCGTCCGTTATCATCAGCTGCGTCCTTCCCGCCTACTCCTGCGTCTCCTCCTCATCCGTCTCCTCCGGCGCGATCACTTCCAGAATCTGCTGTGCGGTCATATTCGTATTCAGGTCATAGATCCCCGGCTGTATTTTGCCGTGCTGTTCCGACAGAAACTCCTGGATCATAAAGAGCCTGCCGTCACGGATCAGTCCCTTCTCCTGAAGCATCTTCCCCACGTCCAGCGCCGAGGCGTCCTGGGCCACGGAGACGCTGATGATCCTGCCGTCGCCGAAAGCCATCGCCGGTTCCGTAAACACGCGGTACCCGTAATCATAAGCCGCCGTCGCCGCCTTGACGATATACATGATAAGAAACGCAAACAGGGCCACTTTAATGATAAACTGCGCCGTCGCCCCAACAATATCTTTTAAACGCATAGTTTTCTCCGATCCGACCGTTATTCAAAGTCGATCTCTGCCGTAAGCAATACGTTGATCTCCTGCATCAGTCTGCAGAAAGCCAGCTCCGCCCGCAGGAAATCTTCCACCAGAGGATTCTCGCGGAACTTCGCGTACTCTCTCTCAAAAGCCTCCATCCTGTCGAACAGATCCTCGCTGTCCGTCTCATTCTGCAGATCAAAATTCCTCTGCCGGTACTCGTTTACTTTCTCATACAGCTCCGGCTGCCGCTTCAGCTTCTCGCGCTGACGATAATATTCCTTATAAGTATCGGACTCCTGAATATAGGCGGCGAACTTTTTGGTCGCCTCCTCGATCTGTGCATCTGACATTGCGCCGTTCCTCCTTCGGTATATCATATCGGATCCTATCCGGATCGCAGCTTGTCCCTGTGTATTATAATCTTCCGGCTATACTTCCATGATAATCGGCAGTATCATGGGACGCCTCTTCGTCTTTTTCCAGACAAACTCGCTCAGGACATCCTTGATCGTGGCCTTCAGCTTGCCCCAGTCGGACTGCCCCTTGTCCAGGCAGGATTGTATGGCCTCGTTGACCAGAAGCCTGGCCTCATCCAGAAGCTCGTCGGATTCCCTGACATAGACGAAACCTCTCGAGACGATATCGGGTCCCGACACCAGCTGATCGCTGTAGGAATCCAGCGCCAGAACCACGATCATGATGCCGTCCTCCGCAAGATGCTGTCTGTCGCGCAGCACCACGTTGCCCACGTCGCCGACGCCGAGACCGTCCACCAAGATCGCGCCCACAGGCACCTTGCCTGTCACTTCCGCTTTCTTGCGGCTCATCTCCAGCACGTCGCCGGACTGCAGCATAAAGATACGCTCCTTAGGGATGCCGAGCTCTTCCGCGATCTTCGCCTGCGCCTTCCGGTGCTTGTATTCGCCGTGAATCGGGATCGCGTAGGTAGGCTTCACCAGACTGTAGATCAGCTTGATCTCCTCCTGGCACGCGTGTCCGGACACGTGAACGTCCTGGAAGATCACGTCCGCCCCCTTCATCTGCAGCTCGTTGATGACGTTGGTGACAGCCTTCTCGTTGCCCGGTATCGGGTGTGAGGAAAAGATCACGGTATCCCCCGGAAGAATGGAGATCTTCTTGTGGGTACTGCTCGCCATACGGCTCAGAGCCGCCATGCTCTCCCCCTGGCTGCCGGTGGTGATGATCACGGTCTTATCATTGGGATAATCCTTGAGCTGTTCTATGTCAATCAGCGTGTTCTTGGGAATATGCAGACATTCCAGAGCGGCGGCAGTCTCGATGATATTGACCATACTCCTGCCTTCCACCACAACCTTGCGTCCGAACTTGTACGCCGAATTGATAATCTGCTGCACGCGGTCCACATTCGACGCAAAAGTGGCAATGATAATCCTCGTATCTTTATGTTCCGCGAAGAGGCTGTCAAAGGTCCTGCCCACCGTCTTCTCGGAGGCTGTGAATCCCAGCCGCTCCGCGTTGGTGGAATCACACATCAGCGCCAGAACGCCCTTGCGCCCCAGCTCCGCAAAACGCTGCAGATCAATGGCGTCGCCGAACACCGGCGTATAGTCCACCTTGAAGTCCCCCGTGTGTATGACGACTCCCGCCGGAGAATAAATCGCCAGCGCCGCCGCGTCCACAATACTGTGATTCGTCCTGATAAATTCAATTTTAAACTGCCCGAGCGTAATGCTCTCGCCGAAGCTGACAACGCGCCTCTCGGTCACGCCGAGCAGCTCATGCTCGCTCAGCTTGTTCTCGATGATCCCCATCGTCAGACGCGTCGCATAGACGGGCACATTCAGCTCCTTCAGCACATACGGCAGCGCGCCGATGTGGTCCTCGTGCCCGTGGGTGATGACGAAACCCTTCACCTTATCCGCATGTTCCTTCAGATACGTGATATCCGGAATGACCAGATCGATCCCCAGCATCTCATCCTCCGGAAACGACAGACCACAGTCTACCACGATAATACTGTCCCCGTATTCAAAGGCAGTAATATTAAGCCCGATCTGCTCCAAGCCGCCCAAAGGGATCACTTTCAGCCGGGGAGCAGATTTTCCATGTTCACTTCTTCTCAATCAAAAAACCTCCATACAAATCATAATCACGTCAGTTCAATGTCGTCCAGCATGTTATCGAATACAGCCGCTACCGCATGCAGTTCCTCGTCGTCCTCCACGATCTCATACACCGCTTCGCCCTCTTCCGGCGCGGAGGTATCGCGCAGAATCAGCGCCTCCCCGTCCCCGTCCTCGGCGTCCGTCACCAGGATATAGTCGGCGCCGCCCAGCCGGGTCTGCTCCAACACATAGAACCGGATCGGTTCCCCGCCCTCCGGTGTAAAAACGATCTTATCCACTTATTCCGTCTCCTTGTTTGCGCGGTGATCCAGATATCCCTGCAGAATCAGCACCGCCGCAATCCTGTCCACGTATTCCCCGCGGTGCTCCCGCCGTATTCCAGCCTCCATCATCGCCTGATCCGCCGCCACCGTGGTGAGCCGCTCGTCCCACATGGCCACTGGAAGTCCCGTCCTCCGCTCCAGTTTCTCCCGGAACTCCAGCGTAATCTGCGCCCTTTCGCCGATCGTGCCGTTCATGTTCTTAGGCAGCCCGAGCACAATCTGCGTCACCTCGTACTCTTCGATCAGCTCTTCGATCCTCGCCAGGGTCCGCCGCAGCTTATTCTCTTCTTTCCTTCTGATGATCTCAATCCCCTGCGCCGTGATGAGCAGCGGATCGCTGACCGCCACGCCGACCGTCTTCGAGCCGAAATCCAGTCCCATGATCCTCATATGTTCTTCCGCCGTCTTCTACTTCAGAGAATTCTTGATGTACTCCACCAGCATCTCCTCCACCAGCTCGTCCCGTTCGACCTTCATGATCAGACTGCGCGCGTTCTTATGACTGGTGATATAGGTGGGATCTCCCGACATGATATAACCCACAATCTGATTGACCGGATTGTAGCCCTTCTCCGTCAGCGCCTCGTACACCGTGGACAGCACGAGCTTCACGCCCGTCTCAGGCTCGCTCTCTACGGTAAAAAATTGTGTGTTCTCCAAATCCTGCATCATCTCACGCCCTTATCCGTTGCCAATTTTGATACTACCATAATACCCCATCGACACGCAAAATTCAATCATTTTAAAATCATGACGTCCTCTTTCAGGAATCCGCCGAGCGTTCCTCTGACGATTCTGTTCCTGAGATCCCGACCGCCTTCCGAAGGCACGGCGGCCATGATGTATTCCGGCGTATGCCCGACCCAGTATCGTTTCCCGCCGATCTCCTTCTCCTCCTCGAAGAGCACCTCGGCTTCACGTCCGGCCCAGCCTGTCCGATAGGCCAGGGACATCTCGCGCTCCTCCTGTGCCAGAATCGCGCTGCGCCTTCCTTTCTCCGCCTCCGTAAGCTGTCCCTCCATCGCCGCAGCCGGCGTTCCTCTGCGTCTGGAATACCTGAAAATATGCAGTTCATAAAAATTGACCCGCCGCACGAACTCCTGCGTCCTGCGAAACTCCTCCTCGGTCTCTCCCGGAAATCCCACGATCACGTCCGTGGTGAGCGCCGCATCTGGATAATATTTCCTGAGAATCTCTGTTGTCCGAAAGTATTCCCCGCTCGTGTAGCGTCTATTCATTCTCTTGAGCACCGAATCGCTGCCGCTCTGCAGAGACAGATGAAAATGCGGGCAGATCTTCGGCATCGCGCTGATGCGCGCGGCAAACTCCTCAGTGACGACGCGCGGCTCCAGAGAGCCCAGGCGGATCCTCTGCAGTCCCTGTATCCCATGCAGCTTCCAAAGCAGCTCCAACAGCTCGGAAGCGCCCCTGTCCACGCCGTAGGAGCTGATGTGTATGCCCGTCAGCACAATCTCCCGATACCCCGCTTCCGCAATCCCCTGCACCTCGCGCAGCACATCCGCCTGCTCTCTACTCCTGACCCGGCCCCGCACATAAGGGATGATACAGTAGGAACAGAACTGGTTGCAGCCGTCCTGAATCTTGATATAAGCCCGGGTGTGCTCCGCCGTCTCTGTCAGCGTCATCTCTTCGTACTCGTCCGTATGGCCGATATCGATGACTTCCCTGCGTCCCGCGCCGCTGCGGAAATAGTCGTCCAGAATGTCCGCCAGATCCTTCTTGCGATTGTTGCCGATGACGATATCCACCGCATCGTCCTGCTGCACGGCCTCCCCGCCGGCCTGTACGTAACAGCCGACCGCCACGACCACCGCATCCGGGTTCTGCCGTCTCGCGCGGTGAAGCATCTGCCTGCTCTTTCTGTCCGCAATATTGGTGACAGTACACGTATTGACGATATAGATATCCGCCGGTTCGTCAAATGGCACGATCTGATAGCCTTTTTCCCGCAGTCTTTGCTGCATAACGTCCATCTCGTAAGCGTTGACCTTGCACCCCAGATTATGTAATGCTACACTTTTCATAATGATCCCCGCATTTTTTGTATTGATTTATCATTGACTTTTATGCGTTCAGCCTTTAGTATTATAGCAGAAGGATATGAAACCAAAGGAGGTAGATCCGGAATGAAAACAGTACAGATCTCTTTAAATTCCATCGATAAGGTTAAGTCTTTTGTAAATGATATCACCAAGTTTGACTATGACTTCGATTTAGTCTCCGGAAGATACGTGATCGACGCAAAATCCATCATGGGCATCTTCAGCTTAGATCTATCCAAGCCTATCGACTTAAATATCCACGCGGAAGACGGCGCCGACGAAGTGATCGCGGCATTGAAACCGTACATTATGTGAGCAGTGTATCACAAGACCACAGCCGCCGGCCACCCGGCGGCTGTTTTTTTACGCGAGCAATGAGCCTTACTGCACCACAATCACCTCTGCGGTATCGAGCGCCGTCTGTACCAGTTCGTCGATCTTCTCGTCGAGATTGTGCTCATGCCGTCTGATGATATTCAGATTCGGTTTCGTCACGGGATGCTTCGCCACAAAAATCGTACAGCAGTCCTCATAGGGCTGTATGGACGTCTCATAAGTGTCAATCTTCTCCGCGATATCCACGATATCCATCTTGTCAAATCCGATCAGAGGCCGGTAGACCGGCAGACCGCATACCTCGTCGGTCGCCATCAGGCTGTGCATCGTCTGAGACGCCACCTGTCCGATGCTCTCTCCGGTAATGAGTCCGAGACACTCCTCCTCTTTCGCAATGTGCTCCGCAATACGCATCATGTACCGCCGCATAATAATCGTCAGCTCGTCGTGAGGGCACTTGTCATAGATATAGAGCTGGATGTCCGTGAAGTTGATCACATGCAGGCGGATCGGCCCCGTGTACGCGGCCACCTTCTCCGCCAGATCCACCACCTTCTGTTTTGCCCGCTCGCTCGTATAGGGCGGCGCATGAAAGTACACCGCGTCGATCCTGACGCCTCTTTTCGCGATCATCCAGCCCGCCACCGGCGAGTCGATACCGCCCGACAGAAGCAGCATTGCCCTGCCGCCCGTGCCGATCGGCATACCGCCCGGCCCGGGAATCGTCTCGGAGTATATATAAATTTTATCGCGCACCTCCACGTTCAACAGGATATCCGGATGATGCACATCCACGCGCATCCCGGGACAGGCGTCGAGAATCAGGCCGCCCAGCTTGGCATTCATCTCCATGGAATTGAGGGGATAATTCTTCCTGGCACGTCTCGCGGCCACCTTGAACGATCTGTTCCCTTCGGGACATACCCTGCCGATATAATCCACAACGTCCTGCCCCAGCTTCTCAAAGCCCTCGTCCTCCACATAGATCATCGGACAGATACCGGAGATCCCGAACACCCGGCCAAGCGCCGCCACCGTCTCGTCATAATCGAAATCCGAAAGCGCATCCACATAGATGCGTCCGTCCGTCTTGCGCACGGCGAACCCGCCGTCGCATTTTTTCAGAGCGTATTTAATCTGCCGCACCAGCGCGTCCTCAAACAGATATCTGTTCTTTCCCTTCACGCCGATCTCCGCATATTTTATCAAGAAAGCCGTATACATCCTTCCAGCACCTGTACCTTTCGCAAACTCATCTCCGGGTGTACCGCCTGAGCATCGGAACGATCTCGGACAATGCCTGTATAGTATAGCGGATCTCCTCCTCGGTTGTAAAGACCGAAAAGCTGAACCGTATGGTAGAATCCAGAAGTTCCCGCTCCACGCCGATGGCCTTCAGGGTCGCCGAAGTCTGCGGTTTGTTGGAGGAGCAGGCGCTTCCCGCAGACACATAGATGCCTCTCTCTTCCAGCGCGTGGAGCAGCACCTCGCTCCGCACGCCGCGCACCGACAGGCTCACGATGTGCGCCGCTCCCTCGCCGTCCGGACAGCCGTTGACCCTGACCTGTTCCAGCTCTCCGACACCTCTGACGAACATGGTGCGCAGTCTGTACATCCTGTCCATGTCCTCGTCCAGATGTGCGTAGACCAGTTCCGCCGCTCTGGCAAGTCCGGCGATACCGGCTACATTCTCCGTACCGGAACGCATCCCTTTCTGCTGTCCGCCGCCGTACAGGATGGGATTGACCTTCGCGCCCTCCCGGATATAGAGGAACCCGACGCCTTTCGGCCCGTGGATCTTGTGTCCGCTGACCGACAGCATATCCACATGCGACTTGCCGGGATAGATGCGGAACTTGCCGAAACCCTGCACGGCGTCCACATGGAACAGCGCCGCGGGATTGATGCGCTTGATCAGCGCGCCGGCCTCCTCTATGGGCTGTACGCTTCCTATCTCGTTGTTGGTGTGCATGATCGACACCAGAATGGTATCCGGCCTGACGGCGCGTTCCAGATCCTTTAACGAAATTCTGCCTTCATGGTCCACCGGCAGATAAGTCACCTGAAACCCCTGGCGTTCCAGATACGCCATCGGCTGAAGGATGGCGGGATGCTCGATCGCCGTCGTGATCAGGTGCCTGCCCCTTCTGTGATTCGCCATCGCCGCGCCGATCAGCGCCATATTGTCAGATTCCGTACCGCCGGAAGTAAACAGGATCTCCCTGCTGTGCACTTTCAGCAGCTTTGCCAGCGTATCTCCCGCGTATCTCAAATACCGTTCCGCCTCTACTCCTTTGTGGTGCATGCTGGAGGGATTTCCGTAATCCTCACACATGATCTTATACATCAGCTGTGCGACCTCGTCAAAGCAGCGGGTCGTCGCAGAATTGTCCAAATATGCTTCCATGACTGTCATTCCTTTCTCTCAGCCCACCGTCAGCGGAATTGATCGATGTGCTCCCGATCTGCCGCGCCGCCTGTGTTGCTGCTGCGCTCACTACATCTTATGTAATTACGATTCCAGTTGATACATCAGCCATGACAGTACGGTCAGCCCCGCTGTCTCTGTGCGCAGGATACGCCTGCCCAGCGTGATGGGCTCTATCCCCGCCGCGACAGCTTCCTGTACTTCACTCTCCTCAAAACCGCCCTCCGGACCGATAAACACGGCGATACGCTGTCCCGCCCGAACCGTCTCCACGAGCTGTCTTGTGCGGTCCATATTCTCCGCCAGCTCATAGGGAATGAGCTTTACGTCCATATCCCGCGCGTATCCGACCGCCTCCCGCATACTCATCACACCGCGCACGGCGGGAACGACGCCCCGTTTGCTCTGTTTCGCCGCCGCCTCCGCGATCCCCTGCCATCTGCTCACCCGGGCTGCCGCCTTCTTCTCGTCGAGTCTGACTACGCATCGCTTCGCCGCTACGGGAACCACCTCGCATACGCCCAGCTCCACCGCTTTCTGGATGACGAACTCCATCTTGTCCGCCTTCGGCAGCCCCTGAAAAAGGCAGATCCGAGCCGAAAGTTCCACGCCGGCTTCCTTGACAAACCGCAGCGTACAGACCACTTCCCGCTCCGTGTACTCTTCAATACCGCAGCGGTACTCCCGATCGTCGACGCCATTGCTCACCGCAATCTCCTCACCCGGTTTCATGCGCAGCACATTCCTGATATGATTGTAGTCGTCTCCTGTTATGACGATCTGTCTGTCCCGTATCTGTGACGGTTCCACAAAAAAACGATGCATTCTTCCTACCGCCTTCTCCCCGCAGTTCTGTCCTTCAAAAGCAGTACCGCCAGCGCCAGCACGGCCCCCGCGCTGTCTATCAGCACATCGCTCACCCGGCCGGCCCGCCCCGCCACAAAGAGTTGATGGATCTCGTCGCTGCACGCATAGAGCACCGCCAGCACCGCGTCTGTACGCGCCCTTTGCAGACAGGACAGCCGCCATCTGCCAAGCCACACATAGAGCAGAACCGCAAGAATCGCATACTCGGTCATATGCGCCGTCTTCCTGACGAAATTTTCCATGGCGTTCGCGATCTCCCGGATTTTCTCCTCATCTATATGCAGATGAAAAAACAGTCCCGTCGTATTGACGATACGGTAGCTGATATCGTTGCTGACTTCACTGGACTCCTCGCTGGTCTGCGCGGAAAAAGCAAAAATCACGCACATCCACACGAGCGCCAGAACGCCCGCCGCCGTGCTTCCTGCCCGGCTTCGCTCAATTTTCCTGCTGTCATCCATATTCTAACGTTCCCTGCGTGCCGTGACGGACACCCACTCTCCCTGATAAGTGACTTCGAGAATCCGCAGACCCGCCGCTTCCACCGCATCCCTGACAGTCTTCTCCTTCGTATCAATAATGCCGGAGGTAATATAGATACCGCCTCTTTTCATATGGCGCACGATCACCGGCGTGAGCGGTACCAGCACATCGGCCAGAATATTCGCGGTCACGATATCATACCGGTCATAGCCGACTCTGTCCTGAATCGTCCGGTCAGAGATGATATTGCCGATCATCATCTCGAACGCTCCCTCCGCGATCCCGTTGGCTTCCATATTCTGTACAACCGCCTCCACGGCGCAGGGATCCAGATCCGTCCCGACGGCGTGTTTCGCCCCGTACATCAGTGCAAGAATCGCCAGGATGCCGCTGCCCGTTCCCACATCCAACAACTCCGTCTCCGGCGTAAGGTACTTCCTGATCTGGCGGATACACAGCTGGGTCGTCTCATGCATCCCCGTGCCGAAAGCCGTTCCCGGGTCAATATGCAGGATCTTTCTGCCGCGGTCTTCCTCCCGAACCTCCTCCCAGGAGGGAATGACAAGCAGATCGTCTATGTAGAACTGATGAAAATATTGTTTCCAGTTGTTGATCCAGTCGACGTCTTCCGTCTCGCTCACTGCGATGCTTCCCTCGCCGATATCCATAAAGAATCGCAGTTCGTCAAGCTCTTTGGCAATCTGCGCGGCAACCTCGTCCCGGCCTGTCGTCTCCCCGTTCAGTTCCAGGCTGCCGTCCTCCTTCTCTTCCACGAAGAAACTGAGATACGCGATGCCGTCGTCCTCCGGTCCTTCCGGCAGGATATCGACGAACATCCGCTCTTTTTCCAGTGCAGTCAGCGGGATCTTGTCCTCGATCTGCGCGCCCTCCAGTCCTATGTCATAGAGGGTGCTGATAATGACGTCCTCCGCGTCCGTGATCGTCTTGATTCTGAATTTTACCCATTTCATGATCCGCGCCTCCTACTCATCCGGTCCGTACTCCGCATAGTCGCCGTATTCCTGCCAGATATTACAGATCCAGGTCTTTCCCTGATTAAAAATGATCTCATTGCCCTCTTCATCGTAGAATTTCGCGGGCGTGAAATCTCCCCCGTAACGTTTCCACGTCCCAGGAACCGCCCTGCCGCCCGTAAAGACGACGGCGTCTCCCTCGCCGTGCACGCCGAACGCCAGATAGTCGTGACTGTCCCGCACCTCGCCGTGGCAGTACTGAAACACCACGTTGCTGACGGCAAGCTGTTCTCCATTGTACTCGTCGATCTGTTCCTGGCCGTCCTGATAGCGGTAATACAGCCTGTCGTCCGCATGATACTCAAAATACGGATGGTATGCGCCGTACCCTCCCGAATTCTCTCCCGATATTCCGCCCGGCCAGATCATCTCTGCCTCCCCGCAGTCCTCATAATCCGACGTCGCCCCATCCGCCGCGAACAAAAACGGCGGCACATAGTTTTCATCGTAATCCCAGTCATATCCAAGACGATCCACCGCCGCGAACAGCCCGTCCGTCATGAGATAGCCGGTAAACTCCGTGGCGTAGCCCGGACGGCGGACCCTGTCGAACGCCTCGTTCGCCGGATTGTGTATTCCCGCCACGCCCATACTGATATTATAGCAGTCGGACCGTCTGAGCAGCTCCTCGACATAGGGTCTCGCAAGTCCCCAGTTACAGTAGATTGCCTCATAGCCCATCGCCACATACACGAAATAATCCCTGCTCGATCGGACCGGCCCGATCCGGTCCAGATCGTCGAAGTCCTCAAACACTGCCATCAGCCTGGTGATGCGCCCTTCCACCGGTGCTTCATAGATAATCCCGGCACGGGACAGCCCATATTGCGGCATGGCCGGACGATTATTCGGAATCATAACCGCAATCGGTCTTCTGAGAGCCTGTCCGACGTCGGTCCACTGACCGGTCAGATAGCTCTGTATCTTTCCGTCCTTCTCCGTCCGCTCTTCGATGACGGGCGTGTTCCCGTCGGATTCTCCGACCGGCTGTTCTTCCTCCGCCGCAGGCGTTTCCCCTTCCGGCGCAGACATTTCTTCCTCCGCCGCAGACAGCTCCTCTTCCGGCGCGGACTCCGGAACGGGCTCAAGCCATACGCCGCAGCTCACGGTGCAGACAGCTGCGCAGATCAAAAGCGCAGATAATGCCTTTTTTCTCCAATGCATACCGCCCCTCCTTCTCCCTGCCGTCTTACTCTCTTTCCTAACGCTCAGTATATCTCAATCTTCGTTCATTATACCCGAAATACAGGGAAAAGGCAAAAAAACCTCTTCCGCCGCATCAATTCCGGCGAAAGAGGCCATTACCATTATGAAATCTGTTATTTTCTGAATTTCTTCCTGCCCTTGCCGCCGCTCTCTTCAGCCGAACCGGAAGTGACGTTCTTGGCGGCATTCAGGGTGTCTCCTGTCTCCTCGTCAAATTTCTTCAGAAGCTCCTTCGCCTCGTGAGACAGTTTATCCGGCACCTGAACAACCAGCGTGACATAGTGATCGCCCCGGACATTCCTGTTGCGCAGGGACGGAACGCCCTTGCCCTTCAGCCGTACTTTCGTGTCTGTCTGCGTACCCGCCTTGACGTCGTAGATCACCCTTCCGTCCACGGTATCGATCACGATCTCTCCGCCCAGCGATGCAATCGCAAAGGACATCGGCACGGTAGAGTAGATATCCTCCTCCTGCCTCTGGAAGATAGGATGTCTTCCCACGATCACTTCCACCAGCAGATCGCCCCTCGGGCCGCCGTTCGTTCCCGGCTCGCCCTTGTCGCGGATGCGGACGCACTGTCCGTTGTCGATACCCGCCGGGATCGAAACCTGGATCTTTTTCTTGCTGGCGATATAACCCGTACCATGGCAATCGGGACATTTGTCCCTGATCACCTTGCCCGTGCCGTGACAGTCGGGACAGGTCTGTACGTTTCTGACCGTGCCGAAGAAGGACTGCTGGCTGAACACCACCTGACCTTTACCGCCGCACTTCGTACAGGTCTCGGGGTTCGTGCCGGGTTTTGCCCCCGTGCCATGACACGCTGTACACTCATCCTTCAGCGTCAGCTCAATCTCCTTATCCACACCGAACACAGCCTCCTCAAAGGTAATGTGCACGCTGGTGCGGAGATTCGCCCCTTTCATCGGCCCGTTGCTCCTGCCGCGGCGGCCGCCGCCGAAAAAGTCCCCGAAGATATCGCTGAAAATATCGCTGAAATCGGCACTGTTAAAGTCAAATCCGCCGAAACCGCCCGGACCGCCCGCGCCATCGAAAGCAGCATGACCATACTGGTCATACTGTCTTCTCTTTTCAGGATCACTCAGGATTGCATAAGCCTCTGAGGCTTCCTTGAATTTCTCCTCAGCTGCCGCATCCCCCGGATTCATGTCGGGATGGTACTTTTTGGCCAAAGCCTTATATGCTTTTTTGATGGCGGCCTCATCGGCATTCTTATCAATGCCGAGCACCTCATAGTAATCTCGTTTCTGCTCTGCCATGGCTTATTCCTTCCCTAAGAATCAGCAATTCATCCACACCCTCTCTATTCGCAAAATCGTGCTTTCAGCACTCTTCGCTGCCTTGCAGCTCTTTTTGCTCACATCGAGGGCGTTCCCTCGAATCGTCATCTGACAGCCAAATTCATGCAAGCATGATTTGACCGTCAGATTCGATTCGGCTGAATTGCTTAGACCTCTCTGTAGTCCCCGTCTACTACATCATCGGCCGGGCCGGACTGCTGCGAGCCGTCGTCTGCCGCTGCGCCGCCCATGTTGCTCATATCGGGACCGCCCTGAGCCTGCTGCATGTTCTCGTACATCTTGGTAAAGAGGGACTGCGCGGAATTCGTCAGCTTCTCTTTGGCCGCTTTCAGCTCATCTAACTGACTGTCGGACATCTCCTGATCCTTAGTCTTCTCCAGGAGATCCTTAACCGCCTGCAGATCAGCCTCCACGCCGGCCTTCTCGGAAGCGTCGATCTTGTCGCCCACCTCGTTCAAAGCCTTCTCTGTCTGGAAGACGAAAGCGTCCGCATCGTTTCTTGCATCGATCGCTTCTTTTCTCTTCTTATCCTGCGCCTCGTACTCAGCCGCCTCTTTGACCGCCTTCTCGATCTCGTCGTCGGACATATTGGAGCCCGCTGTGATGGTGATGTGCTGCTCCTTACCTGTGCCGAGATCTTTCGCGGACACGTTTACAATGCCGTTGGCATCGATATCAAAAGTAACCTCGATCTGCGGAACGCCGCGCATTGCCGGCGGGATACCGTCCAGTCTGAACTGTCCGAGAGACTTATTATCCCGCGCGAACTGACGCTCGCCCTGTACCACATTGATGTCAACCGCCGTCTGGTTATCCGCCGCCGTGGAGAAGATCTGACTCTTCTTGGTCGGGATGGTCGTGTTTCTCTCGATCAGCCTGGTTGCCACACCGCCCATCGTCTCGATGGAAAGGGACAGCGGCGTAACGTCCAGCAGCAGGATCTCACCCGCACCGGCGTCGCCCGCCAGTTTTCCGCCCTGAATGGAAGCGCCCAGCGCCACGCACTCGTCGGGGTTCAGGTTCTTGCTCGGCTCCTTGCCGGTGAGCTGTCTCACCTTATCCTGTACCGCAGGGATACGTGTGGAACCGCCGACCAGAAGCACCTGTCCGAGGTCTGCGTTGGTCAGGCCGGCGTCCTTCATCGCATTCTGCACGGGAACCGCCGTCTTCTCTACCAGATCGCGGGTCAGCTCGTCGAACTTCGCTCTGGAAAGGTTCATATCCAGATGCTTCGGTCCCTCTGCCGTCGCCGTGATGAAAGGCATATTGATGTTGGTGGTGGTTGCGGAGGAAAGCTCCTTCTTCGCCTTCTCTGCAGCCTCCTTCAGTCTCTGCATCGCCATCTTGTCGCCGGAGAGGTCTACGCCCTCCTGCGCCTTGAACTCAGACAGCATCCAGTCAATGATCTTCTGGTCGAAGTCATCGCCGCCCAGATGCGTATCGCCGTTGGTCGCCAGCACTTCGATCACGCCATCGCCGATCTCGATGATAGATACATCAAAGGTACCGCCGCCCAGGTCGTATACCATGATCTTCTGCTCTTTCTCATTGTCCAGGCCATAAGCCAGCGCCGCCGCCGTAGGCTCGTTGATGATACGCTTGACGTCCAGCCCCGCAATCTTGCCGGCGTCCTTGGTCGCCTGACGCTGCGCGTCATTGAAGTACGCGGGAACCGTGATGACAGCCTCCGTGACCTTCTCGCCGAGATAGCTCTCCGCATCCGCTTTCAGCTTCTGCAGGATCATCGCGGAGATCTGCTGCGGGGAATATTTCTTGTCATCAATGGTACGTCCCCTGTCCGTACCCATATCTCTCTTGATGGAAGAGATCGTCTTCTCCGCGTTGGTGACTGCCTGACGCTTCGCAGGCTCGCCGACCAGTCTCTCGCCCGTCTTGGTGAAGGCTACGACCGACGGCGTCGTCCTCGCGCCTTCCGTGTTGGCGATGACGGTGGGCTTACCGCCCTCCATAACTGCCACGCAGCTGTTGGTTGTTCCCAAGTCGATTCCGATAATTTTACTCATTTCTGTTTCCTCCTGCCATATCATTCATTTTATTTGTTCTATTAACTAACCACCGCAACCATGCTGTGTCTCACGACACTGCCGCGGTAGGTGTAACCTTTTTGCAGTTCCTGTGCGATCACGCCGGATTCATACTCCTCGCTCTCCACCTGCATCACCGCGTTGTGAAGATTGGGATCGAACTCTTCTCCGACCGTCGGGATCGGTTTGACCTCCATGTTTTCAAGCTCCGTCAAGAGCTGCTTGTAGATCATCTCCATCCCCTGGGCGAAAGCGCCGCCTTTCTCTTCCTCGGGTACCGTTGCCAGCCCTCTCTCGAAGTTATCCACCACCGGAAGGATCTTCTCGATCACGCTCCTGGCGCCCGTCTCAAACATCATCGTCTTCTCTTTCTCGGTGCGCTTGCGAAAGTTCTCGAACTCCGCCATCTGACGTTTGACCCGATCTTCAAGCTCCGCGATCTTTTCTTTGAGGGCATCCTGCTTCTTATCCGACTTTTTCTTCTTTTCCTTCCTGTCCTCTCCGGATCCCTCTTTCGGCGCCTTCTCCCCGGGTCTGGCCTGCTCCGCGGTATCTGTTTTCTCCCCGCTCTCTGCCGTCTCCGGAATTTCTTCCTTCGCCAGCTCTTCTTCCTGCACCTTATCCTTTTCCTCTGCCACGCCTCTCATCCCTTTCCGCCATTACTTCCTATATAAATCGTCGAGCTGTCTCTTGAGCAGTTTCAGATTCCGAACCACTTTCTCGTAATCCATCCTCTTGGGACCGATAATACCGATCGTCCCTTTCATTCCCTCGTCCAGCTCGTAGGTTGCCGTCACAATGCTGCAGTCCTTCATGCCCTGCACAGGCGTCTCGTCCCCGATGTAAACCTGTATGCCGGTATTGTTCTCATCGGCCAGATTATCCTGTACCAGTTCGCTCAGAACCTGTTTCTCCTCGAATGTGGTGATCAGTTCGCTCGCCCGCTCGTTGCCCGCCAGCTCCGGATATTTAAAGAAGTTCTTCGTCCCGCTGGTGTAGATCTCCAGATCCTCGTCCGCCCGTATCGCCTCGGCGACCGCGTCGATCACATTCGCGATGATGTCGCTGTGGATGCCCGCCTGCTGCTTCATGGCCGAAATCATTCCCAGATTGATCTCATCTATCGACAGCCCGTTCAAATGAGTGTTTAACAAGATATTCAGTTTCAGGAGCGCCTCGTCGTTCAGCGCCTCGTCCACCGCGAGCATGGAGTTCTTGATCACATTGCCCTCCACTACGATGACCGCCAGAATTTGATTGACATCCACACGGGAGAGCTGGATAAATTTCAGTTTGTTGCGATGATACTGCGGGGCGGATACCACAGCGGCATACTCAGTGCTGTTCGCGAGCATTTTGGCCGCCTTCTGCAGGAGATGGTCCATCTTGCTTTCCTTCTCGAGAAGCGTCTCCTTCAGCTCCTCCACCTCGCGTTCCTTCTCCTCCATCAGCTTATCTACATACAGCCGATAGCCCTTGTCGGAGGGAATGCGCCCCGCGGAGGTGTGCGGCTGCAGGATATAACCCAGCTCCTCCAGATCCGCCATCTCGTTGCGGATGGTAGCCGAACTCAGATTCAGATCCGTATATTTCGAGATCGTCCTGCTGCCCACCGGCTCCCCGGTCTCCAGATAGTTACGAATGATGGCCTGCAATATGGTATATTTTCTTTCATCTAACTGCATACCATTTCTCCCGTTGTTAGCACTCGACCAATTAGAGTGCTAACATCTTCTAGTAGTAAGTTATCACTTCAGATTTTCCTTGTCAACATTTCCCTGCAAAAAATTTATAAAAAAAATATTAAGATTATTATGGACAGAAAAAGACAGCCGATTCGAGATTCTCACTCAAACCGGCTGTCCGTTCAGCGTCAAGTCAAATGTGCTATGTAGCGTCTCTGCAAAATTTAGATGCCGAAATCGCCCGTTACCTCACCGTTGATCTTGAAGTATACTCTGTTCTCCTCGGGCTTTACATACAGCTCAACGGTTTTGAAATCGCCGACCTTCTGCTTCAGATCGTATTTCCATACGTCCTTCGCAATCTTGACCAGAGCCTCCGTCGTGTACTCCTTGCCTGCGAACTGCAGCGTCAGCGTCTCTTTTACCGCCGCTTTCCTGCCGGGAGTCTTCGCCGTCTTAGCCGCCTTCTCCGTCGTCTTGGCCGTAGTCTTCTTCGCTGCCGCCGTCTTCTTAGCCGCCGCTGTCTTCTTTACGCCAGGCTTTCTGCCGGGGGTCTTCTTCGGCTCTTCCTTCTTTGTCTCCTCCTTGGGAGCTGCAACAGATGCTGCCTTCACTTCTTCTGTCTTTGTATCTGCCGTCTTAGCCGCCGCTACCGCTTTCGCAGCCGGCGTTACACTTACCTGATGGTTCTTTGTCTCTGCCATAACGCTTCTCCTTTCACACTCCGGGATCTGCCCGGTTCTCTTACGTTATCGTTTCCTTTTTCATAATCCCCAGTCCCTACACTCTCGGACTTTATGAAGATTCTATCGCAATATCAATGCACTGTCAACCAACATCTGTAACAAATCGTTGTCTTTCTTTTTCGGATTCTATGCGAAATTACACAAAAAATCGCCCTTTGCGATCCTTTCGCAGGAGCCGTCCGCGCTCATGCGGCCGCCGCAAAATACAACAGCACCAGCGCGCCGAGCACGATCCGATACCAGCCGAAAACCTTGAAGTCATGTTTCCTGATATAACCCATCAGAAAACGGATCACAAGCATCGACACCAAAAACGCCGACGCCATTCCTGTCAGCAGAATCACCGCCTCTTCCCCCGTAAAAGAAAAACCAAACTTCACGAGCTTTAACAGGCTTGCGCCCAGCATCACGGGAATCGCCAGGAAAAAGGTAAACTCCGCCGCAACGGTCCGGGAAACGCCGATCATCAGCGCACCCACAATGGTCGCGCCCGAGCGGGACGTGCCGGGGAATACCGCCGCGATCAGCTGAAAAACGCCGATCATAAACGCCGTCTGATAAGTGATATCACTCAGCTGCGTGATCTTAGGCGAAGTATTTTTATTCCTGTTCTCAATCACGATAAAAGCGATGCCAAAGACAATCAGCGCGACGGCGACGCACCACGGATTATAAAACAGCGCGTCCAGCACATCGTCGAACGCAAGGCCGATCACCGCCGCCGGGACGCACGCCGCCAGAATCCTGAACCAAAGGCTGAAAATCTCCCTGCGGATCACGGGTTTTTCCCGGAACTGAAAGGGAAATATCTTATTCCAGAAGAGCAGCACCACCGCCAGGATCGCGCCCAGCTGGATCACCACGAGAAACATCTCCCAGAACTCCGGCGAAACGTCCAGCGTTACGAACTCGTTTAACAGGATCATGTGACCCGTACTGCTGATCGGGAGCCACTCGGTGACGCCCTCGACGACGCCAAATAAAATTGCCTTAAGAATCTCTATCATATTCATCTCATTTCCCTTTATACTTTAGATAATCTTGATTCAGCTTAAACCGCGGCTCCTCGAAAATGCTTCGCATTTCATCGCGGATATTCACTCTTCACAAATTTTCTCAGCGCGTCAAGCGACCGCTCCACCTTCTCCGTATCGATACAGTAGGCGAGACGGACATAGCCCGTGACGCCGAACGTATCGCTGGGCACGAGGATCAGATCGTATTTCTTCGCCTTCTCGCTGAACGCGACGGCGTCCTCCTCCAGTGCCTTCGGGAAAATATAAAATGTACCGCCCGGCTTCACGCACTCGAACCCAAGGTCCGTAAGTTCTTGATACAAAATATTCATGTTTGTCTCGTAGACGGACAGATCAGCCGTGAGGTCGAGCACCTGGGCCACGGCCAGCTGTATGATCGACGGCGGACAGTTGTGCCCGGTGCCTCTGGAGATCTGGCTGCACATCGTACTGATCAGCTCCGCGTCCGTGCATTTCGGGTTCACCGCCACATAACCGATGCGCTCTCCCGGCAGGGACAGGGATTTCGAGAAGGAATAGCAGGAGAGCGTATTGTCGTAAAACTTCGACGGATAAGGGGAATCCACGCCCGCGAACACGATCTCCCTGTAGGGCTCGTCGGAGATCAGGAAAATATCGTGTCCATACTCTTCCTGTTTCCTCGACATGATCTCTGCCAGTGTGCGGATCGTCTCTGTGGAGTAGACGACGCCGGACGGATTGTTCGGCGTATTGATCAGCACCGCGGCCACCTTCTTTGTCAGCATCTCCTCGAACGCCTCGAAGTTAATCTGAAAACTGCCTGTGTCGGCGGGCACCACCCTGAGCACAGCGCCCGTCAAATTAATGTACGGCCCGTACTCCGGAAAATAGGGCGCGAACGTCAGGATCTCATCCCCCGGCTCGCTGACGCAGCGCACCGCATGGGCGATCGCCCCCGCCGCTCCGGTCGCCATAAAAATATGGTTCCCTGTGTATGACATCCCGAAGCGTTTGTTTAACGACGCCGCAATCTGATCGCGCACGGCGGGAATGCCGAGGCTCTGGCTGTAGCCGTGCAGCTCCATCGGATCCCGGTGCTGCAGCAGATCAATCATCGTGTCGGTGAACTGCTGCGGCACCGGCACGGAAGGGTTGCCGAGACTGTAATCAAACACATTCTCATAGCCGATCTCTTTTCCCCTTGCCGTGGCGAACTCCGACAGCTGCCGGATCACCGATTTTGCCTGCAGCATATCTTTATACTTCTGTACGATCATCTTCCGAATCCTTACCTTTCTTTTCTTTATTATATTACGCATCGCGTCTCTACTATTCGCGATCTTTGGGTTCCCAATTTCAGGCGCATTTGCCCTGATGCACACTCCGCCATGTCCTATTATAGCAACATCTGATTTTAATGGGAAGAAAAAATTACGTATTTGTATTTGACGGGAACTGTGATAAAATAGTCCGTGTTGCAGCCGCAGAAATTCCTTCGGGCCAAGCGGCGGCAGGGCTGTATTGAATAGGATACATAAAGGATGGGATGTGCCATGAATATCACGGTAGTGGTAGAACAGATGATTATGATCTTCATACTAATCGGCGTCGGTATGATCCTCTTTCGCAGCAGGATTCTGGATGAGACTTCTTCCAAACAGTTGTCCGGGCTGATCGTCAACGTGACGAACCCCGCGCTGTTAATCTGCTCCGCTTTCAGCGGCGGCCCGAAGATGTCTCCCAGGGAACTGGGATATGCGCTCGCCCTCTTTCTGATGATCTACGCCCTGTTAATCGCGGCGGCTTTCCTGATTCCGCGCATCCTGCGCGTGCCGAACGAATATCACTACTCTTACCAGCTTCTCACGATCTTCGGCAACGTGGGCTTCATCGGCATCCCGCTGGCTTCGGCGGTGCTCGGCACAGAGTCTCTGATCTTCGTGTCCATTTACAACCTGATCTACAACGTGCTGATCTACACTTTCGGCATCTCCCTGCTGCGCAAAGCCGCAGCGAGACAGGCCGCAGCGGGCGGCGCAGAGGCGCAGGCCGCCGGTATGCCATCAGAGACGCCTCTCTGGAAGAAACTGATCAACGCCGGGACAATCTCCGCGGCGGCGACCATTCTCTTCTATATAGGCGATTTTCCCGTGCCGTCCATCGTGCCGTCCACGCTGAATTATATGGGACAGTCCACGACGTTATTGTCCATGCTCGTGCTCGGCATCTCCGTAGCGCAGATGAAGCCGAGGGACATCTTCTCCCACCCGAAGCTGTACGGTTTCGTACTGCTCCGCCAGGTGATGATTCCCATCGGCTTCATTCTGCTGGTTCGTTCCTTTATCGATAATGCGCTGCTCGTCGGCACGCTGACACTGATGCTGGCAGTTCCCGCCGGGAATCTGCCGCTGATGCTCTCCAAGCAGTTCCACGCGGACGGCGAGACAATCTCACAGGGCATCATCCTTTCTACCCTGCTCAGCCTGATCACGCTGCCCGTGGTGAGTCTGGCGCTGGCGCTCTAATTCCCTCCAAACAGCGGTGTAGACAGATATCTGTCTCCGGAGTCGGGCAGAAGAGCCACGATGGTCTTGCCCTTGTTCTCCGGCCTCTTCGCCAGAATCGTCGCCGCTTTCAGCGCAGCGCCCGAGGAGATGCCCACAAGAATACCCTCGCTGACCGCGAAAGCCTTGCCTTCCGCGAACGCATCCTCATTCTCAATCGGGATAATCTCATCATAAATCTTCGTATTCAACACCTCCGGCACGAAGCCCGCGCCGATACCCTGAATCTTGTGCGCGCCCGCCGTCCCTTTGGAAAGCACGGGGCTGGTCGCCGGCTCCACCGCGACGATCTTCACATTCGGATTCTTCTCTTTCAGGTACTCGCCCACGCCCGTGATCGTGCCGCCTGTGCCGACGCCCGCCACGAAGATGTCTACCTTGCCGTCCGTCTGGTCCCAGATCTCCGGACCCGTCGTCGCCTTGTGTACCGCGGGGTTGGCCGGATTCACGAACTGTCCCAGGATCACAGAACCCTCGATCTCATTTTTCAGTTCCTCCGCCTTGGCGATGGCGCCCTTCATACCCTTCGCGCCCTCGGTGAGCACCAGCTCCGCGCCGTATGCTTTCAGGAGATTTCTTCTCTCCACGCTCATCGTGTCGGGCAGCGTCAGGATCGCCCGGTAGCCCTTCGCCGCAGCGACTGCGGCAAGGCCGATTCCCGTGTTGCCGCTGGTGGGCTCGATAATGGTAGCGCCCTCCTTCAGAAGTCCTTTCTTCTCCGCGTCCTCGATCATCGCCTTCGCGATACGGTCCTTGACGGATCCCGCCGGATTCAGGTACTCCAGTTTCGCGAGGAGCGTTACGTCCGCCACGCCCGCCTTTTTGCTGTAGCCGTTCAGTTTCAGGATCGGCGTCCCGCCGATCAGTTCCAGTGCGCTCTCTTTGATCTTGCTCATGATACATACCCTCCGTTTTCTCCGTTTTTATTTCCTACTTTCTTTATAGGAATTATATGTTTTTGTTATAATGCTGATTATATGCCCACTCTTTCCTGTTGTCAATAGCTTTTTCAAAAAATTATTCGGCTTGCGCCTTCCTGTCTGTTTCCCGCAGATACTTCCGCAAAAGAAAGGCACAAAAATACGGAAACGTATAGACGCCGCCGCTGTAACCGATGTTGGCGGCCGCGAACTTGACGCCATAGCGGATATCCCCATATCTGTCCCCGTCGATCAGGCTGCGCAGCGACTTCGCCCTGCCGTTGGTCGCCTTCACCTCAATCGGGATCAGTTCCGACGCCGTCCGCACGAAAAAATCTTCCTCCAGCGTGGAGTTTTCCTTTTTATAATAGTAGAGACCGTAGCCGCTCTTTACGAGCGCCTCCCCGACAATATTCTCATACAGCGCGCCCTTATAGACGCCCAGATTCCTGTTGGCGCGCAGATCGTCCTGCGCCTCGTCGTCCAGCATCGCCACCAGAAGGCCGCTGTCGGCAAAATAGATCTTGTATTTATTTTCCTCATAATTCCCTTTGAGCGGCAGCTCCGGGCTTTTCAGACAGTAGCACAGATTGATCATGCCCGCGTCGGCGAGCCACTCAATACAGCCCCGATAATCCTTGAATCTTGCGCCGGACGCCACCTTGGAGATCTGGAACTTCTTATTGTCTTTCGCCAGCTGCACGGGGATCTGATTAAAGACATTCAATATCCTCGTCTGATCCAGACCCTCGGCGTACTTTCGGATATCCTCTTTATAATCGGCCAATAGTTGTCTCTGTATCTCCAGCGAGCCTTCAAACGTCCCCTTCTCGATATATTCCCGAACAACAGCCGGCATACCGCCCAAAATACAGTAATCCAGAAAAAGACTCCCGCACACAGACATCGTGACATCACCGAGCGGTTTTTGCTCCAGCATATGTGTAAGCAGTTCTTCCGTAAACGCGCTGTCGTATCCTTTGGCCCACAAAAATTCTTCAAAATCCAAAGAGTACATCTCATAGTCGGCTTTATAACCGACACTGTTGCTCTCGATCCGCCGATACTGTATCCCGAGCAGAGAGCCGCTGCAGATCACGTCAAACCGTCCGTCGATCTGAAAAAACTTGAGCGCGGTGGCAATCTCCGGAAACGCCTGCAGTTCATCGAAGAAGAGTAACGTTTTACCCGCTGTGAACTTCTTCGAGGGATCGAGCAGAGAGATATTCTTGACAATCTCCTCCGCCTTATATCCGTCCGCCGTGATCATCCTGTACTTCGGCTCTTCCACGAAATTGATCTCTACGACGTTCTCATAATTTTGCTTTGCAAACCGCCTGACAGACTCCGTCTTACCTACCTGACGCGGCCCTTTGACGATCATCGGCTTTCTCTGCGCATCTTTTTTCCACTCTTCCAGTGCATGGTCAATCTTTCTTGACAGATACATCCCGTCGCTCCTTTCCGTTCTTTCCATTAGTATATGCAATTTCCCGCAGAAATACAATGGTTTTACAAAAAAATGAGGGAATTACACAGAGTATATTACAAAAACATGAGCGAATTATCATGCTATAATAGCAAAAACATGGGCGAATTATATGGCTATGATGACAAAAAAATGAGGAAATTTCCAGCAAACATAAAACGAACCCCCGGCGGTGGAAGCGCCAGGAGCCCGTTTTATATAGATACAAACTAAGGGATATAGGTATACGCTTACTCAACATCCTGCAATGCCGCAAAATCCTCTTCGCCCGTGCGGACCTTGACAACCTTGTCGACATTGTATACGAAGATCTTGCCGTCTCCGATATGCCCTGTATAGAGGGCTTTCTTGGCAGCCTCGATCACGGTGTCTACCGGAATCTTGCTGACGACGACCTCAACCTTGACCTTAGGCAGCAGGGTCGCATCCATCTCGACGCCTCGATACATCTCGCCCGCGCCCTTCTGGATACCGCAGCCCATAACCTGTGTCACGGTCATACCCGTTACGCCCAGATCGTTCATTGCCTTTCTCAGCTGATCATACCTGGACAGCTTCGCGATGATGGAAACTTTATACATACCCGTCGCAGAGGCAAGCGGAACCTGAGCCACCTTGACGGCTGCATTCTTCTGTACCTCCGACGCCGCGTCGTAATCCTCTACGCCGAGGCTGGTGTTCTCGTTGACGTCCATGGACATCGTGTTGGACACATCCATGATGCTGAAGCCCGAGTATGCGGATGCAAGACCGTGCTCCGTAGCGTCCAGACCGATGATCTCCTCCTCCTCGGAAGCCCGCAGGCCGAAGATCGCCTTGATCGCCAAGAAAGTCAATGTGATCGTCACCGCCGTCCACAGGATCGTAGCACCCATACCTAAAAGCTGCAGACCGAGCTGCTTGAAACCGCCGCCGTAGAACAGGCCTTCCGCTGCGATCTGGTTCGCGCCGAAGGTCACGCCGTCGCCGTAGCCTCTCGCAAAGGCGGGCGCCGTATCCGTGGCGAACAGACCAACCGCGATGGTACCCCAGATACCGTTCAGGCAGTGTACCGCAACCGCGCCAACGGGATCGTCGATGCGGAGCTTATAATCGAGAAGCCATACGCCGAATACTACCAGCACGCCGGCAACCGCGCCGATGACAATCGCGCCGAACGCGTCGCACACATCACAGGGAGCGGTGATTGCCACCAGACCCGCCAGAGAAGCGTTCAGACACATGGAGACGTCGGGTTTGCCGTATTTGACCCATGTAAATACCATACACACTACCGTCGCAACCGCCGGAGCAATCGTCGTCGTCACGAAGATAGAACCGAGTTCCTCGACCGATACCGCAGCCGCGCCGTTAAATCCGTACCAGCCGAGCCACAGGATAAACACGCCGAGGCAGCCGATCGGGAGATTATGACCGGGGAAAGCGTTCACTTTTGTGATCTTGCCGGATTTGTCCTTCACGAACTTGCCGATACGGGGCCCAAGCATGGCCGCGCCGATCAGCGCGCTGATGCCGCCCACCATATGAATGCAGTTGGAACCGGCGAAATCGTGGAAACCCATCTGAGCCAGCCAGCCGCCGCCCCATGTCCAGTGCGCCTCGATCGGATAGATGACCGCGGAGATCACACCCGAATATACGCAGTAGGATAAAAATTTCGTTCTCTCAGCCATCGCGCCCGAAACGATCGTCGCGGTGGTCGCACAGAACACCAGGTTGAACACGAAGTTCGACCAGTCGAACTCTGCATAGTTGGTAAAAATGTCAAAACCGGGCTTACCGATAATGCCCATCAGATCTTCACCCAGGAACAGACCAAACCCGACCAGGATGAAAACGACCGTGCCGATGCAAAAATCCATTAGATTCTTCATCAGGATATTGCCCGCGTTCTTCGCTCTGGTAAAACCTGTCTCCACCATAGCGAAACCGGCCTGCATCCAGAAGACCAGCGCAGCGCCGATCAAGAACCAGACGCCGTAGACTTCGCCTGTAATAGCGCTCAAAATCTCTTCACTCATAATTTTTCCTCCTCACATAAAAAATACGGATACAACGCGCCTTCCTCAAAGCCCCATTGCTCCGTACCTTTTACAATATATTTCGAGAAAAAAAGACGCCGCGACCTCCGTCACAGCACCTTTGCTCTCTCTGAATGCAATTCTAGCACCGTTCATTTTCTCTGTCAATAGCTATTTTAAAATTTTGTCAAAATTTTGCCGGCCAACCCATCCGGCCAAAGCCGCCGCTCTCGCGGCGCGTGCCACAGCAGCCGCACATAACCGCAGTTTCCCTCCCTGACTTCGCCGGCCTCCTGAAAGCCGAGCCTGCCGCACAGCGCCAGCGACTTCACGTTGTCCTTCATCACCAGCGCCTGCACCTGCGTCATCCCCAGTTCCTCAGCCGCGTAGTCGAGAATCGCGCTGCACACTTCACAGGCATACCCCCGCCGCTGCCACGGGACGCCGATCACAAACCCCAGCTCCGGCACGTCATACCCCTCGCGCCAGCTGACGCCCGCTCGTCCGATCACCGTGCCGTCCTTTAACAGAACCGTCCACATGCCGTAACCGTAGAAACCGTACACCTTCTCCCGATACTCCCGGATATAGGCCAGTTCCGCCTCCCGATCGACGTACAGATCTTCCATATACTTCGTGATCTCCGGCTCCGCGTAAATCGCATAAAAGCTGTCCGCATCTTCCTCCGTCGTCTCGCGCACGATACAACGTTTTGTTGTAAAAATTTCCCACGGCAGACCCGCCAGACGCCGGTAAGCCATGTCGATTTCTTCGTACCCAAGCTCTTCGATCTGTTCGATCACATAGGCTGCGCCCGCGAAGTCCGCCTCCCTGTTCCCCGCGTGACGGAAGGGCAGAACATAAGCGTCCTGCTGCCGCAGCGCGCGGTATGTCTCATCGGAGTCCGTGATGTACAGAGCGTCTCTTAGTTGCTCCGCATTCCCGCCGCCTTCATCCGGCTTCGCCGCATCGTGCGCCGCCTCATATTCTTTCACATGCAGCGGCTTGCCGTGACTTCTTGTGTAAGATACCGTGACAACGGCGATTCCATGCTCCCGCAAATCATCCGCGAGCGGATCTGCCGTCCGCATCATATTTTCTTCCAGACATAAAAATACTTTCCCGATCATGTCCTGTTTCCCATTTACTGAAGTCAGGCATAATTTACAAATTCTGCCCCTCTGTCGTATTCCGCCAGCTCCTCTTCAAGACAGAACAGTACTATATAGTACTATATGCGTCAACACTTTCACTTGCATTCCTTCATTTTTTCTATATATAATATATCATGTCAGCAGAAAATCAAGCGCGAGCGAAGCGAGCATTTGATTTCACCTGACATGATAACGACAGAATCTTTGAGTGCGTCAGCACGACGGCTGCGCAGGAACGGAGGACAAAATGGCACAAAACCCGATTGTAACCTTTACGATGGAAAACGGCGATGTGATCAAGGCGGAACTTTACCCCGACGTCGCGCCCATATCCGTCAACAACTTTATCAGCCTGATCAGACAGGGCTTCTACGACGGACTGATCTTTCACAGGGTCATCAAAGGCTTCATGATCCAGGGCGGCGACCCCGAGGGCACGGGCATGGGCGGCCCCGGCTACAGTATCCGCGGCGAGTTTATGCAGAACGGCTGTCCCAACGACTTAAAGCACACGGCGGGCGTCCTTTCCATGGCGCGCAGCATGCACCCCAATTCCGCGGGCAGCCAGTTTTTCATCATGCACAAGAACGCGCCCCATCTGGACGGCTCCTATGCGGCTTTCGGCAAAGTGACGGAAGGGATGGAAAATGTCGATAAGATCGCCGAGACGGCGACGGACTATGAAGATCGTCCGCTCAAAGAGCAGAAGATCAAGACTGTTACGGTAGAGACTTTCGGCGTCGATTACCCGGAACCGGAGAAGATGTGACGGCATGACCCATTATCTCCTGCATCAGGATGATAATGGGTTGTCATTGCAGATACGGCAATGCGCTAATCGCTGACGTCGCTGTCTAGGACCGCGATAAATTCATACGCCGCGTACCGCTTTTTCATGCGCTCTATAATGTCTCCCTCGATCTTCTCTTTGTTCTCCGCCTTAAAATCAATAATCAGGTCAAAAGATACCAGCTTTTTTTCTGTGTCCACATAAAAACCGTGCATCTGCAGGACTTCCGGATATTCCTGAACAAGAGCGGACAGCGTTTTTTTCATCTCGGCCAAAACCTCGTCCACCGTATTGGAGGCATAGATGCCGACCGTCAGGATAATGCCAAAATTTCTGTAGACCCGCGATCTGTCTGGTCAATCCGTGGATCTCTCTCGCCGTCATGTCGTCCGGCAGTTCAATATGCACCGAGCCGATCAGCCGCTCCGGTCCGTATTGGTGTAGAAAGAGATCATAGGCTCCCAGCACTGCCGGATTTGTGCAGATGAAGTCTTTCAGCTCTGTGGACAACTGACTGTCCACCCTTGTCCCGATAATATTTCCCAGGCTTTCCAGCAGAATCTCTATTCCCGCTTTCAAAATAAAGACGGCGATCACAACGCCAAGAATCCCCTCAATGCTGACCGAGAATATCATACTGACAACTGCCGCCGCAAGAGTAGAGAGGGAAATAAACGCATCCATCACCGAGTCCGTACCGGAGGCGGTCAGCGACTCCGAGTGATACGTTCTCCCCGCCGCTTTGGTATAGCGGCCGAATATCAGCTTAACAGCCGCGGCAGCCGCTATAATGACCAGAGATACCACGGAATAGTCCGCTGTTTCCGGATGGAGCATCTTGTCAAAAAAATGCCGATCATGCTTATTTTTACAATTTCTTTTTCCCGATCCATCTTCATCGCCTTCCCTCGCTGTGCCGTCTGCTCCGCGTCATAGACGTCGCGTACCGCCCGTTCAGAATACGTTTCGTTCAGACTGTCAAGATTTAATCTCGCGCGATTTATTAGAGTATACACCTCGCGTGCGCGAATGTCAATCAGTACCGCAAACAATCGGCGCGTTCATGATTTGTTCATATTTATTTTAAAAAAACTTCATGTGCGAATCATTGTTTAGACATTTCTCTTCCGTATACTAAAACCATAGAAACACGATGGTAATCGTCCTCAGAGAGAATAAATCAATAAAACTTTTTCATAATAAATGCCAAGTAAAGATCTTCTTTGCTTGGCATCCTCCCTTTTTATGGGAGTTTTTTCTTGCAGAGCCGCGGCGGATATGATATACTTGGCAAGGTACAAGTATACATATATAATTAAGAAAATTTCTGAATGTCAGCGTGGACATACTTTCGGTGTCTGCGCTTTTTTTTCGGAAAAGAGGGAGGAAACGATTATGAATGGATTAGTGGACATGATCACTAAAGTCAACGGCGCTGTCAACAGCTTCGTGTGGGGCATTCCCATGCTGATCATGCTGGTCGGCACCGGTATTTTGATGACCATCCTGACGAAGTTTTTCCAGCTGTCCCACATCGGGCACTGGTGGAAGAACACGATCGGCGGCATCTTCAGCGACAAGCGCATCACCAAACACACGGGCAAGGACGATAAGGCGATCTCGCAGTTCCAGTCCCTGTGTACGGCTCTCGCCGCGACCATCGGTACAGGCAATATCGTCGGCGTGGCCAGCGCGCTGATCGCGGGCGGCCCCGGCGCAATCTTCTGGATGTGGGTCGTAGCTTTCTTCGGCATGATGACGAATTATTCCGAAAACGTGCTCGGCATCTACTATCGGCGTAAGAATTCCAAAGGCGAGTGGTGCGGAGGCGCCATGTACTATCTGAAAGATGGCCTCGGCTCCTACAAGGGCTGCAAGCAGATCGGCGCGGTGCTGGCGGTGCTGTTCTCGATCTTCTGCCTGCTTGCCTCCTTCGGCATCGGCAACATGAGCCAGATCAACTCCATCGCGGCCAACATGCAGGCGGCGTTCTCCGTTCCCACACAGGTGACGGGCATAGTGCTGATGATCCTGGCGGCATTGGTTATTCTGGGCGGCCTGAAGAGAATCGCGGCGGTTACAGAGAAACTCGTTCCCTTCATGGCGATTCTGTATATCGTCGGCACGCTGGTAATCTTCTTTAGCAACATCGGCCACGTCGGCGCAGTCTTCGGCGCAATCTTCAAGGGCGCGTTCGGTCTGCGGGCCGTAGGCGGCGGTATCGTCGGCTCCGGCGTCAAGATGGCGCTCACCTGGGGCATGAAGCGCGGCGTCTTCTCCAACGAGGCGGGACTCGGTTCCTCTGTTATGGTACACTCCAACTCCAACGTCAAGGAGCCCGTCCGTCAGGGCATGTGGGGCATCTTTGAGGTGTTTGCGGACACGATGGTGGTCTGCACGTTGACGGCTTTCTCCGTGCTCTCCTCCGGTCTGATCGATCTGGAGACAGGCGCAGTGCTCAGCGAGGCGGCGGACTCCGCCCTAGTAGGCCAGGCTTTCGCCACGGTATTCGGCTCTTTCGGGCCGATGTTCATCGCGATCGCCATCCTGCTCTTCGCGTTCTCTACGGTGCTCGGCTGGAGCCACTACGGCACGAAAGCGTGGGAGTATCTCTTCGGTACGGCGTCCACGATCGCCTACCGCATTGTGTTCATCATCATCATCTTCGTGGGAGCAACCATGAAGCTGAGCTTGGCGTGGGACCTCTCCGATACGTTTAACGGTCTGATGGCGATGCCGAACCTGGTCGGCGTCCTGTGCCTGTCGCCGCTCGTGATGAAGATCACGAAGAACTATGTGGACCGCATCATCCGCAAGAAAACGGACGTAAAGCCCATGCTCTCCGTGTTCCCTGACATCAACGAGGAACACGCGGAGTAAACGCGTTTTCGCTGCACCATACGCGCAGACAGCGCTGTAAAAAAATAACATAACTGACAATACAATACGGCTGGCGGAAAAGACCGCGGCATAGTAAAATAAAGACAGGGTTTTGACACAAAGGAAATGAGGAAAGTGAAACGAAAACACAGAGTCTTTAGGATACTGGCTGCCGCAGTCTTCCTGTCAGCCGTATTGTATGTTATTCTGGTCAATTTTCTTGTGAGCGCGGCGCTCGTTCCCTCTTTCATGCGCAGACTGGACGCGTTCCAGCGGATCACAGACGAAAGCTACGCCGCGCAGGTACAGACGTCGGACATTCAGGTAACGCGCCAGCTGTCTCTGAACGATACGGACGAATGGCTCGAGACCGTGCGTATGCAGAAGATTTCCGCCCTGACCGGCGACGGCTATACGCTGATTGCCACAGAATTTTTCCCGCCGGAAGAAACCAGAGCAGATCCCGTCAGCCACCGCTGGGCGCTCGTCCTGCACGGCTACACGGGCTGGAAGGAAGAGATGTATCCTTTCGCCTGCTGGTACCAGAGACAGGGATATCATGTGATCGTCCCAGATCTGCGCTGCCAGGGTGAGAGCGAAGGAGATTTTATCGGTATGGGATGGACGGACCATTTCGACTGTAACCTGTGGGTCGACTATATTCTGTCCCGGGATGAGGACGCCGTTATCGTCATACACGGACAGTCCATGGGCGCCGCCGCGGCCCTGATGATGACCGGCGCAGACAAGGTATCGGAACATATCGCCGCCGTGATCTCGGACAGCGCCTACACGGACGCTTATTCCATGTTCGGCGACAAGATCAGGGACTGGTTTCATCTGCCGGCTTTTCCGCTGGTAGATTCCGCGCGCATTGCGCTGCTTATGCGGGGCGGGTACAATCTGGACAACGCCTCCGCGCTTGACGCCGTCGCGAGAAGTCACGTCCCCACCCTCTTTATCCACGGCTCCGCCGACGCCATGATAGACGTACAGATGTCCAGAGATCTGTACGCCGCTGCAGTCTGTCCGAAAGAACTGCTCGTCATCGACGGCGCCGGGCACGGACAGCCGCAGGACAAAGACCCGGAAGCTTACTACGGGACGATACAGGCCTTTCTTACAGAGTATGCCCGGCCATAGATAAATTTTTATCCCAACCCTGCTCTCAATGTGCTATAATGGATGCAGACGCAGCATCAGAAATCGAGATAGGAGGAATATGGCATGTTTCTGTTTACGGAGGATTGTCTTGTCGGAATCGAGGAAATTGACAATGAGCACCGGCATCTGTTTGAACTGCTGAACAAAGGGCTGTATCTTCTGCAGAATCAATATGTGGGCGATCAGTACTATGCCATCAAGGAACTGCTTGCGGAACTGGAGGCATACGCGGACCGGCATTTTGCCTACGAAGAAGCGTATATGCAGCAGATCCGGGATCCGGAACTGATCCTGCAGCGCCCGCAGCACATGATGTTCCGGGAGAGAATCCTGGAATTTAATGTGAAGAATATCGACGACTTTGAATCGCAGATAGAGGCGATCGAAGGGCTGATCAATTTTCTGGCCAAGTGGCTTTACCAGCATATTATCGGGAGCGACAGCATGATCGGCAAACTGCCGCCTCTGGAAGAGTGGATGCTGCGGGAAAATCCCTGTGAGTTTGTCCCGGAATATGAGACGGGAATCGATATTATAGACAAAGAGCACCGGATCTTATTTGAAATAGCGGAGCGGACGAATCAGCTGGTGCGCTCCTATGTCCCCGGAGACGGGTATGAGAAAATTACAGCGATCCTGACGGAGTTAAAAGACTACACCAAACTTCATTTCGCGGACGAGGAAGAATATATGCAGAGTATCCACTACGAGGGATATGAAGCGCAGAAGCGGGCGCATGAGGCGTTTATCGCCCGCCTGAACGAGATCGACGTCGAAGACATTGTCGGCGATCCCAAGGAATATCTGGAAAGCCTGATGGAATTTCTGCTCGGCTGGCTGGTCAACCACATTCTTCGCGCGGACAAGGAAATTCCCGCAAAATAAACGAAAATATCTTATGATCTTCACTCAGGTGCGCCGCATCCCAGGCAATGATGCGGCGCACACAAATTTCATTTTCATGTCTCGACAGTCTTAAAGAACGGCTCCTCCTCGGTGTACTGCGCCGCCTCCACCTTTCCGTCCCGACAGGTAAGCAGATGGATATTCCCCTGTTTCAGGGTGATCTGGTCGCCCCAGTAAACGATACGCCCGTCCGTAGCGGCGGACATGATCGCGAAGAGAATCGCGCCGTGACAAACCGCCAGCACATTCTCTTGATCGCGGCAAGTCTCCACGATCTTATTGAACGCCCTGCGCCCTCTTGCCAGCACTTCCTCCAGCGTCTCCATACCGGGATAGAGATGACCGAAAGGCGTATTCTGATACCGGGCCTGCCGCTCCGCCTCCGTCAAGCCTTCTCCCTCGCCGAAGCAACGCTCGATCAGCAGCGGTTCCGTCACGATATCTTCTCTCCGATAGCCCAGCCTGTCGGCGACAATCTGCGCACTCTCCTGAGCTCGCGACAGAGGACTCGACAAGATCACTTCGATACTGACCGGCAGACTGGCAAGGACATCCGCCACATGCCCGATCTGCATTCTCCCCGTATCATTCATCCGTATATCCGTGCGTCCCTGAATGCGTCTCTCGCGGTTCCAGTCCGTCTCTCCGTGACGAAGTAAATATATGTTCATTCGGCGATCCTCTGTTTCGCATTTTATCCGTTTCTTCATGCCACATGCCGGGCAGCCGCTTCCTCTGCGGAAAACGAACCCCCTCCATATCGGAAGGGGGTTCTTACTGTCTCTCTCAATTTCAGGCTTTGCCGTCGGAACCAAGTACGTTCTTGATCTTGTGAGCAACCATATCCTTGACCGCCTGGCGGGCCGGCTTCAGATACTGGCGGGGATCGAAGTGATCCGGATGCTCTGCGAAGTATTTGCGGATATTGCCTGTCATGGCAAGACGGATATCGGAATCGATATTGATCTTACATACAGCCAGCTCCGCAGCCTTACGAAGCTGCTCTTCCGGAATACCTACGGCGTCCGGCATATTGCCGCCGTACTGGTTTACCATCTTGACGAACTCCTGCGGAACGGAAGAAGAACCGTGCAGAACGATCGGGAAGCCGGGAAGACGCTTGATACACTCCTCCAGTACGTCGAAGCGCAGCGGCGGCGGAACAAGAACGCCATCTGCATTTCTCGTGCACTGTGCTGCCGTGAATTTGTATGCTCCATGGGAAGTACCGATCGCGATCGCCAGAGAGTCGCAGCCCGTTCTGGAGACGAACTCTTCCACTTCTTCGGGACGGGTGTACATCTCTTTGCCCGCCTCTACTTTGACTTCATCCTCCACGCCTGCCAGCGTGCCAAGCTCAGCCTCAACCACTACGCCGTTTGCATGCGCGTACTCTACCACCTGTTTGGTCAGGGCGATATTGTCCTCGAAGGACTTGGAGGAAGCGTCGATCATAACGGAGGTGAAACCGCCGTCGATACAGGATTTGCACAGCTCAAACGTGTCGCCGTGATCCAGATGAAGCGCAATCGGGATCTGAGGATTCTCCTCAACCGCAGCCTCTACCAGCTTCACCAGATAAGTATGGTTCGCATATGCGCGCGCGCCCTTGGAAACCTGCAGGATAACGGGGCTGTTCAGCTCGCCGGCCGCCTCTGTGATACCCTGAACGATCTCCATGTTGTTCACGTTGAATGCACCGACGGCGTATCCGCCGTTATATGCCTTCTTGAACATTTCGGTTGTTGTTACTAATGGCATTGTTCTTACCACCTTTCTTATTTTATTTTTTAATTATGTGACAAGTCGTGCTGTCTTCGCACGGCTTATTGCCTTCGTGAACATTATACCGCAAAGCGCGACCTGACGCAAACATTATCTAAGAAAATAAGCGGGTTTCCATTCAGACGTGATCCCGCGGCACCCTGATCCGCAGCACTTTCTGCCGGTTCTCGATCACGGCCTTCGTGTGCTCTCCGCCGAACTCCCCGTCCAGCGTCCACGACAGCGGCTCCTCGCTCTCCACCGCAAGCCGCGACGTCTTAAACGTATAAATATGTTCGGACTTCACGCGCTTATCCACCAGCGCTCTGATGATATTGTTCAGATCGAGCGGATTGTTCGGTCTGCGCACCAGCATGACCTCGAACAGTCCGTCGTCCAGCAGCACGTCCCTGCCTGTGATCCCGCGGAAGCCGCCGACGGAATACGAATTCGTGATCATCCCGTACAGAAACTCTCCCTCGATCACTTCCTCGTCATGCGTGATCTTCAGCGCATAGGAACGCACAGCCGGGAGCCGCTTTACCCCTTCCAGAAGATAGGCCGCATGGCCGAGCACGTTCTTGATATCCTGCTTCGTCTCGTAGGACACGTCCGTAAAAAGCCCGAAAGCCGCCACATAGATAAAGCTGTCATGGTTGAAGGATCCGATGTCGCAGGCGAAATCCCTGCCGTTCACGACCACGTCCGCCGCCGTAATCATGTTCTTGGGAATCCCCAGGCTGTTGGCAAAATCGTTGGTACTCCCGGCGGGAACATACCCGATGGGAACCCTTTCGTCGCACTGCATCATGCCGTTCACCACTTCGTCCAGCGTGCCGTCTCCGCCGCTGCACGCCACGATATCATAGCCTGCGCGCCGTTCCTTGACCGCCTTGACCGCATCCCCCGCCGCCTGCGTCGGATAGGCCGTCACCTCATAGCCCGCCTTCACGAAAATGTCTATGATATCGAGAAGATTGCTGCGTATCTGCGCTTTGCCCGCTCTGGGATTATAGATAAAAAGCATTTTTACACTCATATCCGGCGTTCCCTCCACACGTCTCCTATTTTATCACCGCAGCGCCATACAGGCAACCGGAAAACGCAACGGAGGCTGCGCTTCGCGTGTGAACGAAACGCAGCCTCTCCTTATTTTCTGCCTTATCCAAATGCCGTTCCGGGATCCGCCTATCTGCCGCTCAGGAACTTCTCGATTCCCTCGATGGCGGCCTCCTCGTCCTTACCGTCCGCAGTGACACTGATCTCTTCACCGCTGGCGAGTCCCAGGCTCATCATGCCCATGATACTCTTGGCGTTTACTTTTCTGTTGTCCGCATTGATGTACACAGAGCTGTCAAACTGACTGGCCACCTGTACCAGCATCGCAACCGGCCTGGCTTCCAGCCCTGTCTCCAGTCTAATCCGGATCGCTTTTTGAATCATAATATTCTCCTCCTTCTATGACCTGATACCATCAGCAATCTCGCTCAGTCTGCGCAATCTGTGATTGACGCCCGATTTTCCCACCGCAGGTTCCAGATACCCGCCCAGCTCTTTCAGCGCCGCGTCGGGATATTCCAGGCGAACCTCGGCCATCTGCCTCAGATGATCCGGCAGATTCTCGAATCCGTATCTGTCTCTGACCAAAAGAATATCTTCTATCTGCTTCGAGGCCGCCGCGACGGTCTTGGAAATATTGGCCGTCTCGCAGTTCACACGCCTGTTGATGGAATTGCGCATTCCCTTGACAATCCGCAGATTCTCCAGATTCATCAGCGATATATGCGCGCCCATGACGTTGAGAAGATCAACGATGCCGGAACCTTCCTTCAGGTATACCACATCGTACTTCTTGCGCCTGATGACCCTGGCCTCTATCTCAAATCCCAAAATAAGATCCCTGAGCTGCTCCGCCTGCGCTCTCTCCCCGCAGACAAATTCCAGGTGATAGCTTTTTCTCGGGTCGCTCATGGAACCGACGCTCAAAAACGCGCCCCGCAGATATGCCCGCCCGCAGCAGGAATTCTTAATCAGAAGCGAACTGACCGGCGCCTCCAGCGTGATCGGGACTCCCTCGTTCCCGCCAAGATGCAGCGCCTGCATCACCTTTAACTCGGTTTCCCCGTCAGGCAGCAGCCTGCCCTTCGCACTCGTCACAACAGTATCTATATTAAATGCTTTTTTGAATAATGTAAAGCACTTTTTCGCGACCGCTTCATTTTCCGTATTCAGGCACAGATGTTTCCCGCCCTCGCAGACGCCGCCGCTAAAATGGAGCAGCGCCGCCAGTTCCGCCAGCTGACAGTGTCTCGCCGGGCTGATCTGCGCCGCGAGCTCTTCTTTGACCGTTCCCGAAAAGGACATACTACACTCCCTGCCTGATGATATCTCTGTGATACAGCTTCGTCCCGTAGCTGCCGCGATTTTTCATTGCTCCGTACAGCTCGTTCGCCAGCGTAACGCTCCTGTGCTTCCCTCCCGTACAGCCGATCCCGATTACAAGCTGGTGCTTTCCCTCTTTGACGTAATTGGGAATCAGGAAATCCAGCATGTCTGCCAGCTTACTCAGGAAGACCCCCGCCTCCGGAAAACCCATCACATATTCCTGCACCTCTCTGTCATTGCCCGTCTTATGCTTGAGCTCGTCGATATAAAAGGGATTCGGCAGGAACCTGACGTCAAACACCAGATCCGCGTCCGCCGGGATGCCGTTTTTGAACCCGAAGGACAGGATCGTGACCATCAGGGAATTGTACTCCTCGTTGCGCACGAAAATATGATCGATCTCCTCTTTCAGCTCTCTCGTCAGGAGATTGGACGTGTCGATGACATAATCCGCCTTCTGGCGTATCCCCTGCAGGATCTCGCGCTCTCTGTGCACGCCCTCCTCCACTCTTCCTTCAAGAGCGAGCGGATGCAGCCGTCTCGTCTCCTTATAACGCTTGAGCAGCACGGCGTCGCTCGCCTCCAGGAACAGGATCTCGAAGAGATAACCGTTCTTCCGCAGCTTGTCCAATATCTCCTGCGCGTCGCCAAAGGACTGATCGGCGCGCACATCCAGGCCGAGCGCCACCTTGCTGATCTCGCCGTTCGGCGTAGCGACCAGCTCCATAAATTTCTCGATCAGAGGAACCGGCAGATTATCCACACAATAGAACCCGACGTCCTCCAGCATCTTCATGGCGGTTCTCTTCCCCGCGCCGCTCATGCCCGTCACCACAACAAATCTCATTGTCTCTTTCTCCTAAAAGTCGCCCAGAAAAACCACTTCCGGTTCAAGGGAAACATGAAAACGCTCCCTGACGCGTTCCTGTACTTCCTCGATCACTTCCCTGATATCCGCCGCCGTCGCCCCGCCCGTATTCACGACGAATCCACAGTGCTTATCCGCCACCTGTGCGCCGCCGATACGATAACCGCGCATTCCCGCCTCCATGATCAGTTTGCCCGCGTAGTACCCCTCCGGTCGTTTGAACGTACTGCCCGCGCTCGGATATTCGAGCGGCTGCCTGCTCCGGCGAAGCGCCGCCAGCTCCTCCATCTTCGCGCCGATCCGGTCGCGGTCGCCCTGCGCAAGGCGCATCGCTACCTCCAGGACGATGAACGACCTGTTTTTGATAATGCTGGTGCGGTAGCCGAACTCCATCGTATCGTTGTCAAGCGTGATGATCTCCCCGTCGCGGTCCATCACGCGGACCGCCTCCACGATCTGTTTCATCTCTCCTTCATAGGCTCCCGCATTCATCACGACGCCGCCGCCGATACTGCCCGGGATCCCCGCCGCGAACTCCAGACCCGTCAGGCTGTGCTCCCTTGCGGCCACTGCCACCTGAGAGAGCAGCGCGCCCGCCCTGGCGGTGACGCGCGTTCCGTCCACGGCGATCTCTTCCATCGGACCGTCGAATTTCAACACGATACCGCGATACCCTTTGTCGCCTACGAGAAGGTTGCTCCCGTTGCCGAGAATGAAATAGTCCTGCTCGATGCGGTTCAGATAAATGACCAGCTTCCTCAGTTCTTCCTCCTGCTGTATGAGAAGGATGCACTCCGCCTCGCCGCCCACGCGGAAAGTCGTGTAATCCTTCATTTCCCGGTGAAATAAAATCCGCTCTTCGGGAATCACCGTCTTCACATAATCATACATCGATGCGCCCAAGTTTCCTACCGTCCGTTTCACAGAATTGCCGCTTACTATTTCATCATATACTTATCCGGCACAAAATATGTATCCCGCCGCCGATCAGTCCAGTACCATTCTGGCCGCACCGTAAATGCCGGCGTCGTTGCCGAGCGTCGCGAGCGCGAATTTCGTATTCTTACAGCCGTGGAACACCGTTCTGTCAAATGCCGGGCGGATATATTCAAAAAGCACCTCGCCCGCTTTGGACACGCCGCCGCCGATCACAAAAATCTCGGGATTGACAACGCCCGCAATCACCGCCAGCCCTTTGCCCAGATACTCGCCAAACTGCTTAGCGACCTCCACGGCCAGCGCGTCCCCCGCCTTCACCGCGTCAAACACAGTCTTGGCGGACACCTCTCCTTCTCTCAAAACGCTGTCCTGACTGCTCGCCTGCAGCCTGCGCCTTGCCAGCCTCGTGATGCCCGTCGCGGAGGCATATTCTTCCAGACAGCCGTAATTGCCGCAGCCACAGGCCTCGCTCTCATGATCCTCCACATGGATATGACCGATCTCGCCGCCGGAACCCGTAGCGCCCGTCAGGATCCTGCCGCCTATGATGATGCCGCCGCCGACTCCTGTGCCGAGCGTGACCGCCACCAGATCCCGGTAGCCCTGCCCGCCGCCTTTCCACATCTCGCCGAGCGCCGCCACATTCGCATCGTTGCCGCCCTCTACTCTCATACCGCCCAGGAGCGCGCCAAGTTCCTCTTTCAGATTCATTTCGCCCCAGCCCAGATTGACCGCCTTGTGAATGATTCCGCTGCCGTCCACCGGACCCGGCGCCCCGACGCCGACGCCCGCCACATCCTTTTCGGCGATGCCTTTTTCATCCATCTTAGCCCGCACGCTGCCGGCGATATCCGGCAGAATATTTCTGCCGCTGTCCCCGGTTCTCGTGGGAATCTCCCACTTGTCCAGGACATTCCCGCTGACGTCGAAAAGCCCAAGTTTTACGGTCGTGCCGCCGATATCCACACCAAATACATAATCTGCCATCTCCGTTCCCCCAATCCTTTACGCTTTATTCATCCTCATCGCCGCGCCCGCCTGCCAGAGACGCCTGCACGCGCTTATACAGCTCCTGCGCCGCATTGTAGCCCATCTTCTTCTGGCGGTGGTTGACCGCCGCCGCCTCGCAGATAATCGCGAGATTCCGCCCCGGCCTGATCGGTATGTTGTGACATACCAGCTTGTTGCCGAGATATTCCGTGTACTCCTCCTCCAGACCGAGGCGGTCGTACTCCTTATCCTTGTCCCAGTCCTCCAGCTTGATCACCAGATCGACGGACTGCGTGTCCTTGACGCTGGACGCGCCGTAGAGCGCCTTCACATCGATGATGCCGATACCCCGCAGCTCAATAAAATGTCTCGTGATATCGGGCGCGGAACCGACCAGCGTATCTTCGCTGACGCGCCGCAGTTCCACCACGTCGTCAGTGACAAGACGGTGCCCCCTCTTGATCAGTTCGAGGGCCGCCTCCGACTTACCGATGCCGCTCTCGCCCGTGATCAGAACGCCCTCGCCATACACATCCACGAGAACGCCGTGCACCGAGATACAGGGAGCCAGCTTCACGTTCAGCCATCTGATGATCTCCGCCATACAGGTCGACGTCGCCTGCCTGCTCATCAGGAGCGGCACGCCGTACTTGACCGCGATCTCCCGGAACAGTTCGTTGGGCTGCAGTTCCCTGCAGAACACGATGCCCGGAATCGGATTGTTGAGAAGTTTCTCAAAAATCTCGATCTGTTTCCCGCGCTCCATCTTATTCATATAAGAGTATTCCACAAAGCCTACGATCTGCAGACGGGTCGTCTCGAAATGCTCGAAATAGCCCGCAATCTGCAGCGCCGGTCGGTTGATATCCGGCTGTGTCACCTTGATCCTGGAAATATCGATCTCCGGTGTCAGATTCTCCAATTTAAATTTTTCGATAACCTTCTCCAAACTGATGCTCGCCATAGCTCTCTCCTTTTACTTGATCTGTCCGAAAAACATCTTCCCTTCCCGAATATTCTATCATAGTTGAAAAATGTTCGCAATCCGCCGCTACTTTCCGTTCTTCTGTCTCTCAAAATAATCGTGGATCTGTACGGCGATATGTTCCGGTATCTCCCGAACCTCGCACAGCCTCTCCACCGTCGCCTCCTGGATCTCATGGATGGAACCGAAATGCTTCATCAGCGCCTTGCGGCGCGCCGGACCGACGCCCGGGATCTCATCCAGAACAGACTTCACCTGTGCCTTGGAGCGCAGGGAGCGATGATACTCTATCGCGAACCGGTGCGCCTCGTCCTGGATCCGCGTGATCAGTTTGAAACCTTCCGAACGCGTGTCAATGGGGATTTCCACATTCCGGTAATACAGCCCTCTCGTCCTGTGATTGTCATCCTTCACCATGCCGCAGACCGGAATATCGAGCTGCAGCTCCTCCAGTACCTGAAGGGCGATATTCACCTGTCCCTTTCCTCCGTCCATCAGGAGCAGATCCGGGAATTTCGTGAAGCTGCCGAACTCGTGGTCCATCTGCCTGCGCTCCAGCTCCGCCTTCTCCTCCATGCCATGGACGAACCTCCTGGTGAGCACTTCCTTCATGCAGGCGTAATCGTCCGGCCCCGAGACGGTCTGGATGCGGAACTTGCGGTAATCGCTGCGCTTGGCCCTGCCCTTCTCGAATACCACCATGGAACCGACATTGGCGAAACCGCTGATATTAGAAATATCGTAGGCTTCCATACGGTCGATATGCTCCAGTCCGATCAGGGATGCGATCTCTTTCACCGCACCGATGGTCCTGCCCTCCTCGCGCTTGATGCGTTCCCTGTCCCGGCTGAGGACGAGCTGTGCGTTCTGCGCCGCCAGCTCCACCAGCTTTTCCTTTGCCCCTTTTTTGGGCACGCGGAGATACACCCTGCTGCCCTTGCGGCTGCCGAGCCACTTTTCCAGGATATCGACATCCGCGATCTCCTCCTGCAGCATCAGCTCCCGTGGAATATAGGGCGTGCCCGCATAGAACTGCTTCACGAAATCCAGCAGAATCTGCGCGCTTTCACAGCCCTGCACATGGGTCATATAGAAGTGTTCTCTGCCGATCAGCCTGCCGTCCCGCACGAAGAATACCTGTACGACAGCGTCCGTCTCGTCCTTGGCCAGCGCGATGATATCTTTGTCCTCACCGCCGCTGTCCGTGATTTTCTGCTTCTGCGCAACGCTCTTCACACTGTTATACAGATCGCGGCAGCGGATCGCCTCTTCGTATTCCATATTTTCCGAAGCCTGCATCATTTTCGCTTCCAGATCCCGCAGGATCGGCTTATAATTCCCGTTCAGAAAATCAAGCGCCTGACTGACTCTCTCCCGGTATTCTTCCTTACTGATATAGCCCTGACACGGCGCCAGACATTGTTTGATATGGTAGTTCAGACATGGCCTCTCCAGACCGATATCGCGCGGCAGCCTGCGGCTGCAGGTCCTGAGCTGATAGAGCTTGTTCATCAGATCTATCGTGTCCTTGACCGCCGCCGCGCTGGTGTACGGCCCGAAATATTTGGAACGGTCCTTTTTCATCTCCCTGGAAAAAAGAATCCGCGGATACTCTTCGCCCATCGTCACCTTGATATACGGATAGGTCTTGTCGTCCTTGAGCATGGTGTTGTATTTCGGACTGTGCTCTTTGATCAGATTGTTCTCTAACACCAGCGCTTCCAGCTCCGAGTCCGTGACGATGTACTCGAACCGCGCGATCTGCTGCACCATCTTGTCGATCTGCGGTCCCCGCCCGACGATCTTGCGGAAGTAGGAGCGGACGCGGTTGTGCAGATTGACCGCCTTGCCTACATAGATGATGGTGTCCGCGGCATCGTGCATCAGATAGACCCCCGGTGAATTGGGAAGTTTTTTGAGTTCCTCTTCAAAATCGAACATAGCGCCTTCCTATTGATCCTGCCGGCCCTGGCCGATATCCTGTGCCGGCGCCTGCTGCTGTTGCTGCTGCGGCCGGCCCTGCTGCGGCGGATAGGAATAGCCCTGCTGCGGCTGCTGTACAGGCGGCGGAGTCTGCCCCTCCTGTGAAGGCGCCTGCGAAGCCGACGTCTCCTCCGCTTTCGGCTGGACGTTCTGTCCGCCATTCTCCGCTTTCGGCTGGGCGCCTGATCCGCCGTCCTTCTCCTCCGGCTCCGGAATTCCCTTTTCCTTCCGGAAAATCTTCATGAACTCCTTGCCGGTGATCGTCTCCTTCTCGATCAGATACGCCGCCAGCTTATCCATGATCTCGCGGTTTTCTTTCAGGAGCTTCTTCGCCTGCTTATAGCTGTCGCGCAGCATTTTCATCACTTCCGTGTCGATGTCCGCCGCGGTCACGTCGGAACAGGTCAGGGAAGCCCTCCCCTCCAGATACTGGCTCTCCACCGTTGCAAGCCCCATCAGGCCAAACTTCTTGCTCATGCCGAAACGGGTGATCATATTGCGGGCGAGACTGGTCGCCTGCTCGATATCATTGGCCGCGCCTGTCGTGACGGTGTCGAAGACAATCTCCTCCGCCGCGCGCCCGCCCAGCAGACCCACCAGTCTGTCGCGCAGTTCCAACTCGGTATCCAGATATTTTTCCTCCTCCGGCACCTGCATGACATAGCCCAGCGCACCCATCGTCCTCGGCACGATCGTGATCTTCTGCACGGGCTCGGAGTTCTTCTGCAGAGCGCTGATCAGCGCGTGCCCCACCTCGTGATAGGACACGATCCTGCGCTCCTCTTTGCTCATGATGCGGTCTTTCTTCTCTTTGCCCACGAGCACCTGTTCCACGGCGTCGAACAGATCCTTCTGGCTCACGTACTCCCTGCCGGTCTTGACGGCGTTGATCGCCGCCTCGTTGATCATGTTGGCCAGATCCGAACCCACCGCGCCGGAAGTCGCCAGCGCGATCTCGTTGAGATCCACCGTCTCGTCCATGCGCACGTCTTTGGAGTGTACTTTCAGAATCTCCACACGACCCTTTAAATCGGGTTTGTCCACAATAATTCTTCTGTCAAAACGGCCCGGGCGCAGCAGAGCCTTATCCAGAATCTCCGGCCTGTTGGTCGCCGCCAGAATGATAATGCCCTTCCTGCCGTCGAAGCCGTCCATCTCGGACAGGAGCTGATTCAGCGTCTGCTCCCGCTCTTCGTTGCCGCCGCCGTACTTGGAATCCCTGCTTCTGCCGATGGCGTCGATCTCGTCTATGAATACGATGCAGGGCGCGTTCTTCTCCGCCTCTCTGAACAGATCGCGCACGCGGGAAGCCCCCACGCCCACATACAGCTCGATAAAATCCGACCCGGACAGCGAGAAAAACGGAACATGCGCTTCGCCCGCCACCGCCTTGGCCAGGAGCGTCTTACCTGTGCCGGGCGGGCCGACCAGCAGCGCGCCCTTGGGAAGCCTGGCGCCGATCTTCGCGTATTTGCCCGGATTGTGCAGGAAGTCCACGACCTCTACCAGCGACTCCTTCGCCTCGTCTTCCCCGGCCACGTCCTGAAAAGTGATTCCCGTCTCCTTCTGCACGTACGCTTTCGCCGTGCTCTTGCCGACGCCCATGGGGCCGCCCTTTCCGCCCATTCGGCGGAACAGCAGACTCAAAAGCCCCCACATCAAAAGAATCGGCAGAATATAGTAGAGCAGAACCGTCATGATGACGCTGGAACTGTCGGAAGTCTGCTTGTTGAGGTCAATGTCATGTTCCAGCAGACGTTTGGTCAGGGTATCGTCATCTTCCATCTTGCCCGTATAGTAAGTCATCGTCCCCATCCCATAGCCGTATGCGAACGCAAAAGGCGACGCCGTCTGTTCTTCCTTGGGATAGATCAGGATCCTGTCCGACTCCACCGTGACGCTCTCAATCTGGTCATTCTCTATCATATCGACAAATGCGTTGTAGGTAATCTCCTGATTGCTCGCCCCGGTAAACATGCGCATAAACATGCTGATGCACAGCAGCGTTACCAGCGCGGCGATCACCAGCATAATCAGGCTCTGCCTGCGCGGGTCGTTGCCGTTTCCGTTCGGGCCTCCGGGACCGCGGTTCTGGTTGTTGCCGGGTCCCCCCGGCCCGCGGTTCGGTCCATTTTCATATGGATTATAATTGTCAGCCATAAGGCGTCCTCTCTTTCGCTCTGTTCTCATTTTGCGGCGCGGTACTCACCGCGCCGCTTCTTCGCTTTCTCTTTTCATTTTGTCAGCTATGTCTAGTATATATAAGGGAAAAACATAAATCAATAAGGGAATTGTGAATTTCAGATCACAAGTATGAAAGATTTCTAAAGTTTTTAACATTTTTTAGCGTTAGCAGTAGATTTTTCCTGTGTTCCCATTGTATAATAAACCATATATTGTTTCGCGTACGACTGCGGAACCCGGACAGTTGCGCAGTTATTTTTTGTCACGGAAAGGATTACAGAACATGGCGGTAAAATACGTATTCGTAACGGGCGGCGTCGTTTCCGGCCTGGGCAAGGGCATCACGGCGGCCTCCCTCGGGAGATTGCTGAAGGCGCGCGGCTACAAGGTCACGATGCAGAAATTCGATCCATACATCAACATCGATCCCGGCACGATGAACCCCATCCAGCACGGCGAGGTGTTCGTCACCGAGGACGGCACGGAGACTGATCTGGACTTGGGTCACTATGAGCGTTTCATCGACGAGAATCTGGACAAGAACTCCAACGTGACCACCGGCAAAGTCTACTGGTCCGTTCTGCAGAAAGAGCGGCGGGGCGATTACGGCGGCGGCACCGTACAGGTTATCCCGCACATCACCAACGAGATCAAGAGCCGGTTCTACCGCAACTTTACCGACGAGGAGACGCGCATCGCGATCATCGAGGTGGGCGGCACGGTGGGCGATATCGAGAGCCAGCCTTTCCTTGAGTCTATCCGTCAGTTCCAGCACGAGGTCGGACGGGAGAACGCGATCCTGATTCATGTGACGCTGATCCCCTATCTGAACGCGTCCCAGGAGATGAAAACCAAACCCACCCAGGCGAGCGTCAAGGAACTGCAGGGCATGGGACTGCAGCCGGACATCATCGTATGCCGCAGCGAACGCCCTCTCGATCAGTCCCTGAAAGACAAGATCGCCCTCTTCTGCAATGTGCCGAGCCATCGCGTCCTGCAGAACCTCGATGTGGAACACCTCTACGAAGCGCCTCTTGCCATGGAGAAAGAACATCTGGCCCAGGTGGCCTGCGACTGCCTGAAGCTGGACTGCCCGGAACCTGATCTGGCAGACTGGAAAGCGGTCGTGGAGGCGCTGCGAACCCCCACGGATGAGGTGACGGTCGCCCTGGTCGGCAAATACACGCAGCTCCACGACGCCTATATCAGTGTTGTCGAGGCTCTGAAACACGGCGGCATCTCCAATCACTGTGTCGTCAATATCAGGTGGGTCGATTCCGAGACGGTGACGGCGGACAATGTGAACGAGCTTCTGGACGGCGTCAGCGGCGTGCTTGTGCCCGGCGGCTTCGGCGACAGAGGCATCGAGGGCAAGATTCACGCCATCACCTACGCCAGGGAGAACAGAGTTCCTTACCTCGGACTCTGTCTCGGCATGCAGCTGGCCATTGTGGAATACGCGAGAAACGTGATCGGCTACAACGACGCCCACAGCATCGAACTGAATCCCTCCACCACTCATCCCGTGATCGCGCTGATGCCCGACCAGAACGGCGTGGAGGACATCGGCGGCACGCTGCGGCTCGGTTCCTATCCCTGCGTGCTGGACAAGAACTCCAAAGCGTATGAGCTGTACGGGGAGGAGACGATCCACGAGCGGCACAGACACCGCTACGAAGTGAACAACGACTACCGCGCGGTGCTCACGGAGCACGGCATGAAGCTGTCCGGCCTCTCCCCCGACGGGAGAATCGTGGAGATGTGCGAACTGCCGGATCACCCGTTCTTCTTGGCGACCCAGGCGCACCCGGAACTGAAATCCAGACCCAACAGGCCGCACCCCCTGTTCAAGGGCTTTGTGAAAGCGGCGCTGGACTACAAGAACAAATAGATCGACAGACCCAGACCATAAGGACAATCAAAAAGCTGTATGCCGCGTCTCTGCGGACATACAGCTTTTTGATGGACTTTTTATTCTGCCTCGATCTTCTCTAGGCGCACACCGCGGATGCAGACCGTGTCCGCCGCCTCCGTCCCGCCGAGGTTAAATTCCAGTCTCCCGTTGTTGTCGTCTCTGTCCTTCATCTTGAAATCGTAAGTGTAGGTCTGCCAGTCCGGCGCAAGTTCCACGGCGGTGTCCGGCAGATAGCGTCCCCAGCCCGCCGTCGGGGCAGATACACACACGTTCATCGTCCTTGCAGCTTCAGCGCGCGCCTCGAAAGTCAGCCGATAAGTGTCGCCCTTGATCATCGGCAGATCCGCCTGTACCAGCTGTATGGCATAGTCAACTGTGCCGGCTTTCTCTGTGTCTATCTCGATCATACCGTCCCGTATGGACGCCTGCGCCGCGCCGCCCTGATCCAGCAGGAACACCCAGTTCTCTTCATCCGCTAGGTCTTCCGCCTCGGCAAAATCTCCGTTGTAGACGTAGCTGCCGTCCTCTGTTGCCTCCCGGTAAACCTTTTCCGGCTTCATCACATTCGTGTCATAGTGATCTTTCTGATACACCCTGACATAATCGATCTCAAACTCTGCCCGGTCAAAATCCGTCGTCTCATCCGGGTTGCCCGGCCAGGTGCCGCCCACCGCCAGGTTCAGCTGCACATAGAAATTCTGGTCGAAGGGCGCGGGGTATGGCCTGTCGTCGATTCCCACATCCCCGGAGAACCAGTCATTCACGGTGTGGTAGAGCTGATCGTCTATATAGAAGCGCATCTCACCGGGCTCCCACTCGACGGAAAACTCGTGAAAATCGTCCGCGAAGCTCTCGCCCGACAGGACGTATTTTCCCTGCTGCTCCGCGTGGGGCTTGCCATAGTGGATCGTGCCGTAAGCCGTCTGCACATCGTCTCCCAGGATCTCCATAATGTCGATCTCGCCGCAGCGCGGCCAGCTGCCGTACAGGCTCTGGTTAGTCGGCATCATCCAGAACGCGGGCCACAGGCCCTTGCCCTCCGGCACCTTCGCCCGCGCCGTCACCCTGCCGTAGAGAAAATCCTGTTTTCCCTTGGTGGTGACTTTGCCGGAAGTATAGTAATCTTTCCCTTTTTCGTCCTGCGTCCTGATCGCCTTGATGACCATCTTGCCGTCCCAGACGAACACATTGTCCTCAGACTCCGTGTACTCCTGCAGTTCGGCGTTGGTCCATCCCGGCGCGTGGGGCTCGTAGTTCCAGATGTCCTCGTTCAGCTGCGTGCCGTTGAACTCGTCGTGCCACAGCAGCGTATACCCGTCGAGCTGCGGGACCTCTTCATCCGCCACCTGATCGAGCAGGCCGTCCGCCGATCGCTGCGGTGCGTCAGCCGCCGTATCCGCCTGCCCGGCCGTTTCGTCCGGCTGTACTTCTGCCTCCGCACTCCCGGCTGCTCCCACTTCGTCCGCGAAAGCCTCGTCCGGCTCCTGCCGGGTTTCCTGTCCGGCCTGCGCAGGTTCGTCCGGCGTTTCGCCGCCGCAGGCGCAGACGCCGCACGCCAATGTCAGGCAGACTGCGGCTGCCGCCGCTTTCCGCATGTGATAACGGTACAAGAAATGTTTTCTTTTCATATGGTTCTCTCCGCCTTACTCTTCCAGCGCGTTCAGTTTGTCCACCAGCGCCTGCACGTCCGCCATCGTGATGTGGCCGCCGAAACTGATCGGCCCGCGAAGCGGCATGTACTCTGTCATAGAGTCCGCCATCTCCTGTGACATGGCCTCCTTCGCCGCGTCGCTCTCGGACTGTTCCGATTCCAGAGCGGGCATAAGCGATTTCATCATATCCTCCACGATCGCCCAGGCCCTCGGATCCTTCTTCACATCGCCGAGCGTGGTATCCGTCGTGTATACAAAAGGCAGCTTCACCGTGGACTCTACCGTCACCGTCTTCGACAGTACGATATCTCTGGACGATCTTCCGATCAGGATATCGAACTCGCCCGTCTCCACATGCCAGTCGTGAATCCTCACACTGTAGTAGGCGAAGGCTCTCTTATCCAGCGTAAAGGTCACGGTCTTCGTCTCACCCGGCGCAAGCTCCACCTTGGCGAAATCCCGCAGTTCCTTCACGGGGCGGATCACCGTGCTCTCCCGGTCCGCCACATAGAGCTGTACAACTTCCTTGCCCGCCATGCCGCCTGTGTTCGTCACGTCCACCGACACGCGCAGCGTGTCCGTATCCTTGAGTCTGTCCCGGTCCACCGTCAGATTGGAATACTCGAAAGTCGTGTAAGAGAGTCCATAGCCAAACGGGAACAGGACGTCCATTTTTTTCTTGTCATAGTAGCGATAACCCACGAAGACGCCCTCCCGGTACTCCACCGCGTCGCCCTCGCCGATATAGGACAGATAGGACGGGTTATCCTCCAATTTTAACGGGAATGTCTCGGGCAGCTTCGCGCTGGGATTCACCCTGCCGAACAGGATATCACACACCGCGCCGCCCACCGCCTGACCGCCCAGATAGGCTTCCACGACGCCCTTGACCCGATCGATCCAGGGCATCTCCACGGGCGAGCCGTTGTGCAGAACGACCACCGTATTGGGCTGCACGTCCGCGATTCTTTCAATCAGCTCATTCTGGCAGTTCGGCATGGACATGTGTTTTCTGTCATAACCCTCCGACTCGAATTTGTCCGGCAGACCGGCGAAAATCACCGCCACTTCCGCGCTCTTTGCCGCCTCTACCGCCTCCACCAGCAGTTTCTCATCCGTCCGATCTTCCGCGTCGTCGAAGCCCTGCGCATAAATCACATCGCAGACGCCGGACGCCGCCTCCAGAGCGGACGTAACCTTGTGGCTGTTGATGTGGGAGCTGCCGCCGCCCTGATAACGGGGCGTCTTCGCATATTTGCCGATGAACGCAACCTTCTGCTTCTCCGACAGCGGAAGCACCTTCTCATTTTTCAACAGAACGATCGTCTCCTCAGCCACCTTCCGCGCTGTCTCATGATCCTTATCTCTGTCAAACACCGCCGTTTTGTCGCGGTTTTCCTCATAGCGGAACACGATGTTCAGGATACGCTCCACCGCGGCGTCCAGAATGCTCTCGTCCAGCTCTCCGCTGAGCACGGCGCCCTCGATCATCTTATCGTTGACGCCGAAGGAGCCGGGCATCTCCAGATCGAGTCCGGCCTTCAGATCCTCCACCCGGTTGTTGACCGCGCCCCAGTCGCTCATCACATAACCGTCGAATCCCCACCGACCGCGCAGCGTCTCCGTCAGATACTGGTGGTTCTGCGCCGCGTAGGTTCCGTTGATCTTGTTGTAGGAACACATCACCGTCCATGGTTTCTCTTTCTTCACCGCGCCCTCGAACGCCGCCAGATAGATTTCGTGCAGCGTTCTCTCATCCACGCGGGAGTCGCAGGACATTCTCCGCGTCTCCTGATTGTTGGCGAGAAAATGCTTGATGCTCGTGCCCACGTTTCTGCTCTGCACGCCGTGAATCAGCGCGCCCGCCATCTCGCTGGCCAGAAGCGGGTCTTCCGAATAATATTCAAAATTGCGCCCGCACAGCGGCGAACGCTTGATATTGACGGCGGGGCCGAGGATCACGCTGACGCCTTCGGCCTGACACTCATTGCCCAGCGTCTCTCCCATCTCGGTGAGCAGTTCCCTGTTAAAGGAAGCCGCCGTGCCGCAGCCTGCCGGAAAGCAAACCGCCTTGATGCTGTCGTTTACACCGAGATGATCCCCTTCCTGCTCCTGCTTGCGCAGCCCGTGAGGGCCGTCCGACACCATGCTCGCCGGGATTCCCAGACGCTCCACCGCCTCCGTGTGCCAGAAATCCGCGCCCGAGCACATCGCCGCCTTCTCTTCCAGCGTCATCTGCGCCACCAGTTCTTTGATCTTGTCTGCCGTCATGACATCTCCTCCTCGTACCCTTTTTATTTCCCGCGCCCAATCCGGCGGTTCTTCTCACGTCTCATCGCCTCAGCCGTCTTCGTTCACGCCAGCCCCTCTGCGCGGGCCTTGTCCGCGATCATCTGATAGGTCGGCACAGGCACGCCGTACCGCTCTCCCATGCGCACCACCTCGTAGATCAGTCCGTCGATCTCAGACGGTCTGCCCGCATAGATGTCCCGCTGCATGGAAGTGCTCGCCTTGGGATCCAGCGTATCCAGAATGCGCAGATTCGTCGCAACGATATCCGCCAGAAACGGAACGTCCATCGCCGCCGCCAGCGCGTCGATCTCCTTCATGAGCTTCACGAAGGTATCCCGCGGCTCTCCCGTCACCTGTACCTCTCCCGCCGAGACATGATAGTACAGGCCGCAGGCCGCCATCGGAGACACATAGGAAAACTTCTGCAGCGCGTCCCGCCTGATATTGTCCGACAGCACGCCCTCGATACCGCTGTCCTTCAGGTCTTTCGCCATCTCGAACAGCTCCGGCCTGATATCCTGCGGATCACGGACGCCGTACACAATGCGGAAAATATCGCCCAGCAGCAGGATGGTCCCCGGCTCTTTGATCTCCCCCGCAATATAGATACAGCCGTCCGTCACGAGAAGTTCCGGCAGCTTCTCCTGCAGTCTGCCTCCTGTACCGTAGAGATTCAGAATCGGAATCACAATCGTAGTCTCTTTCGCAACTCTCCTGATAAAAGGAATCGTCTCGTCCAGGGAATACCCCTTCACACAGACGAAGATAATATCGGGCCGCTCATCATAATGCGCCATATCTGCCGCCTTGACGGGGAATACGGTGTAATTTCCCTTCTTCGTCGTCTCCATGTGAAGGCCGTGCTCCTGCATCTGCCTCAGGTGCTCGCCCCGCGCGACGAGCGTCACATCTTTGCCGGCCTGTGTCATATACGCGCCGATACTGCCTCCCGTACCGCCCGCGCCGATCACCAGATATTTCATAATTTTCCCTCTTTCTTGTTTTTATGGTTTCTCAGGGACAAATTCCGCTATGGTCTGCAGGAATTTATCGATATCGATGGGTTTGGAGAGATGGCCGTTCATGCCGCTCTCCACCGATTTTTTCATATCCTCGTCAAACGCATTGGCCGTCATGGCGATAATCGGAATCGTGGCGGCGCGGGGATGACGGGAACGCCGTATGATCCTGGTCGCCTCCAGGCCGTCCATAACGGGCATCTGAATATCCATCAGAATCAGATCGTAGCGGTCGGGCTCGCTGGCCAGGAAAATGTCTACCGCCTCTTTGCCATTGTGCGCGAGATCCACCGTCGCCTCCTGCATTTCCAGGATCGTCTGCGCGATCTCGATATTCAGCTCATTGTCCTCCACGAGCAGAATATGCAGACCCGCAGCGGAGACGGACTGCCCCTTCTCTGGCTGCGTCTGCTCGCTGCTCTGCGCCTGCAGGGTATTGACGGGCAGCAGAATCGTGAAATAGAAGTCGCTGCCTTTTCCGACCTCACTGTCCAGACCGATGCTGCCGCCCATCATCTGTACAAGACGGCTGCTGATGGCAAGCCCCAGACCGGTGCCGCCATATTTTCTGGTAGTGCTCCCCTCCGCCTGCTCGAAGGACTCAAAGATACGGCTCTGATTCTCCGGGCTCACGCCGATACCGGTATCGCGGACGGAGAACAGCGTCCTGCCGTCTTCCTCCTGGCGGATCGTCAGCGTGACTTTTCCGTCGGCGGGCGTGAATTTGATCGCATTGCCGAGCAGATTGATCAGCACCTGGTTCAGGTGCAGGGGATCGCCCGTCACACGCGGACAGGACAGAGAGACGTCCGTCTCGAAGGCGATCGATTTCGCTTCCGCCTGCGGTTTGATCAGCGTCGTGATATTGTCCACCATATCGTTTAAGTTAAAGTCCGTCTGCTCCAGCGTCAGCTTGCCGCTCTCGATCCGCGACATATCCAGAATATCGTTGATCAGTCCCAGCAGATACTGCGACGACTGCGTGATCTTGTCAAGATCCTCGGACACCTTCGCCGCGTCCTCTGTATGCGTCTGAGCGATATAAGCCATACCGATGATGGCGTTCATGGGCGTCCGTATCTCATGACTCATGCGGGAGAGGAAATCGCTCTTCGCACGGTTGGCGGCGTCATACCGCTGTCTGTTGATATTGACTTCGATGATCTTGACAACTTCCAGGATCTCCCCCGCCTGTTCCTCCGTCCACATCTGCGCCTGTGCGTCCCGCAGGAACAGAAGCGCGCCGGTATAATTGTTGTTGTCATAGAGCGGGAACACATATCCCTCCCGTCCCTCGCCGATCCGCAGGAAGCGGCGTTTCTCTCCGTCGAGCTGCGCCGTGGGCAGCCATGCCGGCCTATCCTCCCAGAGCGCTCTGTCCAGCTCGTCGAACTCCTGCGCCGCATAGCGCAGCAGCTCGTGATCCGCCTCCTCATTCGGACGACAGTTCCAGCAGTGCGTCGCCTTCACCGTGGAGAACGCCCGGTTCGCCGCAATGAGCGCGACGTCCTGCGCCTCAAAGTGCCGGCCCAGCTTCGGCAGCAGAATCGTCAGAATATCGTCTATCTTATCGCTCTTGTCAAAAAAGCCGAAAGTGATCGGTATGACATTGGCCGTGTCGACGTCGGTATGCTCGATCGGCGTGGTACGCCTGAGTGAAATCCGGCTGTCGTCCGCCGCCATCTCATGATAGAACCGGCACGGCAGTTTGTGCCGAACGGCGTCGGCGAGCGAGCGCCTGACGTCCATTACCAGCCCGTCATAATCCGTCCCGCCGCACACCGCGCCGCCGAAGACCAGCTCCAGTTCCAGACCGCCGTCGGCATAGAGCGCCCTCGCCGTGCGGCCAAGCTCCCTGACGCTCTCCGCTGCCTGTTCGCAGGAATAATCTTCCAGCCAAAGCATAAACTCATCGCCGCCGTAGCGGATCAGAACGCTCTGCGATGCGCCGCTTTTTTCTTTCCAGGCAAGCAGCATACGGCCCAGCTCTTCCAGAATCACATCCCCCACGATCATGCCGTACTCTTCATTGATCTGCAGGAAATCCCGCACATCCGCCAGCAGCAGACAGCCGCCATGTCCGCTGCGGATCTGGCTCCGCACAATATCCTCTCCGGAAGCGCGCAGATACAGCCCCGTCAGAGAATCCTTGTGCAGCGATTCCCTCTCCTCCAGCTCCTGTACTTTCCGGTCATGAATGTTGTGCATGGAACCGATAAAGGTCTTGCGCTGCCCGCCGGCGTCCGGCAGGATGCGGCCCGTCAGTTCAAACCACTGGTACTCATGGTTCTCCGTTCCCCAGTTGGTCCGGAAAGAGACCGAAAGCTCCGTCTGAATATTCCGGATGCGGGCCAGCACCACACGCTTTTCCACGGGATGAATATAGTCTCCCTGCTCCAGTTTTTCCAAGAGATGTTCCACGCATGTCTCCGCGTTGTCGTTCTCCAGATTGTAAAATGTGGCCATATCCCTGTCGGGATCGTAAGTCACCAGAATGTCGGAGTTGTTCCGCAGCGCCAGCCGGTAGCGTTCCCGCTCCTCCAGCAGATCCCACTCGATTTTTCTCTGTCGGTTGGTCAGATTAAAGATGGTGTCGTACAGTTCGTCGATCTCCGTGATGGCCCCTTTGGCAAAAGGTTTCAGCTCGTTCTCCGGGCTGGTTTGAATACACGCGGAGAGACGCCGGATCGGGTTGGTAATGTAGCGCACAAGCAGATAGGAACAGAAAATTGCCACTCCCAGCGCAAACAGAGTCGCGACGATAAAAGTCCCCGTGAGCCTGGAGCTGACGCCGAACAGCGCGTCCTGCGTCTCCATGCCCGCCAGATACCAGCCCTGTTCATAGAAAGGCGTATTGGTATTGTAGAGTGTCAGAGGATTTAACGTCAGATAGACCGGTTCCTGTCCGCCCGTCCGCTCCAGCCGGTACAGACCCTGCTGCGACGTCTCGGACAGAGCCGCCGTATTCCCGCCGTCAACAATGTCTCCCGCATACAGGCCGGTGGCGCAGATCACCCGATAGGTCTCTTCCGTCTCCCGGGCCAGCAGCAGATATCCGCCCTCGTGATTGGCATTGACTTCTCTGTAAGGGAGACAGTTGGTCAGACGGGTCAGGGAAATCTCGATTCCCATAACGCCGTACACCGTGCCGTCTTCCGCCCGCAGCGGAATCGAGTAGGTGATCATCCGATAGGGATCGATCTCCTCCCTGTCCTCCAGACAGAAAGGCACGCTCCAGTAACAGCAGTCCTCCACCCTTGCGTCAGGATTCTGAACGGCTGTCAGATAAGGCTGATAGAAGAAATCGTCCGCATGGGATTTCCCGTACGGCTGCAGGGAAAGGGCTGTTTTCCAGTAGAGATCAAAAGGAACCCGATACTCCTTGGTAATCTGTGACGGCCCCACCGTCAGAAGCAGATCGGAATAGTCGGCGGGATTGGTGTCGGGGTCGCTGTCCCGTATGTAAAGCGCGTTCAGCGTGCCGCCGTCCTGCGCGTCCGGCTGTCCCAGAATGAGAAACGCGCCGGTGGTGGAATTTTTGCGCAGCATATAACTCCACGTGGGAAACAGGTCCGCGATATAAGCCTCCTGTGCAGCGGGATCCCGCAGGAACGCATCCAGCGACATGCCGTTCTCCGCGAGCCGTTCCGCCAGCATCTGCTCTGCAATCCCGGATTCTTCCTCCATGGCGGTCCACCGCTGCGACATATCGTTCTCCAGAATGATGCCGCGCGTCTCCGTGACCTGTTTCAGCCGGTCCGTCGTATAGTTTCGGATCATGGAAAAAGCGCCGCTCAGGAGCACCGTCCCGAAAGACAGCAGCGCCTGCATGATGATCAGACACAGTAACGGCACTAAGAATAACCAGAATATCCGTCTCGGTTTTGAAGTGTGCGTGGGCCTTGCGCTCAAATCGCCTGCCCTCCTTCGGCTCTAAACTCTCTACTGCGCGACGGCCTCGTTCAGAGCCGCCACAAAAGAATCGTACCATTCGTCAAAAGCCCTGTCGTCCGTCAGGTCAGCGCAGGCTTCCTCCAGGGAACTCCCCAGCGCCATCCGCTCAAGCACGGTCTCCCGGTCCGCAGCGGCCTTGTCCGCCAGATTGTATTCCAGGATATTGCGCGCGTCGGCTCCGTGATCGAACGCCTTGTTGGTGTACAGGGTCGTAGTCTTCGCCGTGTCGAAGCAGGAGACAAGCGTCTCATAAGTCTTGCCCGGCACCGTCAGACTGTTGTCCGCGATGGTTTTATCCAGCATATCCACAGAGAGCGCCGTCTTTTTTACGGGCATATAACCGGAGGTGCAGCCGAAGAGAAGATTGTTCTCCTCGCTGGTAAACCATTTCAGAAAAGTGACCGCCGCATACTCCCTCTCCGGCGTGCTCCTGGTGACAACCATTCCCGCGCCCTGCTGCACCGCATAGGGTTCACCGCCCTCGAAGATGGGAGCGGGCAGGATAAGATAGTCGATGGCCTTCGTGCCGTCGTCCGTCTCGATCTCGTCCGGGAAATAGTTCGCGGAAGAAGTGGAGCCGGTGTAGGCAATGATCTCTCCGATCCTGACGTCGTCCGAGCGGAATCTGCCGTAGGAGGCAAAATAACCCTTGATATAGGGAATATAATAAGTGTCCCATATCCGGCGCATAACGGCTTCGTCCGCCTGCACGGCGACCGTCCCGTTCTCGACCTTGAACAGTTCCGTACCGAGCTGCATGGACCCGATCAGAAACAGGTTCGCAAGCGCGTCCCTGCCATAAAAGGCTCTGCCGTCGCCCTCGACGTCCGGCGTCTGCGCGTCCGTCCACTCATAGTAAGCCTTCGCGGTCTCCGCGACGCCCTCCATGGTTGCCAGATCGTCCAGAGAAGCGCCCGTCGCCGCCGCAAAAGGCTCCCAGTCCGTCCTGCTCATCATAAAGATCTCGCTGGACTTGGCTGTGGGGAAGATGCGCAGCTCCCCCTGTCCGCCGATGCGTCCTTCTTCCACAAAGGAATCTACATAGGCATCCAGTTCTTCTTCAGTCATATACTCGTCCAGATCCACCAGCATTCCCAGTTTGTCGATGGAATAGGCGGTATCCGCATAGGAGGAAAAGATGTCCGGCGGCTCGCTGCTGCCGACCTCCTTGTTGAACGCGGCGAGGACGCTGCTCTCCAGGTCGCTCACATTGCCCTGGCTGTTGGCAGTCACGTAGATGCCGAGCTCCTTGCCCTCGGTGCGGTTGAACTCCTCCACAAGCTGGTCGAACGCCGCCTGCTGCGAGCCGTTATAATAATGCCATATCGTAATCTGTGTGGGATTATCGGGATCCAGACGGACATTCTGCGCGGCGTCCCCGCCGCCGCAGCCGCTAAGAAGCAGAATCCCGGAAGAAATACAGAACAGTTTCATCCATTTCGCAAAACACGATCTTAACATCAGAGTTTTCGTCCTTTCGCATACATTGGAGATACCCGTCAAATGCCGGCGGCCGTAAACGTCGTCGGCACTTTCCCCGTTATTATACCAATATGCGCCCCGTTTGACAAGTATACCCGGCGCTTGAAAGCGCCGAAAACTCCGCCTGTTAATTATATCTGACCGGACGCGCCGATTCCGCGCACGGCGCCGCGCAGCCGCAGCAGCGCCTCTCTGAGCACCGCGCGCGGACACGCGATGTTGACGCGCTCAAAGCCTTCCCCCGCCGCGCCGAAAATCGCGCCGCTGTCCAGCCACAGCTTCGCCTCGCGGACGATCAGCCGCTCCAGCCGCTCCTCCGACAGGCCCAGTGCCCGGAAGTCCAGCCAGATCAGATAGGTTCCCTCCGGCTCGATCAGACGGACTTCAGGGAGCTGCTCGGCCAGATAATCCCGGACATAATCCAGATTCCCTTTCAGATAGACCTTCAGCTCTTCCAGCCACTCCCGCCCCGTCTCGTACGCCGCCTGACAGGCATGCAGACCGATCATGTTGACCTGGCTGTACCCCACCGCCGACATCTGCCGCCGGAAAGCCCTGCGAATCTGCTGGTTCGGGATAAAGATGTTGGAAACCTGCAGGCCCGCCAGATTGAAAGTCTTGCTCGGGGCGGTGCAGACAATACAGATGTCCTGAAAAGCCGCATCCACCGTCGGGAACACATAGTGTCTCTTTCCCTCATAGACGAAATCGCTGTGGATCTCGTCGCTGACGACTTTTACGCCGTGGCGCAGACAGATCTCTCCTGTCTTTCGCAGCTCGTCAGGCATCCACACCCGTCCCACGGGATTGTGCGGGCTGCACAGCACGAACAGTTTCACATGTTCCTGCGCGATCTTGCGTTCAAAATCCTCGAAGTCGATCTCGTAATGTCCGTCCCGCAGTACCAGCTCGTTATTCACCAGCTTTCTGCCGCTGTCCCTGATGACTTCGCTGAATGGATAGTAGACCGGCTGCTGGATCATCACCCCGTCGCCCGGTTCGGTCAGCGCCTGTATCGCGACGCCGATGGCAAAGACGATCCCCGGCGTTTTCACCAGCCAGCTTCTCTCTACGTTCCAGTCAAAATATTCCCGATACCAGCCGGCGACCGCCCGGAAATAGTCTTCCCTGCTCTCCGTGTAGCCGTAGATGCCAAACGCCGCGTCCGACACGGCGCGCTCTATGATTCCCGGCGCGGTCCGAAAATCCATGTCCGCCACCCACAGCGGCAGCACGTCCGCAGGCATTCCTCTCTCCGCGGCGAAATCATATTTCAGGCAGTCCGTATTTCTTCTGTCTATAATCTCGTCAAAGTTATACCGCATCCTCTCCTCCGTTCCGGGACCGCGCGCCCACGCGGTTCCTCTATGCGAGCGCCTGGGCCAGGTCCGCAATCAGGTCCTCCACATTCTCAATCCCCACGGACATGCGCAGCGTCGCCTCATCGATCCCGTTGGCGCGCCGCTTCTCGTCCGGCACGTCGGCGTGGGTCTGGGTAAAGGGGTAAGTCATCAGACTCTCCGTACCGCCCAAACTCTCCGCAAATTTGATCAGTCCGACCCGTTCCAGCACCCTGTGCGCCGTCTCCTGCGAGTCCACGTGGAAGGTCAGCATACCTCCGTAACCCCGGCACTGCCTCCGCGCCACTTCATGACCCGGATGATCTTCCAGACCGCTGTAAAATACTTCCTTCACCCTCGGCTGTTCCCGAAGCCAGCGCGCGATTGCCAGCGCGTTCTTTTGATGTTTCTCCATGCGCACGGCCAGCGTCTTGATTCCCCGCAGGATCAGCCACGCGTCAAACGGAGCGAGACACGCGCCCGTGGTCTTAATCATCTGCCGCATCTTCTCGGCGATCTCTGCGCTGCCGGTCACAAGGAACCCTCCCAGCGTGTCGTTGTGCCCCTCTAGGTATTTGGTGGCGCTGTGGATCACCACGTCCGCGCCCAGATCAAGGGGATTCTGGAAATAGGGCGTCAGGAACGTGTTGTCCACCGCCAGCAGGCAGTGGTGCCGCTTCGCGATCTCGCTGACCGCCCGGATGTCCGTTATCTGCATCATCGGATTGGTCGGCGTCTCTATGTAGATCAGTTTTGTGGTTTCCTCCATCGCCGCTTCCACCGCCGCCAGATCCGAGGTATCCACATAGGTGAAACGCATGCCGTTCTTCTCGTTGATATTGCGGAACTGTCTGATCACGCCGCCGTACAGATCGTCCGTCGCCACCACGTGATCACCGGGCGCAAACAGCTCCATAAAAGCGCTGACCGCCGCCATCCCTGTCGAAAAAGAGACTGCGTCCACGCCATGTTCGAGATCGGTCACAATCCTCTCAACTTCTTTTCTTGTCGGGTTCTGCACTCTGTTGTAATCGTATCCCGTGCTCCGCCCGACGCCCGGGTGCGCGTAGGCCGCCGTCTGGTAGATCGGAAAGCTGATCGCCCCCGTCGTCTCTATCGCCTCTCTGTTTCCCTCTCCATGAATACACACTGTATCTGTCCGATAGCTCATTTTCTCTTTCCTTTCTCTTTTCCTATATTCATATTTATCATATAGGAATTATATATATAATATCACGCCCTGCTGAAATGTCAAATAATTTTTGCGGACGCTTGACTTTTTTTGTCAAAGGTATATAATTTCAACGGTCAACAGGTTTCCATTTTTTAATAAGTAGAAACTTTATCGAAAGGGGAACCCCTGTATGTTTGTGATTTTTTTCTTGATCTGGGTCATATTCAACGGACAGTTCACCCCCGAGATCGCGGCCTTCGGACTCGTGATCGCAGGAGCGATGTACTGGTTTATCTGCAAGTTCCTGGACTATAAACCCCGAAACGATCTTGTCATGTGCAGACGGTTTTTCCTGATTCTCCACTATCTGTTTGTGCTTCTGAAAGAAATTCTCAAGGCGAACGCGGCTGTCTTCCGGATGATCTACTCCGCAAGATACGAGCCGGAGCCCGCCGTGGTACATTTCACGACCACGCTCCGCTCAGAGTTCGCGAGAGTCCTTCTCGCCAACTCCATCACGCTGACGCCCGGCACGATCACCGTGAGCCTGAAGGACAACGAGTATGTCGTACACTGTCTGGACAAAGAACTGGCGCGGGACATCGACAGTTCCGTGTTCGTGAAGCTGCTGGAACGGATCGAGAATGTAAGATAGCAAAGGACGGAGCGCAATGCTGTATCACTACATCTATATCACAACACTTATTATACTGGCGGTCATGCTGTTCGCCTGCCTGATCCGCGCCGTCAGAGGTCCCCGCGTGGCGGACCGCATTGTGGCGGTGAATATGATGGGAACGATGGTCATGGTCATGATCGCCGTTCTCGCGCTGATGCTGAACGAAGGCTATCTGGTGGACGTCTGCCTGATCTACGCCATGATCAGCTTCCTGGCGGTCGTCATCATCTCCAAAGTGTACATCGGCGTCTACGAAGAACGGCTGCACAGAACACAGTCTTCCGACGACGCGGAGGCGGAAGGGGGTGTGTCCGATGGGAGCCGTTGAATGGATCAGACTGATCGCGGGCTGCGCTTTCCTGATCTGCGGTCTTGTCATCTTTTTTACGGAGCTATTCGGTTTGTTCCATTTCCGGTATGTGCTGAACAGGATGCACGCGGCGGCGATGGGCGATACGCTCGGCATCGGCGCGTGTATGGCCGGCCTGATCATTTTTTCCGGGCTGAACTTTACCTCTCTCAAGCTGTTGCTGATTGTCATATTCCTCTGGTTCGCCTCCCCGGTGTCCTCCCACGTTCTGTCGAGACTGGAGATCGCGACGAATGAAAATCTGGAAGAACACTGTACGATCTACCCGGATCTGGAGACGCTGGAAGCCGAGCTGTCCGCATCCGATACCGCAGGCCGGGACGGACAGCCGGATGAGGAGAAAGGCGGTGCGCTATGACGCTGTTTCAATGTCTGCTGATGGGATTTCTGATTGTGTGCGCAATCTGCGTCAGCTTTTCCAGGAACCTCTTAAACTCCGTTCTGATCTATATGTCCTACAGTCTGGTGATGGCGATCCTGTGGATGTGTCTGGAGTCCCCCGACCTGGCGATCACGGAGGCTGCCGTAGGCGCGGGCGTGACGAGCATCCTCTTCTTCGCCACCCTGAAAAAAATCCAGGCCATCGACATCGAGAAAGAACAGCCTAAGAAGGAGGCGGAAGAGCATGAGTAGACTGAAACCCGGGAACGAATATGAAAAGACTTTCGCTTTCCGCTTTTTCCGCTGGCTGTCCGGCAGCAAGGATCCCTATGTGGGAGAAGTGGAGATGCAGGCGCAGCAGGAGAAGGTGATCCCCGAGGAGACGATCATCGAGCGTATGCGCGAATCAGAGATGATCCGCGATAAGATCTACGACGGGGAACAGAATAAGGCGGCGCGCATCTTCCATAAGATCTATATGGCCGTGGCGATTTTCTTCTGCATCGCCCTGGTGGGCGTCCTGCTCCTGGCCGTGTCCTGCCTGCCGCCGAACGGCAACGCGGACAATCCCGTCAACAACACTGTCTCCGAGCGCTACATCGAATCGGGACTGCAGGAGACCGGCGCGCTCAACATCGTGTCCGGCATGATTCTGACCTACAGGGCTTTCGATACTTTCGGCGAGACAAACGTGCTGTTCATCGCTACCTGCTGCGTCATGATCCTGCTGATGCTGGACGACGCCATCCTGAAAAAAGAAGCCGTGTCGAATGACCGGCGCTTTGAGCCGAAAAACGACACGATCCTGCAGGGTGTCGCTTTTGTCCTCTGCCCGGTTATCTTCATCTTCGGCATTTACATCATCCTGAACGGCCACCTGTCGCCGGGCGGCGGCTTCTCCGGCGGCGCGGTCATGGGATCCGGACTGATCCTGTATGTGGCCGCCTTCGGCTTTAAGAAGACGCAGCGCTTCTTCGACGAGCATATATATAAGATCGCCAAGATCACCGCGCTGTGCATGTACGGCCTGATCGGCACCTATTTCTACATGACGGGCGCAAACGGCATGGACAATCACATTCCGCTGGGTATTCCGGGACATATCCTGAGCAGCGGCATCATCCTGCCGATCAATGTCTGCGTCGGGCTGGAGGTCGCGTGCACCATGTACGCTTTCTACGCGCTGTTTAGAAGAGGAGGTCTGTAAATGGGAACGAATCTGTTTATCAATTACGGTGAAGCGGTCGCCATGATCCTCTTCGGCATCGGTTTCGGCAATCTGCTCTTACAGCCCAATCTGATCAAAAAGATCATCGGCCTGAATATCATGGATACCGCCATCTACCTTTTTCTCGCGGAAAAAGGGTATATCCGGGGCCGCGTGGCCCCCATCGTGGCGGGCGGCGTGCAGAGCATGGAAGCGTACATCAATCCGATCCCCAGCGGCCTGGTGTTGACGGGTATCGTCGTATCCGTATCCGTATCCGCGCTCATGCTGGCGCTCACAATCCGGCTCTACAGGCGTTACCACACCCTGGATCTGGATGAGATCTCCAAGAGACTGCGGAAGGAGGGGCTGTGATGGATTTCGTACGGAATTTCCCCTGTATCTCCATCATGCTGTGCCTGTTCGCCGGGATCATCAGCTCCGGGCTCCGCGGCAGGGCGGCCATGATCGTCAACGCCGGACTTCTCGTGATCAATACGGCGCTCAGCGCCTGCACGCTGGTCTATACCCTCGCGCTCGGAGAGTCTTTCGTCTACGTGATGGGACAGTTTCCGGCGCCCTGGGGCAACGAAATCCGCGCGGGCGTACTGGAGGCTTTGATGGCGCTCTTCTTCTGCATCATCATGCTGCTCTCCCTCTTAGGGGGCCGGCATAAACTCCTGGAGGGCGTGGAAAAGGGCAAGCTGTATCTCTACTATGTGCTGATGGATCTGCTGCTCAGCTCTCTGCTGGCTCTCGTCTACACCAACGATATGTTCACCGCATATGTCTTCGTGGAGATCAATACGATATCCGCCTGCGGCCTGATCATGATACGCCAGAACGGGCGCACCATCGAAGCCGCCGTCAGGTACATGATCATGAGTCTGCTCGGCTCCGGTATGCTGCTGCTCGGCTTGTGCATGCTCTACGATCTGACCGGACATCTGCTGATGAGCAACATCCAGGAATCCGTGGCGCTGATCGTGGCGGAGGGCAAGTACACGATTCCTCTCATTATATCGATCGTGCTCATGTCCGTGGGGCTGTGCATCAAGAGCGCGCTCTTCCCGTTCCACGCATGGCTGCCCGACGCCTACGGATACTCTACGGTATCCTCCGCCGCCGTGCTGTCCAGTCTGGTGTCGAAGGGCTATATTTTCCTTCTCATCAAGATCATTTACCGGGTAATCGGTTTTGAGATATACCGCGACTCGCGCATTATCGATATCCTGTTCGTGTTCGGTCTGATGGGTATGATTTTCGGCTCTCTGAGCGCTATCCGTGAGAACGATATCCGCCGGATGATCGCCTTCTCCTCCGTGGCGCAGATCGGCTATATCTATATGGGCTTCGGCATGGGCACGGAGGCCGGCATGACCGCCAGCGTCTTTCATATCCTGTCCCATGCGGCGACCAAATCCCTGCTGTTCATCGCGGCGGTCGGCCTGACCGATGTATCCGGCAGAAACCGCCAGTTTATCGAACTGACCGGCTCCGGCTACCGGAACAGATGGGCGGGCGCCGCCTTTACGGTCGGCTCCCTCGCGATGGTCGGCGTGCCGATGTTTTCCGGCTTCATCAGCAAGCTGCTCTTCTCGCAGGCCGCCGTGCAGAATCACGCGAAAATGCTGCCGGCGCTCATTGTGCTCGGCGTCAGCACGATCCTGAACGCGATCTATTTTATGAAGACCGTGATCCGGATCTACACGCCCGTGGAGAATACGTCCTATCCCAGCCTGACCTGTAAGGATATGCCCCTGTACGCCGTTGTGCTCGCGGCTTTCATTATACTGAATATGACGCTGGGCGTCAGCTCGCAGCCCGTCGTCGATATGATCCGGCAGGGGCTTGCCATGTTTGCGTAGGGAGGTAACGATATATATGTATCTTATGCTTTTATCTGTATTTCTGCCGATTCTCACAGGGATCTGGCTCTTGATCAGAAAAGAATACGCGAAGCGTCTGCGCCTGCTCGCCGTGACCGGAGCGGCTCTTGTCCTGACCGGCGCGCTCACCGTCTCGGCTTTTGTCACGGCCTACGGGTCTTCCTTCACGCTGTTTTACCTGACAAAGACACTCCCGATCGTCCTGGCGGCAGACGAGATGAGCGCCCTGTTCTCCTGCCTGACGGTCGTTATTCTTCTGTGCGCCGGACTGTTCTCCTTCGAGTACATGAAACACGAGACGAACGAAAAGCGCTATTACGGCTTCTACTTGATTGTGTTCGGTGTGCTGAACGCGCTGTGCTTCGCGGGCAATCTCATCACCTTCTATCTCTTCTTCGAGATGCTGACACTTACCTCCATGCCTCTGGTGCTGCATAACGGCAGCCGGGAGGCGATTATGGCCGGTTTAAAATACCTGTTTTTTTCCATGTGCGGAGCTTACATGGCGCTGTTCGGCGTCTTTGTAATCAGCCGCAACAGCGACGCCTTGGCGTTCACCGCAGGCGGCGTGCTGAGTGAAACTGCGGGCTTGCACACGGGGCTTTTGCTGACCGCCGCGTTTGCCATGATCGTCGGTTTCGGCGTCAAGGCCGGCATGTTCCCGCTGCACGCATGGCTGCCGGCGGCCCATCCGGTCGCTCCCGCACCCGCGTCCGCGGTACTCTCCGCCGTCATCGTCAAAGCCGGCGTGCTGGCTGTCATCCGGACTGTCTACTATCTCTTCGGGCCGGATTTTCTGCGCGGCACCTGGGTTCAGACCGCCTGGATTACCCTGACGCTGATTACCGTATTCATGGGTTCCATGCTGGCCTACCGCGAACCCGTCCTGAAGAAGAGGCTGGCCTACTCCACCGTGAGCCAGCTCTCCTACATCCTGTTCGGACTTGCCATGATGGGAACGGAAGCCATGGTGGGTTCGCTCCTGCATGTGCTCGCCCACGGCCTGATCAAAACGGCTCTGTTCCTCTGCGCCGGCGCGATCATCTTCACGACAGGCAGAACGCGGGTGGACGAACTGCGCGGCGTCGGCAAGGAAATGCCCTTCACCATATGGTGTTATACCATTGTCTCCCTGGGTCTGATCGGCATTCCGCCCACCGGCGGTTTTATCAGCAAATGGTGTCTGGCAGCCGGAAGCCTGGCGACCGGCATGCCCGTATTCCGCTGGCTCGGCCCGGTTATCCTGCTTATCAGCGCGCTTCTGACAGCAGGCTATCTGCTGCCGCTCGCAATCCGGGGTTTCCTGCCGGGTGCAGACTATGACTATGAACATCTGCAGAAGCGGGAACCGTCCCCTCTCATGACGATACCGATCGCGGCGACGACCGTTCTGTCCGTTCTGATCGGTCTGTTTCCCGCGCAGCTGACAGACTGGCTGACGCGTCTGGCCAGCCGGCTCATGTAACGACGGTTCGCAATACGCAGCGTTCAAAACGGAGGAAGATATGATTATCGTAGTAATTTTGATCCCTTTCATAGCGGCGGCGCTCTCCGTGTGGATTCCTTTCCGCAAAAGAAGTCACTGGGAACTCTTCATGGAAAGCGCGGTCATACTGAACAGCATCCTGGTGTGGTATCTGCTGCTCCATCATTCCGGCAGCACTTTCCTGCTGGCGCACTTTACAGGCGATCTGTCCGTCAGCTTCATGGTGGACGGCCCCGGCATGGTGTTCTCCGGCCTGGTTTCCGCTCTGTGGCCGTTAGCGACGCTGTACGCATTCGAGTACATGACGAAAGAAGAACATGAGAAAATCTTTTTCCTGTTCTACACGATGACCTACGGCGTCACGCTTGGCATTGCGCTGGCGGCCAATCTGCTGACGATGTACTTCTTCTATGAACTGCTCACGCTCGTCACCGTACCGCTCGTCATGCACACGCTGACAAGAGAAGCGATCCTCGCAAGCCGCAAATATCTGTATTACTCGCTAGGCGGCGCGGCGTTCGCCTTTATCGGACTGATCATGATTATCGTCTACGGACGCTCCACCGACTTCGTGCTCGGCGGCGTGCTCGATCCGGCCAAAATCGGGGACCGCGCCAACGTGCTGCTGCTGATCTATGTGCTGGCCTTTATGGGCTTCGGCGTCAAGGCCGCCGTCTGCCCTTTCAATTCTTGGCTGCCGCAGGCAGGCGTCGCGCCCACCCCGGTCACGGCGCTGCTCCACGCTGTCGCCGTCGTCAAGTCCGGCGCCTTCGCGATCATCCGGCTGACCTACTACAGCTTCGGCACGGATTTTCTGCGCGGCACCTGGGCGCAGACCACCGTGATGCTGGTCACCATGTTTACCATCGTGTACGGCTGCAGCCGCGCCGTCAAGGAAACGCACCTGAAGAGACGGCTCGCCTACTCCACCATCAGCAACCTGTCGTACATCCTGTTCGGCGCGACGCTCATGACGCCCTTCGGCATGGCGGCGGCGCTGACCCACCTGGTGTTCCACGCGGTAATGAAGATCGCCTCTTTCTTCTGCGCCGGCGCAGTCATTCATCAGACGGATCGCTACTATGTCCATGAACTGGACGGCATGGGCTATAAAATGCCCTGCGTTTTCGGTGTCTTCACCGTATCTGCGCTGGCCCTGATGGGCGTTCCCGGACTCGCCGGGTTTATCAGCAAGTGGAATCTGGCCGCAGCCGCTTTGGAAAGCGGCAGCACGATCGCCTGTCTCGGCGTCGTCTGCCTGCTGATCTCAGCGCTTCTCACAGCCATCTACATGCTGACGGTGACTGTGCGCGCCTTCTTTCCCGGAAAAGATTTCGACTACGGCGCGCTGGACGGCATTCGGGACCCCAACTGGAAGATGCTGGCGCCGCTGTTTGTATTTACCTTCTTTATCGTTTTGTTCGGAATTTACTCCCAGCCGCTCGTCGATTTCCTGTACGCCGTGGCAGCGGGCGCATGATTGTTTTTACCGCCGGCCGGCGGCACTGTGATCACTGTTGAATCGGTTTTACTACCGATCGGAAAGGCAGGCTTATTTCATGAATGGACTGATATACTCTATCGTTTTTGGACCGATGGCGGCTGCCATTCTCGGCTATCTCATAGGGCGCCTCGACAAAACCGCCCGCTGCCGCTTTGCGGACGTCGTGACCGGACTCACCTTCGGCCTGTCCGTGTGCCTCTTCTGCCTGACCGCATCGCAGGATGCCGGCTTATCCGGCGCTTCTCTTCTGCCCTATCGGAAGTATACTGCCGAGATCCCTTATGTCTGCGGTATGGGTCTGCACTTTACAACGGACGGCTTCCGCGCCCTGTACGGCATGGTCGCCTCCTTCATGTGGTTCATGAGCACCCTGTTTTCAAAGGAATATTTCACCCACTACCGCAACCGCAACCGGTATTATCTGTTTCTGCTGCTCACTCTGGGCGCGACGGAAGGCGTGTTCCTGTCCGCCGACTTCTATACGACGTTCCTCTTCTTTGAGGTCATGTCTTTCACCTCCTATGTGTGGGTGGCACAGGACGAGAGACAAGAGTCTCTGCGCGCGGCGGCGACTTATCTGGCCGTGGCGGTGATCGGCGGCCTTGTGATGCTCATGGGAATTTTCCTGCTGTACGATGTGACCGGAACGCTGTTCTTCGACGATCTGCTCGGCGCATACCGCGTTTACGGTCTTCTCTCCTCCAGGAGCACAGACAGTACGCAGCTGATGATTGCGGGGCTGTGCCTGCTGTTCGGCTTCGGCGCCAAGGCCGGTGCCTTCCCGCTGCATATCTGGCTGCCGAAGGCGCATCCCGTAGCGCCCGCGCCGGCTTCCGCCCTGTTGTCCGGCATCCTGACCAAAGCGGGCATGTACGGCATTCTGATCCTGACCGCCTATCTCTTCTGCGGCGATATCGCCTGGGGAAGTCTGATTCTTCTGCTGGGCGTGTGCACGATGGTGATCGGCGCGGTGCTTGCGCTCTTCTCCGTGGACCTCAAACGGACGCTCGCCTGCTCCTCCGTCTCCCAGATCGGTTTTATCCTGGTGGGCGTCGGCATGTCGGGACTTCTGGCCGCAAACAGTGCGCTGCTCGGCTATCAAGCGGCCGACAACCTGACCGCCATCCGCGGCAGCCTGCTCCACATGGTCAACCACTCCCTGATCAAGCTGGTCCTCTTCATGGCCGCCGGCGTGATCTTCATGAACGTGCACAAACTGAACCTCAACGAGATCCGCGGCTTCGGGCACGGCAAGCCGTTACTGCACTTTATCTTCCTGATGGGCGCCCTGGGCATCGGCGGCGTGCCTCTCTGGAACGGCTATATCAGCAAGACGCTGATCCACGAGAGCATCGTGGCATATACCGAACAGTTACTGGCCTCCTCCGTTTTTCTCCATGACACGAAGCTATATTTCAGCCCGGATCTGCTGAAAGCCGTGGAGTGGCTCTTCCTGATCAGCGGCGGTCTGACCGTCGCCTATATGGCGAAACTGTATGTGGCGATTTTCGTGGAAAAAAATGAAGATTCCGCCGTGCAGGAAAAGTTTGACACCCTGAATGGACGCTATATCAATCGGGTCAGCGCCTTCGTGCTCACCCTGAGCGCCGCGCTGCTTCCTCTGATGGGATTTCTGCCGCATCTTGTGATGGATAAGATCGCCGATGCGGGGCAGGGATTTCTGCAGACATACGACGCTGCTGGCGCCGCTGAAAAAATCGCGTATTTCTCCCCGGAAAACCTGAAAGGCGCCGCCATCTCCCTGGCCATCGGCGTTCTCGTCTATCTGGTAATCGTGAGACTTTGGATGATCCGAAACGGCAGATACGTGAACCGCTGGTATCGCTATCTCGATCTGGAAGACTACGTCTACCGCCCCATACTTCTCAAAGCGCTGCCCTTCGTGTTCGGCGTTCTCTGCAGAATATGCGACAGCCTCGTGGACACTGTCGTCGTGTTCCTGCGCAAGACCCTCTACCGCGACAGCAAACTGCCGCAGGAACTTCCCGAGGGAACGCCTCTCACGCACGCGGCTGCCTGCGTCGCTTCCTGTTTCCAGTGGTTCGGCAACTGGACCTGGCACAGAAAACGTCCCCGGGCGATAGACTACGATCACCGATTTGCAATGTTCCATGAAGAGTGGAGTGAAAATACCGCCATGATCTCCCGCAGCATGTCCTTCGGTCTGCTGCTGTTCTGTATCGGCCTGCTGGTGACGGTCGGATATCTGTTCGTCATGGATATCTTCTGAGACAATGGATGAAATCAGGGCGCTGATCACTCAGCGCCCTCAGACTGTCGACAAAGTCCCGCACATCTGTGCGGGATTTTTCTGTGTGAAATGCCAAGAAGTATACTGCTTATG
>CANQTL010000002.1 GCA_947626775.1 uncultured Lachnospiraceae bacterium | reverse complement strand
TAAAGATGGTCAATAAGTCTGGCCAGATCAAGGGGCTACTCTGTCTGCCTTATTCCTACAATAAACTTACGCTATCCGAGGCGATCCAGGATTTGCATTCTGCCTGTCGGATGTGATAAAATATTATAATATTTTTCCATGTATACTGTGAAGTTCAGAAAACGGATGTGCATACGACGGAAAGGATATTCGACCGGTATGATGAAGATATACAGAAAAATGATGATTCTGCTGGACAGGCAGCACAAGAAGAAGATGGCGCTGCTTGTCTTTCTCATGCTGATCGGCGGCGTGCTGGAGATGCTGGGCGTATCGATGATTCTTCCGGTTATGAATGTCGTGCTGGAGGACAACGCGATCGAGAAGCACAGGTATCTGCAGATTATATGCAGCATTTTTCACATAAACGGCACGAGGGAACTGACAATTTTTGTCATGGTGGGGCTGGTGCTCGTGTTCGCGGTGAAAAATGCCTTTCTTTTTCTACAGCAGAAAATACAGCTCAAGTTCGTGTATACCAATCAGTTCGCGACTTCCCGCAGAATGATGATTAATTTTATGGAGCGTCCTTACGAATATTATCTGAACGCGGATACCGCCGTGATCCAGCGCAGCATTACCTCAGACGTCAACAATATGTATGGACTGATTCTCGCGCTGCTGCAGCTGACCAGCGAGGGGATTGTGTTTGTCTGTCTCGTGATTACGGGGCTTGCGACGGATGTAGTCATGAGCCTTACGGTTACGGCGCTTCTGGTGATTGTTCTGCTCGTCATCAAATGTATTCTGAAGCCGATCATGAAGAAGGCCGGCGAGGAGAACCAGGAATATTACAGCGGCCTGTACAAGTGGATCGACCAGTCCGTTATGGGGATCAAGGAGATCAAGATTGCCAACAGGGAGAATTATTTTATCAACGAGTATTCCAAATGCGGCGCCGGCTATGTCAGCGCGGTGCAGCGCTATAATCTGTACAATGCGACCCCCAGGCTGCTGATCGAGACGGTTGCTATTGCGGGTATGATTCTGTATATGCTGATACGGCTTCTGAACGGCACACAGGTGGAGGATATTATGCCTCAGGTGGGTCTGCTTGCGGTGGCGGCGATGCGCCTGATTCCCTGCGCCAACAGGATCAACAACTATCTGACGTCCATAGCCTATTTTGAGCCGTTCTTCATGGGCGTCAGCGACAATCTGCAGGAGGATATCCGGGACGAGAGTATTGATTACAGCGAGGCGGCGTATCAGACGAAAACGGAAGTGGAGAAGCTGGAGATCCGGGATAAGATCGAGCTCAGGCAGATTACTTACAAATATCCCAATACGGATGTGTTTATTTTCGACAAGGCGGATATGGAGATTCCCATTGGCAAGAGCGTGGGGATCGTTGGAACGTCCGGCGCGGGCAAGACGACCGTAGTGGACATTATGCTGGGACTTCTGCGGATACAGGGCGGAGAGATTCTGGCAGACGGCGTGGAGGTGCGGGAACACTACGCGCAGTGGCTTAAAAACATCGGCTATATCCCGCAGATGATTTTTATGCTGGACTCTACGATTCGCAGAAATGTGGCTTTCGGCGTTGCGGATGAGGAGATCGACGACGGGAAGGTATGGCAGGCGCTCAGAGAGGCGCAGCTGGATGAGTTTGTCAGAGGGCTTCCGGAAGGGCTGGACACGAGCATCGGTGAGCGCGGCATCCGCCTGTCGGGAGGGCAGAGACAGCGTATCGGTATAGCGAGAGCGCTCTTCGAGGATCCGGAGGTGCTGGTGCTGGACGAGGCCACTTCGGCGCTGGATAACGAGACGGAAGCGGCGATCATGGATTCCATCAACAGACTGCACGGGCGCAAGACGCTCATCATTATCGCACACAGGCTGCAGACCATTGAGAAGTGCGACATCGTCTATCGGGTGGCGGACGGCAAGGTGGTCAGGGAGAGATAGCGCACAGCTGAAAGCAGAAAGGAAACGGCGGATATGAAAAAACTCTGGAATACGATCTGGAATCTGTACAGACAGCACGAGGAGGGGATCAACTATCTGATTTTCGGGTTTCTCGCCTTTGTGCTGAATTATGTGCTGTATATCCTGTTCAAAAAGATTCCCGGCGTGGACTATCTGATTGCGACGGCACTCTCCTGGGTCGTCACCGTCGTATTCGCCTATTGGACGAACCGCACGTTTGTATTCAGAAGTAAAAATACGGGCGCGGCCAATCTGTTTCGCGAGTTCGTTTCCTTTATCGGCGCGAGGGTGGCGACAGAGCTTCTGGAGCTTCTGCTGATGTTTCTGATGGTGGACGTGGCCGGTATGGGAAACTGGGGTCTTCCGCTGCCTTTCGGCTATATGCTGGCGGGGGAGAATATCGCCAAGCTGGTCGGTCAGGCGGTAGTGATCCTGACGAACTATTTCCTCAGTAAACTTTGGATCTTTAAGGAGCAAAAATAGACGGGAGAGACGGCGGTTATGAAGGCAAAGCGGCAGGCGAATTTTGAGCTGCTCAGGATCGCGGCGATGTTGATGATCATTGCCCTGCACTATCTGAATATGGGCCAGATCTTTCTCCCTTACAGCGTGGACGCGTCGCTCAGAAACCATGTGGCGGGACTGATTGAGTCGTTCTGTATTGTGGGAGTCAACTGCTACGTGCTGATCAGCGGATATTTTATGACGGAATCCGCGTGGAAACCGGCTCGCGTGTTTTCATTGGCGGCGCAGGTTCTTTTTTATTCTCTTCTGGTCACGGCCGTTATGCTCGGCGCGGGCGTGGTTCGGGTGGAGGAGCTGTCATATGAGTGGCTGCGGTATCTCTTTCCGCTGGAGAGTGAGCATTACTGGTTCGCGAGCCATTACCTCGTGCTGTATCTGCTCTCGCCGGTTCTGGCGGCGGGTGTGGAGAAACTGAGCCAAAAGACGCTGCGGAGCGTGATCGCGTTTCTTCTGCTCTTCTTTTCCGTGGCCAAGACGGTCATTCCCGTCGGTCTGGTGATGGATCACAACGGATACGATTACGGCTGGTTTCTCTGCCTGTTTCTGACAGGGGCTTATCTGCGCCGATATGGGACGGAGAAACCGGGGGAAGGAAAAAAGGGAGCCTTGTTCTATGTGTTCATGTGCCTGTTCGGCTGGGCGATCGCGGCGGTCTGCGGCGTAGCGGAACGGCGGACTGGAGCGCTCACCTACTATGGGAACGCGCCGTATACGTATAATTATTTTACCGTATTCCTTGCGTCTGTAGGTCTGTTCTGTCTGTTTCGGAATCTGCGGCTTGGCGAGGGCAGGACGGCGGACTGGATCCGCAGACTGGCGCCCTATACGTTCGGGGTCTATCTTCTGCACGCCCACAGTCTCATATTCCGTAACTGGACAGAGTTTTTCGGCATGGGGAAGGTGCAGGGCACCTGGCTTTTTATCCCGCACATGATCGTCTGTGTGGCGGTGGTCTATGTCCTGGGTACGGCGGTGGATTATCTGCGGGCCGGTCTGTTTGCACGGATTGAGGCGTGTGCCGGCCGCGCCCTGACCAAGAAGCGCAAGAGCGGCCAGGCGGATGATGACCAGTCGGTTTAGAGGTGATCCGAAGATGGAGAGGAAGATGAAAAGAGAGTCGAATCCGGCGCTCCTGACAGCCCGCATCACAGGGAGCGCCTATTTTCACAGCTATATCGAGAACGGCCTGTTTATCATCCTGCTGGCGTTCTGGCCGCTCATACATGTCGGGCAGGGGCTGGATGTGGCGGATGCAGCTTATAGTCTTGGCAATTTTCAGTATTTTACATCGGCGAAAGGAAGCTGGCAGACTGCCACTTATCTGGCGAATGCGCTGGGCTGGCTCCTGATGCAGCTGCCGCAGGGCGGCACGATGGCGGGCATGAACCTCTACACAGGGCTGCTCGTATCCGTGACGGCGGTGTGCTGTTATCTGGCGCTCAGAAAGAAAATGTCCGCTGTGACTGCATTCGCGGGCGAGATGCTGGCGGTCAGTTTGTGCTGGTGTCCGACGGTGATTCTGTATCATTATCTGTCTTACTGCCTGATGACCTTGGGCGCCTGGCTTCTGTACCGCGGCTGTCTCTGCAGCGGGCGCAGGAAGCCGCGCTGGCTGCTGGCGGCTGGTTTCTGTCTGGGTGCGAATATTGCGGTGCGTATGCCGAATGTGGTACAGGCGGCGTTTATCCTTGTGCTCTGGTACAGCGCTTTTCTGCAGAAAGAGGCGCTGCGTGATACGGCGCGAGATACGCTGTACTGTCTGGCGGGATATGCGGCTGGCTTCGCAGTCCCGTTTGCGGCGATCTGCGCACAGTACGGAGCCGGGGCTTATCCGGACATGGTGCGTTCCATGTTTGCCATGACGGATCAGGCGACGGACTATAAGCCGACGTCGATGGTATCGGGAATGCTGGCGGACTACGGGCGGGGGCTGTACTGGCTTGCTTTTGCAGCAGTTTGTCTGGCCGTGCTGTATGCGGTGTGCAGTCTGTGCCGTGCGCTGGCGGTGAGAGAAGTGCAGAGAGCGGCAGCGAAAGCGCCTGACGGCGCACAGCGCGGCGACGGGAAAAATCCTTTTGTATGTGGCCGGCTCTGGATGTGGGCGGCTGCGCTGGCATGTCTGTGTGTCTGGGGCGTGCTGCTGCGTTTTTACTGGGGACGCGGCATGTTCCATTTTCAATATTGGAATCACGATTACCGCAGCATTTACTGGTGGGCGGTGTTTTTTCTGCTGGCGGGCATTGCGGGTGCGCTGTGGCTGCTTGCAGATCGGGGAAGTGCCGCGCAGGACAAGACGCTGGCGCTGCTGGTGCTCTTGCAGATTTTCCTGACGCCGCTTGGAAGCAATAACAGACTGATGCCGATGATCAATAATCTCTTTCTGGCAGCGCCTTTTACACTGTGGTGTGGACAGCGGCTGTGGCGCATGGCGGCGAGCGGGCAAAGCGGCGGGGCCGATGGGTTTGGCAAAGAAGGGATCGAACGGCGGATAGGGTGTCTGCCATGGCAGACAATGCTTCTGGTGTTCGGCGTGATGTTCAGCATTCAGTGCGTGGGCTTTCACCAAGGCTTTGTCTTTGGAGATGGGATCTGGGGCGAGCCGCGGGATGTCTGTGTAGACGAGCCGTTGAAAGCGAAGGGAGTCTATACCAACAGGGAGAACGCGGAATGTCTCGGGCAGCTCTCGGCTTATGTGCGGGACGAAGGTTTATCCGGTCGGAAGGTGATTCTCTATGGGGAAATACCGGGGATCAGTTATCTGTTAGACCTACCCTGCGCAATCTCCACCGCCTGGCCCGATCTGGACTCTTACAGGATGGAGACATTTCGCCGGGATATGGCGGAGGTGGAAGCGCGCATGGATGAAGAACGGCCTGTTGTGATTGTATCCGCTGGGATCGCCGATTATTGTGATATGTCTGCGCATTACGGCGGGAACGCGGAGGCGCGAGGAGCTTTGGATGCGGATTATGAGCGGTATGCGGCAGATCTCAAGCTGGGAGCGCTGCTGCGCTTTCTTGCGGATCACGGCTATAAGGAGACTTACACGAATGCGCGGTATGCGGTGTATGAATGATAGCGCACCGTTGCCAAGACCTATGGTGTTGTGATAAAATGAGCACGCAATTGGAGATTTGAAGAGATCTGAGTTATAGAAAGAAAAGAGTGGTTTGAGGAGAATTTCAGGAACGATGATCAATTTTAATGTGCCGCCTTTTACGGGCAAAGAATTTGACTATATGAGGGAGGCCGTCGAAAATGAGAAAATCTGCGGGGACGGGCCTTTCACAAAGAAGTGCAGCGAGTGGATCGAGAAGAGGACGGGCACGGCAAAATGCCTGCTCACAACTTCCTGCACCCATGCCACGGAGCTGGCCGCCCTGCTGGCAGAGATCAAGGAGGGCGACGAGGTGATCCTGCCGTCTTACACATTCGTCTCTACGGCGGACGCTTTCGTCCTGCGCGGAGCGACGGCGGTCTTTGTGGATATCAGGCCGGACACGATGAATATTGATGAAACGCTGATCGAGGATGCGGTCACGGAGCGCACGAAAGCGATTGTGCCGGTGCATTATGCGGGAGTCGGCTGTGAGATGGATGCGATTATGGATATCGCAAAAAGACACGGATTGATGGTGGTCGAAGATGCGGCGCAGGGCATCATGGCATCTTATAAGGGCAGGCCGCTCGGCACGATTGGCGATTTCGGCTGTTTCAGTTTCCATGAGACGAAAAACTTCAGCATGGGGGAAGGCGGAGCGCTTCTCATGCGGGATGAGAAGTATATCGAGAAAGCGGAGATCTATCGGGAGAAAGGAACGGACAGAAGCAAATATTACCGCGGTCAGGTGGACAAGTACCGCTGGCAGGATTATGGATCGTCCTATCTGCCAAGCGATATGAACGCGGCTTATCTGTATGCACAGCTGGAAATGGCCGACGAGATCACGCAGACACGGATGAACAGATGGAATGAGTATTGGGAGCTGCTGACGCCTCTGGCCAGCGAGGGCAGGATTGAACTGCCGTATATCCCGGAGGAATGCGAACACAATGCCCATATGTTTTACATCAAGACAAAAGATGTGGAGGAGCGCGGCAGATTGATAGATTTCCTGAAAAAGAAAGAAATCCTGTCGGTATTTCATTATATACCACTGCACTCTGCACCGGCAGGGATCCGATACGGAAGATTCCACGGGGAGGACAGATATACGACGAAGGAGAGCGAAAGAATCCTTCGCCTGCCGCTGTTCTATAAACTGACGGCGGACCAGACGGAGTATATTGCAGATCAGGTAAAAGCGTTCTACAGGCAGTAGAGGCGGATGAGCAGAGGACGTGTCTCGTGAAATGCGGTGTAAAGCTGAAAAAATACGAAAACTGCATACTGGCATTGGCGGTTATGGCTGTCAATGTGATCTGCATGGGGATATTTTTTGATTTTTACTACGATCTGAACGACGATACGCTGATGCATGACATTATGTCCGGCATCTATACGGGGACGCCGGACGGGCATAACATGCAGACGCTTTACCCGCTGGGGGCGTTGATTGCGCTGTGTTACAGGATCTGCAGAATCGTCCCTTGGTATGGACTGTTTCTTTGCCTGTGTCAGTTTGGCAGTCTGTATCTGGTTGGGGTGAGACTGTGTGATATGTGCGAGGAACATGTCATGACACCGGATCGCGCAGGGACGCTTGCGGGCAAGGGAATACGGCTTTTATTTCTCTCATTGTTTCAGTGGGTGGTCTGGAGATGGCATCTTGTCTATGTGCAGTATACGATCACATGTGCGATGCTGTCGGCTGCAGCGGCTTTTCTGTTTCTGACAATTCCCGCCAGGCTGGACAGGAGAAGTTTTCTGATTAAGAGCGTCATGCCGATTTTGCTGGCGCTTGTTGCTTTTATGCTCAGGCCGGAAATGTTCCTTCTCGCGTTTCCGTTTGTATGTCTTGCAGGCTTTTACCGCATGACGGCGGAGAAGAAGATATTTGACCGGGAAAATCTGATCAGATATGGCGGCGTGCTCGGAGCGGTACTCGCAGGTATGCTTGTGCTTGGCATTGCGGATTATGCCGCTTACAGCAGCGATGAGTGGCGGGATTTCCGACGGTTTTTTGACGCAAGAACAACGGTTTATGATTTTTATCCGGCGCTGATCAATGAAGACGCCTACAGTGGGGAGCTGACGCGTTTAGGTGTGACGCAGCAGCAGCAGCGTCTTCTGAGAGCTTATAATTTTGGACTGGACAATGCGATCGATACAGAATTTCTTGAAAAACTGGCTGATTACGCTGCGACTGCGCCTGGTCTTGCCAGAGATTATACGGAACTGGCTGGAGAAAAGCTATACGAATATCTGTACCGCACGACACACACAGGCGATATGCCGCATAATGCGGTCGTTTTTATAGCATATACAGCGATACTGCTTACAGGGCTTGCAGGGTGTCGTAAAAGCGGTACGGCGACCGGAGATGGTGAGCCGCAGAGCGCGGTGCGGCGGTATGCTTTTGTATGGCAGCTTCTTCTGCTGCTCATGGTGCGAAGCGCGCTGTGGCTGTTCATTTTATTTAGAGGCCGCAATCCGGAACGGATCACGCATTCCCTGTACTTGCTGGAATTCGTTTTGCTGGCGGCGATGCTTGCATGCATGTATCGAGATCGTGGCGTGGAAAAGAACCGAAGAGCGGAGACGATAACGTATGGTATCATTGTGCTGATTGGTATTGCGGCTTTGGCAAGGATGCCAAGATGGATAGCAACGATGCAGGCGGATCAGAACCAGAAGGCAGAAATCAACAGAAACTGGTATGAGATAGACGAATACTGCAGGAACCACGGAGATAATTTTTATTTTGAGGATGTGTATACAACTGTTTCTTTTACAAGATATATGTTTGGAAGTGTAAACAATGCGCCGTGCGCCAATTATGATTATCTCGGCGGCTGGATCTGTAAGAGCCCTCTTTACCGCGATAAACTGAAGAATTATGGTATTGAAGCCAGCGACGATGCGCTTCTTCTGCATGACAATGTTTATTTTATCATATCAGAGCAGGAGCTTCGCGGCGGCGGGGTTGATACTGTCACTGCGTACTATGATGCGAAAAACATTAAAGTTATGGCAGAGCAGATTGATAGGATCGGGGACGGCTATTCGGTATGGCAGTTTACAAGGGCAGAGTGAAGGATGGTATGGGTGGGTGTGCATGGCAGGAAAGAAGACAGTCCGGCTTCGCGCGATAACGGCAGACGATACGGCGAAGATCGTCGCGTGGCGCAACAGGGACTTTGTGAGAAGAAATTTTATCTATCAGGAGCTTTTTACTGAGGAGGGGCATAGAAAATGGCTCAGGGAGCAGGTTGTACCGGGTCATGTGGCGCAGTTCATTATCTGCCTGCCTGACGGCGGGGAGATCGGGAGCGTCTATCTTCGCGATATAGACAGAGAAGCCGGTACCGCGGAGTATGGTATTTTTATCGGAGAGAAAGAGGCGCTTGGCCGCGGATACGGCACTGCGGCTGCAACGGAGGCATTGCGGTATGCCTTTGCAAAGCTGGGGCTGAAGAAAGTCTTCCTGCGTTTCCTGGCGGACAATATCGGGGCTGGAAAGAGCTATGAGCGGGCAGGCTTTCATATGACGGAGCGGACGGATATGGTGACGACTATGCAGGGGAACCGGGAGGTACGGTTCATGGAGATCGACCGGGAGGCCTGGGAGAGGCGGGAATGCGGCGGTATGCTCGGAAATGGAGAAGGATATGAGTGAGCTTGTGAGTTTTGTGATACCCTGTTATCGATCGGCGCAGACGATCGGCAGGGTGGTGGAAGAGATCGATGAGACGATGGGCAGACTGCCCGGATACGGATATGAGATCGTGCTGGTGAACGACTGCTCGCCGGATGATACTTACGGCGCAATCCGTGCGCTCTGCGCGCACCGCAAAGATATATGCGGCGTTGATCTGGCGAAAAATTTCGGGCAGCACGCGGCGCTTATGGCGGGTTTTCGGCATGTTCACGGCGACATTGTGGTGTGTCTGGACGATGACGGGCAGACTCCGGCGGCGGAGGTCGGCAGGCTGCTCGGCAAGCTTGCCGAAGGATATGACGTGGTCTATGCAAAATATGCGCAGAAGCAGCATTCCGGTTTCCGCAATTTCGGCAGCAGGGTCAATGATCTCATGGTTCGGGTGATGCTGGGCAAGCCGAAGGATCTGTATCTGTCCAGTTATTTTGCGGCGAGAAGATTCGTGGTGGAAGAGATGGTCCGCTACACCAATCCGTACCCTTATGTGATCGGGCTGGTGCTCCGCACGACGAAGCGGGTGGCCAATGTAGAGGTGACGCATCGGGAAAGAGAGACCGGCGCTTCCGGCTATACGATCGGTAAGCTGCTCGCCCTGTGGTTCAACGGCTTCACGGCATTCAGCATCAAGCCTCTCCGCATCGCGACGGCCATAGGTTCTCTGACGGCCTGCGCGGGGTTTTTGTATGGAGTCTACACGGTGATTAAGAAATTTATAAATCCGCATGTGCCGGTAGGTTACAGCGCCCTGATGGCCGCAGTGGTATTTCTGGGCGGCATGGTCATGCTGATGCTGGGGCTGATCGGCGAGTACATCGGCAGAATCTATATCTCTCTCAACAACTCGCCGCAGTATGTCGTCAGGGAGTGCGTCAACGCGGATTTTGATGCGGCAAAGCCGGATGCGGGGAGTACAGAGGGACAATGAGCGAAAACGGATGGAAGAGAAAACTGAAATGGAACGCGGCTGCGTTTTTGATCGCGACGGCGGGAACGCTCTGTTTCCCACAGATATTGAACCTCAGGGAAAATATGCTGGGCTTTACCAACAGTATTTTTTCTATGTTTGTATGGCTTCTGTGTCTGTATGCGGTCGATCGGTCGCTGCAGGCGATTGACCTGTATGATGTAAGAGGGTGGCGGATCGCCACGCTCTTTTCGCTTTGTTTCACTGCGGCGATGCTGTTCGGCGTCCGCTTGGAGGCGGAGGGAAATGTGGATTTTAAGGACGTCAGGCTTTGGATCGCCCTGCCGGTTCTGACGATTTTTTTCACAATTCTGGTGCGGAGACTCTGGGATTTCCTGTCAGGATTTGGGGAGAGAAGACGGGAAGACAGAGGACGTATCCGCATTCCGGATCCGCCGGAAAGAATTGCGAAGTATGCCGATCTTCTCCCTTTTTTCTTTCTGCTTCTGTGCTGGCTCCCGGTATTTCTGGCGGTGTACCCGGGCTTTTTTGTTTACGATGCGTTTGAAGAGTGGAAACAGGTGGATCTCTGGACGTTTGACACGCATCACCCACTTGCACATGTGCTTCTGCTGGGCGGTATCGTGAACGCCGTGCATGAGCACACGGGCTCGTACAATCTCGGAATCGCCTGCTATACGATTCTGCAGGCGCTTATCGCGGCAGGCGGCTTCGCCTGTCTGCTTTCTTTTATGCGGCGGCGCGGGGTTTCTGCGGGGATTCGGATCCTGACCCTGCTTTACTTCGCATTCTTTCCGGTTATTGTCATGTTTGTGCTCTGTTCCGCCAAGGACACGCTCTTTACGGTGGCCCTGCTTTTTCTGCTTCTGTCGCTTCTCGACATGGGCAGGGAGAGGGAGGCGTTTTTTGCGTCCAGGAGAAAAATGTGTCTTTTTGTGCTGTGTGCAGCGGCTATGATGCTTTTCAGGAGAAACGGCGTCTATGCATTTGCGCTCATGGTTCCGGTGCTTCTGTTTTATCAGCGCGCGCATATCAGGAAACTGTGCCTGCTGTGCGCGGCTGCATTCCTGGCTTTTTTTCTCATAAACGGCGGTTTGGCGTCTGCGCTTCACGCTGAGGACGGAGAGCATCAGGAACTGCTTACCGTTCCGATCCAGCAGCTGGCGAGGACTTATAAATTTAACAGAGACGTCTTTACGGAGGAGGATATAGACACGCTGCATGAGATATTGCCGGAACAGGCGCTTGTCCACTACACTCCGAAATGTTCCGATCTCGTCAAGGCAAAATTTTGTAATGAGGCGTTTGCGGCGGACAGGTCCAGATATATGCGGCTGTGGCTGCGCATCGGCCTGAAGAAACCATTGTCCTATGTGAACGCATGGCTGGCGAACTCTTACGGATTCTGGTATCCCGACACGGTGGTTGATGTCTATTCCGGAACTACGGTGTTTACGTTTACCTATGGAGACAGTTCTTATTTCGGGTACGAAGTTGAGGAACCGGGATACCGCGACGGCAGGATCCCATGGCTTGAGGAGGAGTACAGGAAGCTGTCGGTGGAGATCTCGAAGGAAAAGATCCCGATTTGGTCCATGCTGTATTCACCGGGGGCTGTCTTCTGGGGAGCTGCTTTTGTCCTGTTTTATGTGCTGTACCGACGAAAATATTATCTGGCGGTTCCGTGTCTGCTGGCGCTGTCGGTCTGGCTGACGGTGATACTGGGACCGACCTATCTGCCGCGCTATGTGCTGATCTTTTGGTTCGGGCTGCCGCTGTTCGCCGCGATGCTCGCCGGCGAATTGTAGGAGACGGAAGGGAAAGTTTGTAAAATTTGACGTTCCGTGCTATACTAGACTGTAAATGAATTTTTCCGGCAGGGTGGAGAAATGGATAGGATTATTTATAAGAGGCAGGCGATCTGTTCGACTGTCTGGCTTTTCATAATATGTGCGGTCCTGGCGCTGTGGCCGCTTCGCCTGGTGAAAGAGACGGTCGGCTCCGGAGGCGGTGCGGAGGCGGCTGGTGAGTCGGGGGAGATCGTAGCGGGTGGTATGGTCCAGCAGATGTTCATCGCACAGTATGACAGACTGAAAAATATCGACGTCTATTTTACCGAAGGGAAAATCGGGGAAGAGTTCAATTTTGTGCTGTATGACAGGATGATGAATGTTATCATGCAGCAAGTTATCAATACCGGAGATATGAAGGAACTGCCCGGTTATTGTACCGTGCAGATCAATATGGATACGGAAGTCGGACGGGAATATTATTTTACGGTACAGGGGATGGAGCAGCCCTTCCGCGTCGCGTATGAAAATACGGTGGATTCGGGTAATCTATATATTGGGGCGAGCTACTATGGCGATGTGGAAGATACGGAGCGCTGTGTGGCTGCCGTTTACGAGTATGAGATGCCCCTGCGCAAGGGCAGAACGTTCCTCTGCGACCTGTTGATGATACTGGCGGGAGCCGCCGTCACATATCTTACGGGCCGTTATTACGGGAAAAAGCCGGAGCGCAATCACCTTGTCACGGTGGGGCAGACCGTGCAGACTGTCTGCAATCCGCTGATTGCGGTTGGCGGACTTGCGGCGTTTATCGCTATCTGGCCCTGTAGGCTGTTCACGACCAACACGGTATGCATCCTGTTCTATGAGGCGGGCGTGCTTCTGGCCGCGGCGGTGCTTCTGTATGCCGTCAATCACAGACGGACAGGCTGTGCGTCGGACAGGACAGTTGGCAATATCCTTGCCGCAGAATGGCGGAATTATCTGCAGTCGGCTTTCTTTGCCGGCATGATCTGGGCCTGCTGCAATTATTTGAACGCCCTGACGGATCTTTATCATGATGTGGCCTATCGGCAGATGCTGATCTTTTTTGCATTGGCGGTGCTTGTGACCTACAGGGGCAGGGACATTTTTAACGCTGTCAATCTTCTGTATGCGGCGGCTGCTGCGATTTTGGGATTCCGATACTATACGGTGGCTGCGGCGCAGCTGGAGGATCCGGAGGAAGCAAAGATCCTCGTTCTGCAGCTCACGGTATGGGTGGCGGTTCTTGCGGGGATTGTCATCATCGGCACGGTGCGCTTCCTCTTGCGGAGGCAGATTAGGGATATCTCTGTCTGGTACAGTCTGCTCACGGCGGTATTTTTTGCGCTGATCATATGGCGCCGCAATACGAGGGGATGGCCGATTTATCTGGTGTGCTCGTTTGGCCTCTTCTATCTGAATATGGCGGCATGGGATAAAAAGGCGATGCTGCTTCGGAATATATGCAACGGCATCCTGCTTCACTTCGGGGCGACGGCGGTATACTGCCTGCTTCACAGACCCTACATGTTTTTCCGGTATTACAGATATCCCTTTATCTTCCATACCGTGACGGTGACGGGGGTTTATCTGGCGCTGGTGGTGTGCGCGGCGCTGGTCAAATTCCTGGATGCGTACAGAAGATGCCCGCGCCTCAGAGCTGTGTACAGGGAATTGTTTATGCTCGGGGCTTCATCCGTCTATCTGCTGCTCACGCTGTCCAGAACGGGATATCTGTCGGTTCTGGCTGCGGCGGTGATTGTGGTTGTTCTCGTGTGCTTCTCCATGAAACACAGATGGCGCAGCATGGCGTACAGTGTCGGTATGATGCTGCTCGCGCTGCTGGTGTGTTTTCCGATCACTTTTACGGCGCAGAGGATTCTGCCCGCCGTCGTCGCCAGGCCGGTTCTGCATGAGATAGAGGAACTCCCCACCGAGATTGTGCATGGCAGGGATATGGATTCCTATTACTATATCACGCTGCAGCGTTTTATTCAGGTATTTCAGATGAAAATACTGGGGATCCCGGAGGAGGAGAGCCTGCGGGCGATCTATATGGTCAGCGATGCGGGGGATCTGGCGGAAAACATACCGTATCTCGCTGATGCGGAGGAGATTCTGCTCGCTTCGGCGCAGGATGTGCCGATGGACGTGTCGGCGCCGGAAGAGACGGTCGATGACGAGGAGGCCGGTACCAACGGCAGGCTGGATATATTCAAAGTTTATTACAACAATCTGGACAAGGTCGGTCATGACGACATGGGGATTATGGAGCCGGACGGGAATTATATCGTTCACGCGCATAATATTTATCTTCAGGTGGCTTATGACCATGGCATTTATGTCGGCCTTGCGTTTGTGATATTGGGCGCGGGCACGCTGATACAGTCGCTTCTGTACTATCGCGGGCACAGAGGGGATCGGATATGCGCGGCGCTGCCGTTTGCCATCCTGCTTGTCTTCGCCGTGTCGGGGCTGACAGAGTGGGTATTTCACCCCTGTAATTTTATTACATGCTGTCTGCTGCTGGCAATCGCGCCGCTTTTGATTGACAGACCGAAGAAGGCATAGGAATCAGATATGGACAAAAAGAGAAAACCTTTTAATGTGAAAATTTTTTATAGAAGGACATGCCTGATCGTATACGACGTCATCAGCATTGTGCTGGCCAGTTATCTGGCTCTGCTGGTGCGCTATGAACTCGCAATCGATATGATACCGTCGAGCTTTATGAGGCCGGTAGAGCAGTTTATGCCGATCAATATTCTGCTGACGCTGCTGATTTTCTATCTGTTCCGGCTGTACAGCAGCCTGTGGGCGTATGCGGGAGAGACGGAGTTACAGAATATCATTATCGCCTGTGTCCTGTCGACGCTGTGCAACAGTATCGGGCTGCAGTTTTTCAGGGTGGCCTCGCAGGCAGTGCCGAAAAGTTATTATTTTCTATATATGTTCCTGCTGGTCACATGTATTTTTGCCAGCCGTTTTTCGTACCGTTTTTTCCGGGGGCTGAAGCACAAACAGCAGAATAAGAAGAATCTGATATCCGTTATGGTGATCGGCGCGGGCGAGGCGGCGAACCTCATTATCAAAGAGATTGTAAACAGCAATTTTTCCACAATGGTGATCAAGTGCATCATTGACGACGACAAGGGAAAATGGGGCAGATATATTCAGGGAATCAAGGTGGTCGGCGGTCGGGATAAGATTGTCGAGTGCGCCGACGTCTACAGCGTGGATGAGATCATTGTGGCGATGCCGTCCGCGAGCAGGACGGAGATCAAAAATATTCTGGAGATCTGTAAGGACACGAACTGCAAGCTGCGTTCGCTGCCGGGAATGTACCAGCTGGTGAACGGCGAGGTCAATGTCAGCAAGCTGCGGGACGTTGAGGTGGAGGATCTGCTCGGACGGGATCCGATCAGTGTCGATATGGACTCTATTCTGGGATATGTGCAGGGCAAGGTGGTGCTCGTCACCGGAGGAGGCGGCTCCATCGGAAGCGAGCTCTGCAGGCAGATCGCATCGCACAGGCCCAAACAGCTTGTGATCGTGGATATCTATGAAAACGCGGTCTATGACGTTCAGCAGGAGCTGAAGCTGCAGTACCCGGAACTGGATCTGGTGGTACTGATTGCCTCCGTGCGCAATACGAACCGCATGAATTATATTTTTGAGAAATACCGTCCGCACATTGTGTATCATGCCGCGGCGCATAAGCATGTCCCCCTGATGGAGGACAGCCCGACGGAGGCGATCAAAAACAATGTGTTCGGAACCTTTAAGACCGCCCAGGCGGCGGCCATGAGCGGGGTGCAGAGATTCGTGATGATCTCCACAGACAAGGCGGTAAACCCGACGAACATCATGGGGGCCAGCAAGCGCATCTGTGAGATGATCATACAGACTTTTGACAAGCACTATGAGACGGAGTTTGTGGCGGTCCGGTTCGGAAATGTGCTGGGCAGCAATGGCAGCGTGATTCCGCTGTTCCGCAAGCAGATCGAGGCCGGCGGGCCGGTGACGGTGACGCATCCGGACGTCATGCGCTATTTTATGACGATACCGGAGGCGGTATCTCTGGTGCTGCAGGCGGGCGCATATGCGAAGGGCGGCGAGATCTTTGTGCTGGACATGGGCGAGCCGGTCAGGATATTGGATCTGGCGGAAAATCTGATCAAGCTGTCGGGGTTCCGCGTGGGAGAAGATATCAAGATCGAATTTACGGGGCTTCGGCCAGGCGAGAAACTGTATGAGGAGCTGCTGATGGACGAGGAGGGTATGCGGGATACGGCCAACAAGCTGATTCATATTGGAAAGCCGATTGAGCTGGACGAGCATGTCTTCTTTGCGCAGCTGAAGGAGCTGAAGGACGAGTGCCAGATCGAGAGCTCGGATATCCGCCCGCTCATCAAGAAGATCGTTCCGACTTATCATAACAGCATGGAGGAGCAGACGTGATAAAGCGGATCAATCATAATGGAAAAGAGGCAGAAAGCTGATGGAGAGAAAGAGGATTTATCTGTCGTCTCCGACGATGCACGGAGATGAACAGCGGTTTGTACAGGAAGCGTTTGACACGAACTGGGTCGCTCCGCTGGGGCCGAACGTCAATGCGTTTGAGAAGGAGATGGCGGCGTATACGGGCTGCGGCCATGCGGCGGCGCTCAGCTCGGGCACGGCGGCGATTCATCTGTCGCTGAAACTGTTGGGTATCGGGCGGGGCGACGTCGTGTTTGTATCGGACTTTACGTTTTCCGCCACCTGTAATCCGATTGTCTATGAGGATGCGGCGCCTGTGTTTATCGACGCGGAACCGGATACCTGGAATATGTCGCCGGAGGCGCTGGAGCGGGCTTTTGTGAAATATCCGAACCCTAAGGCGGTGATCTGCGTGCATCTGTACGGAACGCCTGCGAAGCTCGACGAGATCATGGCGATCTGCGAAAAACACAATGTGCCTCTGATAGAGGATGCGGCAGAGTCGCTGGGCAGCACCTATCGGGGAAAACATACCGGAACTTATGGAAAATACGGTATTTATTCTTTTAACGGAAATAAGATCATCACAACTTCCGGCGGCGGCATGTTTGTGTCGCAGGAGGAGGCGGCGGCGAAACGTGCAACATTTCTTGCAACGCAGGCAAGAGATCCTGCAAGGCATTACCAGCATTCGCAGATCGGTTACAACTACCGTATGAGCAATGTCACGGCGGGCATCGGAAGAGGGCAGCTCATGCATCTGGAGGAGCACAAGGCGCGGAAGAAAGAGATCTATGCGCAGTACCGGGAGGCTTTTGCAGACATTCCGGAGATCGCGATGAATCCGCTGAATCCGGATGGGGACGCCAACTGCTGGCTCTCCTGTATGACGATCGCAAAGGAAAGTAAAGTAACGCCCGATATGGTTATGGACGCGCTGGAGGAGGTCAATGCAGAGACCAGACCGATCTGGAAGCCGATGCATTTGCAGCCGGTATTTGAGCCCTATGATTTTATAGCGTACTATGACGACGGCAGGAGCGTTGGAGCGGATATTTTTGACAGGGGTCTGTGCCTGCCGAGCGATATCAAGAACACACCGGAGGACATGGATCTGATTATCGGTACGGTGCGCCGCTGCTTCGGCAGACAGGGATAGCAATAACAGATATTATCTGACAGATCAGAGAGAGGAGAGGGAGATGTATCGGAATTGTATCAAGCGGCTGCTGGACATTGTCATATCCCTGTGTGGACTGCTTCTGCTCTCCCCGGTTTATCTGATCCTTGCTCTGCTGGTCAGAAAAAAATTGGGAACACCTGTTATATTTAAGCAGGAGCGCCCGGGCAGAAATGAAAAAATATTTCAGCTGTACAAGTTCCGCTCCATGACGGACGAAAGGGATGAGAACGGAGATTTGCTGCCGGACGAGGCGCGGCTGACGTCTTTTGGCAGAAAACTCAGGAGTACCAGTCTGGACGAGCTGCCGGAACTGTTCAATATTCTGAAGGGGGACATGAGCGTGGTAGGGCCCAGGCCCCTTCTGGTCAGATATCTTCCCCGTTACAGCGAGACGCAGAGACGCAGACATAATGTGCGGCCGGGGCTTACGGGACTGGCGCAGATCAACGGGAGAAACGCGATCACATGGGAAGAGAAGTTTGCCTATGACGTGGAATATGTCGACCGTCTCACCTTTGCGCTGGACGTCAGAATCTTTCTGGGGACGGTCAGAGCGGTTCTCAGACATGAGGGAATCAGCAGCGAGGGCAGCGCTACAATGGAAGAATTTATGGGATAGCGCGGCTTTTCAAATGCGGCGCGGAATGGTATACTGATTAGCAGTATAATAGCGGTTGGGAGCGGCGGACTATGAAGGAAATTGTGATCGTTGGCGCCGGAGGGCTCGGCAAGGTTGTCCAGTGGATGATCGAGCGGATCAACCGGGTTGAGGCCACGTGGAAGATATTGGGATATGCGGACGACGGTATCGCGGCGGGGAGCGTGGTGGATGATCTGCCGATCCTCGGCGCGGTGGACGGTCTTCTTGAAGCGGACAGAGAGCTGGCGGTGGTCTGTGCCGTGGCGTCAGCCGGAACGAGACGCCGCATCATACGGAAACTGAGCGGGAATCCGCGGCTTACGTTTCCGAATGTCATCGATCCTTCTGTGATCCGCTCGGACAGGATCGGTATGGGGACAGGCAACATCATTGGCGCGGGCAGCATTCTGACGGTGGATATCCGGATGGGAGATTTCTGTATTATCACGGAAGACTGCACGGTGGGACATGACGTGACGCTTGGCTCATACGTGACGCTGTATCCCAGCGTGAACGTCTCCGGCTGCGTGACGGTCGGTTCCGGGACGGAACTGGGAACGGGATGTCATGTGATACAGGGACTGACGATCGGAGACGGAACGATCGTCGGCGCGGGGACGGTAGCGATACGGGATCTGCCCGGAAATTGTACCGTGGTGGGAAATCCTGCAAGGATTGTGAAAACGCGCCCGAATGGTTAGAGGATGACCGAAAGATGAACAGAGTGCTGATTTTATGCAATTTTTCCGGCGGTCTGTACGATTTCAGAAATGAGTTCGTCAGGGCGCTCATAGAGGAGAATGAAGTCTATATCAGTCTGCCCGACGATGTCAGGACGAAAGAATTGGCGGAGGAGGGAGCGCATATCATACGGACGCCCATTCACAGAAGAGGGGTCAATCCGCTGGAGGATGTGAAGCTGTACCGCGCATACCGCAGGCTGATGCGGGAGTTAAAGCCCGATCTGGTCGTCACCTACACGATCAAGCCGAATATCTACGGCGGTTTTTGCGCCGGGAGAATGAAGATTCCCTATATCGCCACGATCACCGGCCTGGGAGGCGCTTTCGACAGAAACGGCATGTTTGTCAGGCTGATTGTGGCCATGTACCGGGCGGGGCTTCGCGGAGCGGAATGCGTTTTTTTCCAGAATCGGGAGAACCGAAAGATTTTTCGCAGCTTCGGCATCAAGGGAAAACGGGAAAGGCTTGTCATGGGATCCGGCGTCAATCTTGCGAGGCACCGGTTTGAACCGTATCCGGAGTCGGATGAGGCGCACTTTTTGTTTGTGGGCCGTGTGATGAAGGAGCGGGGGATTCTGGAGTTTGTCGAAGCGGCGAGGAAACTGCACAGCGACAAGGTATTCTTCGAGATCCTGGGCGCGTGCGACGAAGACTACCAGGAGATGCTGGACGAGGCGGAGCGGGCGGGGATTCTCCGGCAGCTGGGATTCCACACGGAGGTACACCCGTATCTGGCGAAGGCGAGCGCGGTTATCGTCGCGTCTTTCCATGAGGGCATGTCCAATTCGCTGATCGAGGCCGCGGCGACGGGACGCCCGGTTATCGCTTCCAATATCAGCGGCTGTATGGAGGCTTTCGACGAGGGAAGGACGGGCTTCGGCTTTACGCCCGGCCATGCCGACGAGCTGATCGGGGCGGTTGAAAAGTTTCTCGCGCTGTCTGTGGAGGAGCGCGGCGCCATGGGGCGCGCGGCGAGAGAGAAGATGGAGCGGGAGTTTGACAGGACGAAGGTGACGGCTGCCTACATGGACGAGGTACGGCGGATATTTTCGCAGCGAGGGTCGTGACCTGGATACGAAGAGGGAAAGGACGGTAGAGAACAAATGGATCTGTATGAGAAAATCGTGAGCGGCGAGGAAAAAATATCCCTGGTGGGTCTCGGATATGTCGGGATGCCGATCGCGGTCGCTTTCGCCAGGAAGGTGAAAGTGGTGGGTTTTGATCTGAATGCGGAGAAGATTGGATTGTATCGGAGCGGCGTCGATCCCACCAACGAAGTGGGAGACGAGGTGATAAAAAATACGACGGTCGATTTTACGGCGGACGCCTCCAGACTGCGGGAGGCGAAATTCCATATCGTGGCGGTTCCCACGCCGGTGAAACCGGACCATACGCCGGATCTGTCTCCCGTGGAGGGAGCGAGCCGCATCCTCGGACAGAACCTGACGAAGGGTTCTGTCGTTGTGTTTGAATCTACGGTATATCCGGGCGTCACTGAGGATATCTGTGTACCGATCCTGGAGCGGGAGTCAGGCTTGAAGTGCGGCGAGGACTTTAAGATAGGATATTCGCCGGAGAGGATTAATCCCGGCGACAAAGTGCACAGGCTGGAGACGATCACCAAGATCGTATCCGGCATGGATGAGGCGACGCTCGACACAGTGGCCCGGATCTATGAGCTGGTGGTGGAGGCGGGAGTGTACCGCGCGCAGTCTATCAAAGTGGCGGAGGCGGCCAAGGTTATCGAAAACAGCCAGAGGGACATCAATATCGCGTTCATGAACGAGCTTTCCATCATTTTTCACAGGATGGGAATCGATACGCTGGAGGTTCTGGAGGCGGCGGGGACAAAATGGAACTTCCTGCCCTTTAAGCCCGGTCTGGTGGGCGGTCACTGCATCGGCGTGGATCCCTATTATCTGACGTACAAGTCGGAGGAACTGGGGTACCACTCGCGCATTATTCTCGGCGGCAGACGTATCAACGACGAGATGGGTAAGTATGTGGCGGAGAGCCTGGTAAAGAGTCTGATCAAGGCGAGCGTTCCCGTGAAGGGCGCCAGGGTCGCGATTCTTGGGTTTACCTTTAAGGAGAACTGTCCTGATACGAGAAATACCAAGGTGATCGACATTTATAACGAGCTGGGAGAGTACGATATCCATCCGCTGGTGGTGGATCCGACGGCGGATGCGGATGAGGCAAAGCGGCTGTATGGCATTACTTTTGGGACGCTCGATGACGTCAGGGACATGGACGCGGTGATTGTCGCGGTTGCGCACGACGCTTTTAAGAGTCTTGGCAGACAGGATTTTGACGGATTCTACAGGGCGGGGAATACAAAGAAGGTTTTGATGGATATCAAGGGACTTCTCGATAAGGGAACCTATACGACGGAAGACTATCACTATTGGAGATTGTAAAGTGACCGGAAACCGAAAGAGACCCTGGTTTATTTTCATAGGACTGCTGCTTTTTTTCCTCGGCATGTACGCGCTGTATGGCGTCGGTATCTATGGAGACTCCGAACAGTATATCTCCATGCATATTCACAGAGAGCCTCTCTATCCGCTGTTTCTGGCTTTGTTCCGGGCTGTGGCGGGAGACGCGGCGGGACTTGAGCTGGCGGTTATTGTGCAGAATATACTTGCGGCGTGCGGAATTTTTTGTCTCGCGGAATATCTGTGCGTCAGGTTCTCTCTGAACGTCTGGGAAGAACTGGCGCTCGCGGCGATACAGCTTGCGCCGCACATCGTTACAAGATATGTCTCGTCATACGGGATTTTTGTGGAAAATTCGATTATGAGCGAAGCGCTCTGTATGCCGTTGTTTCAAATCTATGCGCTGTTTTTGCTGCGCATGGTGTTTGAAGGGAAGAGAGCGGATATTTTGTGGGGGCTTGTCTGTGCATGGCTGCTCTCCATGACGAGAGGACAGATGATGGCCGCTATTCTGGTATGGTTTGTCGTTCTGTGTTTCCTGCTGATCGTCCGCAGGCGGCTTCGCGCGCTTCTCCTGCCCGTTTTGGCGGTGGTGTGCGCTTTCGGAGTGAGAAGTCTGGCGGTGCACACTTACAATTATTTTGTGACGGGATATTTTATAGGGAATACCTACGGACAGATCAATACCCTGACGAACGTGCTCTATGCGTGTGACGCGGAGGACGGAGAGGTCTTTGCGGCGGACAGCCTCGAGAGACAGTTCTTCGACCGGTTCTACGGGGAGGCGGATGAGCTGGGCGCCAACTATCAATATGGAGGGGATACCTTCGGGGAGCGGGCCGCTCATCTGGAGACATACCATGACAGGCTGAAATTCGATGTGCTGGAGGCAGGTCTCTCAGAATATTACTGGAGTCTGGAAGGGACGGAGGATTACTGTACGCAGAGCCGGCTGTCGGATGAGGAGGCGGGCAGGATGCTTGTGCGGCTGCTGCCGGCTTGTCTGGACCAGTGGCTGTACGACTATGTGCTGCTTTGCTCCTACGGGTTTGTCCGCAGCATCGCCGTCGTACACCCGCTTCTCAACTGGGCGGCGGCTCTGCTCTATGCGGCTGCTCTGGGGCTGCTGCTGCGGCAGCTCAAACGCGGGAGAGGAGGCGGCGCGGCGGCGGTTATGGCCATTGCGCTCCTGCTGATCGCAGCGAATGTGTGCGCTACATCCGTGACGATTATGTGTCTCTCGCGGTATATGATCTACGGGTTTTCGATTTTTTACATGGCTCTTTTTCTGCTGGCGAGGGAAATCGCGGAAGAGTTCTTCCGGCAAAGAAACCGTATATAAAATTTGTCTGTGCGCGGTTCCGGCAGAGCCGGGGCAAAAGAGGCGCGGAAATGGAGAAAAACATGGGATTTCGTGAGCTGCAATTTGACAGGGACAGCGTATTTCTGGTGACCGGGGGAGCGGGCTTTATCGGTTCCAATATCTGTGAAGCGCTGATAGACATGGGTTATACCGTGCGCTGTCTGGACAATCTTTCCACCGGCAAGTATGAGAATATTGAACCGCTGACAGCAAATGAAAGGTTTACTTTTATCAAGGGCGACATCAGGGAGCCGGACACCTGTATGGCGGCGACGGAGGGCGTCCGATATGTGCTCAATCAGGCGGCCTGGGGCAGCGTTCCCCGCAGCATTGAGATGCCGCTGCTGTATGAGGAGATCAATATCCGGGGTACGCTGAACATGATGGAGGCGTCGCGGCAGAACGGCGTCGGCAAATTTGTGTATGCGTCCAGTTCCTCGGTGTACGGCGATTCCGTCAAACTGCCGAAACAGGAGGGACAGGAGGGAAGGGTTCTCTCTCCCTATGCGCTGACGAAGAAGGTGGATGAAGAGTACGGGAGACTGTACAGTGAGCTGTACGGCTTGGATACCTACGGGCTGCGCTATTTCAACGTGTTCGGGCGCAGACAGGATCCGGAGGGCATGTACGCCGCTGTCATTCCGAAATTCCTCCGGCAGCTTCTGCGCGGTGAAAGGCCGACCATCAACGGCGACGGGAGACAGTCGAGAGACTTCACTTACATCGACAACGTGATCGAGGCAAATCTGCGCGCGTGTCTGGCGCCCTCGGAGGCCGCGGGACAGGCTTTCAATATCGGCGCGGGAGGCAGGCTGTTCCTCATCGATATCTATGAACATCTCTGCAAGGCTCTGGGCGTGGAGGTGGAGCCGATTTACGGGCCGCCGCGCAAAGGGGACGTGCGGGATTCCAACGCGGACATCAGCAAGGCGAGAAAGCTGCTGGGCTATGATCCGGAATATGACTTCGAGAAGGGGATCGCGCTGGCGATCGACTGGTACAGGGAATATTTGAAATGACACATAGGAAGATCGCGGTTCGTATGGACGATATCACGCCCGATATGAACTGGGAGAATTTCAGATTTTTTCAGGAACTTTTTCGGGAGGCGAAAGTTGCGCCGCTGCTCGGCATTGTGCCGGACAGCAGGGATCCTAAGCTGCACTGCGGACCGGCCAGAGAAGATTTCTATGCGGTGATGCGTTCTCTGGCGGATGAGGGATATGTCTTTGCGATGCATGGCTTCCGGCACCTCTACACGACGGACAGAGGGGGACTCTTTCCGCTTAACCGCAATTCGGAATTTGCGGGGCTTCCCTATGGCAGACAGCTGGAGATGCTTCGGCGCGGCAGGGATATCCTGGCGGCAAACGGCGTCCGTACCGACATTTTCATGGCGCCGTCCCACTCCTATGACGCCAATACGCTCCGGGCGCTTAGGGAGAGCGGTTTTGCGAAAATCACGGACGGATTCGGGAAACGCCCCTATCTGTACCGCGGACTGACGTTCTATCCGGTTGCCTTTCAGACAGGCGGCAGCCTGAAAGCCAGGGGCGGGGCGACCACGCTGGTGATTCATGCCAATACGGTCACGGAGGCGGAGAAGGAGCGGTACGCCCGCCTGTTCCGGGAGCACAGACAGGATATGATTTCCTATGCGGAGTATCTCAGAATGCCGCCGGTCAGGCGGCATATCCCAGGGCGGATCGGGGAGTATCTTCTGGCGCAGTGCAAGTTCCGGCTCGTCGGGCTGAAGCGCCGGATGCAGGGCGGGATATGCGGAACACAGGGGAGGAAAGGACAAAAATGAAATATAAGGTAGTCGTGTTTGGCGTCAAAGATACCTCGGAAAATATTGTCGAGTTTATTCAGAATACGATCTGCCCGGTGGATTTGGTGATCACCATAAGTCCGGAGGTGACAAAGAAAAATCAGGTGTCCGGGTACAAAGGGCTGTCGGTTCTGACGGAGCGATACGGTATTCCGGTGCACGAGGCGGACAGCTATTTCCTGACAGACGACAAGACACAGAGCTTTCTTTCGGCAAATGAATTTGACATCGGCATATCGATGGGATGGCAGAGACTGATCCCTGAAAGCGTGCTGGATTGTTTCGCGTACGGCGTCTATGGATTTCATGGCAACTGCGGCTATCTGCCCTTCGGGCGGGGGCGTTCGCCGCTCAACTGGTCGATCATTCTCGGGGATACGAGATTCAACCTGAATCTGTTCCGCTATGACGAGAAGGCGGACAGTCCGAATGTCTTCGCGACGGAAACTTTCTCTATCACACCCCACGACGATATCAGAACCGCGCAGTACAAGAATCTGATCTGCTCTAAGAACCTGATCCGCAGACTGCTTGCAGCCTATGAGGAAGGGGATATCCGCGTGCGCACGGATTCCCGGGACTTCGATTCGTGGTATGAGAAGCGCACCGCGGCGGACGGCAGGATCGATTTCCATGAGCGGACGAGGAATATCTATAACCTGATCCGCGGCGTGGCCGCGCCGTTTCCGGGAGCGTTCGCGATGTGCGGCGGGGAGCGGGTGACGATATGGCGGGCGCAGCCTTTTGACGAGATGATAGATTTCTCGGCTTATGCGCCGGGAGAGGTGATAGATGTGTTTGACGGCAAGCCGGTTGTGCGCACGGTGGACGGTTCGCTTTTGATTGACAGTTATGAGAGCGGGAGAGAACTGAAAGCGGGAGACATACTACAATGACGGAACCGATACGCGTACTGCATGTACTCGGCGGCACCGGGCTTGGCGGCGCCGAGAGCCGGATCATGGATCTGTACCGGCAGATGGACCGGGGGCGGATCCAGTTTGATTTTCTGGTTCACAGCAGCGCTGTGAAGAGGGCTTCGGACGACGCCTCGGCCAGAGAACCGCAGTTCTATGATCAGGAAATCCGTAAACTGGGAGGGCGGATTTATGTGCTCCCCAGGTTCAGGATGTACAATTATCTGACCTACCGGCATGCGGTAAAAGTCTTTTTTGCAAAGCACCATGAATACCGTGTGGTGCAGGGGCACATGACCAGCACGGCGGGCGTTTATCTTCCCCTGGCGAAGCGCGCGGGCGTGCCGGTCACAGTGGCGCACTCCAGGAGCGCGGGTACGGGCAGAGGTCTGAAAGCGCTTGCCACGAAAGTGATGCGCCATAATCTGTACCGCAGAGCGGATTACTGCTTTGCCTGTTCCGAGGCCGCGGGTATCGACGCTTTCGGGGCAAAATGCGTGAAGGCGGGCAGGGTTCGGGTGATCCACAATGCGGTAGACGTGGCAAAATTCCGCTATGATCCGGACAGGAGGGACGCGGTGCGGCACAGGCTGCGGCTGGAGGACAGGCTGGTGATCGGCCATGTGGGGCGTTTTCACTACCCGAAGAATCATCCCTATCTCATCGAAATTTTTGCGAAGATCTGCGGTGTGAGAGACGACGCCGTGCTGGTTCTGGTAGGGGACGGCGAGGGCAGGGAGGCGGCGGAGCGCAGATGCGCGGAACTTGGCGTCCGGGACAGGGTAGTGTTTGCCGGGAACCAGAGATGTCCGGAGGACTATTACCAGGCGTTTGATTTTTTCCTGCTGCCGTCTTTCTATGAGGGACTGCCGGGCGTGCTGGTGGAGGCGCAGGCTGCGGGGCTTAGGTGTCTCGTGTCGGATACGGTGACGCGGGAGGCGCAGGCGACGGATCTCGTCACCTATATGAGCATCGAACTGCCGCCGGGCGAGTGGGCGCGGGCAATCCTCGCCCAGGCGTCCTATGACAGGCGCGACACTTATTCGGAGCTGGCGGAGAAAGGGTTCGACGTGAGAGAGCAGGCGCGGCATTACGCCGATTTCTATTTGAACGGAGACAGTTCGGGATTATGAAGAAAATATTACTGATCGTACCCGCCCTGCACCAGGGCGGTTTTGAGAAGGTCTGTGTCGCGACTGCGAGGCTTTTGCAGCCGTATTTTCAGGTCAGAATCGCCATCTTCGACTCTGCGGATATCGCCTATGACGTCAGGGGGATTCCGGTGGCGGATCTGCATCTGCCGAGCCGTCCGGGCAGACTGCGTAAGATATGCAACGTCATTCTGCGGGGACTGAAACTCCGCGCGCTCATGCGCCGGGAGCAGATTGACATAGCATACAGTTTCGGACCGACGGCAAATCTGGCGAATATCGCTGCAGGCGGCAGAGCCGTGAAGTGGCTGGGAATCAGAAGCTATATGGATATGGGGAACCCGGGGCAGATTCGTCTGTTCTGCAGATGCGCGGACAGAGTTGTCTGCTGCTCCGAGACGATCTGCCGTGAAGTGCAGATGAAATATCGGTGCGACCGGGCTGTGGCGCTCTGCAATCCTTTTGATATACAACAGATGCAGATGTTAGCCGGGCGGGAGGAGGCCGTGCTGCCGTGGGCGGAAGGGCGCATCCTGGTATCCATGGGGCGGGAGGATCCGGTCAAAGGGTTCTGGCACCTGTTGAAGAGCTTTGCGCTTGTGCACCGGGAGCTGCCGGACACGAAGCTGCTGATTGTCGGAGAAGGAGGATTCCGGTCTTACCGGGAGCTGGCGGAAGGGCTCGGAATCGCGGATGCGGTCTGCTTTGCCGGCCTTCAGAAAAATCCGTATCCCTATCTGAAAAGGGGCAGCCTGTATGTGCTCACATCCCGTTATGAGGGATTCCCGAATGCGATGGTGGAGGCGATGGCCATGGGGCTTCCGGTAATCGCGACAGACTGTATGACCGGGCCGCGGGAGATTCTGGAGGATCGGTACGGCGTTTTGGTCCCGAATATGAGTCCGGAGGAGAATTTCGATCCGCAGATTATCACGGAAGAGGAGCGGGATTTGGCCGGGGAGATCACGGCGATGCTGGAAAATCCTGAAAAAATGGCGCATTATAGCCGGGCGTCCGCAGAGCGCGCGGGAGAGTATACGACGGAGGCCTATGTCGGCAGGATACGCTGTTTGGCAGATTTGCAGGATACAGGGGAGACACAGGGAGCGGATGGAGAGACTGACAGGTGACAAAGTGAAACTGCCGGGAAGGCGGCAGTTTCTTATATTGGTTCCCTTTGCGCTGTTCTACGCAGTCTGTGCGATCCTGGGGGATCTGGAGGCGGCGCGCGGCAGAGGGATTGCCCGCAATGCGGGCAGCTTTGCGCTGTGGTTTCTGGGAAGTTATCTGGTTCTTCTTGCGCTGTGCGTCCTGCTTGCCAACAGGGCTGCCGTTCTGTCCGTGCTGCCGTTTCCTGCGGCTTGCAGCGGCGGAGAGAAAAGACAGAACAGGCGCGGCGTCTACTTTATTTTTGCGGCGGTCTGCCTGCTCGGCTGTCTTCCGTATTATCTGATGTATTACCCGGGATGGCTGAACAATGACGCCGTATGGCAGATCGAACAAATTCTCGGCATGGCGGAGCGGTCGAATCATCATCCGTATTTTCATACGCTGCTCATGCGGGTTTTCTTTATGCTCGGATACCGTCTGTCCGGCACCTATACGGGAGGCGCCGCTCTGTATACGTTTGTGCAGATGTCGGTCATGGCGCTGGTCTTTGCCTTTTTCCTGTATCAGCTGTACCTGAGAGGGGCGCGGTTCTGTTGGCTTGCCCTGGCGCTTCTGTTTTACGCGGTTCTGCCGATCAACACGCTCCTGACGATCTGTATGGGTAAGGACGAGTTTTTTACCGCCGCGCTCCTGCTTTTTGCATGGCTGACAGCCACGATCGATCTGGATGCGGCGGAAGGCCGGAGAGACAAAGCGGGGAGAAAAAAAGAGTCTGCCAAATGGCTGGCCTGTTTTGCCGCCGGTCTGCTGGTGTGTCTGCTGCGCAGCAACGGCGTGTTTATCTTCGCGGGTACGTCGGTCTGCCTCCTTGCCGTGAAGCTGCGCCGGGCTGTCCGTGCGAAGGCCGGAAGAAACAGGATTTTTCCGCGCAGAAGTTTTCTGTGCGCCGCGGCTGTGCTGGCGTGCTATCTGCTCTGGCACGGACCGCTCCTGGGGGCGATGCACGTGCAGCCGCCGGATACGATTGAGAGTCTGACGATGCCGACACAGCATCTTCTGTGCGCCTACCTGAAAGGCGGAGAGCTGACGGAGGAGGAAACGGCGCTGCTGGGACGGGTCATTCCTCTGGAGAAGGCGGAGGAATACTATAATCCGCGGCTGTTTGATCCTATGAAAGAGCTGATCCGGGAATCGGGCGACCAGCAGGCGATCGCGGACGACAAGGGCGGGTATTTCAGGCTGTGGCTGCGGGTCGGCCTGCGCAATCCCCTTCAGTATCTGGTCGCTCAGGTGCGGCAGACGGCGGGATTCTGGGCGTACCGTGTGCCGGATTACGAATATGTCTACGGAGAGTACTATATGGTAGACAATCCCTTTGGAATCGAAACTGTGAGGAAGCTGTTCTCCTATGACGCGGAACTTGCCATGCATGATTATCTGATGGGATTTCTGGATTTGTATAACAGGGTATGGAGCCTGGGGCTGAATACCTGGCTCATGGTGTTCTGCCTGGCTTATATGGCATATCAAAGGAAGAATGCCCTGATTTTTGCGCCTTTTGTCATGCTGCTTGTGACGCTGCTTCTGGCGACGCCGGTGTACAATGAATTCCGCTATGCGTACGGGCTGTTTGCAGCGTTCCCGATTCTGTTCCATTTCGCTTTCGGCGGGGAGCGCGGGTACGGCGGCGGAGAGGAAGCGCGGGGATAGGACGTGAGGATGCGGAAGATGAAGAAATGGTGTAAGGCGGTTTTGTTTGTCCTGCCTCTCGTGTGCATGGTGGCGGCGGTCAACTGGTATGTGGACTCCTACGCGTCTCTGAGGATCACATATGATCAGATCGGCGCACAGATGACCGGGCGGGGCATGAATGTGGAAGGGCTGCAGGAATCGGATTTCAATGACAGAAGTCTCCTGCTCGCCTGCCTGAACAGGCAGACGGAACCCAAGGAGATCATCGTGGCGGGATCCAGCAGGGTGATGAATTTCGATCACACGATGTTCGGGACGGATTCCTTTTACAATACGGGGCTGTCGGAGTCCACGGTCTACGATCTGCTGGCGGTGACGGGGATCTTGGATCGGAACGGGCGGCTCCCTGCCAAAATGGTGATCGGGGTGGACGCTTTTCTCTTTAACGTAAGCCACAACAACGACCGCTGGAGAGAACTGGAGGACTATGAGGTCTATATGGAAGGGCGGCTTGCGGACCCCCGGACCGCAGAGAGTGAGGATGGCAAAAAAACAGGGGATTTCGGCCCGGATACGGGGCGGCGGGATGCCAGGTGGCTGTCGCTTGACTATTTTCGCTATAATGTCACGCTGCTGAGGGAACACAAACGTTTCGACGTGGAGTATACGACGGACTGGGAGACGGAGCGCTACCTGAAGCACTACGATGGGAGTATCGCCTATGAGAGGAGCCTGCGGGAGGTGGATGTGAGCGAGGTGGAGGAACTGACCGAGCAGTCCATCGAAGAGCACGTGGTCTACCGCCTGACGGATTATAAGGAGATTGATGAGGAGGAGATGGCGCTGTTTACCGGTCTGCTGGAGTATCTGCAGAGCCGGGGCGTGGAAGTGATCTTGTACTTGCCACCCTATTCGCCCATGATGTATAATTACATAGAATCCGAGGAGCAGTTTCAAATCGCTCTGCGGGTGGAAGAGCGCATCAGGGACCTGGCGTCGGACAGGGGGATTGCGCTGTATGGTTCTTACGACCCTGCGGGCTGTGGACTTGAGATGACTGATCTGTACGACATCTACCATGTCAAGACGGAAAAGATGCCGGATACGTTCTACAGGGTACAGTGAGCGGGGAGGGATCGGAGACTGCGATGAAAGCGAACGTTACTTATTGGCTGGACCGGACGGCAGATAGACTGCCCGATAAAATTGCCTTTGCGGACGAGAAGAAAGAAGTCACTTTCAGCGGGCTGAAAAAGCAGGCGCAGGCGCTGGCGACACAGATGCTGGAAAAAGGTCTTTTTAAGAGGCCCGTAGCCGTGTATCTGGAAAAAGGCGTCGACGTGCTGGTTTCCTTTATGGGCGCGGCGTACAGCTGCAATTTTTATTCGCCGATCGATATCGAGATGCCGGCGAGCCGTGTCAATAAGATTCTGGAAGTGCTGCAGCCGGCGTTTGTCATAACGACCGAAGCCCTGCGGGCCGCGTTTGAACAGTACGACTATCAGGGCGAATATCTGATTTTTGAGGAGGCCGTCCGGATGGAGGCGGACGAGCAGCTGATCGATGCCGCGAGGGATAAGGGGATCGACACCGATCTGCTGTATGTGTTGTTTACCTCCGGTTCGACAGGCATTCCCAAGGGCGTTACGATCAATCACCGCTCCGTGATCGACTATATCGACTGGGTGACGGAAACCTTCGACATCACGCAGGAGGACATTTTCGGCAACCAGGCGCCGTTTTATTTTGACAATTCCATTCTGGATATCTACAGCACAATCAAGAGCGGCGCGACCGCCTATATCATACCGAAAAGGCTTTTTGCGCAGCCGGTACCGCTTCTGGAATATCTGAAAGAGAAGAAGATCAACACGATTTTCTGGGTTCCCTCAGCGCTTATCGTGGTGGCGAAGCTGAAAGCGTTTCGCAATGTGGATCTGTCGAATACCCTGCGCAGAGTCCTGTTCTGCGGAGAGGTGATGCCGAACAGACAGCTCAATGTCTGGCGGAAGTTCCTGCCGGATGTGTTGTATGCCAATCTGTACGGCCCTACCGAAATCACGGACGCCTGCACCTACTATATTGTGGACCGTGAGTTTTCGGACGACGAGCCTCTTCCGATCGGCATTCCGATGGCGAACACAGACATTATTGTGTTGAACGAGAAGGACGAGCCTGTCTCGGGGGACGAGGTCGGCGAGCTGTGCGTCCGGGGGACGTCTCTCTCGATGGGCTACTACCGCAATCCCGGGAAAACACAGGAGGCTTTCGTACAGAACCCACTGAATCCGTGTGTGCCGGAGATCATTTATCGGACCGGAGATCTGGTGAAATACAACGAACACGGAGAACTTGTGTATCTCTCCCGCAAAGATTTCCAGATCAAGCATATGGGACACCGAATCGAACTCGGCGAGATCGAGACGGCGGTTTCCTCCCTGGAGGAGATTGCGCTCTGCTGCTGTCTGTACGATGAAAAACGGCAGAAAATTGTGCTCTTTATCGAGGAAGAACTGGATCGGGCTTACATCAACGAGAAAATCTCCAGGCTTGTGCCGGAGTATATGCTGCCGAATAAGGTGATCACGCTGGAGACGATGCCGATCAATGCCAACGGCAAAATCGACAGGGTGAAGCTGAAAGAATATCTGTAGCGCGGCGCCCGGTATGCGGCGGCTGCGCCGGGAGGTCAGGGGATATGGATAAGACAGGCGATACGGTGTTTCGCAGAGTCGTCGCGATCGGTTACGGCAAAGTGACGGGGGAAGTGCTGCGATATCTTGACGACAGGCGGGCAGAATACGGGTACAAGCTGGATTTTATAGAACATGAGGTGCATCCGTTCAGTGTCACGGAGCGGATCTGCGCGGAGAGGGGCATTCCTTTTGCGCGGATGACGGACCGGAAAGAATTGGCGGCGTATCTCGACGGAATTGCGGAGAATGCGCTCATTGTGAGCGCGAGCAACAATTTCCTGTTCCCGGCGTCGCTGGTGCAGAAGGAAAATATCACGATCATTAATTTCCACAATGCGCTTCTGCCCGATTATCCGGGGCGGAACGCGCCCACCTGGGTCATCTGGTCCGGGGAGCGGGAGACGGGAATTACCTGGCATTATGTGACGGCCGGCGTGGACGAGGGAAATATCATCATACAGAAGCGGTGCCTGGTCGGCGAAGACACGAAGGCGTACGAGCTGACAGAACAGCTTATGGATCTGGCTGCCGGGGCTTTCCGGGACTGCTTTGACGATGTGATGGCGCGCCGTGCGGATGCGAGGCCGCAGGGATTCGATCCGGGCCGCAGAATGTACCGTTCCTGCGAGGTGCCTGCGGACGGGCGTTTTAGGATGACCGATCCGCCGGAGGAAATCTACAGGCTTCTCCGCAGTGTGGATTACGGCAAGAACGATATTTTTCCGCCTGTGCGGACGACGGTCGGCGGCAGGGAGGCGGAGATACTCAGGTACCGTAAGATCACGCCGGACAAGCGCAGGGAGGAGCCGGGGACCGTGTATCTGCCGCTGGGGGCCTCGGCTCTTCTGAAGATGAAGTACAGGCTGGCCGGAGACGGGGCGGAAGCCGTCTGACGGCAGAGCGGAGACGATATGGATATCTTGCGGTGTTTTCAACTGGATCAAAAATACAGACGCACTTTCGCGGCGCTGTTCTTTTGCAGCATGCTGTATGTGCTGCCTCTGATGCTGATAGATGTGTATTATCGGGATGACCTGTCGCGGACGCTGTACGGGGCGACCGGATGGAAAGGGGACGGCAGGCCGTTGGGAGAGGCGCTGCTTGTCTGGCTGTCCGGCGGCGGCAGGACGCCGATTACGGATATCGCTCCGCTCCCGCTGATTCTGTCGGTCTGCGCGCTGAGTTATGCCCTTGCGCTGTATGCGCAGAACAATCTGGAATTTGCGCGCGGCGGGGTTCCTGAGACCATGTTTCTTCTGCTGGTGCTGACAAATCCGTTTGCCATGGAGAATCTGTCGTATCGGTTTGACTGTATTATGATGTTTGGCGCGCTCAGCATTCCGTTTGTCATGTACGCGGTTCTGGATCGTCTGCCGCGGCTGGCCGTGACCGCCGTGTCCGCAGTGTGCACCGCGCTGATCATGTCGCTGTATCAGCCGGCGGTCTGCATGTGTCTGGTGCTGAGCGCGCTGTATGTCTATCTGTTTTTGACGGGAGCCAGGAAGAGCCTGGCGCCGGAGCTGTACAGAGCGGCGGGCATCGCGGTCGGAGCGGTCTTCTACAAGCTGCTGATCGCGCCGCGCTATATGAATGCGGGGGATTGGCGCAATCAGGCTTCCGGCATCATGCCGCCTGCGGAGCTCGTCCCCGGGGTTCTCGATCATATCAGGGGTACGTGGAGTTATGTCGGGATGTGTGCGGCGGGGATGCCTGCGCCGTTGGTGTGCGGAGCCGCCGCGCTGGTTGTCTTTGCGGTTCTTGCGGCCGGGTATGCCGTGCTCAGGGATCAGGGAACGGGAAGGGGCCGCAGAGCGCTGGGAATTGCGGCGGTTCTGGCTGCGCCGGCGGTCGCTTTTGCGGCCACGTTTTTACCGCTGGCGCTTTTGGAGGGATTTCACCTCAAGAGCAGGGTGCTGCTCTCCTTCGGCGGGTTTCTGTTCTTTGCCGGCGTTATGATCCTGCGTTCGTGCCGGGGCGGCAGACGCCTGATCTGTGTGGGAGCGGCGCTCTGTATGGTTTGTCTGATTGCGCAGTATACCTACATGTATACCTATGCCGGCGCTCTCAGAGGACAGAATGAGTACCAGAAGTATCTGGTGTATCACATCGCGCATGATATCGAGACGATCAACTGGAAGGGGGATTATTCGTCGGTCACGGTGATCGGCGATGCGCCGCGGCCCCGTCAGACGGAAATGGTCTGCGTCAAGTATCCGTTTCTCAGAGAGATCGTCCCCAAATACATCGGTAATGACACCTGGGTGAGCGGCGTCTGGCTGTACTTGTATCTGCAGAACGGTTTGTCCCTGGAGGAGGCGGACGACGCGGACATGGACATGGCCGGCAGCAGGGAGGCCGTACTGCACAACAGTCTCTATTCCTGTTATACGAACGGCGATAAAATAATCGTAAGTTTTCAGGCGATAAGATAATCATAAGTTTGCAATCTCAATGATCGGAGGATGGGCTGATGGAAGAGAAAGTTTTGGAGATCCTGGGGGAACACTGTGAGGAGGCGCTGACCTACGAAGGAGACAGCATGATGGAGGACGGCGTGATCGATTCCTTTACCGTCATCAATGTGGTGAGCGACCTGGAGGACGAGTTTGATATTGAGATCGACGCGAAGTACGTCGTGGCGGAGAATTTTAAGAACAAAGAGGCGATCGTCGCGCTTGTGAAGAAGTTGTTGGAGGAGTAAATGCAGCTCATATCGTTAGCCTTTGTGATATTGTGGGCAATCGCATTTTCGCTTTACTATCTGGCGCCCGAGAGGATGCAGCGGTATGTTCTGCTCGCGGCGAGTCTTCTCTTCTATGTGGCCGGACTGCGGGGCTTCCCGCTCGGGCTGCCGGCAACCTGGCTCACAACGTATGCCTGCGGGCTGTGGCTGCGGCGGGAACTGGAGCGGGAGCGGGCGGCGCTGTCCGGGTGTTCCGGCAGGGAGAGCAAAAAAGAGATCAGGGCGGCGTTTCAGAGAAGGAGAAGAAGCGCGCAGATCCTTTATCTGATCTGCAATCTGGGTCTTCTCGCGTTTTATAAGTATGCGGTTATCGCGCTGCCGTTTCTGGAAAGGCTGTCAGGCTCCCGCATCGGATTTCTGGAACATGTGATGATGCCGCTCGGCATCTCATTCTATACGCTGACCGCGATAGGATATGTCGTCGACGTCGGGAGAGAAAACTGCAGGGCGGAGACGGATCCCCTGAAGCTGCTGCTGTTCCTTGCGTATTTTCCCTCGGTTACCCAGGGGCCGTTCAACCGTTACGACCGTATGAGAGAGCAGTTTGAGAGCGGCCATGCGTTTAGTTATGACAGGATGCTGCGCGGCGTGCAGCGGTTCGTGTGGGGCGCTTTCAAGAAGCTGGTGATCGCGGACCGGCTCGGTATTTTTGTAGACAGGGTATATGGAGTCGAGACGTCTTCGGTATCCGGCAGTATTCTGGCCTGCGCGACGGTTCTGTACATGCTGCAGCTCTACGCGGATTTCTCGGGCTATATCGATATGGCGATGGGCGTAAGCGAGACGTTTGACATTATGCTGCCCGAGAATTTCAAGCGGCCTTATTTTGCCGGATCCGTGGCGGAATTCTGGCGCAGATGGCACATTACGCTGGGAGCGTGGTTCAAGGATTATGTGATGTTTTCCTTCGTGATGTCCGGTTCCGGACGGAAGATCGGCAAAGCCTGCAAAAGCAGATGGAGTACTTACGGAAAGCATGTCGTCCCGATTATGGGCACGCTGCTCGTGTGGTTTCTGACGGGAGCGTGGCACGGCAGGACGCTCAGTTATATGCTGTGGGGCGTCTATTACGGAGTTATCATGAGCGTGTCCCTGGTTCTGGAGCCGCAGTATGCGCGCTGGAAAGAAAAATTGCATATCAGGGACGGCAGGCTGTGGTCGTTCGTATGCATGGCGCGTACCTGGCTGATCGTCTTTACAGCCGACGTGCTGATCCGGAGTGAGAGTCTGGCGCAGGCCGGGGCAATCTTTACGGCATTCCTGACGCGGCTTGCGCCGACGAGCCTGCTGACGGAGATTACATCCTATGGACTGAACAGATACGATTTTATGCTTCTGATCGTCGTGCTGGCTGTCTGGCTGGCGGTTTCCGTGCTGGAGGAACGGGGCGCGGACGTCAGGACTTACCTGGCGTCGAAACCGCTTCCTGTCAGGTGGATATGCTATTACGGCGTCGTGTTGACGCTGCTCGTCACAGGCATTTACGGCGGCGGCTATGATACGGCGGCGTTTATGTATCAGAGTTTTTGATGATTGACGGAGGTGGCGCGCGCGATGGCACGCAGGATCGCATTTCATCTGAATTGTCTTGAACAGGGAGGCGCGGAGCGCGTGGTCGCCAATCTGGCGAATCAGTTTGCAAAGGAAGGATATGAGGTCCTGGTCGCGACGGAGTGGTACGGCGAAAACGAGTTTGCTCTCGACAAAAGAGTCAGGCGCGTGCATGTGGGACTCAGAAAAGGCGATGAAAAGAGAACGCGCCCGGTACAGATTCTGCGCCGCATCAGGTATCTGAGGGATTTCCTGAAAGAGGAGAAGCCGGACATCCTGATTCCGTTTGCCAGAAAAGCTCTGTACAGAGGGCTGACGGCGGCCTATTTTATCAAAATACCGGTGCTGATCTCCGTGCGGACGGATCCGGCGGGGCATTATGAGGAGCTGTCCGACAAGATTCAGATACCGCTTCTGTTTCCGCGCGCGGACGGCTGTGTCTTTCAGACGGAAGGAGCCCGGGCCTTCTTCGCGCCGAGGCTGCAGGAGAATTCCCGCATCATTTTAAATCCCATCCATGAGAAATATATCGGCGTTCCGAGTCCGGTGCAGAGGACCAGGACGGTGGTGCAGTCCGGCAGGCTGGTGGATTTTAAGAATCAGCCGATGCTGCTTCGCGCTTTTGCCAGAGTGCATGCCAGGCACCCGGACTATGACCTGAAAATATACGGCGGAGATTCCCGGGACGGCACCAGAGAGATCCTGGAAGATCTGCTCGATGAGCTTGGGGCGAGGGATTATATCCGCCTGATGGGCGCCAGCGACAGTCTGGAGAAGGATCTCGCCGACGCGGCGCTGTTCGCCTTCACTTCCGACTGGGAAGGACTTCCCAATGCCCTGATGGAGGCGATGGCGCTGGGGCTTCCGATCGTCGCTACGGACTGTCCCTGCGGCGGCCCCAGGACGATCATGACAGACGGCGTAAACGGGCTCTTGATCCCGGTCGGGGACGAACAGGCGCTCGTGGACGGCATCAACAGGCTGATTGAGGATCCGGCGCTGGCGGAGCGGCTCGGCGCGGAGGCGAGGAAGATCGCGGACAGGGCGAACGGGCACGCGGTATTCGAGCAGTGGCGCGATTATATAGAGGAACTGTGCGGAAAGTACGAACGGAAAGGAAACGGTGTGGCGCGATGAGCGGAAAGCGCGGCAAATGGATGAAGCGGGTCGTGACGGCTGTCAATGTCGCCGTGATTCTGTTTATGGTCTGGGTGATAGCGTCCGGCGCGCGCTATACGGTGCTGGTCGGGGACGATTATACGCATGCCGTCCGCGTCGGGGCGTTTCACGTTTCGCTGCCCCGGTATTTCGCCGCTTCTCTCCGCTATGCCGGGGAATTGTATCTGGACTGGCAGGGGACATTTTTTGCCATGTTTCTGCAGGCGTTTCTCTCGCCGCTGAATAATTTCGGCCTGATGCAGCTGAAAATTGTCATGGTCTGCAACGCGCTGCTGTTCTTTGCCGCTCTCTTAGGCGTGGTGTGGGCGGCGTCCGGCTATGTATGGAGAGAGGAAAAGGCGCCGCACATGCGTCTGACAATCTATTCCCTTATTCTGTTTGCCGTTTTGGACGCGCAGATTTTTGCGGAGATTTTCTTCTGGTATTCCGGGGCGGCAGCGTACAGTCTGCCGTTTTCTGCCGCGCTTCTGGCGATCATGTGTCTGCTGCGCGCGAACAGGGGCGGGATCTCTGGCCGCAGGAGAAACGCATATACAGCAGTGGCGGCAGCGCTGCTCTTTCTGGCGTCCGGCGGATCCCTCATCGTCAGCGGAACGGGATGTTATGCGGCTCTGATTCTGGCGCTGGGTTTCTGGCTGTCCGGAGGGAAGAAGACCCTGCATAACGCTGTCGTTGTGGGAGGGGGTATCGCGGGAGCGCTCTTCAATACGGTGGCTCCGGGCAATTATGCGCGGCACGCTTACAGTACCGGAGGAGAACGGTCCTGGCAGCTTTTTCAGACTGTCAAGTGGACGGTGAAAGTAGTCTGGGGCGAGACGGAAAGGCTCGTCAGGGAGACGATGTTCGGCGTTATTCTGCTTGCGCTGCTCTTGCTCGGCGTCTATCTGGCAAAAAAGATCCAGGTATCTCTGAGAGCGTACGGGATGGTCAGTCTGCTGGCTGTGGGGATCGGGTATGTAGCGGTGTTTCCGGTAGTGCTGGGATACAATGATTCGTATTTTCCCAATCGGTGTTGTTTTGTTCTGGATACGGTCACTGTGCTGTCGCTGTGTAATCTGGCTGTATTTGCGGGGATTTTACTGGATCGCTGGGCGGATCTTCACGGTGACAGACGGGCGTGGGCGATTTTTGCGACGATTCTTTTGACGGCGTTTCTGTTCAGTCCGGAAGCGTTCTCGGAATCGGCGCTTATGACGGTGGCGGAGTCCGTGCACAATGGGGCGTATCGGAATTATTATGAAGAGTGTGAAGCAGTTTATGATTATCTGGAAAACTGTACCGAACGGGACGTCGTCGTGAAAGTACCGGATTTCATTGAAAATTTTGAATGCTTTTATCTGGATGAGGATGCAAAAGGCTGGGTCAATGTAGGGGTTGCGCAGTACTATCATAAGGATTCCGTGCGGCGTGCGCCGGAGTAGAAACGAGATTTCAACTTGTCGCTGCTGTCCGTAAAGTATATAATGTATCATATCAGAGCGAAATCAAGCGCGAACGAAGAGAGCATTTGATTTCGCCTGATATGATAACGACAGAATCAGAGAGCGCGAAGCGCGGCATCTGCGAAGCAGATGGATTCTGGAGTAAAAGGAGGACGCCATGTTTTCATATGACGATTATCGGGAGATCATCAGGATTATACAGTCCACGGGACGGCAGTGCAGTTATGCCGACGCATTGCGCCGCGACAGCTTCATTATCATGCGTCACGACGTAGAGTACAGCGTGGAACGGGCTTATCAGATGGCCAAGGTAGAGCAGAGCATGGATTTCGTGTCGACCTTCTTTTTCCAGTGGACGAACAATTCCTACAATATTCTGTCCAGAAGAAATATGGATATGATTAAGGATATGCATGAAAGGGGACAGAATATCGGGCTCCATTTCGCCTTGAACGGCATGACGGACATGGAACAGATTCGCAGGCGCATCAGGATGGAGATCGATATCCTGAGCGAGATGTTCGGCTTCGAGATCACGGAATTTTCCATACACAGGCCGTCAAAGGATGTGCTGAGAGAGAATATCAAACTGGAGGGGATTCTCAACGCTTACCAGGATGATTTCTTTACTTATGCGGACGCGGTTGACGAAAATACGGCACTGAAGGTCAAATACATGTCGGATGCAAATCATATCTGGCGTTATGGTTATCCGGATCAGAAAAATATCACAAGTTACGAAAAAGTACAGATTTTGACGCATCCCTTTGCATGGTGCAGGAAGGGATATGACAATTTCGACAACTACAGGGCGCTCATGCAGGAAAAGTATGCGGAGCTGGTAGAGTCAATAGATAACGAGTGTAAGGATTTCGGAGAGTATAAGGACTATTTTATGGCCAAGAACGTGCAGTGATCGGCAGAACACAGAGAAAACCAGAGAAAACACAGCGCGTGGGCGGCGCGGGACAATCATAACGGGCGGAATTATTTATGTGCGGAATATGCGGGTATGTCAGCCGGAGAAACATCACGGCGGAACAGTTAAAACGAATGAACGATACGATGTATCACAGAGGGCCTGACGACAGCGGCGAGGAGATCTATGAGGCGCCGGGCGGCTGGCAGATCGGGCTGGCGCAGAGGCGGCTGGCCATTCTGGACCTGTCTGAACTGGGGCATCAGCCGATGCACTCGGCGGATCGGCGCCTTTCGGTAGTGTACAACGGAGAAATATATAATTATCGGGAATTGCGGGAAGAATTGGCGGACTATCCCTTCCGGTCGAACTGTGACACGGAGGTTATCATAGCCGCCTATTTAAAATGGGGCATCCGTTGTGTGGAGCATTTTAACGGCATGTTTGCGATCGCTCTCTATGACAGGGAGACGAAAGATCTGTACCTCGTCCGCGATCGCATCGGCAAGAAACCGCTCTATTACTGGTATGAGAAAGAGGAACTTGTCTTCGCGTCGGAACTGAAGCCGATTATGAAATGTCCCGGATTTTCGGCAAAAATCGATACGGGCATTCTGCCGCGCTATCTGTTTCACCAGTACATCAACGCGCCGGAAAGCATTTACCGCCATGTCTGTAAGCTGGAACCGGGGACGGCGCTGCGTTTTTCGGAAGGAAAGATCCGGAAGTGGAGATACTGGAGCGCCTCCAGGGCATATCATGAGGCGCAGGCCGCGCCCATAGAAGATTATCGGGAGGCGAAACGGCAGTTGAAAGAACTGCTGAGAAAGTCCGTGAAGGCGCGCATGATCGCCGACGTGCCGCTGGGAACGTTTTTGAGCGGGGGCTATGATTCTTCGCTCGTGACGGCGATCGCTCAGGAGTGTTCCGGCACGCCGGTCAAAACCTTTTCCATTGGGTTTCACGAGGAGAGGTATAACGAGGCGAAGTATGCGAAGGCGGTGGCGGAATATCTTGGCACGGAACATACGGAACTCTATATAGGCGAGGAGGATATGTTCAGGCTGGTGGACAGTATCCCGGCATATTATGACGAACCTTTCGCGGACAGTTCGCAGATCGCCACCATGATGGTTTCCGGGCTGGCGCGGGAGCATGTGACAGTCGCGCTCTCGGGGGACGGCGGAGACGAGTTCTTCTGCGGTTACAATATCTATGAGACTGTGCGGCAGGCACAGCGGCTGGACATGCTGGGAGCGATGGTGCATGGCGTGTGCAGTCTGCCGGGTCTTAAACAGATGCGCGCGGAGGCGAAGCTGCCCTTCAAGGTGCGGGTGATCGCCGGCAACAGAGAAGAAGAGTGCAAGACGCAGTTTGGCGCGGACAGCTATACGACCATGGCGAGAGCCATGGTAAAGCGGCGGGAGGAAGAGGACGCGGCGGAGATCCACTATCATGTTGAGAGCGGGTACCGGGTGAAGGACTGGCAGATCAGAAGGATGCTGCTGGATATGGACACCTATCTGCCGGGGGATATTCTGTGCAAGGTGGACCGCGCTTCCATGAAGTATTCTCTGGAGGCTCGCTGCCCGATCCTGGACAAAGACGTCATGGAGCTGTCCTATCGTATCCCGCATGCGTTCAAGTATGCGGGCGGCGATAAGAAGCATATTCTGAAAGATATCGCCTATGATTATATCCCCAGAGAACTGCTGGACAGACCCAAGGTCGGTTTCGGCGTTCCGCTGGACAAGTGGCTGCGGGGACCTCTGCGGGATCGGCTCACAGATTACAGCAGTTATGATTTCCTGGTAAGGCAGGATATTTTCGACGCAAAATATGTGTCTGATATGATCGGCCGCTATCTGGAAACCGGAGACGCCGGTCCGGCGACAGGAGCAAACTACTCCAAACTGGCCTGGTCGTTCTTTGTATTCCAGCAGTGGTATGAGGCGTATCACACCGTATAAAATCCGAATGTATAACCGGCGGAATACTATAAAAAATAAAATAACACAATAAAATAATGATTTTCGCAAAAAAAAGAGATCAGAAAACAAAATAAATTGTCGACACAATTTGAAAATCAAAAATAAAATCAAATTTAATTAAAAAGTTGTTTTTGGGAGAATTTGCAGGAAAAATGAATCAAAATTGCAAAAAAGCGACTTTTTTGGAAAGAATATGAAGGATTTTATTCAAACGCATGGAAAAGAAAACGGGTGTAAAGCATATCGCTTTTTATATCGGTTCTCTGAATAAGGGCGGAGCCGAGAGGGTTTTTGTAAATCTGGCGGACTTTTTCAGGTCGGAAGGATACCGCGTGACGATGGTTACACAGTACCGATATCCTGCAGGGGAGGAATATACCCTGCCCGAAGGCGTCGGACGGGTGATTTCCGATCTGACGGATGCGGAACTGGGGAGAAACCGCGCCGCGAATTTCTGCAGGCGTCTGCGCAAGCTGCGCGGCATATGGAGGGCAGAACAGCCGGATCTGGTGCTCTCATGTATCGGCAAGAATAATTTCATGGCGGTCGTCACGACGATGTTTACGGGCGTCAAACCGGTTGTCTCGGTGGTGGGAGAGGCCGGCGAGGAATATCCGGGCAGAGTGATGCGCCTGCTGGCGAATCTTCTCTTTCCGCATGCGGCGGGGATTGTTCTGCAGACGGAGCGGTCCCGCAGCTTTTTTAACAGGCAGATACAGCGTCGGGCGGTGATTCTCCCGAATTCCCTGAATCCCGCGTTTATCAGGCCCAGATATGAGGGGGAACGCGAAAAGAGAATCGTGACTGTCGGGCGTATGGACGCGAATAAGAATCACGAGATGATGCTTCGCGCCTTCGCGGCGCTCGGCGATCAATATCCGGAATATACGCTGACAATATACGGAGACGGCGAACTGAGGCCCTATCTGAACAGTCTGGCCGGGGAACTGGGGATTGCAGAACGGGTGTTTTTGCCGGGGGTTATCCCGGATGTGGCGGAGCGGATCGAGCGCGCGGCGCTGTTTCTGCTGACGTCTTATTCCGAGGGAGTCTCCAATGCCCTGATAGAAGCGCTGGCGCTCGGCCTGCCGGTGATTGCCACGGATGTGCCGAGCGGCGGGACAGAAGAGCTGGTCAGCGACGGCGTCAACGGGCGAATCATTCCGGCGGGGGACCAGAAGGCGCTGGAGAAGGCGATGGATCAGCTGCTGGGGGATCCGGCCTATGCGGAACGCCTGGGGAGGAAGGCGGCAGAAATCCAGAGTCGGCTTGCGCCCGAGCGCGTCAATCGTCTCTGGAAAGCGTATTTTGATAAAATCATGGCTTAATATATTGCAGGAACGGCCATAAAACAAATCAAGATTTAATTACAAATCAACATATAATAAATAAAAGAGAGGATGTTATGAAAAGGCGCAAAGCATTGATTCTATTGCAAATTTTTGCGTTTGCAGGGATTTTCACCGTCATGCTGACCGGCGTATCTTATATGATGAGGACGAACGGCGACGTCAAAGATCGGTTCTCCGGCTTCTATGCGGAGCGGAACGATACGCTGGATATCGTGATGATCGGTTCCAGTCCGGTGCCTTCCTATTATGCGGCTCCGAAATTGTGGGGGGATACCGGAATCGCGATGTATCCGCTGGCGTCCAATGTGCAGCGTCCGGCTGCCATGAAGTATCTGGTGCAGGAGGCCGAGAAGTCTCAGTCGCCCGGCCTGTATATTTTTGAGACGCGCATGTTTACCATGGAGGATGAAGGGCTGCGGGACAATATGGCCTACACGCGGGGCGTGACGGATAACATGCGTTACTCACTGCTGCGCGGGGAGACGATACGGGCGCTGGTGCCGGAGGACGCGGAGGAAGGACGCCTCAGCTTCTATCTGGATATCATGAAGTACCACACGAACTGGAAGATGCTGTTCCTGCCTTCTGAGTGGGCGAACGTTGCCTATCATAAGAAAAATCCGCTGAAGGGATATGAGTTTAAGGATGAAGTCGGACCGCAGCCCATGCCCGACTGCGGCGGCGCGGCAGGCGTGACGGCGATTCCGCCGGAGCAGGAGGCGTATCTTGAGGATCTGTTAAAGTTTCTGCGGGAAGGCGGGCGGGACGCGCTGTTTATTGTGTCGCCCTATGGGGAGTCGCTTGAGGAGCAGCGGATGTATAATTATATGGAAGAGATTGTCTCCGGCTCCGGCTATCCCTTCCTGAATCTGAACAACTGTTATGAGGAACTCGGCATTGTGTTTGAGGAGGATTACGCGGATTACGGCAGCCATACCAATGCGGTCGGCGCGGAGAAGTGCACGGCATACCTGGAAGAGTATCTGCTGGGGCATTACAGCTTCGAAGACAAGCGGGGCCGGGCCGCATATGCATCCTGGGACGAGGCCTGCCGCCTGTGGCAGGAGGAAATGGAGACGGCGCGGGAAACGATCCGCGAGCGGATAGAGAATGGGGAGTATGCCGCGGTCGAAGAAGAAGAGTGAGGCGGCGCGGCGAGAGACGCTTCGCTGAGAGAAAGGAAAAAATCTATGTGCGGGATCGCCGGATTGTGCAACTGGGGAGACGCCTGGCAGCAGAATATAGAGCGCATGAATGAGCGGATGTATCACAGAGGGCCGGACGCCGCCGGCGTATGGGCGTCGGAGGACCGCTGCGTGGCGCTTGGACACAGGCGCCTGGCAATCGTGGATCTGACGCCCTCGGGCGCGCAGCCGATGGAATCCCATGACGGCCGCTATGTGATCGCCTATAACGGGGAAATCTATAATCACCGCGCCATTGCGGACAGACTGCGCGGGGAGGGAAGAGTGACGGCTTTTCGCGGGACTTCCGACACAGAAGTGCTGTTGGAAGCGTTCGCGGCGTACGGTGTGCCCGAAACTCTTCGCATGAGCAAGGGAATGTTTGCCATCGCGCTGTATGACAAGAAAGAACGGGAGTTATTTCTCGCCCGGGACAGGGTGGGGGAAAAGCCGCTCTACTATGGTTTCGTGCGCGGGCAGCGCTTTGCTTTTGCTTCGGATCTGAATGCGGTCGCCGCTTTGGAAGGTTTTGACAATGTCGTGGACAGGCGGGTATTGGGCGCTTATTTCCGCTACGGATATATTCCTGCGCCGTATTCGATCTATGAGGGTATTTACAAACTACAGCCGGGAAAGTATCTAAAAATTAAATTTCCATTTAATAAATATGATATTTCAACCTATTGGTCGATGAAAGAGCAGGCGGTCTACGGACAGCAACACCCGTTTGGCGGAAGCGAACAGGAGGCGGCTGAGGAACTGGAACGGCTTCTGAAAGAATCCATACGGGGACAGATGGAAGCGGACGTGCCGGTGGGGGCGTTCCTGTCGGCGGGAATCGACAGCGGCACGGTGGTTTCTCTCATGCAGTCGCTGAGCGCGCGGAAGGTGCGCAGCTTTACCATTGGCATGTGGGATGAGAAGTTCAACGAGGCGAAGATCGCGGGAGAGATTGCGGCGCATCTCGGGACGGAGCACACGGAGCTGTATATCACGGAAGATGACGCCCGTAATGTAATTCCCAAACTGGCGGAAATGTTCGGAGAGCCTTTCGCGGACTCTTCCCAGATCCCGACCTGGCTGGTAAGCCGAATGACCAGGGAGCATGTGACGGTTTCGCTGAGCGGGGATGGCGGCGACGAGCTGTTCGGCGGGTATGGCGTCTACGCTTCCGTGAACCGCATCTGGAACAGGACGAAAAAAATACCGTATGTTATGAGAAAGCCTGCAAGCGCGCTGCTGGGCCGGCTGAGCGCGGGGGTGAAAGGACAGGCGGCGGTGAGAGCGCGCCTGCTTGGCGCCCGCAGTATCGGAGATATGTATCTTCGGTCTGAGATCGGGGAAGGCTTCGAGATTCCTGCGCTGGGCGGCGCGTATCCTACGGTCATGGACAGCAGCCCGGAACTGCTGGCGGAGCCGCAGCGCAATCTGATGCTGACGGATCTGCAGATGTATCATCCCGACGACATCCTGACGAAAGTGGACAGGAGCGCAATGTCCGTCTCGCTGGAGACGAGAGTGCCGATGCTGGACAGGGACGTGGTGGAATTTGCCTGGACGCTGCCCCTCTCCTACTGTGTGCGGGACGGCGTTGCCAAGAGGGTTCTGCGGGATATTCTCTACAAATATGTGCCGCGCGAACTGGTGGAGCGCCCCAAGACGGGATTTGCGATCCCGCTGCACAGATGGCTGAAGGAGCCTGGGCTGCGGCGGTGGGCGGAAGATCTGATCGACAGGGATCTGTTGGCCCGGCAGGGGTTTTTGAATGCGGATGTGGTGTACAGACTCTGGCGGGACTACAGGGAGAAAGACATTTGGCGTACGCAGCTCTGGCATATTCTGATGTTTCAGGAGTGGCTGCAGTATGCAGGAGGGAAAGGCGTGCGGTGAAGTATGGAGATTTTAGAGGGGTATCGGCCTTCCGTGGAAGCTGTCTGCGGGCAGGAGGATTTAATATCAATCGTTATAGCCGCGTATAATATCGCGGAATATATCGAGAGGGGCGTCGCCTCCGTCTGCGGACAGTCCTACCGCAATCTGGAAATCCTGGTGGTGGACGACGGTTCGACGGACGGCACGGGCGCGCTCTGCGACAGGATCGCCTCCAGAGACGGGCGCGTGCGCGTGATCCATAAAGAGAACGGCGGTTTGTCTGATGCCCGGAACGCCGGACTTGCGCAGGCGAGAGGAGATTATATCGCTTTTGTGGACGGCGACGACTGGATTGACGCCCGGATGTATGAGGATATGCTGAGCGCGCTGAAAGAGCGGCGGGCGGATGCGGCGGTCTGCCGTTACCGGCAGATATACAGGGACCACACCGACGACGGGTCTGTGGACCGGGCAGTGGTCTTTGAAGGGCAGGAGGCATTGGAACAATATGTGCGGGAGACGGAGGAGTACGCGATTCAGAATGCCGCATGGAACAAATTATACCGGAGGGAGATCCTCGACGGACTCACGTTTCCCACGGGCAGATGGTACGAGGACATCATGTTCACCACCGTGGCTCTGAGCCGCGTGAAGCGTTGCATTTACCTTGACACCGCCTATTATAACTATATAATAGACAGAGAGGGAAGCATCATGAATGCCCGGATCAATTCGCGCACTTTCACGGATCAGATTCCCGCCTACTATGAGAAGACGGCGTTTCTCGAGAAGATGGGAAGACGGGATCTCGCGGAAATTCATGATTATTTTTTTTATAAGAGGCTTCTGTTATTTTACAGTCTGACCGAGCGGTCACAGAGTGAGGAAAAGGCAGAGTTCCTCGAAAAACTTACGCAGATCATACGAAAAGACAGCAGCCGTTATGAAAAAGCCTTCACCTGTCCGGCGGCCGATCCGCGGGACTATAGGAAAATGAAACTGTTCTTAAAGTCTCCGGCGCGTTACAGCCGCAGGGTCCGTATGGAAGAGCGGTGGATGATTCCGCTCAAGGCAAAAATCAAGGGAATCCTGAAAAAATGATCATTATACAGCTTTCGGGCGGGCTGGGCAACCAGATGTTTCAGTACGCGCTCGCTCTACAACTGAAACATCTCGGCAGGGAAGTCAAGATCGATGACGTGACGGGATTTGCGGAGGATGAGAAAAGGGATCCGGCGCTGGAAATGTTCGGAATCACGTATGAGAAGCCCGACCGCAGGGAGATGATACAGATGCTGGATTCTTCCATGCTGCCGTGGAGCAGGGTGCGCAGGAAACTGTGCGGACGGAAAAAAAGGGCCTACTTCGAGGAGGACAAGCGGTACCATCCTGAGATCATGACCTGGGACGATATCTATCTGGAAGGATATTGGCAGACGGAGAAGTACTTCGCGCCGGTGGCGGAACAGATCAGGCGGGTCTATGACACGGAGAAGCTGCTGGACCGTCTCAGGGAAAACGGCATGGCAGACGGTATGGAGGTCTGGCTTGAGCGGCTCGCCGGTACGGAGTCGGTCGGCGTGCATATCCGCAGAGGCGATTATCTCCTGCCGGCGGGAAGAAAACTATACGGGGGGATCTGTACGGCAGCCTATTACAGGGAAGCGATGCGCCGCATGAAGCGGGAACATCCCGACTGCCGTTTCTATCTGTTTACGAATGACAAGGCGTGGATCCGGGAGCGGCTGACCCAGGCGGCTGACGGCGCTTCCGGGACGGAGGAGGGCGAACTGGCTGAGCGGGTGGAGATCGTGGAGCCGGGCGGAGACGGAAGCAGCGACTATGCGGAGTTTGTCCTGATGAGCAGATGCAGGCATAATATATTGGCGAACAGCAGCTTCAGCTGGTGGGCGTCTTATTTGAATCGGCACGAAGGCAGGATGATTCTTGCGCCCGACCGGTGGCTGAACGGATGGGACTGCGAGGACATTTACCGACAGGATATGCTGCGTGTGAAAGGATCGGATCTATGAACAGACGGACGGCGGGGGAAGAGACGCAGGAGAAAAAGATCACGCTGCTCCATAAAGCGGGTTATCTTTTTGACAGGAAACAGAAACGCCAGCTGATCGGGCTGGGTGTGCTCATACTGATCGGCGGTCTTTTGGAGACGCTGGGCGTTTCCATGATCCTGCCTGTGGTGGGAGTGATCATGGATCCGCAGTCGATCATGGACAACGCGCTGGTGGCGCGCGTCGTCTCTTTTCTGCATATTCAGACGAGCAGGCAGCTCATCATGCTGATGCTTGGCGGGATGATCGCGCTGTATGTGATCAAAAACGCTTATTTTGTGTTCCAGATCTATGTGCAGAATACGTTTGTGACCAGAAACAGGAACCGGATGATCAGCCGGGTTATGAGAGAGTTCTTAAACAGGCCTTACGAGGAGTATCTGGGAGCGGATATCCCGACGGTATTCCGCCTGACGGACAGCGATATTCCAAACGCCTTTCAGCTGATTCTGGTGATGATACAGATGGTGACGGAGATCGTGGTCGCGGCGTCCCTGAGCATTATGCTTGTCGTGGTGAGCCCGGTGATGAGCGTTTTCATTGTCATCATCTTTTTGGGGATGACTCTCGTGATCACGAAGGTCTTAAAGCCCCGCCTGAACCGGATCGGGCATAAGAATCAGATGATACAGTCGCGAATCGCCAAGTGGCGCATCCAGTCCATCTACGGGCTGAAGGATGTGAAAGTGCTGCACCGGGAAGAATTTTTCGTGCGGAATTATTATGAGAGCGGCGCGGTCGGCGCGAATGTGGCGCGCAATTATGCTGTGCTCAACAATCTGCCGAGACTTCTGATCGAGACGATCTTCATGGCGGCGATGCTGCTCTTTATCATGCTGTATATGGTGCGGGGCGGCGACGTCACCGTGCTTGCGCCGCAGCTGAGCGCTTTTGCGGTGGCGGCAATCCGGATTATGCCGGGAACGAACCGCATCAACACCTATCTGTCCGAGATTGCCTACGCACAGCCCTGTCTGGATTATCTGTACGAGAATCTGAACGAGAGCATGAAGATGGACGTCAACGGCAGTGTGACGGGTCTGACCGGCACGGTAAAAGCGGAATCGCCAAAACTGGAACTGCGCGACAGGATCGTGCTTGATCACATCACGTACGCCTATCCCAATACGGTGAAGAACATCTTCACCGACGCGCATATGGAAGTGAAAAAGGGGCAGTCCGTGGGAATCATGGGGCCTTCCGGAGCGGGAAAATCTACGATTGTGGACATTCTGCTGGGGCTCTTGCGCGCGCAGGAGGGAACGATCACCTGTGACGGCGTGAGCATCTTTGAAAATTATCCGGCATGGCTTGCCGGAATCGGCTATATTCCGCAGTCGATTTATCTGATCGACGAGTCGATCCGCGACAATATCGCTTTCGGCATCGATGCGGAGAAGATAGACGACAGGCGCATCTGGGAGGTTCTGGAAGAAGCGCAGTTAAAGGAATTCGTGGAGGAACTGCCGGAAGGACTGGATACCACGATAGGCGACAGGGGCGTGCGCATTTCCGGCGGCCAGAGACAGAGGCTTGGCATTGCCAGAGCGCTCTATCACGATCCGGAGATTCTGGTTTTCGACGAGGCGACCTCGGCGCTCGACACGGATACGGAGAAGGCTGTTATGGATGCGATCAACAGTTTTCACGGCAGGAAGACGATGGTGATTATCGCCCACCGCCTGAACACGATTGCCAAGTGCGATGTGATCTACAAGGTGGAGAATGAGAAAATTGTGGAGACGACGCTGGCATGATAGGAGTAGAGACGCAGGCCGGTTTTGGGCTTGGGAACCAATTGTTTTTCTATGTTACGGTCAGATGCCTTGCGCTGGATAAAGGATATCGTTTCAGCGTGCTTGATCCGGAACATTTTGCCAACAATATGCACAGTGACTGCGGGCTGTATTTTATGGATCTGGATATGGGGACGCCGTCGCGCAAAGAGGATTACCGGTCTGTTTTTTATGAGAAGGAAACGCGCCTTTTTGCGGGAAATTCAAAGCATGATCTTACCCATGGCGTCTATGTGACGGGAAGCGACGAGAATCTCTCTGCCGTTGAGGATAATACGCTGATTTACGGTAATCTGCAGTCGGAAGATTATTTTATCTCGCATAGAGATGAGATCAGGGAGTGGCTCAGGGTAAAGCCGGAGTATGACTGCAGAGAATACAGCCGGGACAATCTCTGTATCCTGCACTTGAGATGTACCGACTATATGGGTTCTCCGGAGCTGTTTCTGCGGAAGAAATACTGGCTTATGGGTATGAAGCAGATGCGGAAGATCAATCCGGCCATGGAGTTCATGATCATCACAAACGATGTGAAGGAGGCCGGGAAACTCCTGCCGGGGATACCGGCTTACAATTTTGATCTGGCCAAAGATTACAGTATCCTGAAAAACGCGAGGTATCTTCTGCTGGCAAACTCTTCGTTTGCGTATTTTCCGGCGTTTACCAGCGATACGGTGCAGTATGTTCTGGCGCCGAAATACTGGGCCAGACATAATGTGTCCGACGGTTACTGGGCGTCGGAGCAGAATATCTACAGTCTGTTTCACTATATGGACAGAAAGGGAAGAGTATTCACCGCGCAGGAGTGCAGGGAAGAGCTTGCGGCGTATAAGAAAAAGTCCCGCAGATACGCCCGTGTCAATGTGCCGCCGCACGGCGTGAGGCTTGGGCTGATGAGGGCGCACGCCTGGCTCTACTATAAATATGCATATGTCTGCAAGATTGGCCGCGGCGTGGCGAGACGTGTGCGCCGGCTTGTGAAAAGAGCGGGATGAGATGGTGTTTTATGGAAGATAAGACGACAGATAAAATGCGACGGCGGTCGATCATATGGAGGGAAGGGCTGTCTGCGCGCCTGGATGAGATTTCAATGCAGAGAGCGGCGGTGTGCGCGGGCGTTTTGTTCGTGCTGTCGCTGCTCCCGCTTCTGCTTCTCGGCAGATACAATGTGATGTGTATCGACGATTACGATTACGGCAGACAGATCCATGATACCTGGCTGGCCACAGGCTCTTTCCTTCAGTCTGTGCAGGCCGCCTGGCGCCAGAATACAGAGTTCTACCGGGAGTGGCAGGGAACTTATATCTCCTGTTTCCTGATGGGAATGTGCCCGATGAATTTTCGGTATGACGCCGCGTGGATTGTTCCTGTCCTGATGATCGGTATGTTCGCGTCGTCCGTTTTCGTGCTCGGCAGGCATATTCTGTGCCGGTGGATGGGACTGGAACGCGCGGGCGGCGCTTTTGTGATGTTTGTGCTCCTGTTTATGTTTTATCAGGTCATGGAGGCTCCCTTTGAGGGTATTTACTGGTACAACGGGTCGACACACTATATTCTGATGCAATCCCTCTGGTTTTTTGCCTTGACGGCTCTCCTGGCCGGGCTGCGGGCAGAGAAGCGTCCGCAGGAGATCCTGTGCAGCGCTGCGGCTGCGATTCTGGCGGCAGTCGTCGGGGGCGGCAATCTGATTACCGGGCTGCAGGCGGAGATCGTGACGGCCTTTCTCGTAGTCTGTATGATTGCGGCAAACCGCAGGAAAATCGCGGCGGCGGCGCTCCCGTTCGTGACGGGGAGTATCGGTTTTCTGATTAACGTTGTGGCGCCGGGCAATGCGAAGCGGGGAGCGCTGGATACGGATGTGGGCTACTCGGCGGCGCTGTCCGTGCTGCTCTCTTTCTATCACGCCGGCGTGTTTATCATTCGCTGGACGCCGGCCTTTGTGATACTGGTGTGGCTGCTGCTGCTTCCCGTGTTCTGGAGGATGGCGAAACGATCGGAACGAAAATTCGACCATCCCGTCCTGGTGACGCTGGGGTGCCTGTGCCTGCTGGCGGCGATGTTCACGCCGACGCTCTATGCGGTGGGAATGGTCGGGATGTCCAGAGTGGACAATATCATCCAGATGGTCTACTATCTGTGCCTTGTTATGGCAACGACTTACTGGCTTGGATATTTTTCGCACAGGACAGCGGGAGACGGGGCGGGGGAAGCGTTCGGTCTGTTTCTGGAGAGAGCGGGCATGAGAATGACGGCGGTGTGCGCCTGTCTGGCGCTCCTGGTGTGGATTTTCACGGCGGACAAGAATACTTATACAAGCGTCTCGGCGCTGCGCTCTCTGGTAAACGGGGAGGCGCAGACGTTCTATGCGGAGGCCATGGAGCGGCATGAGCTGTATGAGGACGACGCGATACCGGGCGTGGAGATAGAACCCTACTCTGCCAGGCCGGCGCTGTTCGATTTTGAAGATTTGTCGGAGGACGGAGAAAACTGGCTCAATCTGGCCGTCGCGCGGTATTATCATAAGGAGTATGTGAGATGTCTGAGAAAATAAAGCTGCCGAACGTCACGCTGGCGGCGATGACGAGCGTGGATCTCTATGAGACGATCAAGGCCATGCAGTACAGTATGCGGGGAATTGAGTTCGGCGACGCGGTGCTGGTCACCCACAGGCGTCCGTTCACTCTGCCGCGCGCCATACGCTATTCTCACACGTCGAAACTGGACAATATTGATAAGTTCAACTATAAGATGGTCTATGAGCTGGGGAAACACATTCGCACGGACTATGTGTTGCTCGTTCACGCGGACGGCTTCGTGGTGCATCCGGAGAGCTGGAACGACGGTTTTTTGGATTATGATTACATCGGCTCCCCCTGGCCTATGCCAAGCGAAGAACATGCCTATTATGACTCCAGGGGCGAGGTGTGCCGGGTGGGCAACAGCGTCTCCCTGCGCAGCAAAAGACTGCTGGATTTCCCGGCGCAGGCCGGGCTGCCATGGGAACGGCTGGAGGATGGCTCTTACAACGAGGATGTATTTTTGTGCTGTAAATATAAGAACAGGATCGAGGAAGCCGGCATGAAGTTCGCCCCGATTGAAGTGGCCAGATATTTCGGACATGAACATATGATTCCGGAGATCATGGACGTGGAGCACCCATTTGTCTTTCACAAGTGGCGCGGCAGGAACGCGCAGTATCCACAGTTTGTGAATCCGTGGAAGGTCAGATGGCAGAGGGTTAAGGACTGTATCCGGCCTTTTCTGTTCTGGCGGAGGTGGAAGAACAAGGCATGATATACGACTGTATTCCCTTTTTTAACGAACTGGACATTCTGAAGCTGCGAATGCAGATTCTGTCGCCTTATGTAGATAAATTCGTGCTGGAGGAGGCGTCGGTGACTTTCTCCGGCGAGGCGAAAGAGATGATTTTTGCCGGGCGCCGGGAAATGTTCGCGGAGTTTGCCGACAAGATCGTCTATGTGCCGGTAGAGGATTCGCCGACAGAAGGCGTGACGACGCACGAGAGGGACAAGTACCAGAAAAACCAGCTGATACGCGGCCTTGCGGACTGCGGGCCGGACGATATCATCATCTTTGGCGATGTGGACGAGATCCCGAATCCTAGGGCGCTGACGGAGATTCTGAAGGGATTTGACAGGGATAAGATTTATCATCTGGCACAGAGGATGTTCTATTGTTTCCTGAATATGGAGGAAGTCTCGGGCAATCTGCTCTCCGTCACGGGAGAATTTGCCGGTGTAGAAAAGAAACAGTGGCTGGGGACGAAGATCTGCAGCTTTGCGAATCTGCCGCGGGAGGGTATCGTATACCTCCGCGAGGTTTCGCCGGACGATCCGCGCAGCGTGCGGATCGCGGATGGCGGCTGGCATTTCGGCTATATGGGCGGCGACGGGGAGAGAGACGTGTCGAAGCGCGTCGGCGTCAAAGTGCAGGCGGCGGCGCATCAGGAGTACAACAGTGCCAGATATCTGCGGGAGGCGGTAGACAGGCTGCTGTGCGGGGAGGATATCTTCGATCGTGACTGCCGGTTTGTCCGGGTGCCGATTGACGAGAGTTATCCGGCGTATCTGCGGGAGCACCAGGACGAGTATGATTTTCTGATTGCCCCCCGGATCGGCAGGCTTGGCGTCGCGTGGAGGCGTGCGAAACTTGCCTGCAGCGGATGGCTGCGCAGAGTTCATGGAGCGGCGGTGAGGGCGCTGCGCCGTTAGGCGGCGCGGAAAGAAGGACAGAGGAGAAGCGTGATGAGTGAATTATACCGCAGAGCGAGGGAGAGCAGGCTTCCGTGGTTCCTTTTCTACAGCGGCCTGACTCTGGAACTCCTTATGGTGATTGTAGATAAAAGCAATTATATCAATCCGGTCGAGGGACAGCTGTTTCGCGTTACGTTCCTGCTCTTTGCGCTGAAACTGACCCTGACGGGCTATTCTCTGCGAGAGTGGGCGGTTATCGCCGCGCTGGAGGCCGTTGCGTTTGTGTCCTACCGGGCGACGGGCGGCAATGATCTGATCCGGCTTGTGACTTTTGTGGCGGCGTGCAGGGATATTCCGCTCAGACAAATGTTAAAATATACTTTTTATGTGACGCTGGCAGGCTGTACGGTTATCATCATGCTGGCCCTGACGGGTATTTACGGCGCTGTCAGTCTGACTCAGGACTATGGACATGCCGCGCCGGAAGTGACCAGATACATCGGCGAGGAGGCGGCGCAGGAGACGCGCTATACTCTGGGCATGGGGCATCCGAACGCGCTTTCCTGCATGTTTCTGATGCTGGCAGTCCTGGGCGTCTACATCTGGTTTGACCGTATGAAATGGTACAGTTACCTGTTTCTGATGCTGCTGAATGTCGGCGTCTATCTGCTGACGGGATCTAAGACCGGGATGTTGATCGCGACCGCGTTTCTGGCGGGGGCCTGTGTGCTTCACTACTGCCGCAGTCTGCGGGACAGGAAATTTCTCTATGCGGGAGGGCTGTTCGTGCTGATTTGCAGCCTGGCATTTTCCGTAGACGCCGCGGCGTGCGCGCAGCGTGTGCGGGACGCGCGGTGGAACGCTTTCTACTACAACAATCCGCGCGATAACAGGCATATTGTGCTGCTGGAAAAGATAGACCGGCTGACAAGCGGCAGGATCGTCTCGCTCACGGACACGGAAGGCAATGAGGGGATGATCGGGACCTGGTCGGCTTTCTCGGAGCCCGGCAATCGGGAACACTATTTCGATATGGGATGGGTGAAGCTGTTCTACTGGTACGGCGTCGTGCCCGGATCCCTGTATGCCGCCGCGCAGCTTGCGCTTCTGTGGAAACTCTACAGACGCCGGGATATCTGCGGGCTGCTGGTCTTTGCGACGCTGACCGTCTATACCGTGATCGAAGCGCATCTGATTTCCGTGTATCTTGGCAGGAATTTCCTGCTGATGATCATGGGATACTATCTGACGGGAGGAAACCGGGAGCGGGAAGGTCGGCTGCCGGACGGTCGTCCGGCCTGATCATTGTGCGCAGAATGTTGAAATTTTCCCTGAAAAATGCTATTATTAACTGATATTGTATTTTGCAGGACGGATAAGATCTGCCGAGGGATCAGAATGAACCGTAAGACGAAGATCATAGAGGGATACTGGCTGCTTTTCATGGATCTGGTCAGCATCTCAATCGCATATAGCATAGCAATTCTGATGCGCTTTCACGCGTTCAGATGGGTGGACGAGCCGGAACTTCATTTTATTGGTTACGTCTGTTTTCTGCTGTTCTGCGTGGTCTACAGCTTTCTGTTCGACTGGAACAGAGAGTTCTTGAAACGAGGGTTTCTCATAGAGTTTATCGCCGTCGTCAAATTCAATCTGTTTATGGTGCTGTCGCTGATGGCGGGACTGTTTCTCTTCCAGAGAGGTCTGTACTTTTCCAGGCTGGTGATGGGATACTTCGGCGTGCTGGACATACTGATTGTGTGGCTTGTGAGAATCGCCATGAAAAAGGTGCTGTGGATCTATTTTACATCCAAGTCGAATATCATCAAAATGATGATTATCACAAAGGACGCCGAGCTGGAAAAGACGGTGTCCGACGTGAAGGCGGCGGTGGATATCAGCTATGAGATCGTGGCGCTGGCCTGCGTGGACGCGGACCGCAGAGGTACGGTGATAGACGGGGTCGAGGTGAACGCGGACGGGGAGAATGTGCTGGATCTGGCAAGGCAGATGCCTCTGGACGAGGTATTCCTCAATCTGCCGGACGAGGACATGGGCTATGTGCGGCATCTCATATATGAACTGGAGTCCATGGGGATCGCCTGTCATTACAATATCGATATCATCGAGCGGCCGCAGAAGGAAGTCCGGGTAGGAAAATTCGCGGGTTATACGGTTGTGACCTACTCGATCAACAGCATAGACTACAGGCGCATGACGATCAAGCGCCTGATCGACATTGTCGGCGGCCTGGCGGGCTGTGTCGTCACGGCGGTACTGACGCCTTTTGTGGCGCTGGCGATCAAGCTGGATTCACCCGGGCCGGTATTCTTCGCCCAGACCAGGATCGGCAAGAACGGCAGGCGTTTTAAAATCTACAAATTCCGCTCCATGTATATCGACGCCGAGGAGCGGAAGAAAGAGCTGGAGGCGCAGAATGAGATGCAGGGGCTGATGTTCAAGATGGAGAACGATCCGCGCATCACGCGAGTGGGGCGGTTTATCCGCAAGACCAGTATCGACGAGTTGCCGCAGTTCTTTAATATCGTGAAGGGCGATATGAGTCTCGTCGGGACGAGACCGCCGACAGAGGAGGAATTTGAGCAGTATAATTCCCACTACAGGCGGCGCATCAGCATGACGCCCGGCCTGACCGGGCTGTGGCAGGTGAATGGGCGCAGCGAGATCGTGGATTTCGACGAGGTGGTCAGGCTGGATCTGGAATATATCGATAACTGGACGCTTGGACTGGATATCAAGATTCTGCTTCGGACCGTTTGGGTCGTGCTGACGGGAAAGGGTTCGAAATGATGGAGGAGAAGAAGCTCCGGGTGCTGATGGTCGGACCGGACAGAAGCGTTCACGGAGGCATCTCCGGCGTGGTGAACAACTATTATGAGGCCGGACTCGACCGGCGCGTCGATCTGTGCTACATCGGCACGATGAGAGAGGGGAGCCGGGCGGCCAAGCTGCTGTGCGCGATACGGGCCTATCTGCGGTTCCTTGTCAGGCTGAGGAAGTACAATATCGTACATGTCAATGTGGCGTCTGACGTCAGCTATTATCGGAAATCTCTCTTTATCGTCACGGCGAAGGCGTTCGGCAAAAAAACGGTGATTCATCAGCACGGCGGGAATTTCCCGGAATTCTATAAAAAAGAGCTGAGCGGCAGGGGCAGGCAAAGTGTGAAGCGGGTGCTCTCCAGGGGGGACGCCTTCCTGGTGCTCGGAACGGCCTGGAAAGATTTCTTCGGAGAGATCATAGGGAGAGAAAAGATCACGGTTCTGCCCGATGCAATCCACATTCCGCGGCGGGAAGAGAAAACCTACGGCGTTCACAGAATTCTGTATCTGGGAAGACTGTGCGGGGCTAAGGGCATCGGCGAATTGCTGGCGGCCATGCCCTCCCTGCGTGAGAAATATCCCGATGTACGGCTCTGTCTTGCCGGTATCTGGGAGGACGGAAAGCTGCGGGAGCAGGCGGAAGCGCTGGGAGATTATGTGACGGCTCCCGGCTGGATCGGCGGCGCCGAGAAAGAGAGATATCTGCAGGAATGCGATATCTTCGTGATGCCCTCCCATTTCGAGGGACAGTCAGTGTCGATCCTGGAAGCCATGGCGCATTCCTGCGCCATCGTTGCGTCGAGGACGGGCGGCATTCCCGATATGATCGCGGAGGGGGAGACGGGGCTGCTCGTCACGCCCCGGGATGTGGATGCGCTGGCCGGAGGGCTGACAAGACTGCTGGCAGATCCGGCGCTGTGCCGCAGGCTCGGAGAGAACGCCCGCCGGAAGGCGGAGGCGGAGTATTCTATCGAACAGAACATGGAACGGCTTCTTGCCATATATGAGTCGGTCAGCCGCGGGGAGTCACAGCATGGAAATGGAAAATGAGAGACCGCTGATCAGTGTGATCGTTCCTGTCCGTAACGGACAGGATTACCTGGAGCACTGTATTCACAGCATTGAAGCGCAGACTTATGAAAATGTGGAGGTTATTATTGTCGACAACGGTTCCACGGACCGCACCGGAGAGATCTGCGCAAAGATTGCGGGGGCCTGCGGCAATGTGAGGATCCTCAGGCGGGAAGACGCGGGCGTCTCCGCGGCGCGGAATGCCGGCGTCGATGCGGCGGCGGGAGAACTGATTACCTTTGTGGACGCGGATGACAGACTGCACCCGGACATGCTGCGGGCGTTGTATGAGGGCATAACCGATACGGGCAGCGACGTGGCGGGTTGTGGTTTTTGTATGTGGCGCGACGAGGCGGAGTGGGAGAGCGCCGTTTCGGCGGGGGCCGAGACGGCTGCAGGATATGTGGCATACGACGCCGGGAGTTATCTGCGGGACGCTGTGCTGCGCGGCAACAGCCGCTGTTGGAGCAAGCTGTACCGGAGAGCGCTGTTTGACAGGGTCCGTTTCCCGGAAGAACTCACGATCGGCGAAGATATGCTGTTTCTTGTGCGGCTGCTCTTCTATGCGGACAGAGTGGCGGAGACAGACTGGAAGGGATACGGCTATTTCCAAAATCCTGCCGGCGCCATGTATCGGAGCTTCCAGCCGTCCTACATGGATCAGATCATCTGCTGGCAGCTGGCCAGAGAGGAAGTGTTGCGCATGGATCCGGCGCTCGACGCGCGGGTGACGGCGCTGTATATGACGGGCATCATGCTCACGGTGGGCAAGATCGCCATGCTGCCCGCCGCAGAGCGGCGCGCTCAGGGCGCATATGTCAGAATCTGCCATGAGAGGCTGAGAGAGGCCATGCGTGTCCCCGGCGCATGGGGCGGACTGTCCGCGGGATACCGTCTCAAGACCGCGCTGTTTGCGGTCTGCCCGAAACTGTATCTGGCCTTGTATGGGCTGCGGAAAGCGATGTTTTGACCGTGCGGCGCGGATGCGGCAAGGTTGTTGGGCGGTAAGGAGTCATCGGTTATGTTGATTGTCAGAGTGATGGGCGGGCTGGGCAACCAGCTGCAGCAGTATGCGCTGTATCGGAAATTGGAGCGTCTCGGCAGAGAGGTAAGGCTGGACACTTCGTGGTTTGGAGACAAAATCCTGCAGGCGGGCGCGGTGACGTCGAGGGAGCTGGAGCTTGCGCGTCTGCAGCCGCCCCGATGCCGGATCGCTTCGGAGGACGAGATTCGCGCGGTTCTCGGAAGGCTGTGGGAAGAGCCGGAAAAAATATTTGCCAGAGTACGGCGAAAGCTGAGGGTTGACGCAGGGCGTCTCTTCGAGGAGACGGACATGTACCACCCGGAGATTTTTGATATGGACGACCGCTATCTGGCGGGATACTGGGCCTGCGAGAAGTACTATGCGGATGTTCTGGATATCCTGAGAGAGGAACTCGTTTTTCCGCGAAGCGGCGAGGCGGAAATACAGCGCAGGAACGACGACGTAGCGCAGGAGATGGAAGATGTGGAATCTGTCAGCGTCCATATCCGCAGAGGGGACTATCTGGAGGACGCCAACCGAAGCCTGTTCGGAGGAATCTGCACGGACGCCTATTATGACCGGGCCATGGCCTGTCTGCGGGAACGTTTTCCGAAAGCGGTGTTTTATCTGTTTTCGGACGATACGGACTATGTGCGGGAGCGCTACAGGGGAGCAGAATACCGGCTGATAGACTGGAACCGGGGCGAAAACAGCTTCTACGATATGATGCTGATGAGCCGCTGTAAGCACAATATATGCGCCAACAGCACATTCAGCTTCTGGGGCGCGAGGCTGAACGCGCACAGGGACAAGATTATGATACGGCCATCCGTCCACAAGAACACGCAGCTGTGTGAACCGGAACGGATGAAAGAACTGTGGCAGAGATGGGTTTTGATCACACCGCAGGGAGGGATTCTATGACGGGGCAGACATCCGAAAACCGGGAAGAATACAAGATCAGCGTGATTGTGCCGGTTTACAATGCGAAACGGTATCTGGCGCAGAGTGTTGAGAGCATTCTGGGACAGACTTATCGGAACATCGAGCTGCTGCTGGTGGACGATGAATCTTCGGACGGAAGCGGTGAGATTTGTGACCGCTATGCCGCGCAGGATCCGAGAGTGCGCGTAATCCACCAGAAGAACGGGGGCTGCACCACCGCGTCGCTGGCGGGACTGCACGCGGCGTCGGGCGAGTATTGTATGTTCGTTGACAGCGACGATTATATTGAGGCCGATACGCTGCGGGAGATGTCCGGGCAGCTTATCGGGCGGCGGGGGGAGATCGTCTGCTGCAATCATATTCTGGAAAAGACCCGGGAGACGGTGGCTGCGATCTGTTTTGCCGAGCCGGGCGTGTACGAGGGCGAGAAGCTGCAGACGCGGATCAAAGATCAGTTTTTGGGCAGAGAGCAGCGTATTCTTCCGGTTTCCCGCTGCATGAAGCTGTATGAAAGATCGGTTTTTGAGGGGAATGAGACATACTGTGACGCGGCCATCTACGTGGGGGAAGATTTCAATCTGGTATACCCTGCGCTTTTGGACTGTACCCGGCTGGTCGTGATGGAAGGAGCCCTGTTCTATCATTACCGTTTCGTGGAAAATTCCATGGTACACGGGTATAATGCCGATATACTGGACAGCGTGGAGCGTGCGCGGGCGCTCTGGATCCGTGTGTCGGAGGGCAAAGGCATCAGGGACAATGCGGAGGCGATAGACCGCGAATATTGTCTGATGCTGCTTTTGGTGATGAAAAATGAGCTGCGCAATCCGGATAAGGATTATTTGAGACGGGCAGAGGAGGTTTTTACGAGATCCGATATCAGGGAGAGAATTATCCGTACGCCGCTTGTCCTGAAGAATAAGGCCAATATCCTGTTATATTTCGGGATGCGGCATCCGAACAAGGTGATTCTGCGGATTCTGCGTGTGATCATGAAGCAGTATGACAGGGCCGGCAGAAAGGGTAAGGCGAGATGACGGTGAATGATAAGAGAGAGGACAGGGCGGCTGAGGAAAGAGAGCGGATCGTCATGTATCTCCACGGGGGCAGCGGCAATCATGGCTGCGAGGCGATTGTGAACAGCACATGCCATATGCTGGGGGACGTTCCGAAACTTTTGGTCACCAACAGCGAGGCGGAGGACAGGGCGTATTCCCTGCCGCAGCTGTGCGATATCCTGCAGGAAAGGAAAATCGCGGAACATTTCTTTGCGCATGTGCGGTGTTATGTGCTGCGCGCGGTATTTCGCGATCCCGAATCTTTCATGCGGTACCGGTTCCGCGAAGTGCTCGGCAGGAACCGCGCGCCCGTATATTTGTCGATCGGCGGGGATCTGTACTGCTATGAACTGTCCAGGCGGGAGGCGATCACCGCCAACGCCGCTTTTTGCAGGGCGGGCGCAAAGACGGTGCTCTGGGGCTGTTCCCTGGAGCCGGAGCTTCTTGAAGAGCCGGAAGTCGTCGGGGATATGAAGCGGTATGCGCTGATCACTCCGCGGGAATCCATTACGGAACAGGCGCTGCGCGCCGCGGGCGTCACGGACAATGTGAAGGCATTTCCCGATCCGGCATTTGCGCTGGAACCGGAGGCGGCGGAATTGCCGCATGGGTTTGCGCCGGGCAAAACAATCGGTATCAATGTGAGTCCGATGGCGGTGGAGCGGGAGCAGGTGCAGGGCATCACGATGGCCAACTATCGCAGGCTGATCGATCATATCCTGCAGACGTCCGACAACTGTATTGCGCTGATTCCGCATGTCGTATGGCATCACACGGACGACAGAAGGACGCTCAGAGAGCTCTACCGCGGATATGAGGCCAATGACAGGGTGTTTTTGTTTCAGGACATGTCCTGCCAGAGACTGAAATATGTCATCTCTCAGTGCCGGATCTTTATCGGAGCCAGAACACACGCGACGATCGCCGCGTACTCGAGCTGTGTGCCGACGCTGGTGGTCGGCTATTCCGTGAAGGCGCGGGGGATCGCGAGGGATCTCTTCGGCAGCGAGGAACATTACGTTCTTCCCGTACAGGCGCTGGAGGATCCGGAGGAACTGATCGGGGCGTACGAATGGCTGATGGCCAGGGAAGCGCAGATCAGAGCCGGGCTGGAACGAATGATGCCGGCTTACTGTGCGCGGGCCAGGGAGGCCGGCGAAGAGGTGCTCAGGATATGGCGGCAGTGCCGCGGAGAGTCCGGGCGATAGGAAAGGCGGCTCTATGGGCAGAGTACAATCGGCGATCAGGAATATTGTCTTCGGACAAGTCGGCAACTTCATAACGCAGATTCTTAATTTTGTGCTGCGCACCATCTTTATCGATCGTCTGGGCGATACGCTGAACGGCGTGAACGCCCTGTACACAACGCTTCTGTCGGTTTTGTCCGTGGCGGAGCTGGGGATCGGGACGGCGCTTAATTACAGCCTCTATAAGCCGGTGGCGGATCGGAATTATGAAAAGATCAAATCTTACATGCGGTTTTACAGACAGGCCTATCGGATTATCGGCGTCGTGATCGCAGTGATCGGTTTTGCCATATCGCCGCTTCTGCCGTGGCTGGTAAAGCAGCCTGAGGGGATTACGGTCCGGGATCTGACGCTGTACTATTATATTTTCCTGTTCAACACGGTGAGCAGTTATTTCGTCGCATACAAGTACAGCCTTGTCAACGCCGAACAGAAGAATTATATTCAGACGAATATCCTCACCGCGACCAAGATGGTTACGGTGAGTCTGCAGATTGTCGTTGTGCTCACCACGGGCAATTTCTATGCCTATCTGCTCACGGCTGCGGGAGTGGAGCTGATACAGAAGATCTTCGTGACGCTGTACCTCAACAGGCGATACCCCTATCTGACAGACCGGGATGCGGCGAAGCTGACGAAGGAGGAGAGCGGCGAGATCGCCGCGAAGACGAAGGCGCTCGTATTTCACAAGGTTGGCGACGTCGCGAGACTGCAGACCGACAGCATGATCATCTCGGGATTCATCAACGTCACCGTGACGGGGTTTGTGGACAATTACAATATGGTGCTGAACTCTGTCGCCAACGTAGTCAATATTTTTTTCAACTCTGTGATTTCCGGCTTCGGCAATCTGATTGCCACGGAGTCACAAGACAGGCAGTATCAGATGTTCAGGGTATATCGTTTCGCGGCGTGCTGGATCTACGGATTCACCGCGGTGGGGTTTGCCATCCTGCTGACGCCGTTTGTGGTTCTGTGGAAAGGAGAGGGACGCTCGCTTGCATACGGGGTGGTGCTCTGTATCCTGATCGACTTTTACTTCAAGGGAGAGCGGATCGTTCTCTCCAACTTTAAGACGGCGGCGGGCGTGTTTGAACAGGACAAGTATCTGGCGCTGATACAGGGAGCGGTCAATCTGGTCATCTCCATCGTCCTTGTGCGCCGGATCGGGTTGATCGGCGTCTATATCGGCACGATTGTCTCCGGACTGATCGCCAATGTCACCAAACCCGTGATCATATACAGGGTCATACTGGACAGGCCGGTGCGGGGATATTTCATTGATTTCGCGAAATATGCGGCGGTTGTTGCAGGGCTGTATCTGGTGCTGGAGGGGATCAGGCAGGTTGTGATGCCGCGGATTACCTTTTCGGCTTTTGCGGCGGTATTTGTGATTATCTGTATCGTTTTCAACGGTATTTTCTGGCTTCTGTTCGGCAGAACGGAAGAGTTCGGGTATCTGTGGGGGATCGTGAAGCAAAGGACGGCGCGGCGCGGGCGGTGACGCGCAGACGCGGCGCGCAGTGTGAGGCGGCAAGATGGACAGAGAGGTTATGATTGATACGGCCTGCGGCGAACTTCTGCGCTATGGACTGTGGGATGCGAAGACGAAGGCAAAACGATGGGTCAGGAAGATTGTGCTGCGGCAGCGGACCGGGGAGGAAGATCTCATTTTCTGGCCGACCGGCCTGCTTGCCTGCGGTCTGTGGCACTGTCGGAAGACGGCGGAAGAGCCCCTGCGGCATAAGATAGAACAGGCGGTGGGAGACTATTTCGATAGATGGGAACGGAGGGGACTGCGGATCCTCTGTCCGGATGATCTGCTCGCGGGGGAGACTTTTCTCGCGGTCTATGAGGAACGCACCGCAGGCAGAGAGACCGGAAGCACGGCAGGCGGCGCCGCCGCGCGGTATCGGAAGGCGGTCGACCGGCTGGCGGAGTATGCCCTGTCTTATCCGCTCGATGAGGCCGGGAGTATGCCCTATCGGGAGAATCAGAAAAACGGGCATATTTACGCGGATCTCGTCGGTCAGGTCTGTCCGTTTCTATATGAGTACGGGAGGGTTTTTGCCAGACGGGAGTGCAGGGAACTGGCGGTTCGCCAGATAGAGAATTTCCTTGCCTATGGTATGGACGAGGCGACAGGACTTCCGTACCACGGCTATGAGCTTCAGTCGAAGTGTAAATACGGCATTGTCGGATGGGGGCGCGCGGTCGGCTGGCTCCTGCGCGGCATGGCCGGGTGCGCGGCGGACGAGTACGGGGCGGAGAGGCTGAGGGAAGCCTATATTTCGCTGGCGGACACCGTGCTGGCGTATCAACGGCAGGACGGGTATTTTTCCTGGCAGCTGCAGGCAGGGGAAGGACCGGCGGACACTTCCGCCACCGCGATGCTGTGCGCGGCGTTGGGGCGGGGGATGGAACTGCAGATCCTGACCGGCCCGAACTATGAGCGGGCGTTAGACAGAGGGAGCAAAGCCATAGACCGTTCGACGAGGGATGGGCTGGTGTATGACTGTTCCGGAGAGTGCGAAGGCTTCGGGATGTATCCGCAGCGCTATGGAGCTTATCCGTGGGCGCTCGGACCGGCGCTGCTGTTGTGACGGCCTGCAGATATCTGGAGATGAGAACGCGATGAGAGAGAAGCTGAAAAGGATCGCCGAGGAAAACAGCATAGAATTGTCGTGGCAGGAAACCATGTATTTTGGTTTCTTTGTCATATTGTCCGTGACGAAGGGACTGGGGCTGTACGAGGGGCAGAAATTGTTTGAACTGCTGGTGATACCGGCCTTTCTGTTCGCGCTTGCCAAGATATTGGTTACTCCGTACACCAGGGGACAGTGGATCATGATGCTGTTTTTTCTGGCGCTTACCGCGGTCGTATTTTATAACTCCCGCGAGAGGGGCATTCTGTTTGTCGCCTTTACGGTGCTGGGGATGAAAAATATTTCCGTGGATAGGGTGTTTCGGGTCGGACTGTGGGTATGGTCGCTCTGCGCGGTATTTTTGAGCGTCGTTTCTTTTTTTCGGCTGGAACACACGATCTACCGGGTGCATGATAAGATGGGGCTGGGACCCATTTTTCGCTGGAGCCTCGGATTTACGCATCCGAACATTCTTCACATCACGTACTTGGCGCTGTGTGCATTTCTGCTCTATGAATTGGGAGACCGCTGCCGGTTCCGGCATTTTGCCGCGCTGATGGCGGGCAACGTGCTCGTTTTTCTGTATTCCGTCAGCTATACCGGATTTGGAATCGTGGCGGTCCTGCTTGCGGGCTGCCTGTACGTGCGTTTCAGGCCGCGTTTTTGTATTGTGGAGAAACTGCTTGCCAATCTGGTATTTCCGGTGTGTCTGGTGCTGTCTTTCGTGGCGCCGTTCTATCTCAACTATAACCGGTTCGCCGGTCTGGTGCAGTGGATCAATGCCAGGCTGAACACAAGGATCTGGCTCGCTGAGCAGTTTCTGAAATCGGAGTACCGCAGTCTGTTCGGGTGCGACGTCTCGAAAGTCGTCAAATCTTCCATGACGATGGACAACTCCTATGTATGGGGCTATATCAACTACGGACTGATTCCGATTACAATCCTGCTGTCAGGATACTTTGCGCTGCTGTTTTATGACACGCACAGGCAGAAGACGAGGGAACTGGTGATTCTGGTATGTTTCCTGGGCGCCGGATGGACGGAACAGCTGCTGTTCAATACTTCGTTTAAGAATGTGACGCTGATTTTTCTGGGGAGCCTGCTTTTTACACGGCGCCGGAGCGGGCGGGAGTATTGTCTGTTTCCGCGCCTGAGAGGCAGTGTGCGGATTCCCTTCGGACGGCTGCCGCAGACATGTCTTGCCGCCGTGTCCCGGATATGGCGCGCGCACAGACTGCAGGCGGCAGCCTGCGCCGCGGCGGGTGTGACCGCAGGTCTTCTGTGCTGCGCGGTATTCTACAGGCAGCCGGAAGGGTATGTGGTTCCGAGATTGTATACGGACGGCAGGGAAGAGACTTCCGTGTATCTCACAGGGGAGGACGATCCGGCGTACGAGGGCTGGAAAGTTATGAACTATATTGATGCCGATACGCCGATGCAGACGGTGCAGGGAGAGGCAGTCAGGCTGGAAACGTGCAGATATTATGTGGGGAGCGCGCTGATCGGCGGTCTGGGCGGCGCGGCTGTCGGCATCGTATGTCTCGGACGCGGACAGGGTGTAAGAAAGGACAGATTGCGCGCATGAAGAAAGAAGATCTGAAGTACTGCAGAATACTGAAAACGAATATCAACGTTACGGATATGGATGCGACGATCGCCTATATCACAGAGAATCTCGAGGCGCTGAAGGGCGATTATATCTGCGTTTCCAACGTGCACACGACGGTGATGGCGTTCCGGGACGGGGAGTACCGCAGGATACAGAACAGCGCGGCCATGGCGCTGCCGGACGGGCAGCCGCTGTCCATTGTGAGCCGGCGGAGAGGGTATGCGCAGGCCCAGCGCGTCCCGGGTCCGGATCTGATGCCCGCGATCCTGAATCTGTCGCAGGAAAAAGGATATTCGCACTATTTCTACGGCAGTACGGAAAATACGCTGGAGCATCTGAAGAAAGAGCTGCTTGCGAGATATCCGAAGCTGCGGATCGCCGGCATGTATGCGCCGCCGTTCAGGGAGCTGACGCCTGAGGAGGACGAAGAGGATGTAAGGAGGATCAATGCCAGCGGCGCAGATTTTGTCTGGGTCGCGCTCGGCGCGCCCAAGCAGGAGAGGTGGATGTATGCGCATCGGGACAGGGTAAGCGGGCTGATGATCGGCGTGGGAGCCGCCTTTGATTTTATTGCGGGCACGGTGAAGAGGGCGCCCATGTGGATGCAGAAGCTGTGTATGGAATGGATATTCCGCATCATGCAGGATCCGAGGCGGATGCTGCCGCGCTATCTCAGCACGAACTTTGCGTTCCTGTACTATGTGTGCATGGAGGGCAGAGCGCTGAAGGAGAAGGACAGCCGCAGGAAGAGTATCGATCGGGATATGTCTGTGCGGCAGGACGCTGTGCGCGGCAGGGACAGGCTGCATATTGCGATGATTGGCCATAAACGCATACCGTCCAGAGAGGGCGGCGTCGAGATCGTGGTGGAGGAACTGGCCGTGCGCATGACCGCCCTGGGACATCGCGTGGACGTTTATAACAGATATGGACACCATGTATCGGGCAAAAAATACGATCAGGAGTATGGATGGAAAGGAAGAAAATACTATAAGGGCGTCAGGGTGTATATTGTGCCCACCTTTCGCGCCAGCAGCCTGAACGCCATCGTTTACAGCTTTTTTGCGACAGTGCGGGCGCTGTTCGGAAGATACGATGTGCTCCATTATCACGCTGAGGGTCCCTGCGCGATGCTGTGGCTGCCGAAGCTGTTTCACAGAAAGATTGTGGTCACGGTTCACGGTCTGGACTGGCAGCGCGCCAAATGGGGCAACCTCGCCTCCTATGTCATCCGGTTCGGGGAGAAGATGGCGGCAAAGTATGCCGACGAGGTGATCGTGCTGTCCGAGAATGTCAGACAATATTTTGCGGACGCCTATGGCAGGGAAGTTACCTATATCCCTAACGGCATCAGCAGGCCGGCGCTCAGAGAGGCGGAACTGATCACGGAGAAATACGGCCTTGTCAAGGACAGTTATCTGCTGTTTCTGGGGAGAATCGTGCCGGAAAAGGGTCTGCACTATCTGATTGAGGCGTATGCAGGGACGGATACGGATAAGAAGCTGGTGATCGCGGGCGGCAGCAGTCAGGCAGTGGAATATATGGAGCGCATCCACCGTATGGCCGGACAGGACGGGCGCGTTATCATGACGGACTTCGTGCAGGGACAGATGTTGGAAGAATTGTATTCCAACGCTTATGCGTTTGTGCTGCCAAGCGATGTGGAGGGTATGTCGCTCAGCCTGTTGGAGGCGATGAGTTACGGCAATTACTGCCTTGTGAGCGATATCTGCGAGAATACCGAGGTCGTGGAGGATAAGGCGCTGATCTTTCGCAGAGGCGACGTGGGCGATCTGCGGGAGAAGCTGGAGTATCTGCTGCGCCATCCCGAGGTTGTGCGGGAGCGCGCGGCGCAGAGCGCCGACTTTGTCTGCGGCAAATATAATTGGGACGACGTCACGAAGGAGACTGTACGGCTGTACCGCAGATGCTGCGCGCGCCAAACAGAGCGGGACGGAAAAGGCAGAGAGGTGCGACGATGAAAGTGCCGGGCTTGTCAAAAAAGTTTGTATTGGGCATTCTTCTTGCGCTGGCGTTCCTGTCCGGGTTCCTTTGTTTTCGATATGCGGATGCGCAGAGAGTCGTTCTTCTGCTCGGAGCGGATGGCGTGCCGTGTATTGCCGTCAACACGGAACAGAGTTCCAGCACGATCCTGCTCTGGCAGGATGCGGAGAGCGGGACGGCATATTTTTTCCTGCCCTCCTGTGTGCGGCGGCGCAGTATCGCGGTGGGCGGCCTCGGCTCCTGCAGTCTCAGAATAGACGGAGAGCCGCTGTGTGAAGGCGATGTGTTCACCTGGGAGGATGGTCGGACGTATGCGGTACAGGTGGCGGACAGCGCGCGCGGAGTCTGTGATTATGCGGTTGCGGTTATGCGGTCGGAGAACATACCGGCGGTTTTTATCGACACGGCAAGCGGCAGTATGGCGTATCTGGAGGAGGACAAGGCGCATGAGGAGACGGGAGCCATCCGCGTGGTGGACGGGGATGGCAACACGGAGTATCAGGGAGCGCTGGAGCGGATTTCGGGAAGAGGCAATTCCACGTGGGGGTTTGCCAAGAAGCCCTATACAATCAAACTGACGGAGAAATACCCGCTGTGCGGGCTGGAAAAAGGAGATAAGTGGAACCTGTTGTCGCTGTGGCGCGAGGGCAGCAAACTGGACAACAAGATCGCGATGGATCTGGCGGAAGAGCTGGGACTTCCCTACAGTCCGCAGGGCGCCTGGGTGGATCTGTACCTGAACGGAGAGTACGCGGGAAATTACCTGCTGGCAGAATCTGTTTCCGTGGGAGAGGGCCGGGTGGAGATCACAGACCTGGAGCGGGAGAACAGGGCTTATAACAAGGATATCATGGCCGCCTCCCGCTATGTGGAGAACAATAATAAAGGCTATATCCTGGAGAACGGAAGCAATATCACGGGCGGCTATCTGATTGAAAAAGATTACGCGCCGTACTACAGGATGGAAAACAACGGTTTTGTGACGTCGATGTGCAACACTTTTACAATCAAGGCCCCGCAGCACGCCTCCAAGGAGCAGGTACACTATATACGGGACTATGTGGAAAATATTGAACAGCTGGTGCAGAACGGTCAGCCTCAGGTGTGGGACTATCTGGATATCGACAGCTTCGTGAAGAGGTTCCTGGTGGATGAGCTGTCCATGGAGATCGACGCGGGCGTCACCAGCATGTATTTTTACAAAGAACGGGATGACGACAAGCTGTATTCCGGACCTGTCTGGGATTATGACAGCGCTTTCGGAGACGGCGCCAGCGCTATCAGAAACGGTTACGACTATCAGTATACGACTCTGGAGAACTGCGCCGACGCGTATAACTGTCTGAACTGGTATACGAAGCTGTATGAGACGCCGGAGGTACAGCAGAGACTGCGGGAGGAATATGAGAAGATTCTGCCTGTCTGCGAGAGGCTGCTGGGACAGCAGATCGACGAGTATGTCCGGACGATATACGCATCTGTGGAGATGGACCGTCTCCGGTGGTCTTACAGAGAGGAAGCCCGGTATGCGGATTATGACGCGAACGTGAAATATACGAAATATTATATGGCGCAGCGCCTCAACTGGCTGTGCGAGAGGTGGGACGTGGCGCACGAGCCGTTTCCGACGCCGTGCAGCGGGCAGACGCACACGGTCACTTTTGAGGACTCTGAGGGAGGGCCGGCCGTCGTGATGGAGGTGCTGGACGGCGACCAGCTGGCAGAACCTCCGGAGTATGACGAAGCTGTCTATCAGGGCTGGCGAAACAGAGCGACCGGGGAAGTGTACAGACGGCAGATACCAATTTATGAGGATACGGTTTTTTACAATGAGAGGCGGGAATAATGCTGAGATGAAATTCTATGTGAAAAAAAGAGTTTGCCTGGCGGCGCTTGTCCTGTCTGCGTTTCTTGGAGGATTCTGGCTCTGGGGGCGTATGGAGACGCGGGAAACAGTTTTGACGGTTAGGGGGGGGGCGCCGCAGATTGTTGTCAACACGGGGCAGAGCTCCAGCACGATCCTGCTTTGGCAGGATACGGAGAGCGGTGCGGCATATTTTTTCCTGCCCTCCTGTGTGCGCCGGCGCAGTATCACGGTGGGCGACCTCGGCTCCTGCAGTCTCAGGATAGACGGAGAAATACTGAATAAAGGGGATGCCTTCACCTGGGAAGACAGCCGTGCGTATGAGATGCAGATTACGGAGGAAACGTACGGGACGCACACGTACACGGTGACATTTATGAAGTCTGAGAACATACCGGCGGTCTTTATCGATACGGCGAGCGGCAGCATGGCGTATCTGGAGGAGGACAAGGCGCATGAGGAGACGGGAGCCATCCGCGTGGTGGACAAGGATGGCAACACGGAGTATCAGGGAGCGCTGGAGCGGATTTCGGGGAGAGGCAATTCCACGTGGGGGTTTGCCAAGAAGCCCTATACAATCAAACTGACGGAGAAATACCCGCTGTGCGGGCTGGAAAAAGGAGATAAGTGGAACCTGTTGTCGCTGTGGCGCGAGGGCAGCAAACTGGACAACAAGATCGCGATGGATCTGGCGGAAGAGCTGGGACTTCCCTACAGTCCGCAGGGCGCCTGGGTGGATCTGTACCTGAACGGAGAGTACGCGGGAAATTACCTGCTGGCAGAATCTGTTTCCGTGGGAGAGGGCCGGGTGGAGATCACAGACCTGGAGCGGGAGAACAGGGCTTATAACAAGGATATCATGGCCGCCTCCCGCTATGTGGAGAACAATAATAAAGGCTATATCCTGGAGAACGGAAGCAATATCACGGGCGGCTATCTGATTGAAAAAGATTACGCGCCGTACTACAGGATGGAAAACAACGGTTTTGTGACGTCGATGTGCAACACTTTTACAATCAAGGCCCCGCAGCACGCCTCCAAGGAGCAGGTACACTATATACGGGACTATGTGGAACATATTGAACAGCTGGTACAGAACGGTCAGCCTCAGGTGTGGGACTATCTGGATATCGACAGCTTCGTGAAGAGGTTCCTGGTGGATGAACTGTCCATGGAGATCGACGCGGGCGTCACCAGCATGTATTTTTACAAAGAGCGTGACGACGACAAGCTGTATTCCGGACCTGTCTGGGATTATGACAGCGCTTTCGGAGACGGCGCCAGCGCCATCAGAAACGGTTACGATTATCAGTATACGACTCTGGAGAACTGCGCCGACGCGTATAACTGTCTGAACTGGTATACGAAGCTGTACGAGACGTCGGAGGTACAGCAGAGACTGCTGGAGGATTATGAGAAGATTCTGCCTGCCTGTGAGAGGCTGCTGGAACAGCAGATCGACGAGTATGTCCAAACGATATACGCGTCCGTGGCGATGGATCGCCTCCGCTGGTCTTCCGCCGAAGAGTGGGAATATCACCGATATACGAGCTATGATGCAAATGTAAAGTACATGAAATTTTATATTGCCAAGCGCCTCAACTGGCTGTGTGAGAGGTGGGGCGTGGCGCACGAGCCGTTTCCGACGCCGTGCAGCGGGCAGACGCACACGGTCACCTTTGAGGATTCTGAGGGAGGGTCGGCCGTCGTGATGGAGGTGCTGGACGGCGACCAGCTGGCGGAACCGCCGGAGTATGACGAAGCCGTCTATCAGGGCTGGCGAAACAGAGCGACCGGGGAAGTGTACAGACGGCAGATACCGATTTATGAGGATACGGTTTTTTACAATGAGAGGCGGGAATAACAGGCAGCCTCGTGTCACCGGGCAAGAGCGTGCGGTACGGCATGAATAAGGGGAACAGACATGCGTAAAAAATACGTGCTGGGAGCACTGGCAATTCTGATGGTGGTTCTGGGAATCGTTTGTTATGCACGACTTCAGATGCACAGAATTGTCCTGAAAATTGAAAGAGAGGGAGTTCCATATCTGACTGTGAATACAGAACACAGCACCAATGTCATTCGGTTGTGGCAGAGTGAGGCGGACAGAAACGGCTATTTTTTCCTGCCGTCCTGTGCGCGCCGCCATACAGTCATGGTGGGAGACATCGGCACAGCCAGTCTCAGAATCGACGGAGAACTGCTGGCTCAGGGGGATATTTTCACCTGGGAGGAGAATCATGCATATGCGGTACAGATCACGGAAGAAGCGTATGAAACGCACACGTACACGGTGACATTTATGAAGTCTGAGAACATACCGGCGGTCTTTATCGATACGGCGAGCGGAAGTATGGAATATCTGAATGCGGACAAGGAGCATGAGGAGACAGGGAATATCTGTATCGTGGAGACTGACGGCAATACGGAGTATCAGGGAGCGCTGGAGAGAATTTCGGGGCGCGGCAACTCTACCTGGGAGTATGAGAAGAAGCCTTACGCTATCAAACTGTCAGAAAAATATCCTCTGTGCGGACTGGATAAAGGGGACAGGTGGAGGCTGCTTGCGCTGTGGCGCGAGGGCAGCAGGCTGGACAATAAGGTCGCAATGGATCTGGCGGAGGAACTGGGTCTTCCTTACAGTCCGCAGGGCACCTGGGTAGATCTGTATCTGAACGGAACGTATGCGGGGATCTATCTTCTGGCGGAATCCGTGTCTGTGGGAGAAGGCCGGGTGGAGATCACGGATCTGGAGAAAGAAAACAGACGCTGTAATGCGGATATTGACCAGGCGGAGCGCTTTGCGGAGGAGAACAGCAAGGGTTATCTGATTGAAAACGACGGCGATCTTTCAGGCGGCTATCTGATCGAGAAGGATCATCCGGATCACTATGATGCGGAAGCGAGTGGTTTCGTGACCTCTGCGGGGCATCAGTTTACCGTCAATGCTCCGCAGCACCTCTCGCGGGAGCAGGCGCAGTATATACGGGATTACGTGGAGAATATTGAACAGCTTGTGCAGGGAGGACAGGCGGAGGTTTGGGATTATCTGGACGCGGAGAGTTTTGTCAAAAGATTTTTGATAGACGAAATATCCATGAATACGGATGCGGGACTTACCAGTATGTATTTTTACAAGGAGCGGGGCGACGGCAAGCTGTATTCCGGCCCGGCGTGGGATTATGACAATGCTTTTGGGGAGCGCAATGCGGACGGCGAACCGGGGTATGATTATGAGCACACGGTTCTGCAGATCTGTTCCGAGGAGCCGAACCGGCTGGACTGGTATGTGAGTCTGTATGACACGCCGGAGATGAAGCGGCTCCTGGTTGAGGAATATCAAAAGGTGCTGCCCTTCTTTGAGAGAATGCTTGCGGACGGTATCGACGGGTACGCGCAAACGGTCAGCGCTTCTGTCGACATGGATCATGTCAGATGGGAGAGCTGTGCTGTTCCGGGAGATTATACGGGAACCTATGTGAATTATGATTCCAATATCAGATATATGAAGTACTTTCTGGCCAGGCGTCTCAACTGGCTGTGCGACAGATGGGGCGTAGAGCATGAGGAATTTGCCGTGCCGTCGAACGGGCAGATGCACACGATTACTTATGCCAATTATGAGGGAGTGATCTGTGAGACGCAGATGCCGGACGGCGCGGAGCTGACAGAGCCTCTTGCATACGATGAGTCGGTCTATCAGGGATGGGCCAATCAGGTTACCGGCAAGCCTTACCGGCGGCAGATACCAATCTATGAGGATACGGTGTTCTATAACGCGAGATGGGAATGATGTGCGCAGGATACTGCGGAGGAGACAAGAGGGATTGACATGCGGAAAAAATACATGCTGGGACTGCTGACGGCCCTGCTGGCGATTCTGGGGATTGCCTGTTATGCCAGGATACAGATGCGCAGCGTTGTCCTGCTGATCGGAGAAGAGGATATGCCGTATATCAATGTGTATGCGGAACACAGTACGAACACGGTGCGGTTGTGGAAGAATGAGACGGACGGCGTCAGTTATTTTTTTCTGCCCGCCTGCGTGAGGAGCCGTAAGTTTGTGCTGGGTGATATCGGCGGCAGGAGTCTCCGAATAGACGGGAAACTGTTGAAAAAGGGGGATGTCTGCGCCTGGGAGTCCGATCGAATCTATGAGATAACAGTTATGGACGAAACGCAGGAGCAGCATACCTGTGAAGTCGCGTTCATGAAATCTGAGAACATCCCTGCAATTTTTATCGATACGGCGAGCGGAAGTATGGAATATCTGAACGCGGACAAGGAGCGCGAGGAGAGCGGAAGTATCTGCATTGTGGAGGCCGGAGGCAACACGGAGTATCAGGGAGCATTTGAATGGATATCGGGCCGGGGAAATTCCACATGGGAATATTTCGACAAGAAACCTTATACGCTCAAACTGTCGGAGAAATATCCGCTGTGCGGGCTGGATAAAGGAGACAAGTGGTGCCTTCTGGCGCTTTGCCGGGAGGGCAGCAAACTGGACAACAAGGTCGTCATGGATCTGGCGGAGGAGCTGGGAGTCGCCTACAGCGTGCAGGGGACGTGGGCGGACCTGTACCTGAACGGACACTATGCGGGAAATTATCTTCTGACGGAATCCGTCTCGGTGGGAGAGGGCCGGGTGGAGATTGCGGATCTGGAAAAGGAAAACAGGGACTGCAATGAGAATATCGACAGCGCCCGCCGTTACGAGGAAGAGGACAACAAAGGCTATCTGATCGACCACGAGGGAGATAATACGGGCGGCTATCTGATTGAGAAGGACTGGGAGCCGTACTATGAGCTGGCGGACAGCGGGTTCATCACGGCTATGGGAAATGCGTTTACGGTCAAAGCGCCCAGGCATGTGTCGCGGGAGCAGATACGGTACATTCAGGACTATGTGGAAGACATAGAGCAGATGGTGCATAACGGCTGGGGGGGGGTATGGGACCGGCTGGATCTGGACAGCTTCACGAAACGCCTGCTGTTGGATGAACTGTCGCTGAATATGGACGCGGGAGTTTCCAGCATGTATTTTTATAAGGATCGGGACGAAGACAAGCTGTATTCCGGTCCGCTGTGGGACTATGACAATGCGTTTGGGGACGGTCACAGTTACAAATATAAGGATGACGATTATGAGCGCTCGATTCTGGACGACTGCGCGGAAAACAGAGTCAGTCATCTGACCTGGTATGAGGAGCTGTATGAGACTCCCGAGGTACAGGCGCGGCTTCGCGAGGAGTATGCGCAGATACTTCCTGCGTGCGAGGAACTGCTGGATCACGGGATCGACAGATATGCGCAGACGATTCATGCATCCGTGGCGATGGACAGGAAGCGGTGGCTGAGCGGACAGGAGCCGACCTGGATGTCGTCGGGACGATACGCCGATTACAATACGAATATCCGGTATATGAAATTTTTCCTGGCCAAACGCCTCAACTGGCTGTGCGGAAGATTGGGAATAGAGCACGAGGAGTTTGCGGTTCCCGCCAACGGACAGACGCACACGGTCACCTTCCGGAATTCGGAGGGCGAGGTCGCCGTTCTGGAAGTGCCGGACGGAGAGGAACTGGAGCCGCTGGAATATGACGCATCCGTCTATAAAGGATGGATCAACGAGGCGACGAGAGGGGAATATCTATGGCGGGTGCCGGTCTATGAGGACATGGTTTTCTATAACGAAAGGTGGGAATGATCTGCTTATGAAGGTCCTGATCGTGAATAAGTTCCTGCATCCGAACGGCGGGTCGGAAACTTATATTTTTAATCTCGGACGGCAATTACAGAAGATGGGACATGAGGTGCAGTACTTCGGTATGGAGCACGAGGGCCGCGTTGTGGGAAACCATGCGGGGATCTATACCACCGACATGGATTTTCATGCGGGCGGGATGCGCAGACTGTCGTATCCGTTCCGGATCGTTTATTCCGGGGAGGCAAAACGGAAAATGAGGCGCGTCCTGGAAGATTTCGGGCCGGATGTGGTGCATCTGAACAACATTAATTTCCAGCTGACGCCGTCCGTCATCTATGCCGTCCGTGCCTATGAGAAAAAACATGGCAGAAAGATACGGCTTGTATATACCGCCCACGACTATCAGTGGATATGCCCCAATCATATGATGCGAATACCGGCGACAGGCGGCATATGCTTCGCATGCCGCGGGGGAGATTACGGACAGTGCGCCAGAAACCGCTGCATCCACAATTCGCGCGTTAAAAGCCTGCTTGGCGCGATCGAGGCAAAGTATTATGCGAAGCGCAGGACTTACGGTATGGTGGATGTGATCGTCTGTCCGAGCGAGTTCATGAAAAAGCAGCTTGACACGGATCCGGTCCTGGCAGATAAGACGGTGGTGATGCACAATTTTATCGAAACGGATGCCGAAGCGCATACCGGCGCGGAGAGCGGAGAAGAGCGGGCGGCGGGCGGCTATGTCCTGTATTTCGGACGGTTTTCGGAGGAGAAGGGAACGAGGACACTGTTGGAAGCCTGCCGGGCTTTGCCGGAGATCCCTTTTGTCTTTGCCGGAACCGGGCCTCTGGAAGCGGAGGCGGAGCGGGCGGACAACGTGGAGAACAGGGGATTTGTGACCGGGGAAGAGCTGCGCAGACTGATCGCCGGGGCGCGTTTCAGCGTGTATCCTTCCGAGTGGTATGAAAACTGTCCGTTCTCCGTCATGGAGTCTCAGATGTACGGTACGCCCGTGCTCGTCTCGGATCTTGGCGGCGCGCCGGAGCTGGTGCGGGCGGGGGAGACCGGCGAACTGTTCCGGGGCGGCGATGCCCAGGAACTGACCGAGCACATCCTAAGCCTCTGGAACGATCCCGAGCGGTGCCGCCGTTACAGTGAGAACTGCCGGCATATAAATTTTGACACAGTGGAAGAATATTGTGATAAAATAGTGAGGAAAGTGTATACATAGATCATGCTTGCATGGATCTATGTATCCATTTGACGAAGCCGACAGCTTATGATATTGACGCATTCCGTCTTCAGGATTATAGCTTTTTTATAGATTTCACAGAGAGGAGCTTTTCATGTCCAGACGAACCCTGTACGGTACGGTTATCGTAACCTACCGCTGTAACGCCCGCTGTAATATGTGCGACTGCTTTAAGGATCCAACCAGACCCGAAGAGGAGATCACGCTGGAAGAGATTAAGAAGCTGCCGGAGATGGCGTTTACCAATATTACCGGCGGAGAACCCTTTATCAGGCAGGATATTCCCGATATCGTGCGGGAACTGTACAGGAAATCGGACCGCATTGTCATCTCCACCAACGGTTACTTTACCGACCGCATCATCGCGCTGTGCCGTGAATTCCCGAAGGTCGGAATCCGCATCAGCATCGAAGGCCTGCAGGCGACCAACGACGCTATCAGAGGGATCCCGGACGGCTTTAACAGGGGATATCGCACTCTGAAAACACTGGTCGAGATGGGACATCCCGATGTGGGCTTCGGCATGACGGTGCAGGACATGAACTGCGAGGATCTTGTCCCGCTCTACAATATCGCCAACGACATGGGAATGGAGTTCGCCACGGCCACGCTGCACAATTCCTTTTATTTTCGCAAGACGGACAATAAGATCAACGACAGATACAGGGTGGCGCAGAATTTTGAGAAGCTGATCAACACGCTTTTGCAGAGCAAATCGCCGAAAAAGTGGTTCCGCGCGTATTTTAATCACGGACTGATCAACTATATTTACGGCAACAAGCGGCTTCTGCCCTGCGATATGTCGAAAAACGCTTTTTTTATCGATCCGTTCTGTGATGTGATTCCCTGCAACGGTATGGAGAAAAAAGCCGTCATGGGAAACCTCAGAGAGCAGAGCTGGGACGAGCTGTGGCATTCCGAGCAGGCCGGGAAGGTCAGGGAGTGTACGAAGCACTGTGGCAGAAACTGCTGGATGATCGGCAGCGCTTCGCCGGCCATGCACAGATATATCTGGGTACCCGCCTGGTGGGTTTTCGTGCATAAATTTTTGAAAGGCGGCAGATACAGCCTGGAGGAGAATAAGTATGTCGGGCGCGGATAAGAAACCGGGTCTGTCTGAATTGGCAGACAGGGCGATATGGCTTCTGTTCGCGGTGATCGTCGGATATCTGCTCCTGGCCAGTATCTTCAGCACCTGTTATCTGGGCGGCTATCGGTATCCGACGGCGGACGCGTCGGTAGAAGTCAACATTGAGCACACTTTTTATATTCGGGATCATTTTTTACAACATATTGTTGTATTTTTGCTTTTCTCGCTGTGCCTGCTGTGCATTAAGGCAGGAAGGATCGGCAGAGTGATCCGCAGCCGGTATTTTGCGCCCGCTGTATGTATCGTGTCCGGGGTTCTGGCGGCGGCTTTTGTGCTGGCGGGACAGTATTACCCTAAGTACGATCAGATGCATGTGATCGAGGCGGCGGCGAGACTGAACCGGCATGTTTATTCGGATTTTGACAGGGGAGAGTATCTGTTTGTGTTTCCGTTTCAGACCGGAACGGTGACATATTTCCGGCTGTTGACGTACGTGTTTGGCGAGAATCATTATGTGGCGTTCCAGCTTGTGAACTGTCTGTGGATCGCGATGGCGTATTGGCTCTTTGTGAAAATTGCCCGTATTCTGTGGGGAGGGGACAGACAGGCATGTGAGGCGGGAACCGCGCTTGCCGGACTGCTCTTCGCGCCGTATCTTCTGTATGCCACGTTCCTGTACGGCACTGTTGTGGGGATGGCGTTCGCGCTGCTGTCGTTCTATATGATGCTTTGCTGTGAGCGGGATGCAAGGTGGTGGCAGTTCTTTCTCTGCGGGCTGAGCATGGGGATTGCGACCGTGGTGAAGTCCAATTATATGATTTTCATGATTGCGCAGATTCTCTGTCTGCTTCTGCGCGCTTGGACGGATAGAAGGGATGGGATGCGCCGGACTGTGCGGAGACTTGCGCTGATTCTGGCGCTGCTTGCTTTCTTTGCTGCGGGCAGATGGAGTGTGGACGCGTACGTCAGAGCCGTCAACCAGGGAAACGAGGTGAAGGGAATTCCGATGGCGGCGTGGGTCGCGATGGGACTTCAGGATGGCAAGGCGGCGCCGGGATGGTATAACGGTTACAACAACGGCGTTTTTATCGAGAATGATTTTGATTATGACAGAACCTCGGACGCCGTCACGGCGGAGATCGAAAGGATCGTGAGAGGTTACCCGGAGGATCTGCGTACCAGCGTAAGTTTTTTTGTGAAAAAGATTTCGTCGCAGTGGAACAATCCGACTTTCCAGTCGCTCTGGATCCTGGAGGAGCGCGAGGGAAGAGGAGGACTGGACTGGCTTCTTCATGGGAAAGGGCGGTATGCCTATACTTTCTGGGTCAATCTGATGCACACATGGATGCTGGCGGGAGTGTTCCTGTACGCTGTGCTGCGCAGACGGAAGCATTCGGTGAGTGAGCTGCTTCTGCCGCTCACTTTTGTGGGCGGTTTCGTGTTCCATATTTTCTGGGAGGCGGAGGGACTCTATGCGATCCTCTATATTCCTCTGCTCTTGCCGATGTGCATATGCGGCTACGGAGAGTGGCGCAGCTGGCTGCTCGCGCGCAGGGTCGAGTTGGTGGAAGCGGGAAAAGGGAGCGCTGCGGCCAGGCGTATGGAAAGAGAGCTGATGATCGGCGCGGCTGTCGTGGCTGCGGTGTGCGTTCTGTCCTACACGGATCCTTTTGCCAAGCTGATCGCGCGAAACGAGAACACAGGCGTTTTCGACGTCTATACGCAGGAGACGGTGGACGAGAAGGACGCTCTGCCGGAGTGAGATAGCTGCCGGAAGCGGCCGGAGGAGAACGGACGGTATGAGATTTTTGTATGTGGCCCCGCGCTACCATACCAATCAGATGGATATTATGAAGGGACTGAAAGAACATGGGCATGAAGTGTGCTTTATCAGTCATTACGCGGCGATCATAGAGGATTATTCTTATGTGCAGCCCATTGTGCTGGGCTATTCGCGGCTGTACAGACTGATTGACTGGTTCTATGTTCATGTGCTTCACAGGAAGGATCCGACGGCGATCGTATTTAAGATCCGGCACGGGTTTCCGCCAGTTGGCAGACTGCGGAAAATTATATACGATTACAAGCCGGACATTGTGATCCTGCGGGAGCGCTCCGTGTATTCCATGGCGGCCTATCTTCTGTGCAAAAGAAAGCGGTACCCCTGTATTCTCTATAATCAGAGTCCGCTGTGGGCGGAGCCGGCGAAGACCGATCCGGCGCACCGCCTTGCGGCGAGACTGTCTCCCAGGCTGCGCATGACGCCGGTGATGGGGGTAAGGAGAGAGGGAACGTCGATCGGGAGAAACGACTATTTTGTCCCTTTTGTGATAGATCCGCAGAGAGCGCGGCAGGACAGGACCTATTTTGACAAAGGCGCGGCGCATATCCTCTGTATCGGCAAGTATGAAGTCAGGAAGCATCATCTGATGCTTCTGAGCGCTGTGGAGAAGCTCAGGGAGAAATACGACATACGCGTGACGCTGGCCGGGGAGGCGACAAATCATTTCCAGAAGGAATACTGCGGACAGGTGAGAGCCTATGTGAGGGAACACCATATGGAGGATATCGTCACGGTCAGAACCAACATTCCGCGCCGCGAGATGGAGCGGGAATATCTGGCGGCGGATCTGTGCGTGATCCCCAGTACGCTGGAGATGGCGTCGGTATCCCAGATTGAGGCCATGAGTTATTCTCTTCCGGTGATCTGCAGCGATACGAACGGTACGGCGTGCTATGTGGAGGACGGGGTGACGGGCTATCTGTTCCGGGACTGCGACGGGGCGGATCTGCAGGCGAAACTGGACGCTATGCTGACCGACAGGGAGCGCATGATGCGGATGGGGGCCGCAGGGTATCGGGCGCTGGAGGAGAAATATAATTTTGACACTTACTATACGGCGCTCACGGAGATGGCGGACAGGATACAGAGAGAGCAGTTGTATTAAAAACCGGAGGATCAACCAGCATAGAAGCGATGAAGCGCAGAATCAAAGACATTCTTGCCGCGCTCGTCTATTTTCTGTACGAGAAGGGCATACTGCACAACCGCATACGGGTTTACGATATCGACGAGACGATCGACGAACTGCTGCGCACGGAGAAAAGCATGGTGCGTTTCGGCGACGGCGAGATTGTGATGATCAAGGGCGTCGATCTGATGCTGCAGAAGGCTTCGCCCGAGATCGGGGCAGGGCTTGCAGACATATTGGCTTATACGCACGACGATCTGATCGTGACGATACCGGACATCTTCACGACGCTCTCCGATCACCGCAGAGAGAGCCGGCAGTTCTGGAAAGACCATCTTCTCTTTTGCCGCAAAACCTATGAGAAATACTGCAATCCGGACAGAGTATACTACTCCACCTTCGTGTCGCGCTGCTATTATTTCGGACAGGACCGGAGCCGCTGCGACAGATGGTTTGCAAAAATACGAAAAATATGGGAAAATAAAAATATTGTGATCGTGGAAGGGACGAGGACGCACAACGGCGTTGGAAACGATCTGTTTGACAGCGCGGCGGGGATCGAGCGCATCATCTGTCCGCCTAAGGACGCCTACGCGGCCATCCCGGAGATCCTTGACGAGTGTATGCGCTGCGGCGGAGACAGACTGTTTCTGCTGTCGGTGGGCGTCGCGGCGAAATTCCTTGCGGCGTCGCTGTTCGACGCGGGCCGCCGTGTGCTGGACATCGGCAACATGGATATGGAGTATGAGTGGTACGTGAGAAAGGCGTCCGGCAAGATTCCGCTGGAGAAGCATGACATCGTCGGGGAGGAAGCGAACCGTGCGGCGGGATACCACGAGTATCTGGCGCAGATCAGGGCGTGGCTGTGAAGCCGGCGGCGTGGAGGCAGAGGGATCGGGTATGATAGACGGCAGACAGACATACAAGCGGTATCTGGAGCAGGACAGGCTGGCTCTCGGCAGACGGCGGGACAGACGTCCGAAGCTGTTCGGGGACGAGATCTGGAAGTTTGAGATCCTGCTGCGCAGGGTGGAGTACGACGTCAACTGCCGGCGGGGGTTGTCCGCCCGCATCATAGGCGGGTACCACAAGGCCAGGTTTCACCGGCTGAGCGTCCGGCTGGGCTTTACCATCCCGCCCAACGTGTTCGGGCCGGGGCTGGCGATCCCGCACTACGGGACAATCGTCGTGCACGGCGCGGCGCGGGTCGGCAGAAACTGCAGGCTGCAGGAGGGCGTCACCATCGGAGCGACCGGCGGGAGCCATGAGGCGGCCCTGATAGGGGACAACTGTTATTTCGGCAGCGGGGCCAAGGTGATCGGCGCGGTCAGGATAGCGGACGATGTGGCGGTCGGCGCCGGCGCGGTAGTGACGCGTGATATCACGGAGCCGGGCACGACGTGGGCGGGAGTCCCCGCACGGAAGATCAGCGACAGAGATTCGCACAGTAATCTGTGCAGCGCACTTTTTGAGGCGGGAGTAACGGAGCTATGAACAGGGCGAAGGAGAAGACGCGGGCGGGGATGCTCGCCAAGCTGGCGTATATTTTTGACGGAAGAGACAAGTGGAAGATCGGCATCCTGCTCGTCGCGGTGGTGATCGGCAGTTTTCTGGAACTGCTGGGCGTCACGATCTTTATGCCCTTCATCGATATCATCACCGATCCGGGGACAATACAGAAAAAATGGTATCTGCAGGCGCTGTACAGCTTTTTTCACTTTACTTCCGCCAAGAATTTTATGGTGGCGCTGTCCGGGGTCATCATATGCATATACCTGGCTAAAAACGTGTACCTGATTGTGGAGAAGAGCTGTATTTATCGGTTCTCCTACAACATGGAGATGAAGTTGTCCACGAGACTTCTGAGCACATATATGAAGGAGCCGTACACGTTTCATCTGAACAAAAATATTGCGACTCTGCAGAGAAGTCTGAAAGAGGACACATCCAAGTTCATGCAGGTAATCTTATACTCGCTGGAGCTGACGGCGGAGCTGGCGGTCTGTCTGGTGCTGGGGATCTATCTGCTGTTTGTAAGCAAATCCATAACGATTATTATTCTGGGTCTGATGGTTGTATGTGTCGGGGCGTTCCAGCTTCTTACGAGAAAGTACAGCCGCAGGCTCGGACAGGAGAATCAGGAGTATGAGGGAAAGATTTACCAGTGGATGAACCAGGCGCTGGGAGGTATCAAGGAGATCAAGATTCTGGAGCGGGAAACGTATTTTACCGATGAGTACCGCAAATATTTCGTGCGGTTTGCCCGCGGGCTCAGAATCGCCAGAACGATTTCCATCATTCCCAAGTATGTAGTGGAGGCGGTGGCGATCACCGGTCTGCTCGTGGCGATCATCGTCAAGCTGGTGTTCGGTACGGCGGATATGTCGTATTTCCTTCCGCAGCTGACGGTTTTTGCAGTGGCGGCTTTCCGGCTGATGCCCAGCGTGGGACGGATCAATGAACACGCCACCAATACGCTGTATGCGCTTCCGTCTGTGGATCTGGTATATCATGATCTGCGGGAGATTGAAGAGTATATTGAAAAGCAGGACAGTGAAGTCCGCGAGGAGTGGGATCTGCAGAACGGCATTGAAGTGAAGGATGTGACCTACTGTTATCCGGATGCGGATGAACCGGTCGTCAGAAATGCCAATCTGTCTGTGCGCAAGGGCAAAACAGTGGCGTTTATCGGTTCTTCCGGAGCGGGTAAGACGACGATGGTGGATATTATGCTCGGTCTGCTTGCGCCGCAGACAGGCGTTGTCATGGCCGACGGCATCAATGTGCATGAGAAACCCAAAACTTTTCATGCCCAGGTGGGATATATTCCTCAGGTGATCTATCTGTCAGACGACACGATCCGCAATAATATTGCCTTCGGCGTCAAGGAGCGGGATATAGACGAGCAGGCTGTGCGGCGGGCGATGGAGAAAGCGCAGCTCACGGAATTTGTAGACAGTCTGCCGTACGGACTGGATACGATTGTCGGCGACAGAGGAGTCCGGCTGTCGGGAGGACAGCGGCAGCGCATCGGCATTGCGAGGGCGCTGTATCATGACCCTGAGATTCTTGTGCTGGACGAGGCGACTTCGGCGTTGGACAATGACACGGAGGCGGCGGTCATGGAAGCGATCGAACATCTGCAGGGCGTCAAGACCATGATCATCATCGCGCACAGGCTCACCACTATCCGCAGCGCGGATGAGATCTATGAGGTCGGGGACGGCAGAGTGGTTCGTAAGAGCAAGGAAGAGATCCTGGGAGAATAGAGAGGAAAACGACGCGCATGGAGGAAGACAGAAAAGGAGGAAAGCTGAACGAGCGACAGAGGGAGCGCCTGTGCTGCGGCGTTCTGTTTTTCCTTGCCCTCTTCGCCTTCCTGTGTGCCGGTTCACGGGAACCTGTCATGTTTGATGACAGCGGTTCCTATGTCAAGATCGGACTGGTCGAGGGCGTGATGCCGGCCTATCCGCTATTTATGCTGCTGAATCAGTGTCTGTTCGGCATGGAGGGATATCTGTCGGCGGTTGTTGTCGAACAGGCGGTTTTGGCCGCGGTGTGTGTGCTTTTCTTTGTCAGGACGCTGGGAAAAGAATTTCATCTGCGCCCTCTGGAACTTTGTCTGTTTTTTCTTCTTGCCCTGGCGCCTTATACCACGGAACTGCCGGGTTCTATGGCCACGCAGCAGATCTTGACGGAGGGGCTGTCATATTCTCTGTTTTACCTGTTTGCAGCCGTTTCGCTCAGGGCCGTGTGGACCGGGAGATATACATGGTGCGCGTGCAGTCTTGCGGCTGCGTTCGCCCTGGCGATGCTGCGCTCCCAGCTGCAGATCCTGTTTGCGGTGTGCGCGGCTGTCTTTCTGTATGTGGTCTGCAGGCGGAGAGACAGGGGAAAAAGGGCGGCGATTCTCGTTCGTCTGGCTGCCGGAACGGCTGGCGGAGTTTGTCTCTGCCTGCTCTGTATCCTGGCGGTGTCGAAAATAACGGCGGGATATATGAAGAGCGTCAAACCGTATGCGGACTTTTCCGTGTTTGCGATGAAGGTGCAGTCTCCGGAAGAATATGAGGAGTATCTTCAGGAGCTGGCGGACGAGGGCGCAGAGGTCGTGGAGGGGCCGGACAAGCCGCTGGAAGAGATGTCGGCTGAGGAGCTGGCGGACAGGGCGGGCACGATGATTATCACGAACCAGTATGTCAGTCTGGTCTTTGCGCGCGGCATGTATGAGGCGGACAGAGAGGATGAGAAGCTGTTTGAGGACGCGGCGGTGCGGGAACTGTACCGCAGGCTGTACGAGGCGGTGGACGCCGAAAAGCAGCGCTATGTCTATGCGGAGAGAGGACTCTGGATGTGGCAGGATATCGTGGGCGGGATAGGGCGGATAGGCACGACCTGTCTCAAGATACCGGCGCGCTATTATGCGGAGAACGATCCGGAAATTATTATACAGGGCCGGGTCAGCGACGTCCGCAATACGCAGCTGATGCTGATTGGCACGACGCTTTTGCGGGCGCATTTCGGCAGATTTCTGTATCACACGGCGGCGATGCTGCCGCAGGCGTTTATCAGTACCGTCTTTTTCCAGATCAGACCACTGTATTTCCTGTGCCATCTGGTGACGCTCTTCTTGTATCTGTCGGCGATTGCCCTGACGGTATGGGGGCTTGCGGACAGCAGGGCGGACAGGAAGTGCGCGGAACTTATGGCGTTTGCGCTGGTATGCAATGCGGTGATGGTGGTTGCGATATCGCTGGTGTTCTTCGGACAGCAGAGATATCTGGTATACAACTTCGGTATATTTTATATGGCGTATTATCTGCTGCTGCGCCGGCTGTGGACGGCGCGTGTCCGGAGCCTGATTTCCGGCAGAGCGGCGGCGGAAGAAAGCAGATGACAGGATCGGGGTTATGAGAGAGAAAGTTTTGGTTATCATACCGGCCTACAATGAGGCGGAGAATATCGTGGATGTGGTCGCCAATATGAAGGAGCAGGCGCCGCAGTATGATTATCTCGTGGTCAACGACGGGTCGTCGGACGACACGCTGAAGCTCTGCTGCCGGGAGCATTTTGAATATCTGGATCTTTCGATCAATCTGGGGATCGGCGGCGCCGTTCAGGCAGGCTATGTCTATGCGCGAAGGAACGGCTATGATATTGCCGTGCAGATGGATGGGGACGGGCAGCATGATATCGCATATCTTGACAGGCTGCTGCAGCCGATCCTGCGGGGTGAGGCCGATGTGGTTATCGGCTCCCGCTTTATCGAGAAGGAAGGATTTCAGTCGTCTCCGGGGCGCAGGCTGGGAATCGCGCTGCTGAGCGGTCTGATCCGCCTGACGACAGGACACAGGATCATGGACGTCACCAGCGGCTACCGGGCAGTGAACAGAATGTTTATCGACATATACAGCCGGGATTATCCCATGGACTATCCCGAACCGGAGGCGATCGTGACCGCGATCATGCACAGAGGGCGGGTGAGCGAAGTTCCGGTGCAGATGCGCGCCAGAACGGGCGGCGCCAGTTCCATCACCTTTAAGAGATCGATCTATTATATGATCAAGGTCACGCTTGCCATACTGATATGCCGCGTCAGCTACGGCGTGAGGAGAGTCCGGAGAACCGGCGCTCCGTCGCCAGACGGGAAAGGAGCGGAGGAATGATACCTGCCACACTGAGACTTACGCTGATCATTGCGGTGCTCTGTTATTTTATCGTCATCCTGTATTTGCTCAAACAGAAGGCGCTCAATCTGAAATATACGCTGCTTTGGCTGGTGGCGGGAGCGGTCATGGGGGTGCTTGTGATGGTGCCGGAACTGCTGGTGGCCATCATTCATGTGTTTGGCATCCAGGACAACATGAACGGGCTGTTCATCTTTGCCATCGGATTTATCATCATGATCCTGCTGTCGCTGACATCGATCGTCTCCCGGCAGAACCGCAAGATCAGGACGTTGACGCAGGAGCTGTCTATTCTGGATAAGCGCGTGCGCGAGCTGGAAGAGCGGCAGAAGGAGAGAAGGGCGGAATAATGCTGGAGATCGCGGTAGATCTGTTATGGCTGCGCCCTAAGAAAGTGGGCGGCACGGAATTCTATATACGAAATCTTCTGGACGGCTTTCTACGGCTGAGAGAACCGTTTCATCTCTTCCTTCTCGTATCGCGGGATAACCGCGAGACGTTTGCGCATTATGAGAGAGACGAGAGAATTGAGCTTCTGGAGACAGAAGTGGTGTCCGCCAACATCGCGGGCCGTATCTTATGGCAGTTTTTCTGTCAGAACCGCTTCCTGAGAAAGCATGGGATCCGCCGGTGCTTTGCGCCGGTATACTGCAGGCCGATTACCAACGGCGGCATTGTCTATGTCAACACGATACACGATCTGCAGGCAGCCCATTATCCGCAGTACCATCCTTTTCACGAGATCGCCTACTCCAGACTGTGCTGGTGGCTCGACGCACACTTTTCCCGTCATATCGTCGCTATTTCCGAATGGGTCAGGGAGGATATCCTAGCGAGATATCATATCAGCCCGGATAAGATTACCGCTATCTACAATCCCATCACGGTAGAACGAAACGACGCTGCGTCTCCGGAGCGGATTGCAGAGCTGTATGGCGTGCAGCCGGGAGGTTTCTACTACACAGTGTCGCAGATGATTCCGCACAAAAATCTGGATACGCTGCTCTCCGTCATGGAACTGATCAGGGTGCGAGGGCTGGATCTGCCGGACAGGCTTCTGATCTCCGGGGTGAACGGAGAGGGCAGGGCAAAACTGGAGGACAGGATCCGGGAGAAAGGTCTGGAGCGCCAGGTGACTCTTACGGGGTTTGTGGAGAACGACGTAAGAAACGCGCTGTATCAATACTGCCGAGCCTTTCTGTTTCCGAGCGTCTTTGAGGGATTTGGCATGCCGCCCATTGAGGCGATGCTGTTTGGGGCGGTGGTGATCACGACGGACAGGACATGTATTCCCGAAGTGACGCAGCACAAAGCCAATTATGTGGAGGATCCGTATGATGCGGAGGCGTGGGTCCGCATGATGCTGGCTCCGGTCGACCGGATCGCGCAGGTGGATTTTGGGGCGTACGACAGGGGGCGGCTGACGGAGCGTTATTACCGGCTGCTGAAGGAAGCGTTTGGACAGTGACACGGCGGAAGATGGAGCGGGCTATGAAACTGGCGGTCGTACTGGTAAATTATAACGGAAAAGAATATAACGAGACATGTATTGAGTCGATCCTGCGAAACGGATACGGAGGCGAACTCAGGATTATTGTTGTGGACAACGCTTCCACGGACGATTCGGCGCGCCTTTTGCGGGAGAGGTACGAAGACGCCGGCACGGTGGAACTGCTGCTGTTAGATGACAATTACGGCTTTTCGTACGCCAACAACGCGGGGATACGACGGGCGGCGGATTGGGGAGCGGAGCATGTGGTGCTTCTCAACAACGACACAGAGATAGCGCCGGGGATGCTGTCCGAACTGGCGGCGTGCGCCAAGCGGCATCCTGTCAGCGTTATCGTTCCCAAGATCCTCTATGACAGCGACCGAAGCCGTATCTGGTCCGCGGGGGGAGAGATGTCCCGCGTCATCCGCAAGGCGCGGCACATCGGGCTGAATCAGACTGACAGAGGGCAGTATGAACGGGAAAGAGAGATCGAAGCCGCGGCGGGCTGCTGTCTGTTTCTGCCGATGGAGGTGATACGGCGGGCCGGTATGCTGGACGAGCGCTTTTTTCTTTATTATGAAGACACGGAGTATTGTTTCCGGCTGCGTGAGCATGGGCTTCGCCTGTATTACTGCCCGCGGGCGTTCATGTACCACCGGGTCGGGGCGAGCACCCGCGGCGCGGACAGTCCGCTGTGCGCGTACTATATCGCCCGCAACTGGCTGTTGTGCAGCAGACTGCATCTGCGTGGCAGATATCCGCTCTTTGTCCTGTATTATATCCTGAACCGGGCGGCGTGCTGCGCCTGGTGGCTTGCGAAGGGCAGAGGAGAGCTTGTGCGCGCCACCTGGCGCGGCATTGCGGATTACGGAAAAGGGAATTTCGGCAGATCCGTATATTACAGATGAGTCCCTCGCGTTTGCACTGGCAGGGAGAGTATGCTATGATGGAAAAAATGCGGAAACAGCGTGCAAGTTCCGGGATGGGATCGTTATGAAAGTATTGAGATATCTGGCAAAACCGGCAGTCGTCTTTGCGACGGGCATAGCGGTGCTTTTTTTGGCGATGGTACTGGTGTGGTGCATCCCCGACGAGTGGGTGGCGGGTCGTCAGCGGGAGAGTCTGGCTCTGTTTGACGAGAACGGCAATGAGCAGGAATGGCCTTTTGCGAGAGAGGGGGACGGCTGGGAGTGGATTTTCACTCATGCGCGGGGCGCGCAGCTGGACAACGGAACGGACCGCACGATGATCCTGAATGTGACGTCCGACGCCTCCGGGGAAGGAGTTTCTGTCTTTTACAAGGCGATGGACTGCAACGATTATGCGAGATACTGGCACGGGTATCTGCTCTTCCTGCGCCCTATGATGCTGTTTCTGTCCTATATGCAGATCCGGTATCTCTATATGTTCCTGTATATGCTGCTCGGCGCCGCTGTCATGCTGAGGATCAACAGAAATTTCGGGAATCGGATGACCTATCTGTGGGTATTCTGCTGCTGTTTCATCTATCCGGTAATACTGCCGTTTTCTCTGCAGTACAGCTCGGTTTTCTTTATCATGATGGGAGCTGTGCTGGCGGCGGACCGCGTATATGAGAGCGGTGATCCGCAGCGGACAGGGATCTTTTTTATGATTCTCGGTATGCTGACCAGCTATTTTGATTTCCTCACGGCGCCGTTATTGACGCTGGGGGTGCCGTTACTCTATCTGCTGCTGCTGCGGCTGGAAAGGTGCGGAAGCGAGTCGTTTGGCCGGAATATGGCGGATATGGCTCTTGGCACCGCCATGTGGGGCGGCGCTTATTTTGGGTGCTGGGCGATGAAGTGGATCCTGGCGGGACCCATTTTACGGCGGAACGTGATACAGGACGGCCTGTCGTCCGCAGTCAACCGCACGGTTACCGCCTATCACACCTCGACCGGCTATGATACCGGCAGCCTGAGAGCGATCGCCATGAATCTGTTTGCGATCCTGCCGCCCGGCATCACAGGCGCTCACTGGAAGGGGATTCTGTGTGCCGCCCTGTTTCTTGCGCTGATATTGCTGGCCGTGTTTGTCAGATTTCACGCGGGCAGACGGGAACTGAAAGCGGCGCTGCCCTTCGCCGTTGTCGCCTGCTATCCTTTTGTCTGGTTTGCGGCGGTCTCGCAGCATACGGGTATTCACTATGTGTTCACCTACCGCATGGAACTGATCACGCTGCTGGGCGCCGCCATCGCGTATGTGAAATCGATACGGATCCGCCGGACGACCGGGAGCGGCGGGGACGCGCGGGACGCCCGTGATCCGAAGCGCGGGACAGACGGGAGCGTGCGATGAAAAAAATGCTGTATATCATGGGCGTGGAGTGGGGATGGATCTTTCAGAGACCCCAGGTACTGGCGCTGGCGCTGGCTGAAGAGTATGATCTGACGGTGGCGTGTCCGAAGCAGCCGGTTCATGCAAGGCACCAGAACAATGTGCGCCCGGAGAAGCTGATTTCTCTTTTTCAGATTCCTTTTCAGGAGAAAAGCAGGCTGCTGGGCATGGCGGCGCAGAAATGGCACCGGCATAAGCTGGGAGATCTGCGGGAGTACGATGTGATCTGGGTGGGATATCCGCTGTATGGACGGTATCTTCCGGACGACTATCGGGGAACGGTTGTCTATGACTGCATGGACAATTTCGAAGCTCTGTATCCCGACCGCAATGAGAAAAATCTGCGCAGGGTGTGTGAGGAAGAACGCAGACTGCTGGAAAGAGCGGACATTGTCTTTGTCTCCAGTCTGAAACTGAGGGACAAGATGTTGTCTCTGTGCCCTGGCAAAGCTGTCACGCTGGTGCGCAACGGCTATAGCGGTATACAGATATCCGCCCCCTGCCCGGGGGAGAAAAAGGAGCGGTACACGCTCGGATACATCGGGACGATCTCCGACTGGTTCGACGACCGTCTCCTCGAGGAGAGCCTGTCCGCGTCACCGAGGATTCGTTATGAGATGATCGGGCCTGCAGCCGGCCATCGAATCATACAGGATGCAAGGGTGGCATACAGGGGCGTGGTCGAGCACGGCGAACTGGGAGACTGCGTGCGGGAACTGGACTGTCTTATCATGCCTTTTCGGGTCAATGACATTATTCTGTATGTTGATCCGGTCAAACTGTATGAGTATATTGCCTGGGGAAAATGTATCATTGCGTCCTGGTATCCGGAGATTGACCGGTTCGGAGATTTTGTGTATTTTTATCGTGATGCGCGAGAGTATCTTGAACTTGTGGAGCGGCTGTGCGGCGAGGGATTCCCGGCGAAGTATACGGGACAGATGCAGAGGCGTTTTCTGGAAGAAAACACATGGGATGCGAGAATCAGATCCATAGAGGGAGCGCTGCGCGCGAACGAAGAGCGCGGCGGTCGGGCAGAGGAGCGGATATGGCAAAAATAGGAATCATTACCAGTTCCCTGTTCGCCTGCGGCGGCGAGGAGAGGGTTGTGTCGCTGATAGCGAGCGAGCTGGCCGCATATCATGACATTACAATCTATACCTATGAAAACCGGCGGGGAGAGGGCGGCGAGCGCAACGATTATTATCTGTCCGACAGGATCCGCGTGGAAGAGGTTTCGGCTCCTGAGGAGGTGTTTTTCAGACATTGCGTCAAGGTGCTGTACAATCTCACCGGTATGACGCCGTGGCCGATTTCCCAGCGCCTCTTAAAATGGGCTTTTTATCCGGAGGATCATCTGCGGGAGTGGACGGAGCGCATCAACGGCGGGGGATATGACCTGATGATCGCGGTTTCGGGGGCAAATACGATTCTGCTCGGCTATATAGCGGACCGGATAGACGCGGCGTGTATCAGCTGGGAACACAGTTCCTTCGAGGGCTATTTTGACAGCCGGACGGGCTATTACAGAAACCGCAGGAAAGTGTATCAAAGATGTGCGTCGAAGCTGAAAGCGCAGATCGTGCTGAACAGCGATATCGCGCATAAGTTTGCGGCCAAGCTCGGACTTAACGCGACAGTGATCCCGAATCCTAAGAGCTTTTCCAGCGAGCGGAAAGCGGATGTGAGCGCCAAGTGCTTTGTCACCTGCGGCAGGGCGGAGAGAGAGAAGGGCTACGACGATCTCATCGAAGCGTTCGCGGAATTCTGCCGGCGGGACGGCGGGTGGCGGCTTCTGATTATCGGCGGGGGAAGCATGGAGGAGGCACTCAGGGCGCTGGCCGGGAGACTTGGCGTTGCGGACCGGGTCACAATCACGGGCTACATTCACGAAGTGCAGGAAAATCTGCTGCGAGGGTCCGTTTTTGTGCTGACTTCGAGATGGGAAGGATTTCCCATGACTGTCACGGAGGCTTTGGAGATGGGGCTGCCGGTGATCGCGTATGACATTCCCGCTATGCAGCCGTTGGTTACGGACGGCGTGGAGGGAAGGATTGTGCCGGCGTTTGACAGGGAACGGTTCGTGGCGGCGATGGAAGAACTGGCACAGAGTGAGGATTTGAGGCGCCGCATGTCCGAAAAGGCTGTGGAAAAAGCGGAAACACTGCGGCCGGAGCGGATCGTGGAGCAGTGGCTGAGGCTGATCGACGAAGTGCTGGGGTGAGCGTGAAAGCCCGCATATATGCGCGGGCGGAATATCGGAAGGAGCGTGTCATGTTTGTTTTGCCGATCGCGGCGTATCTGTTGTTCTGTGCCGCGTATTTCGATCAAAAGAAAAATGTTGTGGAATCCGTTGCGGTATCCTGGCTGTTTCTCACGCTGTTTACCTGGCTGTTTACAGAAGTGTCCGGCGCTTTCGGGCTGTTTGGAACGCCGGCGGCGCTGGCGGCATGGGGAGCGCTCTGCCTCGCGCTGGCGGTTTATCTTATCAGAAAAGGTCTGCCGCGCCGGGCGGCGGCGTATTTCAGGACAGACAGGCATATGCGCGGCTTTTGGCGGGAAAACAGGGCCAACGTCATCTGTATGGCTGCCTTCTGTACGGTTGTCTGCCTGCTGGCGGTTTTGCGGAGCCAGAATCTGATCGATAACCTGGAACACAGGCTGCCGAAGATCATGCACTGGATCCAGAACGGACGGCCAGGCTATTTTGCCACGGAGACGCCCCAGGAAATCAATTACACCAAGCTGATCGAGTATATGAACGCGCAGATCATCCTGCTGTTCGGACCTGACCGCGTGGTCAATCTCGTGCAGATCGGGGCATATCTGTGCTCGGCCTGCTGTATATACGGCATCAGCCGCAAGCTGAGAGCTTCCCGAAGCTTTGCGTTTCTGGCGTGCTGGATCTATCTGCTGAATCCGATGATCATGATCGAAGTATTCACGGCGCAGACTGATGTGGCGGCGGGCGTATATCTTCTGGCGTTTGTGTATTTTCTTCTGGATTTCATTCATGCGGACCGGCTGCGGATGGACAGGCGGGGAGCCCTCGAAGCCGTGGGTCTGGCGCTCAGTGCGATGTTTGGATATCTGTCGAAGCCGACGGTATGCTTTGCCATGGTGATTTTTTTCCTATGGATGTGCGCCGTGCGCATCGTCAGGCGGGACAGCCTGAAAGCGCTGGCGCAGTTTGCCGTGGCCGGCGGTCTGATCGCGGTTATTCTGCTTGTCCCGGACGCTGTGCGGAAGTATGAATACCAGCGGATACCGAATGTGATACCGGAGAGCGTGGAGACGGAGGAGAGCACGGACGGCGCGGAAGAGGAAGAAGATGAGGAAGAGGAAGCGGGTGCGCTGGCGGATGAGTATGCCCTGTCGGACGGTGTAGTCAATACCCTGCGGCAGCCGAAAGAGTTTGTCATAGTCTGTATCCGGAATCTGGCGGCAAACTCCACAACCCGCTGTTTTGCCAAAGTAAACGAATGGATCACCCGGTTTGTGGAAAAGTGCGAGCGTGTGTTGAACTATTCCGGCGGCTACCGGTATTTCCGGGTGATGGTCGACGGCGGTGTGGGCGAGACCAGCGAGCCGAGTCCTGCGATCATGTTCTTTCTGCTGGCCGCATGGATTGTTGTGATCTTCAGAGTCAGCAGGATCGACAGGGAGCAGTTTCTCTACATGCTGTCAGCTACGCTGGCAATGGTCGTGCAGGCAGGGCTGATGTCCTACACCTGGTACAGACAGCGGTATCTGATCGGCGTTATGGCGGTGCTGTGCCCGGTCTTTGCGGTGGTAGTGGAGAATATAGCCGTCACGCTGCGGATGAAACTGAATCTGGCGGCGGCCATGACCGCGGTGTGCTGTTTCGGACCGGCGAATACGCTGTTTAGCGAAATACCCTATGTCATTTCCGGTTTTCATGGCGGGCAGCTGCACCAGTATCTTCTACATGACGAGTCCGCGGAACTGTACTATCAGCTCATGATTGACTACGTCAATGAGCATGGATATGAGACGGTTGGAACATACGGATTCCTCTCCTATGAACAGATTCTGTGGAGAGAGATCGACGGTCTGAAGCGATTGGAGCATGTGGGTTGTAATCCGTATATTTTCGAATCGGCTAAACTGTTGGATGAGAATTATTTGCCTCAATGTATTATTATGGAACTGCCTGAACAGTATGGCCTGGTGGATGTCCTGGAGCATAATGGAATGCAGTATACCTGTGCCTGGCGGGCTGTCAATGAGAACGGCAGAAGTTACTCGGTTCTGGTTCCCGAGTAATGACAGGGAATGGGAAAGGATTTCGATATGAGAGAGCTGGATTTTTTGTTTGTGTACGAGCATAAGGTGCGGGAACTGGAGAATCTGTGTCTGATCAAATATGAGCTGGACCGGAGGGGTTATCGGACGGAGATCCGATATATAGAAGCCGCCGAGAATGAATTGGCTGTGAAGCCGTTTATTCACGCGAAAGTCCTGCTGGTGATGGCATGTTACGACAACAGTGCGCTGGCGTGGCAGATCAAGAACTATGTCAAATTTGACAAAGTGATCGATATGCAGTGGGAGAATATCGTCTATCCCAAGGATGAGGAACGCGAAGGAGCCTTTAAGAATTACAGGGAGATCGGCAAGGCGGTGCCGCATGTCTCCTGGGGACAGCAGAATGTGAAGAGACTTCTGGAGGCGGCGCATCTTGACCGGAAGATGGTTAAGCTGGTCGGGCATGTCGGGATGGATTTTCTGCGGGAGCCGCTGAGCAGATATTATCTGAGCAGAGAGGAACTTTTTCGCAGATATGACCTGGCGGTCGGGAGCAAAACGGTGTTCTTCGCTTCGCCTTATTATGGCGATACGCTCCCGCAGGAGTATATCGCGGATATGTGTTCGCGCTTCGGGGAAAACTGGACCGAGTACTACAAATTCATGTGCGATTCACAGCACATCGTGTTGAAGTGGCTGGAGGATATATGCAGGGAGCAGCCGGATCTCCAGATTGTTTTCAGACCGCATCCGGGGCATCCCAGCCTGATGGCTCAGAGAGCTGCAAAGCGGTGTTCCAATTTCCGCATCATCAGCGGGGAGTCCGTGAAGCAGTGGATCGTGACGTGCGACAAGGTGTACACCGGTAACAGTTCTGTCATCGTGGAGGCTTTTTTTGCCCGGAAAATGTGTCAGCTCCTGTTCCCGCTGCCAGTCACGGAAGGCTTTGAGCTGAAGCTGATCTCCGATTCCCGCAAGCTGACAAACTACGAGGAGTTCAGGAAATCCGTGCTGGCGGAAGAGGAACAGTTCCCAACGCCGCAGAGCAGTATAGAGGAGATCTATCTGATCGACTGGGATACGCCGAGCTATATCCGATTCGCCGATATGGCAGAAGAAGTGCTCCGGGACGATTCCTACAGGCTTACCGCAAAGCAGATCAGAGATGTTCATGGATATTCGCCGGCTGTGAGACTGCAGAAAGCCGTGTGCAGGATTGATCCCCTGTACAGGCTGTATCTGAAGCTGCTCGACAACGAAGGGCTTAAATGGCGCTTCCTGAAGGTGCAGAGGGAGCTGCGGAAGAAGGCATATGACACAGAGGCGGAGCACGCGCATGAGCTGACCGACAGCAGAGAGATTGAAGAGATTACCGGCAGGATTGCGAGGGCGCTTGAGGGTCAGCGCAGTGACAAGGGGGTAACATATGGGATTGATGGATCTGCTCAGAAAATCAGAAAAACTGGTATATTGGAATCGGTGCAGGATACACCGCAACGATCCGGAGTTTCGCAGAATGGTTCTGGAGGGGTATCAAAATCCTGATTTCATTGAGATGCGCACTTGTGGCGGGGAATATGAGGGCAGGACAGTCTATCTCATTGAAGAACGGGGCGCCGGCGTGGGATTTTTCGCGGAGTTCGGCGTGACGCTGATTGATCTGTACTATGCCTATGAGAGAGGTTTTACGCCCTGTGTACACTGGGGAGAGGATTATCTCTACTATGAACCGGAGGGCATAGACGGGGAGAAAAACGCTTTTCTCTATTTCTTTCAACCGGTCTCGGAGGTGACGGATGCAGAGCGTGCCCGCCATGTGGTCAGAACGCAGGAAAGTCATTATGTGCAGGTAAAGGCACAGTTTGACGCGGTCAGCTATGACGTCTCCGACGAGTATATCGATGCCATGGCGCTGATGGTAAAAAAATATATTCATTACAACGCCCCGACTCTTGCATATCTGGAGCGGGAGTACCGCGAACTGTTGGGAGACGGGAAGATCCTCGGCGTTCATTTTCGGGGAACCGATTTCCGCAGAGGCTATAACAACCATCCCATTCCGGTGCGGATCGAGCAGGAGATCGAAAAAGCGCGGGAGCTGTTTGACAGGGCGGGGTATGATAAGCTCTTTCTGGCGACGGATGAACAGGCGGCTGTGAAGCGGTTCAGGGAGGTTTTCGGCGACCGGGTGTGCGTATATGAGGACACATACCGGGACGAGGGCACGGACGAGTCGATCGCTTTCAGCGAGGACAGCCGCGACCGGCACCACTATTATCTGGCCAGGGAAGTGCTGCGGGACCAGTATACGCTGACGCGCTGCGACGGTCTCGTGTGCGGCTATTCCAATGTCACCTTTATCGCGCGGGTCATGCGCAGGGCATGGTTCGGAGGTGAGTGGGAGGATTTTGTGCTGATCGACAACGGACTGTACCACAATGACAATGCGTTTTCGCAGAGCGCAAACAGCCGGAAGAGGAAACGGAAGGGATAACGGGGTTTATTGTTGATGGAAAATATGATAAAATAGCGAGGAAAGTGACGATGGCACTTGCGGCAATCGGCATTTGACGAGTATCTCCATCGAGACGGCAGTCAAGATGGTAGAAGAACTGCGTGGCGGCATGATGAATGGCGGTCACAACATAAGGAGGTAATGAAATGGATAAGACGATCACGGCGATCATACCGGTAAAGGGGAACAGTACGAGACTGCCAAACAAAAATATTCTGCCCTTCGGGGATTCCAATCTGCTGATACACAAGATCAGACAGCTCAAACAGGTAAACGGCATTACGGATATCATCGTTTCCTCCGATTCCGACGAGATGCTTCAGATGGGCCGCGACGAGGGCGTGACGGCGATCAAGAGACCGACGCAGTACGCGGACGAGTCGGTTCCGTTCGGCATGTTCCTGGAGTACATCAGCGATGAGATGCCGAATGAGCATATTATGTGGGCCTGCGCCACGTCTCCGCTGGTGGAGCCCTATCTGTATGAGAAAGCGATCAAAACCTACTTCGAGAAGCTGGAGGAGGGTTATGATTCCCTGATTACATGCTGTCCTTATCAGACCTATCTGATGGACGAGAAGGGACCGCTCAATTTCAGTATGGGACTGGCTCACAAAAATTCGGAACAGCTGCCGATGCTGTATCACTTTACGAACGGTATCAATCTGGCGCCGAGAGTCAAACTGAAGGAATGGCATTACAATTACGGGCCGAACGCATACAGACTGCTGATCAATAAGAGAGAGGCGGCGGATATCGACGACGTCTATGACTATGAGATGGCGAAGGCGATGTATGCCATGACCGATCCGAAACCGACCAAATAACTGCAGAACGGGGGTTTTATGTCGAACATTAAATTGTTGGATTGCACTTTAAGAGACGGCGGTTATATCAACGACTGGAATTTCGGTTATCACACGATCAAAAGCATTATCCGGAAGCTGGTTGACTCTCAGGTGGATTACGTGGAGATCGGTTTCCTGCGCGACTGCGTGTACGATCGGGACAGAACGCTGTTCAACAACTGTGCGCAGATGGCGCCGATCCTGCCGGAAAAACGCGGCAATACCATGTTTGCGGCGATGGCGCTGCACAATAAGTATACGGTGGACAGGCTGGAACCCTATGACGGCAGGACGATCGACGCGGTCAGAGTGACTTTTCATGACTACGATATCGACGAAGGACTTGCCTTTGTGCGACGGGTCAAGGAAAAAGGATACAAGGTATTCTGCAACCCCATCAACATTATGGGATACTCTGACGAGAAGATACTGGAACTGCTGAAAAAGGTAAACGATATCCGGCCTTATGCGTTTTCCATTGTAGACACGTTTGGTTCCATGATGCGCGGAGATCTGCAGAGGATCTATTCTCTGGTGGAACACAATCTTGATCCGTCTGTCACAATCGGGCTTCATCTGCACGAAAACCTGGCGTTGTCCTACTCGCTGGCGCAGGATTTTATCGGCATCAAGGCAGCCGGACGCGGCAGTGTGATCGACGCGTCCATGCTGGGCATGGGGAGAGTGCCGGGCAATCTCTGTCTGGAACTGATCATGGACTATATGAACAGGACACAGGGAGCGGTCTACGATGTGAATCCGGTTCTGGACGGCATCGACGATCATATCGCCCGGCTCAAACAGATCGAGCCCTGGGGATACAGCACCGCCTACGCGCTCTCAGCGAAATATAATCTGCACAGAAATTATGCGGAGTTTCTGCTGAATAAGGGAAGATTGAGAGCAAAACAGATCAATCAGATTCTGGCCAGTATCGAGGAACATAAGAAAACTGCCTACGACGAGAAGTATGCGGAGGAACTGTATCGAAAGTTTCAGGATCACGAGGTGGACGACAGCCAGGTATTGAGCGATCTGCGCGGGGAACTGCAGGGCTGCGAGATTTTGATTCTGGCGCCCGGCTACAGTCTGGTGGAAAAAAAAGAAGAGATACTGAGATTTATTGAGCGGCATCACCCGGTTATCTTTTCGACCAATTTTGCTCTGGAGGAGTATTGTCCCGATTATATCTTCTGTTCCAACGCCGCGCGGTATGAGGCGCTGGAGAACAAGCGGGGGAAAAGGGGCGTGCTGATCACATCCAATCTCCTGGATGTGTGCGACGAGAGGCTGGTCATCAACTATTCCGGGCTGTGCTACGACGAAAAGGGCAGCTGCGACAACAGCGTGATCATGCTGCTAAAACTGCTGCTGCGCCTGGGGATTCACGAGGCTTATGTGGCGGGATTCGACGGTTATCGGGAGACAGGAGACAATTACGTCACCTCCTACATGGCGAATCAGCACACCAGAGGTCAGGAGGTCAACAGGCGTAACCGCCGATATGTGTCCGATATCCGCAGACAGATGCAGCTTGTGTTCCTGACAGACTCCGTATACGATGAGAGTGAATAGAGACGGCAGAGGGAAAAATATGCAGCAGAAAGACAAATATCTGGCGATCAGATATCTGGTGATCGATGTGGACGGCACCATGACGGATGCGGGCGTCTACTATGACGAGAACGGCAATGAACTGAAAAAATTCTGCACGAAGGATGCGGCGGGATTCTTCGCGGCGAGCGCGGCCGGCATCAGGCTGCTGGTGCTGACCGGAAGGGAATGCGCGGCCACGGTCAGGCGCATGCGGGAGATGAAAGTGGATTATCTCGTGCAAGGCATTAAGGACAAGCCCGCCTATCTGAGCGAGTTTATGCGTACGGAAGGGATCGGCTGGGAAGAGCTGGGGTATCTCGGCGATGATCTGAACGATCTGGCCGGTATGAAAAAGGCGGGCTTCGCGGGATGTCCCGCCGATTCCTGTGAGGAAGTCAAGGCGGTCTGCGATTATGTGTCCGGCGTACAGGGCGGTCATGGAGCGGTGCGGGATATCATCGCGTGGCTTTTGAAACAGCGGGGCCAGTGGGAGAGCTTTGTAGAGCAGCGTTACGGAGCGGGGATCTGAGAGAGGTATGGAGCGCCGTATGCGCGGACGGGAGCGGTTATGAAAAAACCGATGAATGTTTATATCACCACCGGTCGAAAAAACTTGAAATATGCTTATGTGGCGATCAAATCCCTCTTTGTGAATAATCAGGACAGAGAGATTCGTCTGTATGTCGTCTCCGAGGATCTGACGGCGGAAGATATGCGGCATGAGAACGCGCTGGCGGAGCAGTATGGACACCATATTCACATTCTGCGCTTTGACGAGGAAAAGGCGCGGCAGTATATTCATATAGAGGAGGGCGATCACTGGCCTGTCGGTACGATGTCAAGTTATTGGCTTTTTCATGAGCTGCTGCCTGCGGAGGTAGATCGTATCATGGTGATCGAGTCGGATACGGTAACCGTTGGGAACCTGTCGGAGATCTACGACATGGATTTCGAGGACGCTTATGCGATCTGTCCCGGGCCGGAACATAAACCGGCCAATCACAGAGATTTCATGCGGCGCGTCGGCGGCGATACGCTGACTTTTGTGCTGTCCCTGTATGATGTGGCTAAGATCAGGCGCGATTTCACGTTGCAGGATATCCTGGACGCAGATGCGCAGATCAAGAAGGCGGCGGGCTATTCTCAGATGGAATTTACGTTTGGGCTGCTTTTCAAGGATCATATCAGGTACGTGGCGGGTAAGGATTCCTGTATCGATGAAAACGAGCGTTACGCCGAGGAACTGGGCTATGACTATATGACGGCTTGCGAGAAGACGGCGAAAATCCTGCATTTTTCTTCCTACAAAGATTACAGTAAGCCATGGAACCCGGTCAACATTATGCCGGGGTATGCCGTCTGGTGGCAGTATGCGCAGGGCAGCCCGTACTATAGGGAATATTTTGAGGAGCAGTGGCGGCTCTATGACGGAGTCAGGCAGGAAAGGGCGCAGGCGGTCAGAAACGTCAGCTGCCGCAATATTCTGCTGTGCGCTTTCATGCTCTTCGCCGCGGCTGCTGCCGGCACAGCGGCCCTGTGGGACGGTCCGTCCTGGATCGCGATTCTGGCGGAAGCGCCGCTGGCCGTAGGATCAAGCGCGCTGATCAGAAAAGCCGGGATCCGGTATCAGAGAATGCGGCGGAGGTAATGGAACTCTCTATGAAGATCATGGTTGCGGTCCCGTGTTACTGGCCGTCGCAGGATGGAGTGACACACATAACAAAATATCTTGCGGAAGGACTGGCGGGCAGAGGGCACGAGGTTCTGGTCTACACCAGCGCGGGCGACGGCGGGCTTCAGGTGCTGCCGGAGCGGGAGAGCCATGGCGGCGTCTCCATAGAGCGGACGCGGGTCTATGTGCGCTGGCCCTTACGGCTGAAGGGGCGCGACGGGAACAGTACGAGGCGGAAATACTATGAAAGGATCCTCAGTTTTCAGCCCGATGTGCTGATCGTCGTGTGCGCGCAGACTTGGACGTTAGACTGGCTGATCCCCTGTCTGGACAGGATCAAATGTGCGAAAGTGTTCTATTCCCACGGCTATTCCGGACTCGGACAGACACATCTCATATGGGAGAAACTAAAGCGCCGCAATATTCTTGGGGTGTACGAGCAGTGGCGGATCAAGAGATATTATGACAAGCTGTACCGCGTGATTGGGCGGTTTGATCTGGCCGTCTATCTGTCGGAATTGAACAATTCTTATCTGTATGCGCAGGAAAAGGGGCTTCTCAACGGGAAAGTACTGGAGAACGCCATAGAGGACGCCTTTCTCGAAGAAGATATGTGCCATGCGGAAGAATTTTGCAGACAGCCGGAGATACGGTTCCTGTATATCGCGAATTACAATGAAAATAAGAATCAGGACATGCTGCTCAAGGCGTTCTGTGAGGCAAAGCTGGAAAATGCGGCGCTGCAGTTTGCGGGATTCGAGGAAAACGAATATCTGCGTACACTGCGGGAGCACGCGGCGAAATGGCTTCCTGAAGGAACCTCAAAGAAGGTCGTGTTTCATGTCCACCTTTCCAGGGAACAGATCTACGGCCTGTACAGGGAGTCCCATGTGTTTGTCTGCACAAGCAGATCTGAAAACTGTCCGATTGTGCACTGCGAGGCGGCTGCCGCGGGTATGGCGGTGATCAGTACCGATGTGGGGGACGTGAGATTGAAGGACGGCATCCTGCTCGTCCATGATGCGGAGGAATTAAAGTGCGCCATGGAACGGCTGGCGGCGGACCGCGGTGAACTGTATGAACGCGGACAGCGCCTGCGCGTGTATATGCTCGGCAGGAAGTGCAGGGTGAAAGACAAGGTGGATTGGCTGGAAGAAGAACTGAAGGCGATCGTGAGGAGACAGGATTGAAAAAGGAATTGCAGAAAATAGCCGATGCGGTCGGCAAACTGAATTTTATTATGACCGCCAATCAGAAAAGAATCGGCTGTATCGTTTTTATCATGTCGATTGTCTACGCCGTACTGGAGACATTTGGCGTATCGATTATATTTCCCCTGCTGCAGGCGTTTCTGAATCCGGAAGGACTGATGAAGAGCAAGTATGTCAGTCCGTTCGTGCAGGCGCTCCATCTGGAATCCTACAGGGAGGTTATTTTTCTGGTCTGCATTGGGATTATTTTGATCTATATCTTTAAGAATATGTTCGGTCTGCTCTATACCTGGGTTTCCAATAAATATGCCTGTAAGGTCCACAGGGAATTATCGATACAGATACTCAATGCCTATATGCGGCAGGGTTACAGCTTTTTTGTGGAGACGAGCAGCGCGCGGCTGCTGAACGGTCTGGGAGAGGACGTCTCGAGCGTTTATAATATTATCAATTATGCGTTTATTCTGCTCAGCAAAGCGTTTACGATTCTGGGAACGGCGATTCTGATCATTATTGTCACCCCATCAATGTCGATTACGCTGCTGGCGCTTGTGATATTCTGTTTTGCCCTGTCCCAGCTGCTTTTCCGAAGATCCATGACCAAGTATGGCAAGCTGGTGCGGGAGTATAACAGCATGGCGTATCAGGCGTCTCTGGAGGCCATTCAGGGAAGCAAGGAAGTCTTGGTGACAAACCGGCAGAAGTATTTTGTCAATCAGTATGAAAAGTGCCTGATTGGGAGCAATAAAGCGACGATCAGAAACGCGATAGGGGCCAATGCGCCGGCCTATATTATTGAGGCCGTGTGTGTGACCGGACTGATGACGCTGATCGCCGTTCGCGTGCTTCATGAGACAGATGTGGCCAGTATGCTGAGTCAGTTATCGGTGATTGCGATCGCCGCGTTCCGTATTCTTCCTGCGCTGGGGAGCGTGCTGAGCTGTGTGAATTCCATTGTCTACAATGCGCCGTCCCTGGCGGCGTCTTATGAGACGATCGCGCTCGTGAGGAAGCTGGATGAGATGGAGGAGGGGGAACAGCAAATCCAGGGAGAGGAGCTGGAACGTATTCAGTTTTCCGGGGAACTTACCCTGTCGCATATCACGTTCCGTTATCCCAGAAGAGATACGGCGGTGCTGGACGATCTGAACCTTCGTATCGAGAAGGGCACCTCCGTCGCATTTATCGGCGCATCCGGCGCGGGCAAGACCACACTTGCCGATATTATTCTGAATCTGCTGGAGCCGCAGCAGGGAGAGATCCTGATGGACGGATACAACATTAAGAAGCTGCGGGGGCAATGGAATAAGATTGTGGGTTATGTGCCGCAGTCGGTCTATCTGACAGATGCGTCCATCCGGAGAAATATCGCCTTCGGGGTGGAGGAGAGCGAGATTGATGACGAGAAGGTTTGGAATGCTTTGGAGATGGCACAGCTGAAACCGTTTGTCGAAGGATTGGCAGATGGGTTGGACACGGTGGTCGGGGAATGGGGCATACAGTTTTCCGGCGGGCAGAGACAGCGTGTGGCCATCGCCAGGGCCCTGTATGGGGAGCCGGATATTATCATTCTGGACGAGGCGACATCGGCCTTGGACAATGAGACGGAGACGGCAGTCATGGAGTCGATTGACGCCCTGCAGGGCATCAAGACGCTCATTATTGTGGCGCATCGCCTGACGACGATTCGGAACTGCGATAAGATCTATGAGATCAGAGACGGTAAGGCGGTTCCGAGAAGCAAGGAAGAGCTGGGATTGTAGACCGTATGGTTTGCATATTTCCCTTCTTTGCAGTATAATGATAGCGTTTTATGGTGAAAGGAGAACGGGATGATGAAAAAGATCATGTCAAAGACATTGAAATTCGCATATTTTTATACCTGTTTCTGGTATCTGTTTACGATACCGGCGCAGGCTTACATTGATCCGTCGGCGGTGACCTATATCATTCAGGCCGTAGCGGGGGCATTGATTGCGCTGGGAGCTGCGTTGACTATTTTCCGTCACAAGATATTCGCCTTCTTTAAGAAGAATAAGAAGGACGGCGGTGCGGACGACGGTAAGATTGAATTTAAGGACGTGGACGATTAAGGGGCTGATATGGGTACATTGGTAGATGCGATCGTGGGCGGACTGCTCTGGCTCATTAATCTGTGCTATGCGTTCGTGCATAACTATTGGGCGGCGATCCTGATCTTTACATTTTTGACGAAGGTGATACTGCTGCCGCTGTCTGTGTGGGTGCAGAAGAATTCCATCAAGACGGTGCGGATGTCCCCGGAGATGAATCACATCAAGGCGGCTTACTTTGGCAACCAGGAGGCGATTTCCGAGGAACAGTACAAGCTGTTTAAAAGGGAAAAGTACAGTCCTTTTGCCGATTTGATCCCGCTGGTTGTGCAGCTGGCGCTTCTGATGGGCGTAGTGGAGGCTGTCAAGAGAGGGACAGACCTGACGGATATTCCCGTGAAGACCGGCGGCGTCACACTGCTGATTCCGCTGCTTGCGGCGCTATCCGCCTTTTTCATGTGTTATGTGCAGAATAGGATTAATGTGCTGCAGTCGGAGCAGGGCCTTGTAAACAAGTATGGGACGATGGCGTTTTCGGTGGGACTGTCGCTTTATCTGGGTTTCTTTGTCTCCATCGGCGTTGGTTTCTACTGGAGCTGCAGCAATATCCTCTCCGTGCTGCAGCTGGTTCTGTTGAATATTTGGATCAACCCCAGAGATTATATTGATTATGAGGCGCTTGAGAAGAGTAAGGAAGAGCTGAACAGCGTCAGGGAATTTATGGCTTCCAAACAGAAGGAGGACAAGAAGAGCCCTTACCGCGCCAGATGCAAGGCGGATTATAAGCGTTTTCTGAAGACGCCGGGCAAACAGGTTGTTTTTTATTCGGAGAAGAACGGATTCTATAAATATTATCAAAATATCATCGAGGAGATAATACGCAGGACCAATATTGTGGTGCATTATATCACGAGCGATCCGGAAGATGAGGTCTTCGGGATGGAGAGCGGACAGTTCAAACCCTACTATATCAACGAGAACCGGATGATCGTGCTGATGATGAAGATGGAGACGAAGATCATGGTCATGACGACGCCGGATCTGGAGAATTTTCAGCTGAAACGCTCCTATGTGCAGAAGGATATCGAGTATATCTATGTGCCGCATGACGTCAACAGCGCAAACCTCTCATTCCATAAGAACGCGCTGGATCACTTCGATACGATTTTCACATCCGGTCCCAAGAATAAGGCGGAAATTGCGGAACGCGAGCAGAAGTATGAACTGCGCGCCAAGAATCTGGTGGAGTGGGGATCTTCTGTCATTGACAATATGACGGTATCTTATGAGCGTATGCTGCAGGAGGCGCAGGAAGGGCAGGATGGCGACGGTAAGAAGACGGTACTGATTGCGCCCTCGTGGCAGGATGCCAACATTCTGGATTCCTGCATCGAGCCGATGCTTGACGCTCTCGTCCAGACAGAGCATCATATTATCGTGCGGCCGCATCCTCAGTATGTGCGCCACTTTGAGCATAAGATTGATGCTCTCGCGGCGAAGTATCAGGCGCATGGCGTCACATTTCAGAAAGATTTTTCATCCAACAGGACGGTGTATATGGCAGATCTGCTGATTACGGACTGGTCAAGCATTTCCTTTGAGTACACATTCTCGACGCTGAAGCCTGTACTGTTCATTAATACGCCAATGAAAATTCTGAATCCGGATTATCAGGAACTGCAGACGGTTCCGATTGATATTGAGCTGCGTGACAGGATAGGGATATCGATTGCGCCGGATGATGTGGGAGCGGATATTGTGTCCGCAGTGGACAGGCTGCTGCATGACACAGAGTTTTCGCCGGAATCCATGCGGAAGCTGAAGGAAGAATATATTTACAATAACGGCGCGAGCGGCAAGGTGGGTGCGAAATACATCATTGACCGGCTGGTAGCGCGATCGGGCAGATAGGCAGAGAAAAATCTGCAGCGGAGTCGACGTTTCGGGATAATATACTGGCTCAAACTTGATAAAATAATATAAAAGGACTAAAATATTAGCATGATTGAATTGAGCCAGAAAACATGGAAAGAAATCAATATGGGAATTGCAAAGCGTATGATCCGGCTTCGCAAACGGAAGAAAATTTCTCAGCGGGAGCTTGCCGCCAGATCGGGGGTAAGTCTCGGTTCAGTCAAACGGTTTGAGCAGAGCGGAGAAATTTCTCTGCAGTCTTTCACGAAACTCGCAATAGCGCTTGGAGTGGAGGGAGAACTTACGGCTTTATTCAGTGAAGTACCGTTTGCTTCCATTGAGGAGGTCATCAATGGCCAGACTGAATAAACTGGAAGTTTTTTATCATGACAGGCCCGTCGGAACCATGGCTTTGTATCAAAATCGGCTGGCGGCTTTCGCCTATCACAGAGACTGGCTTGCGGATGGATTTTCTGTCAGTCCGCTTTCCCTGCCGCTGGAGCAGAAGGTTTTTATGCCTAAGCAGGATCCGTTTGAGGGACTTTTCGGCGTTTTTGCAGACAGTCTTCCGGATGGATGGGGACGTCTTCTCGTGGATCGTCTGATGAGAAAGAAGGGTTTAAATCCTCAGGCGATCGGCAATCTGGAAAGACTGGCCATCGTTGGTTCTTCGGGAATGGGTGCGCTGACATATCGTCCGGCGATGGTGATGGATAAAAGGCAAGAGGGGTTGACGTTGGATGAGATTGCCGGGGAATGTGAAAAACTCCTGAACAGCGGCACTTCCGAGAATCTGGATGTGTTGTTTGACAGAGGAGCGTCCTCCGGCGGAGCCAGACCTAAGATACTTACCGATATAGACGGTGAGGACTGGATTATTAAATTCCCCTCTTCAGAGGACGGTCGGGATATCGGCAGACAGGAGTATGAGTATGCGCTCTGTGCTCGTGAATGCGGTATTGAGATGGAAGATGTGCGACTGTTTCCGTCAGGGAACTCGGCAGGATACTTCGGCACCAGGAGATTCGACCGCAAGGGACAGGGAGAAGCAGGCAAAGTCCATATGGTATCTGCGGCTGGGCTTCTCGAAACTTCCCACAGAATTCCCAATCTGGATTATGACATCCTTATGAGACTGACGCTTCAGTTGACTGGGTCGATGGAGGAGTGCGAAAGGCTGTACCGCCTGATGTGTTTTAATGTCTATGCGCATAATCGGGATGATCATTCCAAAAACTTTGCTTACCTGTATCGGGAAGCAGAGAGGCGATGGGTATTGTCGCCGGCCTTTGACCTGACTTACAGCAATTCGATTGGCGGAGAACATGCCACGACTATCAATGGGAACGGATTGAATCCGGGGACGGACGATATTCTTGCGGTGGCCCGGAAAATCGGGCTGGATATGCGGAAGGCGGGTAAGACGGCCGCTGATATCCGCGAGTGTGTCCTGGAAAATTTGGGGCGCTATCTATAGTAAATGAAGGAGAAATACCAATGGTAAAGAGAAATGTACTGTTGAATCCAGGTCCTGCGACGACGACGGACACGGTGAAGATGGCGCAGGTAGTTCCCGATATCTGCCCGCGGGAGAAGGAGTTTGTGGCAGTTATGCGGGAGGTGGAGGACGGCCTGCTGCGGATCGTACATGCCGATCCGGAGGAATACGCGGCGGTTCTGTTCTGCGGCTCGGGGACAATCAATATGGATATCTGCCTGAATTCATTGCTGCCGGCGGATAAGAAGATACTGATCATCAACAACGGCGCGTACAGCAGCCGCGCCGCAGAGATATGCGAGTATTACGGTCTGCCGTATCTCAACCTGAAACAGCCGCTCGACAGGCAGCCGGATCTGACGGTCGTAGAGCAGACGCTTAAAGAGAATCCCGATATCGCACTGGTATATACGACGCATAACGAGACAGGGACGGGACTCTTAAATCCGATCAGGGAGATCGGCGCGCTGGCGCACCGATATCACGGTGTCTTTGTCGTGGATACGACGTCCACCTATGCCATGCGGCCCATCGACATTGCTGCTGACGAGGTCGATTTCTGCATGGCTTCGGCGCAGAAGGGCATCATGGCAATGACGGGTCTGTCGTTTATCATCGGCAGGAAGTCGGTGATCGAGGCTTCCGCCGCATATCCGAAACGCTCTTATTACTGCAATCTGTATATGCAGTACGAATATGCCAGGGCGCATGGAGAGATGCATTTTACGCCGCCGGTTCAGGTGATTTACTCTGTCAGACAGGCGCTGAAGGAGTATTTTGAGGAAGGGGAAGAGCGAAAATGGGCGCGGCACTGCCGCGTTTATCGGGCGATCAGGAACGGACTTATATCACTCGGCTTCCGCATCTACATACCGGAGGGGCAGGAGTCCGGTCTGGTGGCGGCGGCGCTTTATCCGGCAGACCCGCGCTGGGATTTTGAGAAGATACACGACTACTGTTACGAGCGGGGTTTTACGATTTATCCCGGCAAGGTGGAGAAGCTGGGAATGTTTCGTCTGTGTGCGCTTGGCGCGATAGACGAGAAGGATATCGAGGCGTTTTTTGCGGTGTTTCGCGAGGCGCTTCACGCGTGCGGCGTCAGTGTTCCGGTCAGATATGAACAGTAGCGGAGGAAGATAGGAACGATGAAGAAAGTATATACTTGCTTTTGCACGGATGTGATTCATGAGGGCCATATGAATATCCTGCGGGAGGCCGCAAAGTATGGGGACGTTTATGTGGGCGTGCTGTCCGACGAGGCGATGGTGTGCTTCAACAGATTTCCCACGATCTCTCTGGAGGAGAGGATGCAGCTTGTTAGGGATACCGGACTGGCGAAAGAGGTTCTGGTACAGCGGGATATTATGTATGACCGGGTGATTGACGAACTGCGGCCCGACTATGTCGTTCACGGCGATAACTGGAAAGAAGGTCCGGAAACCGTGATACGGGAGAATGTCGTCTCCAATCTCAACAGGACAGGCGGAGAACTGATAGAGATTCCCTATACTTACAACGAGCGCGTAAAGCGCATAGACGATCAGATGAGAGAGAAACTGGCTATGCCGGAGTTTAGGCGCAAGCGCCTGCGCCAGCTGATCAGAATGCGCCCGATCGTCAAGACGCTGGAGGTGCATTCGGGTCTGACAGGGCTGATCGCCGAGAAGACGATCGTGGAGAGCGGCGGTATGCTGGATCAGTTTGACGCCATGTGGATCTCCTCGCTGTGCGATTCCACAGCCAAGGGAAAGCCGGATATCGAGCTGGTAGACATGTCCTCCCGTATCCGTACCATCGACGATGTGATGGATGTGACTACGAAACCGATCATTCTCGACGGGGATACGGGCGGACTGGTGGAGCATTTCGTGTACAACGTCAGGACGCTGGAGCGTATGGGCGTGTCCGCCGTGATCATTGAAGATAAGACAGGGCTTAAAAAAAATTCTCTCTTTGGCACGGAAGTGGAGCAGACGCAGGACAGTATCGAAAATTTCTGTGAAAAGATAAGCGCCGGCAAGAAAGCGCTGCGCACGGAGGAATTCATGATCATAGCCAGGATCGAGAGCCTGATCCTGGAGCGGGGCATGGAGGATGCGCTGAAGCGCGCCTTTGCCTATGTGGCGGCGGGTGCAGACGGCATTATGATTCATTCCCGCCGGAAATCGCCGGATGAGATACTGGAATTCTGCCGGCTGTTCCGCGAGAAGGACGGACAGACGCCGATCGTGGTTGTGCCGACTTCCTATAACAGTATTACGGAAGAAGAGCTGGCGGCGGCGGGCGTCAATATTGTGATTTATGCGAATCAGCTGACGAGAAGCGCTTTTCCCGCCATGCAGAACACGGCAATCGATATTCTGAAGAATCACAGAGCGCTGGAAGTGGATTCCAGGCTGATGCCCTTTAAAGACATCATCAGGCTGATCGACGAACTGTGAGACGAAACGGAAAGGGAGTGCGCGAAGATGAGAGAGACAGCGATCCTGATGGCGGCTGGGCTGGGAAGCCGTATGCGTCCGCTGACGGAGCATACGCCTAAGCCGTTAATCAAAGTCAGGGGCAGAGCGATGATCGAGACGGTGATAGAGGGTCTGTTGGCGCGCCCGGTGGAGGAGATTTATATTGTAACGGGATATCTGGGCGAACAGTTCGAGCCGCTCTGTGCGCGGTATGCACAGGTAAAGCTCCTGCACAATCCGGATTTTTTGACAAAGAATAATATTTCCTCTATTTATGCGGCCAGAGAAGTGCTCGGGGAGACCGACTGCTTTATCTGTGAGTCGGATCTGTATGTGGCGGATCGGAGTATTTTTGCCCGGGAACTGGAGCATTCCTGTTATTATGGCAGAATGCAGGCGGGCTATTCGGACGACTGGGTGTTCGAGACGGACGGACAGTATATCACGCGCGTCGGCAAGGGCGGTACGGATGTCTACAATATGGTCGGCGTCTCCTATTTTAAGAGGGAGGATGCGCGTCTTTTGAGAGACGAGATCATAAAGGCCAGCGCGTCTGCGGAAAACGACAGTCTGTTCTGGGATGATATTGTGGATCGGAATCTGGATAAACTGAAACTGAAAATAGAGCCCGTGGCTGAGGGACAGCTTGTAGAGATAGACACGGTGGAGGAATTGGAGAGGATCAATGAAAGCGTCTAGGTTATTGGAACAGTTGGAGCATATGGGGTTTGATACGATCGCGGGAGTCCCCGATTCCACGTTAAAACAGTTCTGTGACGGGGTGCAGACTTATCGGGGAACTCTGCAGCATTATGTGACCGCCAATGAGGGCGCGGCGGTAGGGATTGCCATAGGAAGCTATCTCGCTTCGGCGAAGCCGGCGTGTGTGTATATGCAGAATTCCGGGATCGGCAACATCGTCAATCCGCTGGCGTCTTTGGCCAACCGCGATGTGTATGGGATCCCGATTCTGTTTATTGTCGGCTGGAGGGGAGAGCCGGGCGTAAAGGACGAGCCGCAGCATGTCTTTCAGGGAAAAGTAACCTGCGAATTGTTCCGAACCCTGTCGGTTCCTTACAGTGTGATCGATCAGAACACGACGGATGAGGAGATGAACGCGATCCTTGTGGAGGCCGGTAAGGTTCTTGCGCAGGGCGACCAGTTTGCCGTTATTGTCAAAAAGGGAACCTTTGAAAAGGAGGCGCCTTTCACGTGGGACAACGGCAATCCGATGCGTCGGGAAGAAGTACTGGGGCGTATTCTGAGAGAGCTCCCGAGAAAGACGGCGATCGTCTCCACCACCGGTAAGATATCCCGGGAACTCTATGAGCAGAGCAATGCGATCTACGGCGGCCATGAGAATATTTTTATGACGGTCGGAGGCATGGGGCATGCATCCATGATTGCGCTGGGGATCGCGAAGAGGCGGGCGGATCAAAAAGTTGTCTGCATTGACGGGGACGGCGCCGCGCTGATGCATATGGGCGCGCTGCCGTTTATCGCGGCGCAGGCGCCGGAGAATTTCTATCATATCGTGATCAACAATCAGGCGCATGAATCCGTGGGCGCTATGCCTACCGGCTGCCGTCAGGCGGATTTCGCCCGGATTGCTTCCGCTGCGGGATATCGCGCAGCACAGAGATTGGAGACGATGGAGGCGCTCGAGCGGATCGGCGCAGGGATCCGGGAGGAGAAGGGGCCCGTTCTATGGGAGATTCCGGTGTCTCTGGAATCCCGGGCCGATCTCGGCAGACCGAAGGAGAGCGCAAAGAAAAACAAAGAGGATTTCATGAGGTGTTTACTGTTTCATGGATAAGAAGAAACTATCAGTCGATTTGAAGAGCGGCGTCTGGCTGTCCGCTGCAGTCTGCTTTATGCTTTGTCTCTATGCTCCGCTGGAACTTCTGTTTACCAATCAGGACGAATTCTGGTTTGATGCGTACCTTCTGACACCGATTATGTTTGTCGCGTTTGCTGTGCTGTGCGCGGTCAGCATTCTGGTCCTGGTCCTGCTTCACAGGGCGGGCGCCGGACTGTATGGAATCGTACTCTGGCTGTATTTCAGCGCCTATCTCTGTCTGTATGTACAGGGGAATCTGCTGACGGAAGGGCTTCCGCCGCTGGACGGCGAAACGATAGACTGGAGCCGGTATACGGCGGAAAAAGCGCGTTCTGTAATTTTGTGGGTGGGTGTGCCGGCGGTTATGCTTGCCGTAAAATTCTGGTGCAGGAAGAAGAGGGAACTGCTGAACAGGATTGTTGAGACGGTCAGTATCTGTATGACGCTGATGCTGTGTGTCACGCTGCTGACGCTCGCCATACAGAACGACGGTTTTGCCAGAAAACCCAATCTGTGTGTGACCGCCAGAAATATGTTTCAGATGTCCCGGGACGCTAATTTTGTAATTCTGGTATTGGATGCGGTGGACGCGCAGGTTATGGAGGAAATGCTGCAGGAGACGCCGGAATATCAGGATATTTTTACGGACTTCACCTTCTATGACAATGTGGTTGGGGCGTATCCGTATACCAAATACTGTGTGCCGTATATCCTGACGGGACAGTGGTATGAGAACGAAAGAGAGTTTGCGGAATATGAGGCGGAAGCCTATGCAGAGTCGCCGCTGCTGGCCGAACTGGAGCAGAGCGGATATGGCATGGGACTGTATGAGGACGCCTATGAGGCGGAACTGCTCCTGAACGACAACGGTATGGGAAGATTTGAAAACGTGCTCTCCAACGAAAGGGGTGTGACGGATTCCTGGGCTTTTGCGAGATGGCAGCTTTTGATGACCGGTTTCAAGTATGCACCGTTTGATCTGAAACGTTTCAGTTTCGTGAATCCAAACGCTTTCAGCGGTCTCAAGATACTTCCGGAGGGAGAGCGCCTGTTCACGTATTCCAACACCGAATTTTACGACGGAGTTTTGCACGATGAGATCAGCTATACGGATCAAAGATGCTTTCGTTTCATCCACATTGACGGCGGGCACGTGCCCTTTATTTACAATGAGAATGTCGAGATCATTCCGGAGGAGACGGGAACCTACGAAGACAGTCTGAAAGCCTGTCTCACAATCACGAGGGCGTATCTGCAGAAGTTGAAGGATGCCGGCGTGTATGACAATTCCGCGATCATAGTTATGGCTGACCACGGATATGCGTATGGGGATATTCATGCGAGGCAGAATCCGATCTTTTTCGTGAAAGGTGTCGATGAGCGGCATGATTATACGGTGTCGGATGCGCCGATCTCATTTGAAGATCTTCAGGAGGCGTATCGCCGTCTGCTGCAGGGAGCGGACGGAGGCAGCATATTTGACTGGCACAGCGGCGATGAGAGGGAGAGGCGCTTCCTGTTTCATGAATATCTGAAGGAAGATTACATGGTGGAATATATCCAGACCGGTCGGGCGCACGACTCTGCGACGATGAGGGCGACGGGCAGGATATATGAGAGGTAGCACGGCATGAGAGAAAAAACAGGGAATCTGTCAATCTATATTCTGTTTGCGTTGCTGATCGTGCTGACATTGGGGCAGAAGAGAAATCTGCATGTAGATGAGGTGTACAGTTACGGGCTGGCCAACCATGCGGACGGGCCGGTCATGTCGATCGAGGAAGGGCTGACATACTATCCTGCTGCGACGCCCTGGATCGAGTATATGACCGTCGACAGAGCACATCGGTTTGACTACGGAATTGTGTGGCAGAATCAGGCGCAGGATGCACATCCGCCTTTGTATTATGCTTTTCTGCACACGATCTGCTCCTGTATGCCGGGCATTTTTACAATTTGGGCTGCAGGGCTGATCAATATTCTGTTTGCCATGGGGGTATTGTTCTTCTTCCGAAGGCTGGTTTTGCTGCTGACGAATGATGCGGCGATACAGCGTCTCATTTCACTGGGCTTTGTGTGCTCCGCGGGTATCCTGTCGTTTACGTCGTTTCTGCGCATGTATATCATGGCGATGTTCTGGGTGACTGCCGCGGCCTATCTTCTGGTGAGCCGGATCGGCAGAGCACACACGAAGCGTTTTTATCTCGCCATTTTTCTGTGCACGCTCGGCGGTGGGCTGACCCACTATTACTGTATCGTCTATACCGTCTTTGCCAGCGCTGTCTATCTTGGCTGTCTGCTGTACGGGAAACGCCGGCGGGAGGCCGGAGGCTTCTGCTTAGTGCAGGGCGCGGCGGCGCTCGGCGTGCTTGCGATCTTTCCGCCGATTCTCAGGCAGATATTTTCCGGTTCGAGAGGGGAAGAATCCATGGCTAATATGGCAGGGACTTCCCTGACGGATTGGCTTGCGGGGATCGGGACTTTTTTTGACATCATGGACAGACAGCTTTTCGGCGGTCTGTTCCTTTATCTGCTCATAGCCGCGCTCTTCTTTCTGTTTGCCCGCGGATGTGCAGGAGAGGACAGGGGGGGGGAAGAGCGGGCCAGCGTGATGCGGTGGCTCTGTCTTGTCCTGCCTCCGGCATTGTATTTTGTTCTGGTTGCCAGGATCGCGATATATCAGGAGGGACGTTATATCAGTCCGATCTATGCCATCGTATTTGGGGCGGTATTGTGCGGCGTGAGCCTGTGGATCCGGACGGCGGGACGGTCCGCCCTCTGCCTGACCGCGCTTGCCGTATCGGTATTTATAGTGAGCGGATGGAAGAATGCAGAGTGGGACTATCTGTATCGGGACAGCGGCGAATTGCTGGATGCGGCGGCGGACTATGCGGATGTGGACTGTGTGATGGTCTATCGTAAGCCGTGGCAGCCGAATCCGGCGTATCTGGAGGCGAGACAGTATCACAGCGTCACGTTTCTGCGGGAGAATGAGCTGGACCAGCCGGCGCTGACAGATGCGGCGGCATACGGCAGACTGATTCTCATGGTGACGGAGGACGATGAAAGCGCGCCGGCCGAGGACTGTCTGAAAGAGGTGATGGATCGATGTCCACAGCTTAATGCCTGCGAGTATATCGGCGAGTATGTATACACGAAGACATACTATCTGTTTCACAGGGAGGAGTAGGCGCAAATACCTAAATTATATAATAAATTAACATCACGGGAGCAATGCGCTGTAAAAGGTTTGAGGTGGCGAAAAAGATATATGAGGGAGTCAGCTTTACATGAAGAGGAAGGAATATCGCGTGGTTACCATTAAACATTCCCAAAATGGCAGGATAGTTCTGCGGCATATCATGCTGCTCTCGACGATTTATCTGCTGACAAACTGGTTCATGCTTGTGATCTCAGGCAGATGGTGGGATGACTGGGGCTTGTATCTGCGCAATGTGGAGTGCGTGCACGAGGCGATGATGCAGCAGGGTCTGCCCCTCGAGGCATATTTGCTGCGGTCGGTCTGGTGGCTGCCGCACGAAGGATATCGGATTGTTGTCTTTGTGCTGTTCTGGGCCGGAAGTCTGCTGCTGTACTGCGGACTGCGCAGGAGCGATATCTTTGCCGAACCGGAGTGCTTCTGGATCACGGCGCTGTATATTACGGTTCCCATCAACACTGCAAGACTGACGCTTATATGCTATGGATACTCTGTGGGGTTGTTTTCTTTCTGGCTGGCGTTTTATCTGACGACGCGATGGTATCGCACGCAGGGATACAGAAGGATCATCATGCGGGCAGGTATTCTGCTGCTTTTGATATTTTCCTACAATACGGAATCTGTCATGGCATTTACCTTGCTGATCCTGATGTGGCTGTATTATATGGATCTGCGCGGGACAGATGTGAGAGGGCTGAGGGTTTCGGAACTGTTGAGGCGGATCGCGGCTGTCGTCGTCAGGTATATTGACTTCCTGGCGGCGCCTGTCATTTTCTATTTCGGCAAACGGATTCTGTTTCCCTGTTATGGGTCGTATGACACGTACAATTATGTGGACTGGAGAACTCTGCCGGGGCTGGCGGTGAGGCTGCCGCTCTATCTGATCGATACGCTCGGCAATGTAATCGACAACTATGCTCCGGGATCAAAAAAGGATCTGCTGCTGGCAGCGGCGGCGGTTCTGCTGGGGATACTGGTCTGCGTCTTCTTTAAGAAGAGATATGGCGGCGACGAAGAGCGGGAGGACAATTTGCGGACAGCTGTGCTGTTTGTGCTTGGCGCAGCGTTTTTTGCGATAGGGGCGCTGCCTTATATTGCAGTCCGCAAGGGCGGTATATCCGCTGCATATGTGCAGGGACGGGATTCCCTTCTGCTGGGAACAGGTATCGCGTTCATGGCGTATTACGGCGTGAAACTGTTTGTCAGAGAGAGATTTCAACCGCTGTTTTGTCTGGCGGTTATGGCGCTGGGCGCGGGATACCTGAACCGGGCTTATCTGGATTATCAGAAGGACTGGTATTATCAGCTCCAATTTCAGGCTGAGATTGCGGTCAACGAAGATATTCAGGCGGGGCATAATCTGTTGTGTATCTTTGCGGAGCCTTCCCCGTATTCGAGATATTATCAGCTGAACGGCAATTCGTATGCGGCGATTGGAAGCGAGGATAAGCTCTATCTGCAGGGGACAGCCGGCATTCCCGATTTTCTGGAACTTGCCTCCACGGCGCTGGACGCCAGCCAGTACTTGGCGGATTACGATTTTGATAATAAAGTGTTGGACGGGATCGTCTTTATCAACAACGCGCCGATCTCCGACGGGGAAGCGCTGCGGCTTAGGTGGCAGGAGATTTTTGACCGGGACGGTTTCATGAAGCAGATCTCGGACAGCAGAGATATCGAGTTTGAGCCTCTTGATGAAGGGGAATCGGAAGCGATTATCCGGGCATGCCTACAGGGAGAGCTGACGGATGGGAATGTCAGGGAATATTTGACAGAAGAGCGGGAGGGGGATGCGGTGAAGGGAGCGAAAGGAAAATTGCATTATGATGCAGACTGATAATAATAGCAGAAAGGCAAATTATGATTTGTTAAGAATCATATGTACTATTGCAGTGATAGTACTTCACGTCAGCGCAACTTATAAAGCGGCATATACTGACGACACGGACCCATACAGATACCATATTATTGCCACGCTTATTTTTAATACATTGTCACGCTTTGCGGTTCCGTGTTTCATGATGCTTTCCGGGGCGTTGCTGCTCTCGAACGACAAAAATAGAGAGCCTGCGCATTTCTATAAAAAATCTTTGATGAATCTTGGTATTCCGACATTCATTTTTTCCTGGTTGTATTTTATGTGTCGCATCGCTAAACCAGTAGCCAGAATAGTATTGCATAAGAGGGGGGGGGAATACAGCGCATTGCTTCCGTCGATACGGGCGTTTATTGTTGGCGCGCCCTATTATCACATGTGGTATTTATATACACTGATGGGAGTTTATCTTTTGATACCGCTTATTTTTAAAATCAAAGACGATATGGATGAAAAATCTTATACGGTCTGCAGCTGGTTATATTTTCTGATTGCCGTAGTGAGCGGAGTTACTTCATCATTTGAGTTAAACTGGAGCATATCAAAAGTTGTATGCTATATCGGTTTTGTTCTTGCAGGCTATCAGATAAAGCGCATAACAGAAAAAAAGAACAATGTAAAAGGAATCTTATGTATCATCCTTTCGTTTGTCCTGCTATTGATTGTAACTTATATACAATATGGCCATACGATTAAGATGATTGCGGAAGCTGATGAAAAATACAGTATAGTTGGGGAATTCAATCCCATTGTAGTTTTTGCCTCACTCTTTATGTTTGCGGGATTTTCCCTGTTGCATATAGAAACTCATAAAATGGAACGCCTCGCAAAAGATACGTTTCTTATCTATTTATTTCATGCGGGAATTTGGCAGACAGGCGCAGGCTGGTTGTTCGGTTTTGTCAATACGAAAACAGATCCGCTTTATACGATCCCATTAGGGGTAATCGCGGTATTTTTTGTTTCGTGGGCTTTAAGCCGGCTCTATGGTAAAATATGGGCACTAATCAATCGAAATGATAGAATTTATGATAAACTGTGTAAATTCTTCGGCTTTTAAAAGATATCCTGCCTGTGTTTTTCGGTCACAAGCCCGTCTGCAATCTCGAATATGCGGTCGCAGTTTCGGATCGTGGTGAGCCTGTGCGCGACGATGATGAGGGTTTTAGATCCCTGCAGGGTTTCAATGGATTCCATGACTGCGGATTCGGTTTCATTGTCCAGCGCGGAGGTGGCTTCATCGAGCACCAGGATATCGGGATCTTCGTATAAGGCGCGGGCGATTGCAATTCTCTGGCGCTGGCCGCCAGCCAGTATCTGGCGGATTACGATTTTGACAATAAAGTGTTGGACGGAATCGCCTTTATTAACAACGCGCCGATCTCCGACGGGGAGGCGCTATACAAAAGGAAGCGATAGATTATGCGCGTTGAACATTGTGGCAGTTGTTGATCGAATCTGACACGCGCTTGTATGACTTTTATTCGGCATATCGGATATATAGCCGGTAAGTATTGGAGAATCCATAGCTTCCGATTGGTTCATAGGCATTGATTTCCGGGCATTCGGCGATTACCCTGTTCAGAATTTCCTCCTGGTTAAGGTCATTCATAATCATCAGAATCAATTCATATCGTATGGAGAGATCGGAGTTTTTCAACATATCCAAACTGTCTGACTGATAGCAGGTAATGCTGTTATAGTTGGAGGCTTCTTCGTAGTCGGGGCCCATGAGCATTGGAAGATGGTATATGTAGATGCAATCGGTATTGTGATGTTCCTGGGCAAATTCTAAGAGAGGCTTGCTGTCCTGAAACAGCCATGCCCAGCTGCCGTTTTGTCCACCGGTGATTCCCATAATCAGAAGAATGGCGGCGAGCGCATAACGGTAATGCGGCGTTTCCCTGTTATATAGCCATTCGATGACGCCGCCGGTTACGGTAGGGAATAATACGCCGTAAATAGGGTACATATATCTGTCCGATTCGCTGACTGCAATGCGAGAAATGAGTAAAAAATATAGCAGAATTGTTCCGAGAACGCAAAAGTACCCAGACAGCCTGTTTTTTTGCTCTGGCGTCAGGACTCTGTATGTTTTCTGTTTTATATAAAAGATCAGAAATATCAGAGCCGCACAGGCGGTGTACTTTAACAGACCGCCAAACAGTTCCACATCCAGTATATGCCAAAAATTTTTGATATAGTGCCATAAGTGAGAAGAGGTAATCAGATTGTCAAAAGACTCCGTACCTCTGTCGCCGGAAAAAATATGTGAAAGCATTGCCGGAAATATACAGATACAGACAATGGCGGCTATTCCCTGTGCAACGCAAAGGCTGGCGAGTTCTTTCCGTCTTTTCTGGGCGAGCAGATAGCAGCCGTACAGAGTACACAGCAAAACCGCATAGAGAGTCACATAGTAGTGTGTCAGCGTACCGCCTGCAGTAAGCAGTGCGATGACCGCGCAGTCAATGTATAGATTTCTGTCTCTTCCCCAGATCCTTTTTAATACCATATATGTCAGTGCGGTTACCCAAAACATTGCCATGACATACATGCGAAGAAATGTTACAGAGGATAAAATTCCGGCAGAACATATCAATCCGAGAGACATAAGTTCCCGGGCCCAGATATCTTCGCTTAGAAATTTCATTATTTTTCTGGCAAAAAACAATACGCCCCATGCTGATATAATGTTGATTGCCGCGGCAAACCAAATGCTGAAAAGATTGGGAAACAGGGAGCAGATTGTATGCAAAACTGCGTAGTACAAAGGAGGATGAGTATCATTGCGTTGATTGCGCCAGACAACATCATATTGGAAACTCTCGGGTGGAGTAACCGCCAGTTCGGTGAGCCAGAGAGAGTTAGGCGGATAATATGTCTGCCCGTCTTGAATATCGTAGACTCCACACCTGGCGCTATTGCTGGATACATAGCTAAAAACTTCATCTATATACAGGTTGGATTTTTGATTAACCGCCAGGAGCATTAGAACGGTAAAAGCAAGATAGATCATTATGGTATATAATTGGACAACGATTTTTTTGCCGCTTAAAATTTTCATGCGTTGGATACCTTTCATAAATCAGGATTGTCTGAATTCGGTAACATTTTTTTCGGTCACAAGCCCGTCTGTAATCTCGAATATGCGGTCGCAGTTTCGGATCGTGGTGAGCCTGTGCGCGACGATGATGAGGGTTTTAGATCCCTGCAGAGACTCAATGGATTCCATGACTGCGGATTCGGTTTCATTGTCCAGCGCGGAGGTGGCTTCATCAAGCACCAGGATATCGGGATCTTCGTATAAGGCGCGGGCGATCGCGATTCTCTGGCGCTGGCCGCCTGACAGCTTGATCCCGCGCTCGCCGACGATGGTATCCAGACCCTGCGGCAGTCCCTGAACGAAGGATTTCAGCTGCGCCTGGCCGAGCGCGTGCCAGACCTTCTCATCCGATATGCTGTCTGTATCCAGACCGAAAGCGACGTTCCTTCGGATGGAATCGTCTGTGAGGAATACAGACTGCGGAACATAGCCGATGATCCTTGCCCACTGGTGAGGAATGGCAAAAATGTCGGCGCCGTCCATCTCCACGCATCCCTCCTGTGGTTTCAGCAATCCCATAATGATGTCAGCCAGAGTGGTTTTGCCGGCTCCGGACGCGCCTACAAAAGCGACGGATTCTCCTCTGCGGATTGTCAGAGAAGCATGCTCCAGTATGTTATGATCCGTATTCTGGTACTTCCAGCTAATAGACTTGATCCGCAGTTCTTCGGCAAAACGGAGATTGTCGTCTGCGGGAGCGCCGGCGGCATACTGGGCTGTCTCACGTTCATACTGCTCGACGGCCTTCAGATTGTCGTAGGTATTCAGCAGAGTTTTCTTAAAAAATATAATGGTATTGATGCGGGAGGAAACCTTGGAAATGGAGGGCAGGATCCTGAAAGCGCCCACCGCAAAAGTGCCGAAGATCGGGACGAAGCTGCTGAAATCTTCCCGTGTCGCGATCCGCAGGCATACGATGCCCATGAAGCCGCCGATACAGATTCCTTCCAGGATACGGTCCGGGCAGCTGCTCATGAATCCGTTTATCGTGGCGGAGCGCTGCTCCAGAGCAGCAGCTTTGTCGAACTGCCCCACAAAGTTCTGCCGCCTGTCCAGCACGGTGATTTCCTTAATTCCGTTGACCGCCTGATAGCCGTATTGATTCTTTAACGCGTTGGCGGCCCTCATATCTTCGCCGGCTCTGCGCAGGATTTTCTTAAAGCCCATGATAATTCCAAAGAAACACAGACCGGCCAGCAGCATGGCCGACAGCGCGGTGATCCAGTCCGTGTAAAAAAGGAAAACGCCGAGAACCAGAACATTCAGCAATTCCGTTAGCATGGTAAAAAAGGCGAGAAGAATCTGATATACGCCCTGAATATCCGTGGTGATCCCGCGGAGAATTTCACTGCTGTTTGTGTTGAGGAAGTACTGATAGGGCCTTTTCATGTATGTGTCGAGCATTCTGGTCGACGTCTCCCGCTGAAATTTGGCCGCATAAGAATTCTGTACATACAGATTCAGGACCATAAACAGATTTTTCAGCACATATACCAGAATAATCGTCACGCCGATTACAAGCAGTACGCCGCGCATACTGATGTTTGGCATCAGCGAACGGATAATGCCGACGTACCATTTGTCGGGCAGACTGTCGGTTTGAAGCAGCAGTTCAAGGAAGGGATAGATGGCAGACACGCCCAGCAGCTCTAGGGAGGAGCCGATCAGCATGCAGATCAGGAGCAGAACGGTACGCTTTTTCTGCTTTCTGCTCAAAATATAATTCAACTGTCCGATAATTGTCTTGACCGCGCGTAAGTTTTCCAAGATTATTTTTGCCCCCTGACGCCCGAGATGCGCTCGATCTCATGCAGCATATTGCCGACGGCGTTCCTTTTCCATAAATTGTCTTTTGCCGTTGTGTTTCCGATTCCTGTGGAAGTTATTTTGTCTATAAAATCCTTTTCGTCCGTGATCAGTGTGGCATAGCCGGAATCTACTATCTCACGCATGAATTCCCAGCCGTCTGTCCTGTATATATAAGTATCCAAACTGTATGCCATTCCCTCCAGCAGGGCGGTGGAATGGACGCCGATCTGGATATCGCTCTCGGCAAAGCACTTGTAGGTGTCATAGGTCCGGTCGTCGATCACCTCAATGTCTGCACAGGCATGCAGCCAGGGAATTCTTTCTCTCCAGACGGAAACCTCTGCAGGGTGCAGTTTGTATATGATGCGGTATTGACTGTTGTCCAACAGTTCGTCTATCTCGACGGCAAGCCTGCTTAGCTGCTTAGCCACAGGACCCTGTGAGATAAACAGGATAGTAGTCCGCGGATCGGTCTTATGCCTCGGGTAGAGCCGTAAGGAACGGTCCAGATACGGCAGGCCAACCGCCTTTATATTTTGTCGGGGAATCGGCAGATGCATATGACTGTTGAAGTATTCCGAGTACCCGAACTCATAGTCGGGAAACTGGCGGACCGGGCCGCAGCCGTCCGCATAGTTCCAGATCAGATTGTTGATCGGGACGGCGTGCTGCAGCTCAATCGTAGGGATGCCCCGCTCCTTGGCCAGTTCGTTGAAGATCATGGAGAAGCGGCTGTTGGGAATCGTCTCCAGAATCACTTTGGGGGAAATCTTTTTCAGAAGCCGCCGGTAACAGCTCTTAAATCCCTTTATTTTTAATAGCTGCATGGCAAACTCGGCGCAGTATGCGGAGACGTCCATCGGGCAGCCAAAGGTGTCCGAAATCTCTTTTAGGGGTTTGGAAAAAGAACGCAGGACTTCTTCGAGGACGCTTCTGTACAGAGATCTTCGGAATGCCAGAACCAGTCGGGTTCTTAACAGCGCGCCGAACGCCAGAAGTTCCGGGTAATATTCCTGCTGGCTTGGGGTCGGGTGCAGGGGAAGATCAAAATTTCTGTTCAGCTCTATCATAACCGAGTTGTCCCGGAAGTATCCTTCCAGCTCGCCGATGTATTTGTCGACGTACACGCCGTCCGCATAGAATCGCCGCCCGAAGCTGATAAACAGGACGTCGGCGGGATGGACCCTGCTGCCGTTGCGGTGTGTCAGGGCATAACCGGCTTTTTGCAGGAAGATTTTGATCTCTGCACGTTTGCCGATAGAGGTTTCCCCCTGTCTGTTGTCACGGGTAGGGTCATTCCGGGTGCCGCCGTTGAGGTAATTACAGACTTCATTCCATAATTCCGTCCGAAAGTACTGCCATATATTTACCCCACGGATCTCTATATGATACAGATCGTATTTTTTCTCTATTGCCAGATATTGTTTTTGGAGTTTGGGGAAATCCATTGCTGCGCTCCTTTCAATGTGTATGTTACCAGCCGCATTCTTCGATCAGTTCGTCGATGCGCCGGCTGAACATATGCTGTCTTACGGTGTATTCATAGCCTCTGGCGGCGACGGCTTCCCGCTCCGCGTCGTGGGACAGATAGTATTCTATTTCGGAGAACAATTCCGGCTCGTCTCTGTAAAGAGAGATGCCGTCCTTCAGCGTTTCCTCGATGTAGGGGTTGTAGTCCGCAATCTCAAACGACCGCGTCGCCAGTATTTCAAAGGTTCTCGGGTTTGCCCCGTATCGGGACTGGCCGCCGTGGATATTCAGACAGATCCTGGCTCTCGAATACAGATCGCCGGCCTCCGCGGGCGTTACGCGCCCGTGAAAATTTTTGTATTTCGCCGAGTGTTTATACAGGAACTTCTTGAGCAGTTCGACCCGATTGATATAATAGCCGTACACCTGGATAACGGCGTCGGGAAAACGGGATTCGATCCTGCGCAGCAGTTTCATTCGTTCCGGATACATGGCGCCTATGAAAAGGATATCGATATCCCGTTTCCGGGAGCGCGGATAGAAGAATCTGCCGTCCGCGCACAGAGGCAGGAAGCGGGAATCAAAACGGTGTTTTTGGAGCAGATCGATATCGCTTTTCTCAAAGACGAAGATATGGTCGAACATATCCAGATCCCTGATCAGATGAGGATAACGCCGGTATGAATCCATCATCCAGACGACAAGCTTGGACTGCCGCATTTGGGCGAGGGCGGTTCTGTCGATGTAATCGGCCTTGACGAAGATCACACAGTCCGGCCCGTAGGCCTCGTATTCTTTCAGAAGGCTTTCGGAGATGCTTCTGATCTGCCATTTGAGCAGCGGTACGGCAGTCTTAAAATGAAACAGCTCGTCTGATTTCTTGACGATCCAATTATAGATGCGGGTCCGCAGATCCAGAGGGATCCTGACGGAGACTTTCTTTGTATCGAAGCCTTTCTGCCTCAGACAGTACGCTATGGCGTCGCTGTAATTATAGAAATCATAGTCTACGACCAAAATCTTTTTGTTTTTCATCGCTCTGTTGGATACTCCGATGTCTACAGTTCGTTCAGCAAACCTACGATTTTCTCCGTCATGGCGGAAACGGTCAGCTCTGAAGATCTGACCCGGTCGAAGTAAATGGATCTGTCGCTGTTGGTGCCGGCTTTCAGAATCTCCTCGGCCCATTCTCCGGCGGATCTGCTCAGGCTGAGATAATGAATCAGATCGCTGACCGGGAGATCGTCAGGAATGGTGTCCGCATAAAAAGTCGGCAGCCCGCTGGCCAGCGCCTCAATTCCAGTCAGGCAGAAGCCTTCGGCGATGGAAGGCATGACAAACACATCCATCATCTGATAGAAATTCTGTATATCCGGTTGGAACGGAAGCATAAGGACTGCCCGCTCCAATCCCATCCGGTTGATTTTTGTCTTTATCTCGTTGTAAAGCTCTCCATCCCCTATCAGCACAAGCATGCCCGAAGGCTCTCTGCGAAGAAGTTCCGCAAATACATCCAGCAGGAAGGAGTGGTTTTTTTCAGGCGTCAGACGGCCCACATGACCGATCACCAGCCGGTTCTGCACTCCGTAGCGGGACCGCAGGGAATTTCGCACCTTACTGTCAAAACGGAACCGGTCCGCGTCGATGCCGTTGTAGACGATCTGCGCCGGGCATGTGCGCCCGTACATCCAGTCCGCCGCCTGTCCGGAGCAGGCAATTCTGAGATCGCAGCGCCAATTTAGCGGGATGCGGAACAGTCTGTGCAGCCATCGGTGCGCCCCGTCCCTGACATGGCTGTGAAAGACGAGCCTCACCCTGCGGGAAAACCAGACAGGCATCGTATACAGGATCATGGAAGCGTGGTTGGCATTGCAGTACACAATATCGTACGGCATGTGCAGCGCATAAAACGCAAAAATCTCCCTCAGAAATTGGAAGGGATTGGAGGAGTATCGAGTTACCCGATAACGGTTCCCATTCAGCGACTCGATCTCTCTCGCGGTTCTTGGCGGGATGTCATAGTAGCTTAAAAAGTCCAGCCTGTCACCCTGTTTTGCCAGAGCGCGGCAGACGGAAAAAGCGATCTGTTCAACGCCTCCGTAATCCCGTCCAAATCCGATCATTAAAATCCGTCTGTCGTTCCTGTCCATTTGTCTACCCGTTGCGGGATGTCAGAAAATCCGCAGCTTTTTCCAACAATCGCCCTGTCTCGTATCTGTCTATAAATAATTGCCGGACGGATTTGGCGTAACCGACGTCCGAGGGCTGAGACGCCCATGCGCTGATCTGCGCAATATAATCGTCCGCACTGTCGCATTCGTGAATACCTGAGACGCCGTCTGTCTCGTATCCTTCCAGAGCTTCCCTGGTTCCGAAGATCGGCTTCCCGTACATCATGGCCTCGGCGGTCTTGATCTTCATGCCGTCGCCGTACAGAATGGGAATGACGACAGCGTCCGCCTCATAATAATACCGGTCCGTGCGTTCTACAGTCCCGACAACCTCGATGTTTCCGGCGCTCAGCTCGCCGCGTTTCTTTTCCATGTCCTTGCCGATGATGGTCAGGCGGCATGCCGGCAGATGCGGCATCACATTTTGACAGAACCAGTAGATCCCGTCATAGTTGGGCGGAAAGAGCGAGCCCACGAACAAAAGCTGCCGGCATGAAGCATCCCGCCCGGATCGGACAGCAGCCTTTGCCGGATCGAATCGGTCCTGGAAAGTCATCGGCATCAGAAAATCTGCCCGTCTGCCGTAATGTTCCCACAGGAGGGAGGAATCCCGGCTGTTCAGGCATATGATTTTGTCCGCGCGCCTGACGATGGCTTTTTCGTTGTAAGAATAAGAGAAATATGGCAGAAGGTATGCGGGACCGCCTCGCCGTATTCTGCCGCGCATATAATGCCGCTCTATATTGTGCAGGAAGAGAACCGTTTCGAAATCCGTTCCGAGATGCCGAAGCAGCCCGCCCAGGATGGAAAAGTCAAAAAAGAGCATGTCCGGCTTCGTTTCCCTGATATACGCAATGATTCCGCGTTCTGTTTTTTTGCTGTAGCCGTTTCGCAGAAACAAAGTGTTCCGGATCTGTTCTGCCAGATTGCGATGGGTCGGAAATACCTGGATATGCCTGTCGGGATCGGTTGCCGTCACATTGGAGAGCAGACACAGATATACGTTTTCCGCTCCAAATATCGTCTGGAGAACGGTATAGTTCCGATAACTGCACTGCCTTCCGCCGTTATCCTGTTTTTCGATAAATTCATGACCGGCAACAAATAAGACTTTCATTTGTCTATTATAGTATAAACCGTGCTGCAATGCAAGATTCGCGCGAAAAAAAGGTTTTAAATGAGGGACGGATGTGATATGATAAAAATGTTTGAAAAATAATTTTATCTGAGTGAAGGAAAAGGATCCGGCGATATGAAACTGATCATACAGATTCCATGCTACAATGAGGCGGAGACGCTGGAGATTGCGCTCAATGATCTCCCCAGAAGCATAGAGGGAATCGATGAAATAGAATATCTGATTATCGACGACGGCTGCACTGACGATACGGTCGCCGTGGCGAAGCGCTGGGGCGTTCATCATGTGGTGAGTTTCGCCCAGAACAAAGGGCTGGCCAAGGGTTTTATGGCCGGGCTGGAGGCGTGTCTGAAGAACGGAGCCGATATCATAGTCAATACGGATGCGGACAATCAATACTGCGCCGACGATATACCGAAACTGATCCGCCCTATTTTAGAGCATAAGGCGGATATTGTGATCGGGGAGCGGCCAATCGACCAGACGGAGCATTTTTCCTGGATCAAGAAGAAGTTACAGCATTTTGGCAGCTGGGTGGTCCGCAAGGCGTCCGACACGGATATACCGGACGCGCCGAGCGGTTTCAGGGCGTTCAGCAGAGAGGCGGCCATGCGCGTTAATGTGATCAACGACTATACCTATACGCTGGAGACGATTGTGCAGGCCGGGAGGAACCGGATCCCCATCACAAGCGTTCCGGTCAGGACCAACCCGGAACTGCGGGAATCCAGATTGTTCCACAGCATCTGGGGTTATGTGAAAAAATCCGTGCTGACTATTTTTCGGGCGCTTATGATGTACAAGCCGCTGTACTGTTTTTCGATCGTAGCGGTTGTTCCCAGTCTGATCGGGCTTCTGATAGGCATTAGGTTCATGGTATTCTATTTTATGGGGCGCGGCGCGGGACATACGCAGTCCCTGATGCTTGCGTGCACGCTTCTGATCATCGGCTTTATCACCTTTGTGATCGGAATGCTTGCGGATGTGATCAGCGCGAACCGCAAGATTCTGGAGGATGTGCAGTACCAGGTAAAAAAGATGGAATATGATCGTGATAGATAACTTATTTCTATAGAGCGAAATGTTGGCTGAGCACAGATGCGCCTGTGGAGATTTATTACAATAATTCTGAAGAGAAGTATGAGAAAATGAACAAAAAATTTTTGATTGGAAACATTGAAATTGGAGAAGGATGTGATCCGCTGATTATCCCTGAGATTGGAATCAATCATGAGGGAAGTTTGGAAGTCGCTAAACTTATGGTTGATTCTGCGCATCGGGCTGGAGCCAGATTGATCAAACATCAGACGCATATCGTGGAAGATGAGATGAGCCATGCGGCGAAATCCGTTGTTCCGGGGAATTCTAATGTATCTATTTATGAAATTATGCAAAGATGTGCTTTGACCGAGGAAGAGGAGGCAGAACTTAAACGTTATACAGAGTCCTTGGGAATGATGTTCTTGAGCACGCCGTTTTCCAGGGCGGCCGCAGACCGTTTGGAAAAATTTGGCGTATATGCATATAAAATCGGTTCGGGAGAATTGAATAATTATCCGTTGGTTGACTATATAGCGCAATTTCATAAACCTATGATTGTGTCTACCGGTATGAATGATATAGAAAGTGTTGCGAAAACTGTAAATATTCTGGAAAAGCATGGTGTTGATTATGCGCTTATGCATACAACTAATCTATATCCTACACGACCGGATTGGGTTCGCTTGGGTGCTATGCAGGAAATGATGAGAGAATTTCCGGGAGTACCTGTAGGTTTGTCTGATCATACTTTGAATAACAATGCTTGTATTGCTGCGATGGCTTTGGGGGCATCTCTGGTAGAACGGCATTTTACTGATACAATGGATCGGACTGGACCAGATATTATATGTTCTATGGATGAACAACGGCTGGCAGAACTTATTAGAGCTTCCCAAGAAATTCCGGCAATGCTGAATGGGGAGAAAAAAGCGATCCAGGAAGAAAAAGTGACGAAGGATTTTGCATTTGCTTCTGTTGTGACCATTCGCTCGATAAAAAAAGGAGAACTTTTCGGGACGGATAATTTATGGGTAAAAAGGCCGGGTATTGGGGGAATACCGGCAGAAGAATATGAACATATTCTTGGCCAAAGAGCGGCTTGTGATATAGATTGTGATGTGCAGATTGGGTATTCGATGATAGAGAAAATGACAACACAATAAAGAGGTAAACATGAGAAAAAAAGTGCTTTTTATAACTGGCACACGTGCTGACTTTGGAAAAATAAAAAGTTTGATTCACGCCGTTGATAACGATACTGATTTCGAAGTGTTTGTCTTTGTGTCCGGTATGCATTTGATGCCACAGTTTGGCAACACATATAAAGAAATTGAAAAAGAGCATTATGAGCACATATATTTAGCTTTTGGTTTGGCCCTGACGAATGACATGAGCTATAATTTAGGAGATGTCATCTGTGAGTTGAGCGGTTATGTGCAAAAAGTTGGAATAGACATGATTGTTGTACACGGAGATCGTATTGATGCTTTGGCCGGAGCCATTGTAGGAGCATTGAAGAATGTTCGCGTGGTGCATATAGAAGGGGGAGAAGTCTCCGGAACAATCGATGAATCGATTCGACATGCTATTTCTAAATTTGCCCATATTCATATGGTATGTAATGACGAAGCAAAAAACAGACTGATTCAGCTTGGTGAGGAAGAATCCAGAATATATGTAATAGGCTCTCCGGATCTTGATATTATGTTGTCGGATGATCTGCCGAATTTCTCTATGTGCAAAGAAAGATATGCCATCCCCTTTAATGAATATGGTATTTTAATATATCATCCGGTGACTACGGAGTATGAGAATATAACGAAACAAATTAGACAAGTGGTCGATGCGGTTTGTGACACATATGACAATTATATTGTGATTTATCCGAATAACGATGCTGGTTCTGATTTTATACTTGAAGAATATAAGAGATTTAAAGGGAATGAACGCTTTTGCGTATTCCCGAGCATTCGATTTGAGTATTTTCTTACTATTTTAAAAAATGCAAAATACATTATTGGCAACTCCAGTTCTGGGATTCGTGAAAGCGAGATATATGGAATTCCCTCCATTGATATTGGGAATCGGCAGTATGGGCGGTATGATCCGGAGGTTATAAGAAATATACAGCATGTGCATGAGGATAAGGAAGAAATTAAAGCGGCGATAGCGGCTGTTGATCGGTATCGCTGTTTTGGAGAACATTTTGGTTCGGGTAACAGTACGCAGATATTTATGGACGCCCTGCATCAAGATGAGATATGGATACTTGATATCCAGAAAAAATTTATTGATCTTAAATGGTCTAATAATTAAAAATCAGGTGGAAAATGTACAGAGGCAGAAAAATATTGGCTGTTGTGCCTGCAAGAGGCGGTAGTAAGGGAATTCCGCACAAAAATATTGTTGAAGTAAAAGGCAAAGAGTTGATGGTATATACTCTGGATGCGGCCAAATCATCGGAGTATATTGACGATATTGTTGTCAGTACAGATGACTTATTGATAGAGAAAGTAGCAGTGCGGGAAAATGTAAGGGTGATAAAAAGACCCGCGGAACTTGCTCAGGATACGAGCAAAACAATAGATACAGTGATGCATGTTATTGGTAATTTGGATGTTCAATATGAATATCTGGTTTTGCTCCAGCCAACGCAACCGTTAAGAAATTCTACACATATCGATGAAGCTATCAGATTAGTAATTGACAATAATTATCCGTCTTTATTGAGTGTTTCCCCAGTAAAGGATCATCCGTTGTTAATACGTCAAATGGATACTTCAGGGAAGTTGTCTTCTATGCTTTCATGTCAAAGTACTGTGAGAAGACAAGATTTTCCAAATTATTATGTAGTAAATGGCGCAATTTACATTAATAGGATTTGTGATTTGACGGCCGATACCAGTCTAAATGATAATTTGTACGGATATGAGATGCCTTCAGAATTTGATTTGGATATAGATGAAGAAAAAGATTTGGTGATCTTCAAGGCAATGTTAGGAATTGTATGATTGTGTAGGGTGTAGCATTTAAATTATTCCTTGGCGTTTAAATGGAGAATATTAAATGAGTAAATTGTGCATTGTTATGTACCATTATACAAGGGATCTGCAGCATAGCCGTTATCCGCGAATCAAGGGATTGGATGTAGGATTGTTTCGTCGGCAGCTGACGTTTTTTAAAGAACATTTTACGGCTGTGACGATGGAAGAGGTTATGGAAGCTGTCGAGGACGGGCGTGAACTCCCGGAGAATGCGTTGCTATTGACCTTTGACGACGGTTATATCGATCATTATACATATGCGTTCCCTCTTTTGGAAGAGATGGGGATGCAGGGGAGCTTTTTTATTCCGGGCAAGACCTTTGCGGAGCATCAGCTGCTGGACGTAAATAAGATTCATTATATTCTGGCGGGTGCAGACATGAACAGCCTGCTTGCGGACGTGTATGAAAGGATGAATTATTATCGCGGCGCGGAGTTTGATTATCTGTCGAACGAAACGTTATTTGAGCAGTATGCGGCTGCGGATCGGTTCGATACGAGAGAAACGGTTTTTGTGAAACGTATGCTGCAAACGGCGCTGCCTGAGAGAGTCAGAAACAGTATATGCAGCGATCTGTTTGAGCGATATGTGGGCGTGAAGGAGGAGCAGCTCGCATACGAGCTGTATATGACGGAGGAACAGATTTGCACGATGAAGCGGCACGGAATGTTTATCGGTCTGCACGGCTATGATCACTATTGGCTGGGGAATCTACCGCCTGCACAGATGCGGGCAGACATTACGCGGGCGCTGGAGGTTATGGACGGATTGATTGACCACAGGCGGTGGGTTATGAATTATCCGTATGGAAATTACAGCGATGAGGTGATCGGATTTATCAGGGATAACGGCGCGTGCATGGGTCTGACGACCAGAGTGGATGTTGCGGATATTGCCAAGGACAGCCGGTTTGAGCTGCCCAGATTGGATTGCAACGATTTTCCGCCTAAGAGCGAGGAATATCGGCGGTTTGCCCGGAAAGAAGTATAGAGCCGAGATATAAGGATGATGTTCATATGATCAGTTATGGAGATTGTGAAGTTGATAAGATCATTGAGAAAATCAAGGTAGATGTGAAATGAATAATTTATCTGCTGCAACGAACAATATTCTTATGGAAAATTATAAGAATACAAACGATATTACAAATGATGTCGGCGAGATTATTCTTTCCGCACAACAGACCGCATATAAGGCGGTCGATGCAGTTCTGGTACAAAGGAACTGTCAAAAGAGCTTGGCCAACAGTTCGGAAAAGGTTTTGCCAAAACGAATCTTTATAGTTTTTATCTGTTTTATAAGACCTATCCGGAGATTTTCCACACAGCGTGTGGAAAATCTGAATTATTGTCATGGTCACATTATCGTCTGCTTATTCATGTAGATGACAGTAAAGCGAGAGAGTGGTATCGGAAAGAGGCTTACGAGCAGACTTGGAGTTTCAGGACTTTACAAAGAAACATCAATACACAATATTATTACCGTCTGCTGCAATCCCAAAATAAAAACGCTGTGGAAACGGAGATGAAAGAGAAGACTTCCGGCTATCAAAATGATAAGCTGGAATTTGTAAAAAATCCGATCATTGCCGAATTTATGGGATTGTCTTCAAATACAGATATGACAGAAAGCGACTTGGAAACGGCTATTCTCAACAATCTTCAGAAATTTTTAATGGAGCTGGGGAAAGGCTATGCTTTTGTGGCAAGGCAGCAGCATATCCATACGGAGAAGGAAGACTATTATATTGATCTGGTGTTTTACAATTATATTCTGAAATGCTTTGTGCTGATTGATTTAAAGACAAATAAGATCACGCATCAGGATGTAGGGCAGATGGATATGTATGTCCGTATGTATGATGAATTGAAAAAAGGGGACGATGATAACCCGACAATCGGGCTTGTGCTTTGCGAAGAAACGGACGAGGATATTGCGAGGTATTCCATTCTTCATGGGAACGAACAGTTATTTGCCTCTAAATATAAGTTGTATCTGCCAGACGAAGAAGAACTGCGGCGGGAGATCAGCAGACAAAAAGCAATTTTTCAGTTACAGCAGCGGGAAAAAGCTGCTTTGGAGAAGGCAGATGCGTGAGTTGGGAAAGAGCCTTTATCAGTCAAAATTATGCTAGACTCTTATCTGAAATAAAGAGATGATACGAATTTGAAAGAAAAAGAAATGCAAAACGGGACTTACAACGGACAGGAAAAAGAGGATGAATGAGATCAGATTTTCTCATAGAGAAGATATCCCCCGTATTATGAAATTTATTGATGAGCACTGGAAGAAAGGACATATCCTGGCAAATAACAGGGAGCTGTTTGAATGGCAATATATGTTTGACGGCAGGGTTTGTTTTGTGCTTGGCTTCGACGAGAATCATAACATTCAGGGGATTCTGGGTTATATCCCGTATGACGATACAAACACGAAGGATATTGCGCTGGCGCTTTGGAAGGCTGAACATGTAAGCGGATTTCTGGGGATCGAAATGCTGGTTTTTCTGCTGCAGAATGAAAATCACCGAACTGTTTTCTGCACGGGAATCAATCCCAAAACGACGTATTCTATTTACCGGTATCTCGGCTTGACGGTTGGCGTTATGACGCAATGGTACAGGTTGAAAAGCCAGGGGAAGTATTCTATTGCCGGAATAACAAACGATACCATACCTGAGTTTTCGGTGACAAAAAGATTGGTCTTAAAAAGGTATCGGCAATTTGAGGAGACGGAAAAGAATTTTGATTACGGGGCTTACAGACAATCAGGAGCGCGCCCCTATAAAAGCCCGGCTTATATTAAAAAACGGTATTTCGGGCATCCTGTTTATCATTATATGATTTATGGAGCGGCTGACCGCGAGGGCCGTGTGGAGGCTCTTATCGTGCTCAGACTTCAGGAATGTAACGGTTCCTGCGCTCTTCGATTTGTGGACTGCATCGGAAATGACGGCTGCCTCGCTTTTCTGACGTGTGAGTTTGACCGTCTGCTGCAGGAGTGCGGCGCGGAATATATGGATTTGTATGAGACGGGTCTGTCTCCGGATATGATGGAGAAAGCCGGATGGCTGAAAGTGAAGGAGTCCGGAAATATCATACCCAATTATTTTTCTCCATATCAGGAATGTAATGTTGATATTCATTTCTGTACCAGTGATCCTGGAGTGATTCTGTTTCGGGGAGACGGGGATCAAGATCGGCCCAGCTGAGCGGTCACGGGTAATGATAGATACAGTATGGCGTTTGTCCCTGGGGAGGGTCCTGAGAAGATGAAATTGCGTTGGAAAGTGAAGGAACTGCTGTGCGGTTCAAATTATGCGGTCTTTACTACGGCAATCCTGTCGGCGGTCATATTTGGCCTGATTTACGGTGTTCGCGTTCTGAATCCGGCTTATACGGACTGGCTGCTGATATCCGGCGGCGACCGTACTCAGCACTATCTTGGGTGGAAAGCGTTCAGCCGCTGCGGCTGGAAGTTCCCGATCGGCAATATGGATTGCCTGGCCTATCCGACGGAGACTTCCGTTATCTTCACGGATTCCCTGCCGCTTCTGGCAATCCCCTGTAAGATTATAACATCCGTGTTTCGGGTGGATTTTCAATTTTTTGGTTTGTGGGAACTGCTTTGCTTTATCCTGCAGGGCATGATGGCTGCAAGAATTATCGGGCATTATGTGAAGGACGGAAGACGGGTGATTCTGGCGAGCCTGTTTTTTGTTATCTCGCCGGTCATGCTGCAGCGCTCGTTTGAATCATTGGAAGCGCACTGGCTGGTACTGCTCGCCACGGAAACTCTTTTTGCATACGGAAAATATCGTGAAAGCAGGAAGATTTATGTGCTGTGGGCGGCGATAGGCGCGCTGGCCGTTGCGATCCACACATACTTTATCATGATATGCGGAACAATCCTTGTGGGATATTGTCTGGCAGACATGCTTTCCTACAGGAGAATTGGCAGGAGTTTTCTGACGGCAGGCTCCTATCTGGGAGGGGGAGGCGCCGCGGTGTTGATCCTGGGAGGTCTGTCCGGCGGCTTTAAGAAGACCAGCGACGGTCTGGGAAGATACAGCCTGAATCTGAACGCTTTTTTAAATCCGCAGGGATACTCCCGTATTTTGCCGGATCTGGGACTGTATGGAGACGGGCAGTACGAGGGTCTGGCTTACCTCGGCGCGGGCTGTATCCTGCTTCTGATCGTTGCAGTGGCCGGGATGATAACGGCGTCCGGACTGCGGGAGAAGATCCGGGGGAACCGGGTCCTGTTCTTCGCGCTGGCGGCAACTTTTTTGATTGCCTTTGGGTTTGCTCTGTCGCCCACAATCACGTTTGGAGACAGAGTGATTGTAGAATTGCCGCTGCCGGATATTCTGTACCGCTGCTGGAGCGTTTTTCGCAGTACTGGCAGATGCGCGTGGGTGTGTGTCTATATGCTTATGCTCTGCGCGGTCATTGCGGTCTGCAGATTGGACCGCGGGAAGACGGCGCCGGCTCTTTTGCTGGTATGCCTGCTGGCGCAGACATACGATCTGTATGACGTAATGCAGGGAAAGCGCGCCATGTTCAACAGAGCGTGGGAATATGAAGACAGTATTGGAGATGAAGACGCGGCGTTCTGGGATGCCGCCGGAAGCGACGACGGGATAGAAGTCGTCATATTGGCGGGATCGGTTCCGCACGAAGAACTGTTTGCGATAACGGACTGGGCGCTGGATCACGGAAAAGCCATGAACCGGTTTTATTTTGCCAGAAATATGGACGAGGTCATAGCCGCGAATCTGGAAGAAGCGCTGGCGGAGCCGAAAGATTCGTATCTGTATATTTTCCCGGATGAGGACGCGGCGCTTGCCCAGGGAGAGAAGCTTCATTATTATCAGGCGGGCGGTTATGTGGCGGGCTGTACGAGAGAACTGCCGTATGGGGAGCCGTGCGGCAGATAGCGTTTGACTTGTGAAGACGGCGATTGTCTGCTAAAATCATCATATACGGCGTCATACGGAAAGGGTGAAATATGAAGATTGTATTGATCGGGCCCGTCTATCCCTATAAGGGCGGCATTGCGCACTATACAGGCCTTCTGTGCCGCGCGCTGCGGGAGCGACACGACGTTGTCATGATTTCTTACAAGATGCAGTATCCGCGGCTGCTGTTTAAGAAGGAGCAGAAAGATTATACCGATAAGGGATTCCAGGTGAGTGATGCCGCGTATTGGCTGAATACTGCGAACCCTTTTAATATCATTTCGGTGGCGCGCCGGATCAGAAGGCTTGCGCCGGATCTGCTCATACTGCAGTGGTGGCATCCCTATTTCGCGCCCTGTTATTATCTGCTGCTGAAGGCCGTTGGGCGCGTTCCGGTCGTGTTTACCTGTCACAATGTGTTCCCGCATGAGAGATTTCCGCTGGACAGGTTTCTGAGCCGTATGGCGTTGTGCGGGCGGGCGGGATATATCGTGCATTCCCATATGGACGAGGATGATCTTAAAACTTTCAGGCCGGATGCGCCCTGCGTGGTGACACCGCACCCGTCTTACAACGCCTTCAGGATGCAGGGAATGAGCAGGGAGCAGGCGCGCGGGCTTCTGCGGATGGATGCGCATACGCCGATGTTGTTGTTTTTTGGTTTTGTCAGGGAATACAAAGGTCTGACTTATCTGCTGGATGCGATGCCGTCGATCACGGCGGCGATGCCCGGGCTGCAGCTGTGGGTCGTCGGCGATTTCGGGCAGGACAGGGAGCGATATCTGCGTCAGATACATGATCTGGCGCTGGAAGAGCGGGTTGTTCCGGTGGAGGGATATGTTCCCGACCGGGAGGTGGAGAAATATTTTGCGGCGGCGGATCTGGTGGTCTGTCCCTATATCTCGGCGACCCAGAGCGGTATCGTGCAGATTGCGTACGGCTTTGAGAAACCGGTGATCGTGACCGAGGTGGGCGGGCTGCCGGAAGTCGTGCAGGAGCGCCGCACCGGTTATATTGTGCCGCCGGGGAATCCGGAGGCGATAGCGGATGCCGTGCTCAGATTTTACGGGCAGGACGCCGGCGTCGACTGGGCGAATAATATCCGCAAGGAAGCGGAAACCTTTTCGTGGGAGACTATGACGGAGCGGATAGAACGGCTGGCTTCCATGCTGAAATAGCGTATATACGGAGAGACGTCGGGAGGTGTGACAGAAAAGCAATGTATCGTGTGGAAGACAAGTATTGTTTAAGCGAGGCGGAACTGCAGATGCTGCAGGCCAGAATAGGCGCGGTGCTGCATCCGGACGCCAATGAGAGCGGGCCTGACGGTTACAGTATCGTCAGCCTGTACTTTGACGATCTGGCGGACAGCTGCTACCAGGATACGCTGGACGGATATGAAACGCGTGACAAATACCGGATCAGGATATATAATAATTCACTGGATCGGATTGGACTGGAAGTCAAACAGAAGCTGGATTCAAGGATATACAAGAAGTCCAGGAGGATCAGCAGGAGAGAGATGGAACTGCTTATGAGCGGACAGTGCATCAAGGACGGGATGTCGGAGAGCGACCCGGCGACGCTGTTCAACCTTGCGATCAGGACGCGTGGTCTGCGCCCCAAGGTCATCGTGGCATACGAGCGCAAGGCGTATGTGTTTGAACCGGGCAATACGCGAATTACGTTTGACCGCAATATCCGGGCCAGCGACAGAGTGGAATATTTCGGAAGATCGGACATCGTGTACGACGCTCTGCGGGAGCAGGACCGTGTTCTGGAGGTTAAGTACGACGAGTTCATACCGGATTTTGTGCTGCAGCTGCTGGAGCTGGGCAATATGCAGCAGACAGTCTTCTCCAAGTATCAGCTGTGCAGGGAACTGTATGAGACTCTGCGAAGCAGATAGACTGCAGGCGGGCGGATTCCGGCGGCATGGAAAACGGATGAGAAAACCAGAGAGGAAAAGGAGAACAAAATGTCATTCAAGGATATCATCAAAAACAGTGTGTATGAGAGTTTTGGAGGCGGCACGAACTTATCGGCGTGGAATGTCACGCTGATTCTGGCGATTGCATGTCTGATCGGAATTTATATTTTTATGGTGTACAAGCTGACGAGCAAGTCGGCTTTCTATTCCAAGGATCTGAATGTGACGATGGCCGGTCTGCCGCTGATTATCGCGGCGATCATGGTGGCGATGCAGTCCAATCTGCTGGTTTCCCTGGGTATGGTCGGCGCGTTGTCCATTGTCAGATTCCGTAACGCGGTCAAGAACCCGCTGGATCTGCTGTATCTGTTCTGGTCGGTCAGCGCGGGGATTATTGTGGGCGTAGGGCTTTATGTGCTGGCGTTTGTCATGTGTATCGTCATGACGATCCTGCTGCTCGTGCTGGATATGGTGCCGAATGCCAAAGCGTCGGATCTGCTTGTGCTGCGCGGCGCGGCGGAGACGATGGATTACGAAAAGCTGGAGGATGTGCTGCACTCTGGCAGCAGATACCACAGGGAAAAGTCGAGAACGATCAAGAACGGCGAGGCGGAACTGATCGTAGAGATACGGACTGCGGATAAGGAGAAGCTGCTTGCCGGGCTGAAGGAAAGCGGGCTGTTTTCGCAGATCAACTGCATCGCGCATGACGGTGAGAGCAGGATTTAGGGTCGGTCCGGTCCGGGCGGAGTGAGATTTGCGGTATGTGGAAAGTATCGTTGCTGGTGACAACTTACAATGTGCGGGAATATCTTCCGGTCACGCTGGCGGGCATTGAAAGCCAGGAATACGGAAATATGGAAGCAGTGATTGTGGATGGCGGCTCCTCGGACGGAACGGTCGAGGTGATCCGCGCGTTTGCGGACCGTCATACAGGGCAGCCAGGCGATCACATTGCGGTCCGCTGGATTTCCGAGCCGGACGGAGGGCTGTATGACGCCATGAACAAGGCGTGGGCCATGTGCAGCGGCGATATCGTGGCTGTCTGTAACGACAGGCTGTGCAGACCGGACGCGGTCGCCAGTCTGGTTCATGCGATCGAACAGGGTGGAGAAGAGTGCGTGGGCGCGCACTCTGACCTTGTCTATGTGGATGGGGAACGCATCGTCAGGACATGGCATATGGGCGAGGGCAGACTGGCGCAGGGGTGGATGCCGGGACATCCGACCCTTTTTTTGAAACGGGAAGTGTATGAGCGGTACGGCGTCTACGATACTTCGTACGCCTGTGCCGCGGATTATGAGTTTATGGTCCGGTTCCTGAAAGATGAAAGGAACCGGCTTGCCTATGTGCCGGAAGTGCTGGTCGCGATGTTTTACGGCGGAACCAGCAATGCCGGTATCCGCAATTATCTGGTATCTTTTCGGGAGGGCTATCGGGCGCTTCGCAGGAATGGGGTGCGTCATCCGCTGGCGGTCACGCTGCGGCGGACCGTTCGCGTTCTCGGACAGTTCAAATGAGCGGGTTATTATCTGCCGGCGGTGGCAGTTGCAGGAGATTGAGATATGAAACTACAGAAATATCTGTATCCGACAGTCAATACCGTGATCCGTGCGCTGCTTGTGGTGATCGTGACCGGAATATGTCTGCAGAGTCTGTTTAGTACGAGTTTTATCGGTTATATTACAAGGGAGGACGGCTCGCGGCAGGAGAAGACGCTGAATATTGCGGATCAGCCCTGGAGACATCTGCTCCTGCTGGCGGTGTTTGTTATAGCGTGCCTGATCGGGTACAGGATTTTCAGAAGGTTTGTGAAGAACGGACTGCAGGCGGCGAAAGCGTTTCGGATTCTGAGCGTCGTGACATTTCTCGGGGGAATGGTCTGGGTGCTGGTCACCCAGATGGAGCCGGGATCCGATCCCTCCAAGATCTATCGGGTGGCCATGCAGTGGCGCATGAAGGATTTTTCCGCGTATGCGGAGGGGGGCTATCTGTTCCGCTATCCGTTTCAGGCGGGCATCGTTCTGTTCTATTATCTGCTGTCTTTTCTGTTTGGCATAGACAATTATGTCGGGGCGCAGTTTGTCAATGTGATTGCGCTGACGGTGATTTATCTTATGCTGGCGAAGCTGACGGTTCTGTTCTGGCGCGATGACAAAGCGGCGCCGGTTATGGCGTACGCTGCGCTGATTCTGTGGCCGCCGTTATCCTTGTATGTGACCTATCTGTACGGGATCCTGCCGGGGATGGCCCTGTCGCTGTGCGCCGTGTACTGTGCTGCGAAATATCTGGATACGGGCAGATACCGGTATATTTTGCCGGCGGTGCTGTGTATGGGCGCGGCGACGGTGCTCAAGATGAATTGTCTGATCTATCTGATCGCCATATCCTGTTTTTTGATTTATGATGCGGTGGAGATTCTTTCGTCCGGCAGAAAGGAGAGCGGTAAGAGGTGGCTCGTCTCCATTTCTTTTGTCCTGCTGCTGATCCTTGGAGTCGTCGGCTGCGGCCGCGCGTGTGACCGCTATGTGGAACGGCTTTCAGGGTACCGGGCTCCGGACGGTGAGGCGATGCTTTCCTGGGTAGTCATGGGACTGTCCGACGCGCCCTTTGGCCCCGGCAGTTACAACGGCTATATCGGGGATGTATTCACGCAGTATGATTATGATACGGACAGGATCAACGAGGCCTCCGCGCAGGAGATCAGGAAGATCCTGACAAGGATGTCGGACAATATTCTGGGCGAGGGATATCTTTTCTTTGCCCGCAAGAACGCTTTTCAGTGGAACGATCCCACGTTTATCAGTCTGGAGTGCACCAGGGGAAGAAATTCCGCGATCGACGTGCCGGAGAGTGTGCGGAGCCTGATCGACGGCAGAGGGAGCGTTAAATTCTACATCGTCATGAACTATGCGCAGACGCTCATCCTGTTCGGAGCGCTGTTCTATCTGGCGCTGAACTGGAAGAGCCGGAATATCAGGGAGCTGATCGGTGCGGTTGTCTTTCTGGGCGGTTATCTGTTCCACTTCATCTGGGAATCAGGGGCGTCCTATACGCTGCCCTATTTTGCGATTCTTGTGCCGTACGCGGTCAAGGGGTTCGCGGATCTGGTAAGGCGGATAGACGGAGCGCTGTCTGCGCTGTCTGAAAGCGGGGACAGGGGACAGTATCTGCCTGGTATGCTGCGAAAAACGGGAAAACCTATGGCAGGGATCCTGCTTTTTGCGCTTTTGGTTGCGCTGTGCAGCAACCGTAATCTGTTCCGCGATTCCATCGCGCTGGATGACGGGGAAGAAGCGGCCTGGCAGTTTTATCACCGGGGAGAGACGGCGCCTGACGGTTCCGTATCGGAGATGCTGGCGCAGCTGCAGAGGCGAAACGGCGGATACTGTTATCTTGTGCCGAAGCTGGCGCCGGAAACCGCGCTGGCCGCGGCGGACGGCGCCGTGACGCTTAGGCCTGTCCCGCCGGACGCGACGTCTTCGTCAGAGGAGCGGCGGATGCTCGCGGATGTGGAGGGCATTGACGGTATGGTGGCGGTCCGAAAGAGCGGGAACGGCGTTCTGATACGATTTAGAAGCAACGAACAGGTTCTGGCGGTGGACAGGGAATCGGAGAATCCATGGCTGGTGACTTATCTGGATGATGATATGAACATGTTCTATGAGGAGAAGAACGTGTCCTGTGCGTGGGAGATCAGTCCTGCAGAAGAAGGCGGCTGGTATATTACCCTGGACGGTCTGGCGCTCACATGCCATGACGGCAGGGTTGCGCTGGAGGATCCGGCGCAGAGTGGGGAGCAGGTGTGGCTGCTGCGATAACAGAGCCGCAGTCACTTCTGCAGCAGCAGATAAAACAGCCTGTACAGGCTGTGGCGGATGCAGAGCGCATAGAGTTTATTGTGCGTTCCGTGGATGCTCCTGACGGGGACTGCGCGGAAGACTCTGCGGATGGTTTGATCCCGGCATTCTTCTGTGAAATACCGGCGGAAGCCGGCTCCGGTCTGCGCCATCCGGCGGAAGATCAGTTCATAGGCCAGAAGACTCTGGTAGACGCAGTAGAAGCTGAGCTGCCGGACCATATGGGGATATTTTTCCGTGTCGATCATCTGAAACAGCATGTTGAACAGTCTGCGGTTCTCGGGCAGACGGCTGAGCGGTACGTCGCTGTGGCTTACCGAACAGGCGTTGCTGCGGTAGTAATAGAGCGCTTCGTCCAGAAGGTATGCGGAGGACGCCTCCAGAATACAGCTGTAGGAGGCGAGGGCGTCCTCGCCGACAAGGATGCCGGCAGGAACGCGGAGCAGATGTTCCAGGAGCAGTTCGCGGCGGAAGATCTTGTTGCAGAGGCTCGGAGCGATGCCGTATCTGAAATAGACACCGGAATAGATCATGCGTGGGTAAACTTCCCGTTCCAGACGGGTCTTGTCGTAGAAACCGGCGGGAAAGTCATTGCGGCAGACAGTTTCCTGATCCGCCGCCACGGAAGTGTAACCGCAGACCACGACGTCTGCGTCCGTGTCGCAGGCCGCTTTGCACATTCTGCGGTACATGTCATGAGCAATCCAGTCGTCGCTGTCGACGAATGTGACATAGCGCCCGCGGCTGGCGCGGATACCGTGCTGTCTGGCGGAAGTGTGGCCGCCGTTGGGCTGATGGAGACAGCGCACATGGGCGTGCGTATCCGCGCACCGGTCGCACAGGCTGCCGCTGGCGTCTGTGGAACCGTCGTCCACCAGGATAATCTCGAGATCGGAAAAATCCTGGGCGAGCAGGCTGTCCAGACATTGGGGCAGATAATCCGCAGCGTTGTATACGGGAACGATGACGCTCAGTAAGGGGTTTGTGTTCATGGGGCTCCTTCCCGGCAAGTCGCCGATAAAGTATCTCAGACATCTTTATAGTATCTCATTTGGCGGCAAAGTACAATAAGCGACCGGCAGTCTTGTTTTATCCCAGAGAATGTTTTGGCCTGTTTCTAAGGATTTGTTGTCATTACCCCCATAAATATGATAAAATAAAAAAGCATTGTAATTGTATGAAAATAGGGGCATACGGTTTGGAAGATATCAGGATCGCGTTCTGTTTTGATGAAAAATTGGCCGAGCAGGCGAAGGTTGCGATGGCTTCTCTGCTGGACGCCTCGCGGGGGTCGGGAGCGCACTATCGCATTTATTGTGTCTGTACTGAGGAGGCGGCTTATGCGGAGCAGTCCCTGCGGCGGATCGTCGAAGCGAGGGACGGAAAGTCTGACTTTGTCATGAAGGTGGCGGATAATCCGTATGCCGATGCCTATGAGGTGCGGGGCATTTCTTCGGGAACTTATCTGCGGCTGCTGCTGCACAGGCTTCTGCCGGATGAAGACAGGGTGCTCTATACGGATGTGGACGTGCTGTTCCGGGATTCTCTGGAATCTCTGTGGCGCACGGATACGGAGGGCGTTGTTCTGGCGGCGGTCAAGGGAGCCGTCAATCTGCCCGACAAGTGGGAGTGGAACAGCGGGCGGCCTTACTGGAACCGGCTGTCGGGAATGAGAGGCCGTTATATCAACGCGGGAGTGACGCTGTTAAATCTGGCCAGGATACGTAAAGACCGTCTGGAGGAGCAGTGGGACGCATGGGCGAAAGAGAAACTGTACTATCAGGATCAGGATATCCTGAATCTCACCTGCCAGGGCGCCGTCAGCTATCTGCCGCCCAAGTATAACCGGCTTGCCTATATGAATGACCGGGATTATGCCATGTTCGTCAGGGCGGGAATCTTCACGGAGGCTGAGTGTGCGGAGGCGCTGGACAGTCCGGTCATCATACACTATGCGGGCGATAAGCCGTGGAAAAGGTACGACACGAACCTGGGATCGGTCTGGTGGGATTACGTCAACAGCCAGGAAGATCTGAGAGGGCTTTTTGACGAGGCGGAGGCGAGGCGGTATCACGGCCCGACGTTTGCGGAGAGAGCCGTGCGGAAACTCAGAAAACTGATAAGCGGAGAAAAGTTATAGACAAGATGCGGAAGGAGAGTCTGGGAATGAAGATAGCGGTTGCGGGGACTGGGTATGTCGGCTTGGTGGCCGGCGTCTGCTTCGCGGAGAAAGGGCATGATGTGACATGCGTGGATGTGGACGAGAACAAGGTAAAGCTGATGGCCTCGGGAGTTTCGCCCATTTATGAGGAAGGTTTAGAGGAGTTGATGCGCAGAAATAACGCCACCGGCAGGCTGCGCTATACGACGGATTATCGGAGCGCTTATCGGGACGCGGAGGCTGTCTTTATCGGTGTGGGGACGCCGGAGCAGCCGGACGGTTCCGCCAATCTGAGCTATATCGCGACAGTGTCCAGACAGATCGCGGAGTCGGTGGAGCGGGACTGTCTTGTCGTCGTGAAATCCACCGTACCGGTGGGGACGAATGATAAAGTGGAGCAGTTTATCCGGGATTTCCTGAAGCGGGACGTGAAGATCGAGGTTGCCTCCAATCCGGAATTTCTGGCGCAGGGGTCTGCAGTGCACGATACGCTTCACGCGGCGAGGATTATCATCGGCACGGAGAGCAAAGAGGCGGAAGCGGTGCTCAGAAAGATCTACGAGCCCTTCGGACTGCCGATTGTGTCCGTCAACAGGCGTTCGGCGGAGATGATTAAGTATGCCTGCAACGATTTTCTGGCGCTGAAGATCTCGTATATGAACGATATCGCGAATCTGTGCGAACTGGTGGGCGCGGACGTCGGATCGGTCGCGGAGGGGATGAGTTACGACGCCAGGATCGGCGCCAAATTCCTGAATGCGGGCGTAGGATACGGCGGCAGCTGCTTCCCGAAAGACACGAAGGCGCTCAAGTACCTGGCCAGACAGAACGGTTATACCCTTCGTACCGTGGAGGCTGCCGTTGCGGTGAACGAAGAACAGAAGACGCGCCTGTTCCGCAAGGCCGGCAGCCGTATGATCACCTTTCAGGATCTGAAGGTGGCGGTGCTGGGACTGGCTTTCAAGGCGGGCACAGACGATCTGCGGGAGGCTCCGTCGCTGGACAATGTACAGCTCCTGCTGGAGAATGGGGCGAATATCACGGCCTATGATCCTGTCGCGGCGGACAATTTCAGAAAAAGATACCCGGAGGGGCAGTGCGTCAGGGGGACGATACGGTATGCGAAGGACCCGGAGGAGGCGCTGGACGACGCGCATATCTGTTTTATTTTTACGGAGTGGGACGAAATCAGGCAGATTGCGCCGGAAACCTTCAGGACGAAGATGCGGATCCCGCTTGTGTACGACGGGCGCAATCTGTACAGCACGGCGTCGATGAGCGCGGCAGGCGTCGAATATTACAGTATCGGCCGTTAGAAAACAGGAGAGGCTATGAATCCACTGAATACAGACAAGACTTATCTCGTGACGGGCGGGGCCGGATTTATCGGGTTCCATCTGTCGAAAAGCCTGCTGGAGCAGGGCGCGAGAGTCGTCGGTTTTGACAATCTGAACGATTACTATGACGTGCGGCTGAAGGAAGACCGGCTGGACATTCTCAGAGGTTATGAGAATTATACGTTTGTCAGGGGCGACCTGGGCGACAGGGAGAGTGTGTTCGGGCTGTTCGGACAATACGCGCCCCAGGTGGCGGTCAACCTGGGCGCGCAGGCGGGGGTGCGTTACAGCATTGAGAATCCGGACGCCTATATACAGTCCAATATCGTCGGTTTTTTTCATATTCTGGAGGCGTGCCGCCGCTTTCCGGTGGAACATCTTGTCTACGCATCGTCCAGTTCCGTGTACGGCGGCAACGACAAGATTCCCTTTTCCACGCAGGACAGGGTGGACGAGCCTGTGAGTCTCTACGCGGCAACCAAGAAATCCAATGAACTCATGGCGCACGCGTACAGCAAGCTGTACCATATTCCCGTGACCGGGCTCCGCTTTTTTACCGTCTACGGACCCTATGGAAGACCGGATATGGCTTATTATAAATTTACGCGGCAGATTCTGGCGGGCGAACCCATTCAGATATATAACAACGGGGACATGTACAGGGATTTCACCTACATCGACGACATCGTGCGGGGCGTGGAGAATATTCTCTGCAATCCGCCGGCGGAGAACGAGAAAGGTGTGAGATACAAGCTGTACAACATCGGCAACAACAAGCCCGAGAAGCTGCTGGATTATGTCGAGACGCTGGAAAAATGTCTCGGCAGAAAGGCGGTCAGGGAATTCCTGCCGATGCAGCCGGGGGATGTGCGCAGAACCTATGCGGACGTCACGGATCTGATGCGGGACTATGATTTTAAGCCGGACACGACGATCGAGGAAGGACTGACCAGATTTGTTGCGTGGTATCGGGAGTATTATAAGGTCTAAGGTGGGGAGAGATCCTGTCGGGCCGTAAGAACAGAGAGGTACGATGAAGTATGAGTGAAAAGGACGGAAACAGGCGCGCGGCGCCGGTATTGTATCTGGTGGTGCCCTGTTACAATGAGGAAGAGGTTGTGGAGAGATCCGCGGACGTGCTGGGCGGAAAGATCCGGCGGCTGAAGAAGGAAGGCAGGATCGCCGAGGGCAGCAAGGTCATGTTTGTCAATGACGGCAGCAGGGATCATACGCTGCAGCTGCTGCACCGGATCGCGTCGCAGGATGCGTTGTTTTCCGTCGTGAGTCTCGCGGGCAATTACGGCCATCAGAGCGCGATACTGGCGGGGATGATGACGGCAAGGCAGTATGCCGACGCGGTGGTGACGATCGACGCGGATCTGCAGCAGGATATAGAGGCGCTGGACAGATTTCTCGACTGTTATGGGAATGGGTGCGAGGTGGTGTACGGTGTGCGCAACGACAGGCATTCCGACGGCTTTTTCAAGAAGGGGACGGCGACGCTGTACTATGGCCTGATGCATCTTCTTGGCAGCAAGGTGATCACCAATCACGCGGATTACCGTCTGATGTCCAAAAAGGCGCTTGACGCTCTGGCGGAGTATCAGGAGACCAATCTGTTCCTGCGGGGACTGATCCCGACGATGGGGTTTGCGTCCGACGTGGTATATTTCGATGTGAAGGCCAGGGAGGCCGGGCACTCCAAGTATACGCTGAGTAAGATGATGACGCTGGCGATGGACGGCATCACATCCATGAGCGTCAGACCGCTCAGGATGATCAGCGCGCTCGGGTTTATCGTATTTGTGTTCAGTTTTGTCATGAGCATTCTGAGTCTTGTGGACTGGGCGCGGGGCAATAACGTGCCCGGCTATACGACGACGATGATCGTATCGCTGCTGATCGGTGGCGTGACGCTTCTTGCGCTCGGCATTATCGGAGAGTATGTAGGTAAGATCTATATGGAGACAAAACACAGACCGCGGTATATCATCGACACGCTCGTCTGGCGGGAAGAGCGGCAGGAGGATGAGTAGACATGCTGGAAGTGCTTGCTAGCTGGCTGGTGATAGCCGTGGCCGCCTATATTTTCGGCAGGGCCGTTGTGGATACTCTGTACCGCCGCGACGCCGGCGCGCTTGCCGGTACGGACGTATATCTGGTGTCCGGCATGGTGGTTTTGAGCGTTTATGCGCAGCTTTTCAGTCTCCTGTACAAGGTTGCGGGGATCGCCTGTACCGTTCTGGGCGCGGCGGGAATCGGGACGGCGGCGGTGTTTTGGGTCAGGAGGCGCCGTCGCCGGGAGAGAATATGGACGCCCGTCTGGGAAAAACGCCATCCGTATCGGACGGCGCTTTTGATTCTGTGCATTCTTGTGACGGCTCTGTGGACCGTGCCGTCGCCGGGACACTATGACACGGGTCTGTACCATGCGCAGGCGATACGCTGGGTCGAAGAGTACGGCGTCGTGCCGGGGCTTGGCAATCTTCATATGCGGTTTGCGTACAACAGCGCGTTCATGTGTCTGCAGGCGCTTTTCAGTCTGAGCTGGCTGCTGGGGGATTCCCTCCACACGCTCAACGGATTCTGCTGTGCGCTGTGTCTGGGCTATGCGGTGTCGACTGCCCATGTGCGGGGAGCACAGGCGTGGCGGACTTCCGATTTTCTGAAATGCGCTTCGGTGATCTACATTGTGCTGGTGCGGTGGGACATCTCGTCTCCGTGTACCGATATATGGGCGATGCTCCTCGTTCTGTATCTCTGTACCAAGTGGTGTGAGTTCGAGGAAAAACAGACGGAGGGGACGGCTCCCTGGTGCTGGCTCTGCCTGCTGGGCTTCTATGCGCTTACGCTCAAGCTGTCCGCGGCGGTGATTGTGTTTCTGACGATATGGCCGTTCCAGGCCTTGGTCCGCGGCAGGAAGATGGGAGAACTGCTGCAGAATATTGCGGCGGCTGTGACGATTGTAGGCCCGTTCCTGCTCCGCAATGTGATCATATCGGGCTATTTGGTCTATCCCTATGCGAAGCTGGATCTGTTTGCGGTCGACTGGAAGATGGACCGGCTCGTCGCGGCGGATGACAGTCTGCTGATCAAGGTGTTCGGGCGGGGCTTTACAGATCCGGAAGAGTATTATCATACGCCGTTTCTGCAGTGGATAGTCAGGTGGTTCGGCAGGCAGGAGACGGGAGATAAGCTTCTTATTCTGGCCGGCGCGCTGGGCGCCTGCGTGGTGCTTGTCAGGCTGTTCGGATATATCAGGACCGGGCGGGCGCGGGAAGCGGTGTTTGCGGCGACGGTTCTGATCTGTCTGGGTTTCTGGATGGCGACGGCGCCTCTCATGCGGTATGGGGCGGCCTGGCTTCTCATTGCCGCCGCCGTTGCGGCAGGCTCTGTCCGATTTCCTGTGCAGAAGGTACGGATCGGCCGTCCGGTCTGTCTGATCCTGGCGGCGCTGGCGCTGGGCGGCATCTATGTTCCCGACTTGCGGAACATGCCCGACAGACAGCCGATCCGGCTCATCAAACAGGCGGGATATCCGACCTGGCCCCAGACGGCGCATTCGTTCGGCGGACAGGAGGAGCTGTCAGTCTGGACGCCGGACGAGGGGGATCTCGGCGGTTACTATTATTTTCCATCTACGCCGCAGGAGGATCAGCTCGCGCATCTCGGGCTGCGGGGCGACGGGTTTGAGGATGGATTTCGGTACCTTCCGGATACGGATGAGTAAGACGGGATGGAGGGAAAAATATGATCAGAACGGATATACACGCGGACGATTATGCGCTGACGGTTCGCACGTCGGAGGATATGCTCTCCTGCATGAGAAAGGGAGAGCTTGACAGTATCAGTATCGTGCCGAATATGTCGTGTTTTCAGGAGTGTATGGACATGCTGTATGCGGAGATTCCGCAGCTGCCGTTTCTCCCCGAGATGTCGGTCCACCTGGATTTCGTGGAGGGACGCAGCCTGGCGGGCGCTCAGAGCGTGCCGCTGCTTGTCAGGGACGGGAGCGATCTGATGGGGCTTACCTGGGGCGGCGTATTCCTGCTCTCCTATCTGCCCTGGAAGCGCCGGGCGGCGAAGGAACAGCTGAAGCGGGAGATCAGGGCGCAGATCGGGGCTGTGCAGGCCGCGGTTACGCGCGCGTGCGGGATCGCGCGGGAACATGATATCCCCTGCGCGCAGGGAGGACTGCGGATAGACTCGCATCAACATGCGCATATGATACCGGTTGTGTGGGAAGCGCTGACAGAGGTAATTGCGGAAGACAAGACGGCGACAGAGTATATCCGCAACTCCAGGGAACCGCTGTCTCCCTTCGTGTCGGAGATTTCTCTGTGGCGCACTTACCGACCGGTCAATTTTGTCAAGAACCGTCTTCTGGCGCTCTACTCCCGCCGGGCGGACCGCTATGGAAAAGCGTGCGGGATGGAGCCGATGTACCTCTGGGGACTGGTTATGAGCGGGTGTATGGACCTGGACAGAATCAGGCGGCTGTACCCGAAGATGGAGGCGAAGGCGGAGAGAGACGGGCGTGTGCTGGAGATTCTGTTTCATCCGGGTCTGGCGCTTCCGGAGGAAGTGACTGAGGAGATCGGCGAAGAGGCGGCGGAGGGATTCTATCTGAGACGTGACCGCCGGACGGAGAGAGAGGCCGTGGCGCACATGAAAGAGCTGACGGCGGCACGGCGGTGAGGCGGCCCTCTGCGCGGAGCGGACTACTGGAACCGTTTGAGTTCCGGCACTTCCTCCCATAGGATGTCTGTGAAATACAAGGCGCCATCCTCGGTGAGGTGGTCGGCGTCTGAGAAGTGGACGAGATTTGCGTAGAACCGCTCGTCATGTGAATAGTCATAGTAGTTCGTGCCCGTATCGGAGGCAATCTTTGCGACCGTTGTCTGAAACTCGTCCAGAAATTCCGGAGAGACCAGATCCAGATACGGCTTGGAAAAAGGCGTTGTGATCAGAACCGGTGTGATATCGTGTTCCTGGCAGTATGCGATGATATCGTACAGTTCTTCGACCCGTTCCGGCAGGAAATATTCTTCCTTGTTATCGAAATGTCTGCTGTAGCGCTCTTGGGCCATGTTTGCAAAGGCTGCCTCGTCGATGCCGCCGTCTTCTGCGGCGTGAACGGTCAGAGCCGTGTGCAGCTGTGGGAACAGTTTGACGATATCTTCCCCTGCGGAGAGGATCGGCAGCCGGTGCGTGACCAGGTCCACGTACGGGTCATAGCCGGGGATGTTCTTCGGAGACAGGAAACGATAGTACCGGACGCTCATCGCCTCGGCCTCCGCGCTGTTCACCACCTCATTGTTGAAAGAAAAGTAGGAGACCGGAATAAACAATACGCTTTCGGGCTCCATATATTGTCCGAATTCTTTCAGGATCGCGTAATCGTAGTCGTAGCTTTGGCTTGTGTTGGCAAAGTTGAAGCAGACGTAACCGCGCTCCGCGATATCGTCGTAACGAAAATCACAGACGCCGTGAGAACTTCCCAGATTGCCGATATGAATTTCACAGTACCAGGTCCCAAGCCCGCCGAATTTCAGGATATCGCTGTATTTCGGGTCGTTGATTTTTTCGTAGGGCCGGTTCAGCCCGAGGATGATAAGAACCGCCGCGGCGGGAATCAGAATACATTTCAGGACAAAACGCACGGCGTCATATTTTGGAGACATCCGGATCACACCTTTCTTTTAAAACTGAAAATAGATAAACTCGGTCGCCACGCCTTTGGGCGCAAACAGGGCGATCACGACGAGAAGACACACGTACGCCGGCCATCTGACATAAAATCTCTGACGGGACAGAGCTTCTATGGCGTCGGTCTTCAGCGAGACCAGATCATAGAGCGCGAGCAGGGAGACGGACAACAGGATGCCCGCAGCCGCAGCCGGCGAGACGCCGAGACACAGGATACAGGTCTGGAGGTAGTTGAGAGGTCTGGAAGCGTCCCAGAACAGCCGTGAGATGATCCATAGGGCGTCCTGTATGCTGTTCGCACGGAAGAAGATCCAGGTAAAGCACAGCAGGGCGAAAGTGACGGGAAGCTGCCACCAGTGCCTGCGGCGTATGATCTCTTCGCCGTTCCGCTTTCTGGGAAAGAGCAGCGTCTCCGCGATCTGCAATATCCCGTGCAGGCCGCCCCAGACCAGATAAGTCAGGCTGCTGCCGTGCCAGAAGCCGCTCACCAGGAAGGTGATGAGCAGATTCAGGCAGTGCCGCCATTTGGGAACCCGGCTGCCTCCCAGCGGGATATAGACATAGTCCCGGAACCAGGTGGAGAGGGAAATGTGCCACCGGCTCCAGAATTCCCTGATGGAGAAGGAAAAATACGGGCTTTTGAAATTCGTCATCAGCTGGATTCCGAACAGTTTCGCACAGCCTACGGCAATATCGGAATAACCGGAAAAATCGCAGTAGATCTCGATGGCGAACAGAACCGTCACAACGATAAACACAAGGCCGACATAAGATTTCGCATTGTCATAGACGGTGTTGACGATGCCGGCGAGGACGTCGGCGATCACCAGTTTTTTAAAATATCCCCAGGCCATCAGCTTCAGACCGTACGTGACGTCGCTGTAGACGAAAGGGCGCCTGCTCTTGTACTGCGGCAGCAGGCTGTCCGCCCGTCCGATGGGGCCTGCCAGCAGCTGGGGAAAGAAGGATACGAACAGCGCATAGTAGCCCAGGTGCCGTTCCGCCCGGATCCTGCCGCGGTAAACGTCGATCAGGTAGCCCATGGACTGGAAAAAATAGAAGGAGACGCCGGCGGGCAGCAGGATCTTCAGGGTGATCGGCTGCATGTGCAGACGTCCGCCGTCGATTAGCAGATTTAGCCGGTCGATCGCCGGGCCTGCGGTTTTGTAGAAAAGCAGGATCAGTATAAGCGGCAGTATGCCGCCGAGCAGACACCGTTTTTTCGCCCGGTCCGTATCCGCCTGTTCCAGACGGAGCGCCAGCGCATAAGTCAGAACGGTGGCCGCAAGAAGCAGGATACAGTACCCTGCATGGAGGTTCATGTAGAACAGATAACTCGCCGCGAGCAGAAAACACCATCTGTATCTGTGGGGCGAAAGACAGTACAGCAGGAATACGATGATGATAAATATGCCGAAGGATATCGAGTTAAACAGCATGGGAATTCTCCTCTCCGGAACGCTATAGGCATTTTACTCCTTTTTCGGGAAATATGCAAATGACGTCCTCCGCGCGCAAAAAAAGTTTTTTTTGGCTCCGGTTCATGATATACTGAATAGGAGTGAGGCGGATATGGGTATTACATCTTTTTCTTTTTTGTGTTTTTTTGCGGGGCTTCTGGTTCTGTATTATCTGATTCCGAAGAAATTTCAGTGGGGGCTTCTGCTGGCGTGCAGTATCGCATACTATCTGCTTGGCGGCAACGGTATTCTGATCCTGTATCCCGTCGCGTCGGTGACGGCCTGTTACGTGGGAATCCGGCTGCTTGACGCGACGCCGGCGGAGTGTGCCGGAAGGCGCAGGGGCGTCCTGCTCGCGGTGATTCTGGTGAATATCGGCATTCTGGCCGTGCTGAAATATGTGAATTTCGGGATATATACGATAGACGGCGTCGCGAGGCTGCTCGGAAGTGAGCGGACGCTTATTGAAGGCGTGGATTTTTTGATTCCTCTGGGCGTGTCTTTCTATACGTTCTCGCTGCTGGGATATGTGGTCGACGTATATTATGGCATTGCCGCGCCGCAGAAGAATTATCTTAAACTGATGCTTTATGGCATGTATTTTCCGGTGGTCATCTCGGGACCGATCATGAAGTACAGGGAGAACGGCGAACAGTTCTTTGCGCCGCATGCGTTTGACTACCGAAGGGTGGCGCGGGGCCTGCAGCGCATGGCATGGGGATTCTTCAAGAAGTTGGTGATCGCGGAGCGGCTGGGTACGCTTGTGGATACGGTGTACGGTGATCATGCGGGCTATCCGGGCGCGTATATATGGGTTGCGACGGCGTGCTATGCCTTTCAGCTCTACACGGATTTCTCGGGCTGCATGGACATCGTGCTCGGCATGTCGGAGAGTCTTGGGATCCTTTTGCCGGAAAATTTCCAGACGCCGTTTTTTGCCAGAAGCATTTCGGAGTACTGGCGCAGATGGCACATCACGCTGGGCGTGTGGATGAAGGAGTATGTGTTCTATCCGCTTCTGCGGACCCGGTTCTTTACGAATCTGAATCAGGCGTGGCGTCAGCGGTTCGGCAAGAAGCGGGGCAAGCAGTACGCCACCTTCGCGGCGATGTTTATTCTGTGGCTGACGGTGGGTATCTGGCACGGCGGCGACTGGAAGTTCGTGATCGGTTCCGGCCTGCTGCACTGGTGCTATATTGTGATGGAAGAACTGCTGGAAGCGCCCTGCGCCCGCGTCATGGCAAAGTGCCGTATCGACGCGAAGGGACGGCTGGCGGACGGCGTGCGCATAGTCAGGACGTTCTTTTTGGTGTGCATCGGTGACCTGTTCTTCCGCGCGGCTTCGGTGGGGGACGCCTTTGCCATGCTGCGGGAGGCGGTTGCGGTGTGGAATCCGTCCGTGTTGTGGGACGGTTCTCTGCTGGCCCTCGGGCTGGACGGGACGGAGTTTGCCGCTGCGGCTGTCTCGCTGCTGCTTTTGTGGGTGGTGTCGCTGCTCCAGCGCGGCGGTTCCGTGCGGGACCGGATCGCCCGTATGCCGCTGCCGGTCCGCTGGGTTGTCTGGTATGCGCTGCTGTTTGCGGTGATCCTGTTCGGGTGTTATGGGCCGGGGTACAGCGCGGGAGAATTTATTTATCAGGGATTCTAGTAAAATCTGCCATTATGTGGTAAGCTATTGATGAGACTGATACAGACTACTGATCCGAAAGGTTGCGTGGAGAATGGATAAGATAGCCGTTTTGATACCCTGCTATAACGAGGAGAAGACGATCGCGAAGGTGGTGCGGGACGCGAAAGCGGCGCTGCCGGAGGCGGTAGTCTATGTGTATGACAACAATTCAAGCGACAGGACTGTGGAACTCGCCGGGGAGGCTGGCGCGGTCGTGCGCTATGAACACATGCAGGGCAAGGGCAATGTGATACGCCGCATGTTTCGGGAGATTGAGGCCGAGTGTTATGTCATGGTGGACGGCGACGACACTTATCCGATGGAGTACGCGGTCGAGATGGCGGACAGGGTGCTTCATCACAATGCGGACATGGTGGTGGGAGATCGTTTGTCATCCACCTATTTTACGGAGAACAAGAGACCCTTCCACAACTTTGGCAATACGCTCGTGCGAAGCAGCATCAATCAGCTTTTCGACTGCGAGATCAAGGATATTATGACCGGATACCGCGCGTTCAGCTACGGGTTCGTCAAGACATTCCCCATCCTGTCCACCGGTTTCGAGATAGAGACAGAGATGACGATCCATGCGGTCTATAATCATATGCAGATAGAGAATGTGATCGTGGACTACCGTGACAGGCCGGAGGGGAGCGAATCGAAACTCAATACGTTCTCGGACGGGTTCAGAGTGCTCCACACGATTGTGAAGCTGTATCGGGATTACAAGCCGATGCGGTTTTTCGGACTCTGCTCTGCAGTGCTGGCGGTCGTCGCTGTGGCGCTGTTCATTCCCATCCTGATCGCATATATCGAGACGGGGCTTGTGCTGCGCTTCCCGACGCTGTTCGTGTGCGGGTTTATCGGTCTGGCGTCGATCCAGTCCCTGTTTGCAGGGCTGATCCTCTCCAATATGGCGCTGAAAAACAGAAGGGATTTTGAGTACCGCCTGACGCTTGTGACGCGCAGGATAAACCGCAGCGAGTAACCGCGCGGTTTCTCACGGCTGTTCCGGCCGCAGACGGTACACCATGTAAGTCGTGTCTCCGGCGGTGAAGGCGTCGACGGTCTCCATCGCGGCGCCGTACGTGTGGCGGAAGTACATGATCACGGGGTGTTCTTCGTTGTAGGGAGCTTCCCGCAGGATAAAACAGGTGTGATCGCTCTCGACAACATCGCGGGCGAAGTCTCCTACGCCGTGGCGGGTCAGCTTGACGCGGGTGTTGGGATTCAGAATCACGCCCCAGTTGGTGTAGACAAAGTTATTGTAAGTGTCCAGAGTCATATCAAAAGGCGATTCGCAATAGTTTTCCAGTGTCCCGGAGTCGTAAGTCCATATATAGAGATTATCCGGGTGAGCGTGACAGTATGCTTTCAGCGCTTCCCAGGTCTCCTCGTGGGCATGGTAGTCCGCATCCACGTTGTTTTTGGTGACGGCGATGGAAGCGGCGCAGAGCAGGAAAACTACCGGCAGTACGAAGCGGTATTTTCTGGAGCGCTCCGCCCGCAGCATATTGAAGCCGAGGAGAATGCCGAAGAGAGCGGCGTAATCCACGAAGATCAGGGGCTGTATGATGCGTTTGGGAAAGCGGCCCTCGTACAGCACATAGATCCAGCTCACGGCGCGTCCCAGAAAATAGAAGAAAAAGGCGGAGAGGGCGCTGAGATTGCGGCGCAGCAGTATGAGTATAAACGTCGCCGCCATGAGCGCCAGAGCGAGCAGATTGGCGGGCTGCATACCGTCCTCGTAGAAGAAGGCTCCGACGCTTCCGACGACGATGTTTTTCAGACGGTCCCGCACGGAGGTGCGGGCAAGAAAGCAGCTTTTTGCGATGGCGTGCATCTGTTCCCAGTCTTCCACGGACATGCCGTAGCCGATGAAGGGCGCGCCGTTTCTGCGGTACAGATATTCTTCCTCCGTGATTCCCAGGCTGTTCAGCGCGTCCGCGCACTCCCCGTATTCCGGCCATGTATAGAAATCCCCCACGCGCTCGCGGTAATAGTTGATCCGGCGGAAATCCCGCCATTCTTCCGAAGAGTACGCGGCCTCGTTCAGCCCGTACAGGATTCCCATGCCGGCCAGAAGAATGGCGGCGAAGCCGAGCAGCTTGCGCGCGGTGTGCGCGAAGCCGCAGCGGCGCGCGTTGTTCCATTTGGACAGCCATATCATACCGGCTATGGGAAGCATGAGATAGAAGATATTCTGCCGCATGGAATAGGAAAGCCACGCGAAGACGAAGGCGGGGACGCTGCGCAGGATAAAATCCCGGACGGGGAGATCGGTGCGGGTCGTGGTAAAACAGAAGATCGCGGCGGCGGCGGCGATTCCCGCGACGGTGGTGTACTGAACCTCCGAGATCACGTTCAGGCCGATGATCGGGAAAAGAATGCACAGGATTGTCAGCGCCGGTTTCCAGGGCGCGTCGGGACAGTTGTGCCGCTCCAGGATGCGCATGCCGCGCCCATAGACGGTATAGAGAGCCGCCACGGTCACGCCGTGTAGAAAGAGGCCGTACCATGGGATGAAGCTGCACAGCCGGTAGAGCTCTGCCAGCGCCCATGAGAGCGGGTACAGGAAAAACAGGACATGCGCGTCCGGATAGCCCAGATAGGCGCCGGACAGGGTGCTGTACATACCCCAGTCGTCGTTGATGCCGTCCACAGGCCCGATCCAGAACAGTTCCACACAGTAAAACAGGATCAGGAACGGGATGAAAAAGAGCAGATGCCGACCGGAAGAAGACGCGGAGACGCCGGCGGCGGGATTCTTACGTCTGCCTGAGTCGGGCGAGGATGACGCCTGCGGCATAACGGGCTGCGTGCCGGAGGAGATAAGCGACATGGGAGGGCTCCTTTCTTGAATCATACAATAGCGCGTATATTTCTAAATTTTAATTATATACTATAATAGAGCGCGGTTACAAACAAAATCTGATTCTTAAGATTTGCGGAAGATTTTTTTAGAAATCACGGGGAATCTGTTCAAACGGACGGAAAAGTGCTATTCTGTCTGATAGAAATAACCGCGGTCCGCGCGGCGGGGACATACATAGGCGGCGGATGACGGAAAAGGCGAAAGGCAGGGGTGAAGGATGAACGGCGATCAACATAGACGCAGGGCAAAAAGCAATATCAATACCGTACTTCTGGCGGTGCTGGTCGGCTTCTGCATCCTGGCGATCATTGAGATCGCGTACGGACAGGCGCAGATCAGGATGGAGAAAGAGCGGCTTGCGATGGAGGAATCCAACAGTCAGGCCGTGCAGGAACTCAAGGAGGAGTGGGACAGTCTGAACGGGGAACCTGAGAAGATCTCCGAGTCCGTCAAAGAGACGGGCGGAGAGCAGCGGAGCGCTGTGGCTGCAGAGAAGGAAAAGACGCTGCGCAATACGGAAAAAACGTCTGATTCCGCCACGGTCTCCCAGAACAGCGGCGATCAGGACGACAGAGATTACGATATGCAGATTGTCTTTATGGGAGACAGCATTCTGGACAATGAACGCGAATACGCCGGCGTGGCTTCGCTGATCGGGGACGCCTGCAACGCCAAAGTGTACAACATGGCGATCGGCGGCACGATGGCCGCGGTGCCCTACGATGAGCCGAGGAGCTTTGAAGGCTGGAACTCTCTCGGGCTTATGGGGGTGGTCAACGCCATACTCGGCAATATCGACGCGTCTCTCTTCGACGGGTACCGGGCGGGTGAAATTCTGAAAGAATGCGATTTCTACAAGACCGATTATTTTATTATAGAGTATGGCATCAATGACTTCCTGAGCGCCAAGATCCCCCAGAGCAAGTACCTGTCGGACGGCACCGTGGCGGATATTGCGGATATATGCACATACTCCGGCGCGCTGGAGACTGCGACGAACGCGCTCAGAACGCATTTCCCGGATGCAAAGATTATTATAGTCGCCCCGCACTACTGCCAGTTCTATGACGGGGACAAATTTACGGGAGACGCATACAGCGTCAATTACGGATATGGCACACTGGTAGAGTTTTTCCGTGTCGCAGGGTATGTGGCGGATCAGCACAGGGAGGATAACGTGCTGTTCTTCAATGCGATGGAGGACAGCGGCATCGACGCGTATACGGCGGATCAGTATCTGGAGGACGGCATACATCTGTCGGAAGAGGGAAGACGACAGTACGCGGAGTGCCTGACGAAGAGGATCCTGGCGGATTTCTATCCGGAAGAGTAAGATGTATATGCTGCGCTGACAGAAATATAGAGGGCTTGCCGCTTGCGGTAAGCCCTTGTTGCAGTATGAGGGGCGGGTATGGTAGAATAAACGAGACGGAGGTTTTCTATGAAAGAATTGGAATATCCTTTTGACAGCGAATATATTTTAAAGAAATCAAAGCAGATCAGGCGGCGGCTTCTGGAGAGCGGGGCGGATTTTGTCCGCAAGAAGATCGCGGTTCTGGGAGGCAGTACGACGCACGATATCATAAGAGTGCTGGAATTGTTTCTGCTGGACAGGGGTATACAGCCGGAGTTTTATGAATCGGAATACGCGCAGTACTGGCAGGACGTGATGTTCGACAACCCGCGCCTGGTGGAGTTTGAGCCGGATCTGATCTACATTCACACGTCGAGCCGGAATATTATGAAGTATCCGACGCCGGGGACGAACGAAGAGGAAGTCGGTTTCATGCTGGAGGAACAGTTCGGATATTTCGCCGTGATGTGGGACAAGGCGATTGCGGACTATCACTGTCCCGTGGTCCAGAATAACTTTGAATACCCTTTTTACAGGCTGCTGGGGAACAGAGAGGCGGTGTTCCCGCAGGGGCGCATCAGTTTCCTGAACAGGCTGAACGAGAGCTTCTATCAGTATGCGAGGGAGCACGACGATTTCTATATCAACGATATCAACTATATCTCAGCGGCGTACGGTCTGGACAAATGGGCGGATCCCTTCTACTGGCATATGTACAAATATGCCATGTGTATGCAGGCAATCCCGGAATTTGCCTACAATCTGTCCAATATCATAAAGGCCATCTTCGGAAAGAACAAGAAATCTCTGGTGCTTGATCTGGACAACACGCTGTGGGGAGGCGTCGTGGGAGACGACGGCGTAGAGAATCTCGAGATCGGACAGGAGACGTCCCTGGGACAGGTTTACGCGGAATTTCAGGACTATATCAAGGCGCAGAAAGACATCGGCGTCATGCTGAATGTCAATTCCAAGAACGAGCCGGAGAACGCCATTCTGGGGCTGAACCATCCTGACGGGATCCTTCGTCCCGACGACTTCCTGCTGATCAAGGCGAACTGGGAACCCAAGAGCAGCAATATGGAGGCGATTGCAGAGGAGCTGGGCATCCTGCCTGACAGCCTGGTGTTTGTGGACGACAATCTGGCTGAGCGGGATATCGTGAGCACCCAGGTGCCGGGAGTAGCCGCGCCGGATATCGGAACGCCGGAGCAGTATATCCGCGTGCTGGATCACGCGGGATTTTTTGAGGTGACGAATCTGTCCGAGGACGACCGCAGGCGCAGCGAGATGTACAAGGCGAATATGGCGCGGGCGAGACAGCAGCGCAGTTTCGGCGATTACAGGGAATATCTGCGCTCGCTCGAGATGCGCGCTTCCATCGGGGCGTTTGAGCCGATTCATATGGCGAGGATCGCACAGCTCACCAACAAGAGCAATCAGTTCAACCTGACGACGAGGCGGTATACGCAGAGCGATATCGAGCGCTTTGCGGCCAGTGACGACTATATTACCAGATACGGCAGACTGGAGGACAAGTTCGGAGACAACGGCGTCGTCACCGTGGTGATCGGCAGGAAGGATATTGCGGCGAAAGCGCTGCACCTGGATCTGTGGCTGATGAGCTGCCGTGTGCTGAAGCGGGATATGGAGTATGCCATGCTGGACGCTATGGTGCACGCGTGCCGTGCATGCGGCCTGGAGACGATGTTCGGATATTATTATCCCACCGCCAAGAACGCCATGGTCAGGGATTTCTATGAGACGATGGGTTTTGAGAAGACCGGCGAGACAAAAGAGGGCGGTACGGTGTGGCGATTTGCCGTCACCGACGACTATACGGACAGGAACACGGTGATTGCAGTGAACGTGTAAGTTGCCAAAATACACAAAAACATTTATAGTAGTACAGAGAATGGAGAGGATCAAATGGACAGAGAAGAGATATTTGTGAAACTGAATGAAGTATTCAGGGATGTGTTTGACGACGACAGCATTACGGTGACGGACGCCACTACGGCGGATGACATCGAAGAGTGGGATTCCCTGGAACACATCAATCTGCTGGCGGCCGTGGAGCAGGAGTTTGGCGTCAAATTCAACATGGGACAGGTGGTCTCCATGAAGAATGTTGGAGAGATGGCGGATATCATTGCCGGACAGCTGGGGGCTTAGACGGGCATGAAGGTTCGGGCGGCGCTGCCGGCGCGGGGATGGCGCAAGATAGCTGACAGGTGGAACGGGATGAGCAGGGCGGAGGAAAGGCTTTTTGTCTGGACCTTTTTTGCGGCGCTGGTGTTCGGCGTGCTTGTGCTGACGGGTACGCTTGCGTCGGGTTTCCATCTGGTGGACGACTGGGAATACGCCAAATATGTGGATCTGATGTCGCCCGGGCGGAGCAATTTTGCCGGCTGTCTGAAGGATGCGCTGGAATTTGATCTGACGGTGAGGTTCCGGCCCCTGTACTATATTAACCGCGTCTGCGCGGCGGCGGTTTTTGGCGTCAATCTGACGGCCATGTCGGTATGGAAAGGCATGGAGATCGTGGCAGCGCTGGCAGCGCTCTATTACTGTGCCAGACATATGCGCTGCAACAGGGCGTATTCCCTGCTGTTTGCCCTGACGGTCATGGTAGGGTATCAGTCGGCTGTCTGGTGGAAGCTGGGGCCGCAGGAATCCTATGGCATGCTGCTTTTTGCGACCGGCTTCTATCTGCTGCTGACATGGCTGGAGGGCGGCGGCGCGTGGCGCGCGGCCGGCTCGGCGTTTCTGTTCTTCCTCATGTCGCTCTACAAGGAATCCTTTATTCTGCTATTGCCGTTTGTCCTGCTCTATGTGCTGTACGCGCAGATGCGTGGCAGGGGAAGGCTTACCGCAGCGTCGCTGTGGGAGAGCGTCAGGGCCAAATGGGGGTATTTCCTTGTTCTGGGTCTGTTCTTTACGGCGGAGATGCTGCTGTTACTTTTTGTGATCGGCACCAACAATTATGAATACATCGGCCTGGACGCGCAGATGACTTACGAGCAGTACAGAGAGGTGTGGCTGAATGCGCTCGGAGCGGACTTGAAGTGGTATTTCCGTTTCGGCGTCATCTGCTGCATGATTCTGCTGACCTACTGGGAGGAGCTGAAAAAGCTCGGCTGGGAGATGGCGCTCACGGCGCTGCTCATCGTGCCGCAGATTGTCACCTACAGCAAGACCGGCATCACGGAGCGCTATCTTCTGCCGACGGCGTTCGGAATCGCTTTCTGGCTGATCGCTGCGGGCGGCACTATGAAAGCGCTTGGCGGCAGGCGGAAGAGCGTCTATGTGCTGTGCCTGCTGCTTATGCTCGCCGCGCATACGCGGGTCATGCTCAGGGAGGCGGACTATTTCGCATACCGGGGCGGCAGCGTACAGACCATGCTCGATACCACGCTGGAATACACGAGAGAGCATCCGGGGACGAAGGTGCTGTCCTGCTTTGCTCCGAATGCAGAGGGAAACCGGACGATGTACTACTGGCTTCGGATTCACGGATACGACGACGTGTTCTACTGGGACGAGGATAGAAAACTGATCTCCAAGTGGTTTGGGGAGCATGAGGATGAGGAGGATGTGCTGGAGCATATGGATGTGGTCGTCATGTACAACAGGGAAGACAGACACTGGTGCTACGAGCCGAGCCTGGATCTCTCTGATTTCGAGGAACATAAATGCGGCACATTGACCATGTACTTCAGAAAAGACGGCTGACCGGGGATATCTGTGGGGAGACGTCCGCGCTCAGCGGGGGCGGATCAGTTCGATCATGCCGAGAGACGCATGGGTCATAAAGACAACTTCGCAACCGTCCAGAGCAGGGGCGGGCGTAAGGGTGTCGACCGGCAGGAATCCTTCTTCGCGCAGCGTCTGATAGTCGCTGTCGAAATCCTGTGTCTCATAGCAGATGTGGTAGGGACAGTTTTTATATTTTTTCAGAAGGCCGTATACGACGGAAGTTTCCGAGTACGGGGCGATCAGCTCGATGCGGTAGCCGTCTTTCTGCAGGAAACAGATGTCTGCCAGGCGGATCTCGTCCCGGACGACGGCGCCGCAGATCTCATAGCCCAGCGCCTGCAGCACGCGGATCGCCGGTTCCGTTTTCTTGACGAGATAGCCGATGTGGTGTACTTTTAATGACAGCATAAGATCCTCCTGTGAATGACGCGTCTGCTGTGGCTGAGCCGACAGACAAGCTGTTTTTTATTATATACGGCGCGCGGGATTTTGGCAAGGCGGAGCGGTCTGCTGCCGGATGCGGCGGGATGGATAACTGGTGGGAGCATATGAAGAAATTAAAGGAATTGTATGTAAAGTATAAGGATTTTATCATGGAAGTGTTTCACTTCGGCATCGTGGGCGTTGCGAATACGCTGATGGGTCTGGTGATCATGGAGGTGCTGTACAATCTGATCCACATGAATTACTGGCTGTCCAGCGGCATCTCCTACTTTGTCGGCAGCGTGTTCTCGTATCATGCCAACGGCAGGCTGACTTTTAAGGTGGAACACAGGGATAAGTGGCTGCCGTGGCGGTTCGCGGTCAACATTATCGTCTGCTATCTCGTTGCGTTCGGCGTGGCGCAGCCGCTGGTCAGACAGATACTGGCGTCGCAGCCAGAAGTGATTGTAGACAATGTGGCCATGATTCTTGGCATGGGACTGTTTATCTTCATGAACTTTTTCGGACAGAAACTGTTTGTGTTCCGCAAAAAGAAGAACGGCGGTGAAGAGGAACAGGCGGACGGAGAGACGAATGAAACGATTGACTGAGTCGAGAGGCTTTCTTTGGCTGACGAAATATTGGTTTCTTTTTCCGATCGCGGGCTTCTTTCTCCTGACGGCAGGCGTGCTGTTCGGCTATGGCGAGCGCTCCTATATCGCCGTGCACGACAATATGGATCTTTTCCTGGCGCAGTTTCAGATGCTGAAGAATACCGGAACTTTCTGGAAGCATGGAGTGCAGGCTCCCTTCCTGGGCGGCGTCACGAGGGATGATCTGCCGTCGGAGCTCTCGCTGTACAGCGTGCTGTATATGATTTTTCCGACTTATACGGCGTATGTCCTCGGCATTCTGGGCAAAATTTTGATTGGGATCGTCTCTTTCCGTCTGCTGGCGAAAGAGCTGTTGGCGGACAGATATATGTCGTATCGGCCGCTCGTGTATATGACGGGATTCGCCTATGGGATTCTGTGGGTTTTTCCGGCTTTCGGGTTCGCGTTTGCCTCGATTCCGCTCTGCGTGTATCTGCTGGTGAAAATATACAGGCGTGAGGGAAGGCGGTGGAGGCTGTGGTATCTGGCGCTGTTTGCCTATCCGCTCGCGTCGTACTTCTCCTATCACGGTATTTTCCTGCTCGGCTATCTTGTGATCGCGGCAGTGTGGCTGTCCGTCCGGGACAAAAGACCCGTCTGGCGGCTTGGAGCGGCTGTGATTGTGCTGGGACTCGGATATGTCGCGTGCGAGTACCGCCTGTTCGGGCAGATGCTGTTCGGCGGCGAGGAGACTATCCGCTCCTCTATGGTGAACCCGAGTCTGACCGCGGCGGAGATCCTGCGGGAGATCTTCACGGTCTGGCGGGATGGTATCTTCCATGCGGACAGCGTGCACGCCAAAGTAGTGCTGCCCGTCTGTGCGGCGTATTTTCTGATCCGTAACGGACTGTATCTGTGGAAGCGGCAGCCGCGCAGGATTCTGCGGGATCCGTTTAATTTTATCATGCTGTTTATCCTGTTCAACTGCGCGGTGTACGGCCTGTATGACTGCGAACCCGTCCGGTCGCTCGTGGAGACGCTTCTGCCGCCCCTGAAGGGATGGCAGTTCAACAGGACGGTATTTTTCAATCCGTTTCTGTGGTACGCGGCTTTTTTTCTGGTGCTGGCCGTGCTGTACGACAGAGGAATATGGGGAGTGTGGGCGGCGAATGCCCTTGTCTGTATTGCGGTGCTGGTCGTCATCCTGACGCCGAACCGGTACAATGATCTGTACGCCACATGCCATAACCGGGCCTACGAATATTTTCATGGCGCGGAGGTGGACGAGCTGGACTATGAGCAGTTCTATGCGCAGGAACTGTTCCGAGAGATCAAGGAGGATATCGGTTATGCGGGCGAGTGGTCGGCGGCGTACGGCCTGCATCCCGCTGTGCTGGAATATAACGGGATCGCCACGCTGGACGGCTACCTTGGGTTCTATCCGCAGGCGTACAAAGAGGATTTCCGCAGGATCATCGCGCCGGCGCTCGACCGGGTGGAGGAGACGCGCGTCTACTATGACGACTGGGGCGCGCGGGCGTATCTGTATTCCGGCACGGACCTGAGCATTGTCAATGCCACTAAGACGGTGTATGCCACGGACCGGGACATCTATATGGACACAGAGGCGTTTCTAAAGCTGGGAGGCCGGTACCTTTTCTCGAGGATAGAACTTGAAAACGCCGCGGACAGACAGCTTGCGCTGTGCGGGAGTTACACGGCGCGGGACGGCAGTATGACCGTCTATGTGTATTGCGCGCAGGAATAGAGAAAATACGCCGTAGATCTGCCGGGCACGGTTACGGGCATCCGGCGGAAGGAAAAGGAGAGAGATCATGCCGATCAGAGTACACAACTTTGCGGGAGTGCTGGGATGGAACGCGCGGAAATATCTTCCGAAGCTGTCCAGCGAGAGTTATCTGAAACTGCAGTTTATCGCCAGAAGGAAGCTGCAGAGACAGTATATCGAATATTTCTTTGCGCAGGAGGAGCCGCCGCATCCGCTGATCGTCAATCTTGAGACGGTGAACAGATGCAACAGTACCTGTGAGTTCTGTACGGCCAACATTCATGCGGAGAAGCGACCCTATATGAAAATGGAGGACGATCTGTACTATTCTGTCATAGACCAGCTGCGGACATGGAACTACAGAGGGCACCTGACACTGTACGGCAACAACGAGCCGTGGCTGGACAAGCGTATTGTGGAGTTTCACAGGTATGCGAGGAAGCAGCTGCCGGGAGCTTTTATCTTCATGTCCACCAACGGGCTGCTCCTGGACATTGACAGGACGAAAGAAATCGTGCCCTATGTGGATCAGCTGATCATCAATAACTACTGTCTGGACATGAAAATGCACGACAATATCCGGCAGATCTATGACTATGTACAGGCGCATCCCGACGAGTTCCGGGACGTGGATATCCTCATACAGATCAGGTATCTGAAGGAGGTGCTCACAAACCGGGCGGGCAGCGCGCCGAACAAGCAGGGAACGGAAAAAGTCGTCAGGGAGACCTGTCTGATGCCCTATACGGATATGTGGATTATGCCGAACGGCAAGCTGGGAATCTGCTGCTGCGACAATTTCGAGGTGACGGATCTGGCGGATCTGCATGAGGTGTCCGTGAAGGACGGCTGGAACAGCGGGCTATATCGGGAACTCCGTCTGGCGGTCAGGGAGGGCAGACAGAACTATCCGTTCTGTAAGTACTGCGATTTTATCGACGCGGGGCTTCGCATGGACGCCGTGGACGACGTTCTGAAGCATCATGACAAGCTGCATGGGGCGAGGCAGTCCGTGTTCAAAAAATAGACGAAAGACAATGTGGGGGAAAACATGAGAAGAGGATTGTGGGGGATACTTGCGGGGGCGGGACTTGCCGCGTGCCTGGCAGGCTGCGGCGCCGGCGGAGACGGCAATGCGCCGGCGGACGGCGCGGACGTACAGGAAAGCGGCGCGGCGCAGACGCCGGCGGATTCGATGCAGGACGGCACAGAGCCTGCGGCAGAGACGGAGCAGATGCAGGAGAGGGAGCAGGAGCCGGCGGAGAATGGGATGCAGGGACTTGGCCTCTCTGTGGTGGGAGACAGTATCTCCACTTATGAAGGCTGGATCCCCGAGGGATTCAACGGATTCTATCCCGAGAACGGGGAACTGACGGACGCATCCCAGCTATGGTGGCAGAGGCTGTTAAAAGATACGGGAATGGAACTGTGCGCCAACAATTCCAGCGCGGGGAGCACGTGCGCGGGCGATTCCGATAAGGAAGACATTCAGAGCGGATGCAGCAGCTTCCGGCTGTCCTATACGGTCGGCAAGCAGGGACGGCTTCCGGATATCATCATTGTCTATATGGGAACCAACGATCTGCTCGAAAGCGTTCCGATAGGGGACAACGACGGGACGGCGCTGGTAGAGGAAGGCGAGATAGACAATTTCAGCGACGCCTACTGTATGATGCTGGACAAGCTGGAGAGCGAGTATCCGATCGCCAGGATCTACTGCTGCACGCTGACGCAGGTAGGCGACTGGGGTACGGAACGGCCCTACGAACCGATGGAAAACAGTCTCGGAATGACGGCGAAAGATTATTCGGAGCGGATCCGGCTGATCGCGGATACCAGAGGTCTGCCTGTGATCGATCTGTATGACTGCGGTATCGAGATCGATAACCTGACGGAAATGACGTCGGATGGCGTGCATCTGACGCCGGACGGTATGAAATGCGTGGAGGAAGCGGCGCTGGCCGTCCTGGAGAGCACGGCGGGCGAGTAGGTCCGTCCCGGCGCGGACCAGATCGGAGGCAAGGAAGAAGTGCTGACTGCCATAGTGACATTATTTGCCAATCTTCATATCTGCAGCGTGCGCAGGGGCGTGAGAAAAGCGGCGACGGATACTTATATCGAGGCGTGCTGTATCTGGCAGCTCTATCTGTTCGCGGTGACGGAAGCGCTGTCGGTCTTTCATGCGGTCAGATTTGTCACGGTATGCCTCGCCTGGGCGGCGGCGGACTGTCTGCTGCTTGTATTGCTGGCGGTTCAGATGAAAAGGGCGGGGTATCGGATGGACGGCCTGTTTCACCGCGCGCGTAAGGCCGTAGAGCAATGGCGGGGGCGTCCGTGGGAGCTGGTTCCGTATTTGCTGGGGGCGGCGGTTCTGTTTCTCGCGCTTCGTACGACGCCGTACAACTGGGACTCTATGACCTATCACCTCCCGCGCATCTCGTACTGGATCCAGAACCGGTCGGTAGCGCACTATGCGACCAACAGTATCCGCCAGATCAGCAGTCCTGTGCTGGCGGAGTTCGTGAATCTTCATGTAGGCATTCTGTGCAGGGGGAGCGACAGACTGTTCCAGCTGTTACAGGCGGGCTCCTATCTTGCGTGTGCGTACATGACGGGCGCGATCGCGAAAAAACTCGGATGCGGCAGAAATTACTGCTTTGTGGCGGTCCTTCTGTATATGACGATGCCGACAGCGTACGCGGAGGCGCTGACGACACAGGTGGATCAGTTTGCGACGGTCTGGCTGCTGTTCTATGTGTATATGCTTCTGGAACTGACACAACGCCGGGAGAAGCTGTCCTGCGACCGGGGAATGGTCCGGCATGTCTGTGCGATGGGTCTGTGCGTCGCGTGGGGATATCTGACGAAGCCTTCGGTGTGCATTGCCATGGCGGTTTTCGCGGCGTGGCTCCTGATACGCTGCGCTGTGAGAAGGGACAGGCTGAAAAGCCTGCTGGGTCTTGCGTTCTCCGCGCTGCCGTGCGTGGTTCTTCCGCTGTCGCCGGAGCTTATACGCAATTTCAGGACGTTTCATGCGTACGCCAGCGCCAGCACCGGGGCGAGGCAGCTTGTGGGGACGCTTCAGCCGGCCTATCTTTTTGTCAATTTCCTGAAAAATTTCACATTTAACATGCCTACGGCGCTCTTTCTGGACAGCGAGGTGGTTTTTGCAGGGATCGCGCGGGGCGCGGCCAGCCTGCTGCACGTGGAGCTGAATGCGGAGTCGATCGCTGAGAACGGTATAGAATTCGGGCTGCAGGAAGCCAACTCTTACGGGTGCGACAACGCCGTCAACGCGCTGGTGATGTGGCTGTTTATTTTCTGCGTCCTGTGGGCGGTTCTCACGTTCAGAAGGACGGATTGGAAAAGCGTCGGCGCGGGATATTTTCTGACGGCTGCTGCGTCGTTTCTCCTGTTCTGCACGGTTCTGCGCTGGGAGCCTTTTGTGAGCAGATATATGCTGTCCTATCTGGCGCTGCTCTGTCCGATGATCGCCTTCGAGCTGCAGCGCCATACGGCGGGCAGGGAGGCGCTCAGGCACGCTGTTTTCGGTACGGTTGGCTTTCTGTGCGTCATGTCGGCGCTCAGCGTTACCTACTATCACTATGATACCTGTATGCACCGGGGCGCAGCCGGAAGGCCCTACGGATATTTTTATTTAAAAAGGGAAGAAACGGCTTATTACGCCCAGGTGACGGATAAGATCAAATCTGAGGGGTATGCGTCTGTGGGACTGCACCTGATGCTTGCGGACGATTACGAGTATCCTATCTGGAAAATGCTTTCGGGACAGCGCATAGAACACGTCCTGGTGGATAATGAATCGGCGGTTTACGCCGACCGCAGCTATACGCCCGACTGTATCATATGGTTCGGGGAACTGCCGCAGGAACCGGTTGCGGTCAATGGACGGATCTATTCGCAGATCAGCGATTTCGGAGAGGGACATTATCTGCTGACAGAATGAGCGCCCTCAGGTCACGACCTGGATTCGTGGTATTCCTGCTCAGTGTTGACGTTCCAGATATTGTCCTGATTTTTGACGCCGTTTATGATGTTTTTGACCGCCTCGAAGGAAGTCATCATTGAATGGTCGATATTGTTGTAGCGGTGCTGGCCGTTGCGGCCCACGCAGTACAGATTGTCGATGCTTTTCAGGTAAGCCGTCAGCGTATCAATCTCGCTGTAGGTGTCGAAGTATGCCGGATAAGCTTTTTTCACGGATTCCGAGTGCGTGTCGATCACGTCGTTCTCGTTTTCTATCAGTCCCATCCGGATCATCTCCGAGATGCCGAACGCGGAGAATTTCTCTTCGGTCATATTCCAGAGTTCGTCCCCTTCGCTGCAGAAGTATTCCAGTCCGACCCATACCGTGTGTTCCGGATCGGCCACCATATAGGGAGACCAGTTATTGTAGATCTGAAACCGTCCGATCTGCACTGAGCGGTCATGAACATAGATCCAGTTGTCCGGTACGATATTGCCCAGGGTTTTTATTTTGGTCTTATTCTGCAGATTCAGCCTGTGGATCAGGACGCCGAGCGTCCTGTAGTCGCGGTAGGGAAGCCCGGCCGCAATTTGAGCTTCGCGCTCCGGCACGTCGTTCATGCCGCCCACCAGGTCTTTGACGGGCATGGAGGAGATGAAGATGTCGCCCTCCACGGTGATTTGCTGTCCCTGCGTCTCATAGGTGAGCGCGGTGATATGGTTCTGCGCGTCCTTGTGAAGTCTAATCACCCTGCAGTTTCGCAGTATTGTGCCGCCAAGTTTCACGATCTCTTCGGCGGTCACGTCCCAGAGCTGGCCGGGGCCGAGTTTCGGATAGCTGAATGACTCGATCAGAGAAGTCTCCACATGGCGTTTTTTGCCGTTCGGCAGCAGTTTGCCGAACATATCCTTGATAATGGCGAAGACGGAGAGTCCTTTGGCGCGCTGGGCGCCCCAGCTGGGATCGATTTCGCGCGGGTGGCGTCCCCAGAGATTTTCCGTGTAGCGTTCGAAGAACATGGTGTACAGCTTCCGGCCAAAGCGGTTGATATAGAAGTCTTCAAGCGACTTTTCTTCGCGCTTGTGCACGACGGAGACCAGGTAGCTGCACACGGCGACGATGTCCGTGGCAAGCCCCATGTTGGCGAAAGTCTCCCATTTCAGGCTGATGGGATAATCGAAGAATTTCTGGTCATAGTATATGCGGGAGACGCGGTTCCGCTTCAGCATGACGCGGTCTTCCTTCTCCGGATCCGGTCCGCCTGCGGCTAACTCCACATGCCGGGAGAGCCGGATATCGTCATAGGCGGGAGCGCCCTGCGGCGGAAGCATCCGGTTCCACCATTCGTTCACCTCGGGCACCTTGGAGAAGAAGCGGTGTCCGCCCATATCCATGCGGTTGCCTTTGTAGTTGACGGTTCTGGAGATGCCGCCCATGGCGTCGCTTTCTTCCAGGACGATCACCTCGTAGTCCCGGCTCTGTTTCAGCAGTTCATATGCAGCGGTCAGACCCGCGGGGCCGGCGCCGATCACATATACTTTTTTCATAGAAATCTCCATTGGTTTCTTGACAGATTGTCCGCAGTTCCACCGCTTCCCTGCGGAAACAATACGGATGTTACATATCTATCAGTGTACCATGTTTGGAAAGGGATGTACACGGAAATCTGAAAAACTTATCAAAATCGGGTCCGCCAAACACTGGAAAACTTTGAAAATATCCGATAAGTGTGCTATAGTATTGATGTTTGTTAGGCAGCTGGCGGCGGTGAAAGGAGCTTCCCATGATCAGTTTGATATTCTGGCTTGCGGTCATACCGTACTGTATCGGTCTGATCCCGACCCGTTTTCTATCGGAGAATAAGCGAAGCGCGGGCGTCACGATCCTTGCCGGCTACTTTGCCATGTGGGCGTTGTTTGAGGTGATCGCGGTTCCTGCGGTTATCTTTGTGGAGTACCACAATTTCCGGACGGCGTCGGCATGGTTCATGGCGTGCAGTCTTCTGTGCGCGGCTGTCGGTCTGGGGTTTGCTTTTGTGCCGCGCGCCGCGAGGCGGATGCGGAATGGCGAAGCGGCAGAATGCGGCACGGGCGTCGCAGAATTTCGAAAATATGCCGGCAGGCTGTCTGCGGGTGTGCGCACGATGCCGTGGGCGGAGCGGATCGAGTGGCTCCTGTTCCTAGCGCTGTTCGGCTTCCAGCTCTACAGAGCGGCGGCCTATGCGTCCTTTGACGGCGACGACGCCTATTATGTGGTGGAGTCTCTGATCGCGCAGCAGGCGGAGGTCATGTACCGCATTCTGCCCTATACGGGGCGGCCTACGTATCTGGATGTCAGGCATGCGCTGGCGGTCTTCCCGATGTGGATCGCGTTTGTGGCAGAGAGGAGCGGGATCCACGCGACGGTCTTGTCCCATCTTGTCATGCCGTTTGTGCTGATCCCGCTGACCTATCTGGTGTACTATGAGATTGGCCGCCTGCTGTTTGGCCGTGCCGGCGGACTTGCGGCGAAAGAGACGGACGACGGTCTGTTTTGCAGGGAGAATCTGCCGGTCTTTATGATTCTTATGGCGGTATTTCAGATTTTCGGCAATGTTTCCATCTATACCAACGAGACTTTTTTCCTGACCAGGACATGGCAGGGCAAGGCGGTGGCGGGCAGTCTGGTGATCCCGGCGCTGTTCTGGATATTCCTGCAGACAGGCGGCGGCATGAAACGCGGGCGGCGGACGGACGCCGGCGTGTGGGCCCTGTTTGTCTGCATCAATATGACGGCGGGCATCTGCAGTTCCATTGCGGTATTCCTTATCAGCATCCTGACGGCGGTGACGGCTCTGTGTCTTGCGGTTGTGGAGCGGGATCTTCGAGTACTTCTGAAGATGGGCGCTGCGTGCGTGCCGAATGTGATCTATATGGCGGTCTATGTGGTGATAGCGTACAGCTATCTGTGGCGGTAGGAGAGCTCTATGTGGGGTATTTTTCTTGAGAGTGTAGTTATTTTTCAGAATTATATGGGCTTTCATGAGAACGGTTATCTGGCGGGGATCTATCTCTTTGCGCTGCTGTATCTGTGGCTGACGGAGAAGGATAAGCGCAGGCGGGCGATCTTTGTCTATGCGCCTACGCTCCTCCTTCTCATGTTCTTCTGTCCGCTGTTCCGCAAGGTATTTGTACGGCTTCTGGAGGACTCGGAGACGTATTACAGGCTGCTGTGGCTTTTGCAGATGAGCATGGTGAGCGCGTATGGACTGCTCAGGCTGTGCGGCAGGCACCGCAGAATTGGTCTGGCGGTCGTCTGCGCTGCGGTTATCGCCTGCGGCGATTATGTCTACGACAGTGAAAATATCACAAAAGCCGAAAATGTCTATCACCTTCCGCAGGAAGCCATTGATATTGCGGAGCTGATTGAGCCGGAGGAAGGGCGGGTCACCGCTCTTGTGCCGGCGGATCTGATTTATTTTATCCGTCAGTACAGCACGAACATAGAACTGCCCTACGGCAGAGAGATGCTGATCGCCAGATGGGACTATTACAATGCCATGTATGAAGCGATGGAGGAGGCGGAGGTGATCGAGGCGGCCGCCTTTACGGAGCTGGCGCGGGAGTATCCCTGCGCTTATATCGTGTTAAAAGAGGATCGGCAGATTGACAGGCCGCTGACAGAGTACGGCTATGTCCTGTACGGTCAGGTGGGGGAATACCTGATTTATCGGGATACGCAGACGGAGTGAGATTATGCTTTTCAATTCTTATATTTTTGTATTTCTTTTTCTTCCCATATGTCTGCTGGGCTTCTACCTTCCGTCGAATCACGGAGGGCGGGACAGGGCGGCGACGGACAAGCTGTTCCTGATCTTCATGTCCTTCTGGTTCTACGGATATTTTAATCCCGCCTATCTGCTCATCATGCTGTGCAGCATCGGAGCGAATTATCTGTTCCACAGAGCGCTGTCCGCCAGACCGCGCAGGGCGGTGATGATTCTGGCGGTAGCGGCGAATCTGGGCGTGCTGTTTTACTTCAAGTACTATGATTTCTTTGCGGAGACGGTCAATGCCGTGTTCGGCGCTTCCGTGGCGCTTAACCATGTGCTGCTTCCGCTGGGGATCAGCTTTTTCACGTTCCAGCAGATTTCCTTTGTGGTCGATACCTACCGCGGCGAGGTGCGGGACTGTTCGCTTGTCGACTATGCGCTTTTTGTCTCTTTCTTTCCGCAGCTGATCGCCGGGCCGATCGTCAATCACGGCGAGATGCTGCCGCAGTTTGCGCGGATTGGACAAAGACCTGTCAGGTGGGAGCGGATCGCGGAAGGGTTTGGGCTTTTTTGGCTGGGGCTGGCGAAAAAAGTGCTGCTTGCGGATACTTTCGGCGCCGCTGTGGATTACGGTTATGCGGATATCGCGGCGCTTGGGCGTTTGGACGCGGTGATTGTGATTGTGAGCTATTCGCTGCAGCTGTACTTTGATTTCAGCGGTTACTGCGATATGGCGCGCGGTCTTGGAGGTATGCTGGGCATAGAGCTCCCGGTCAATTTCAATTCGCCCTACAAGGCGGTGAATATTGTGGATTTCTGGAAGAGATGGCACATCACACTGAACCGCTTCTTTACGAAATATGTCTACATCCCGCTGGGCGGAAACCGGCGCGGCGCGGCGCGGATGTACCTGAACCTGATGATTGTGTTCCTGCTCAGCGGCCTTTGGCATGGCGCCGGCTGGAATTATATTGTCTGGGGCGCCATGCACGGCGCGCTGTACGTGTTGACGCGGTTCTGGTTAAAGAGCGTCAAGCCGCGGTTTGCGGCGCGGCATGGCACGGCGGAAGCCGTAGGCGGGCCGGCGGCACGGGTGCGGCGCGCTGTTTTGACGGGTGTGTCGCGTATCTGTCTCTTTGCGTATGTGAGCGCGGCATGGGTATATTTCCGCGCAGCGGACGTCGCGCAGGCGAACCGTATGCTGACAGCCGCCGTCAGAGGGCCGGTGCGGAAGATTTCCATGGATCTGGCCGAGTGTTTCAGGCTGGACGAGTTCTGGTACGTTATCAAAGTACTTCGTCTCGACGATATGGCGTACAGCAGATACATCCTGCTCTGGGTCATGCTTGGCGCGGGACTCTGGCTGTCGATGGCCGGACGGAATGCGGCCGAGCGCATGAAGCGCGTGCGGTATGGCGCCGGGTCGGCTGCAGCGTTTGCGGTGCTGGCGCTCTGGTGCGTGCTCTCGTTCTCCAGGGTCAGCACATTTCTGTATTTTAATTTCTGAGGAGCGGAAAACGGTTATGAACAGATGTAAGAAGTGGCTTGCCGCCACGTTGGCGGCGATTGTCATACTGCTGATAATGACGGGAGCGCTCGTGATTCTTGTAGATCCTTTCTTTCAGTATCATGCGCCGCTTGAGGGGTTTCCCTATCTGGTGGACAATCAGCTCTCCCAGAATCCCGGCATGGCGAAACATCTGAAGTATGACAGTGTGATTCTCGGCTCTTCCATGACGGTGAACTTCGACACGCGCTGGTTTGCCGAGACAATGGGGCTTGAGACGGTCAAGCTCTGTTACAGCGGAGCATATCCTAAGGATCAGGCCAATATCATGGATCTTATATTTGACAGTCCGAACCGGGTGGACGCCGTATTTCTGGGTGTGGATGTGATGACTTACACGGGAGGCGTGGATGAGACGAAGTACCCGATCCCCGCATATCTCTATGATGACAATTACCTCAATGACGTGCAGTACCTGTATAACAAGGACGTGGTGCTGAACTATATCCTCAGACCGCTGGCCGATCCGGATAAGACCGATCTCGCCACGGTTTATCAGAGCTGGTGGACGGATGAGTATTACAATATTCAGTGGGTCATGCACAATTATGAGCCGTCCGGGGTCGTGGAGAACGAGACGCCGTCTGACGCCTATATCGAGAGTACGGACCGCAATCTTCGGGCGAATCTGTGTCCGTATATCGAGAGAAATCCCGATACCGTGTTTTATATCTTTTTTCCGCCCTATAGTATCCTGTACTGGAATGACGTGATGCGGGAGAATCATCTGGAGGCCACCATGGAGGAATACCGCTATATCGCCGACACGCTGCTGGCCTATGACAATGTGCGGGTGTTCTTCTTCCCGGATCAGGATTGGATCGTGACCGATCTGAACAACTATGCGGATTACACCCATTATCACAGGGACGTCAATCATTATATGACGGAGTGCTTTGCGGACGGTACATGCGAGATCAGGAGCGCAGAAGAGATGGACGGCGCGCTCTCCCGGATGCGCGCCGTGATCGATGCCTTCGATTTTGAAGAGCTGTTCTCCAGAGAATACTGATGCCGCTATCCTACTGGTCGGACGACAGATCGGGGAAGATGCACTGGACGAAGCGGTCGGCCAGAAGTTCGCGTCCGGCGTCGTTGAAGTGGATATAGTCGGTCATATAATCCAGATAGTTGTCCTCGTTGACGGAGCCATAGAAATTGTCGATAAAGGAGACGCCGCAGTCCATCGTCGCGTCCAGCTCCTTCTGCAGATAATGACTCAGCGTTCCGTGTCCTAAGTCCGTGCGGTCGCCGTTCTCGAAATTGCCTTCCTCGTTGACGTGATGGCAGAACGTGTGCGACATCACGACGATGCGGATATGCGGGTAGGCGTCCTGAATTGCCTTGACGCCGGAGCGCAGGGCCCCCGTGTAGGTGATGGGGTCATAGGGCGCATTGGGATCGTCGCAGGGCCGCATGTTGATATAGTCGCTGGCATCATACATCACGCAGAGGATATCTACGGTGTTCATGTCGATCGAGGCGAGCAGCTCCGTCGTCCTGGAGAATGCCTCGTCGTAGCCGTAGGGGGCAGCATGCCGCATGGTGTCGAAATCGCCTGAGGCAAGACTCTGCGCCACCCAGGCGAAGGAGAAGGCATCCAGGAAATACCAGTCCTGATAGGTCGGGTTCTGCATTGCCATGGTCGAGCCGGTAAAAGAGCCGTTGTAGACGGTTGCGCCGGTTTTTTTGGCGATCAGTTCCGCCAGACCATTTTCACCCTGGTTTAGAGAGAAAGGGTCATCTCCGAGACACAGGATTGTAGTCACACCGTCGTCTTCATAGCCTTCGCGCTTGTCGGGAGGCAGAGGGATGATGCTGTCCATCGCCTCGATATCGAAATCAGTCGTCTGATAGTTGGGATCGTAATCGGACGGCACGCCCTGGTTCCACTTGTAGAGCCTGTAGGCGGAAAATGCCGCGACCAGTACGATGGCCGCCAGCAGAATGACATGGATGTTTATGTGAAAACGCCCGCCCGTCCCGCGCTCCTGGCCGGGTTCGTTGCCGTTCGTTTCGTTTGGTTGGTTTTCGTTCATGACAGCCTCCTTCCATATTCTTTTCCTATTTTACTATGAATATTTTCAAAAATCCATGTTTTCCGATTTTTTTCATAAAATCTTTCGCTTTGACTTTGGAGGGAGGGAGAGATCAGGCTGTTATAGGAGAAAGAGGGCGCCGACGGAAAACGTGCGGTTTCCGGCGACGCCCTCGGACGTGTGTCACACGGTGGTCAAATCATGGACACAGCGCTTTTCCACCGGGGTGCTGTCTGTCATGGAATATGTGATGAGAGCGGTCTGCGGGAACTTTGCCTGCAGTTCCTTGTACCACTTACTGTACTTGTACATACGGTATGTGGTGCTCAGCTTCGGCAGCTGGGCCTCGTCGCTGCAGATGTTGGTAAACTGTTCCCGCTCAGTCATATCCATGGTGACATAGTCCATATAGGTGATCTTGAGTTCCGTGATGTGTTCACGGCATTTAGGACAGGTCTGCTTATGGCCGTTGAGCATGTATACCCGATGGCAACGCTTACAATAGTGCATGTACATCATAGTAAAATCCCCTTTTTCATACAAAGACCATTGTTGAAATTGTAAGGTTGCACTTGTATTGTGTCAGTTATAGGTGATAAAGTCAAGTTTTTTTAACGGAATTTGGCGGTTGAAGCGATGTAAAATATCGCGCAAAGGTACAAATATTATGTAAATCTTACCAAAATCGGGACAAATGTAAATATCCTTGATATTATCGCGCTCTTATGATACAATACTACAAAATTGTTAAAAAAATAGGGTTTACATAATGGAGGCGCAATGCAAAACAAAAAGAGCGGAAACAGGAAACATGTCAAGCGGGAAATGGAACTGGAGGAGTTTCTCGCGGAGGACAGATTCGACGAGGAGGACGAGGACAGCGTGACAGATGACACGCTGGAGTTTCTGTGCCTCGACGATGACGCGATTGAGTCCTATCAAAGAGAGCATAAAAAGCAGCGTCCGCTTTCGGGAAGATTCGCTTCGGGATATCGCGATGAAGACGACGAGGAGGACGAGGACGAGTACTACGGGGACGACGAAGAGGACGATGACGACGAGGACGAGTACTACGGAGACGCCGAGGAAGATGAAGATGACGAAGACGAGGATGATGACGACGAGTACTATGGGGACGACGAAGAGGACGAGGATGATGACGACGAGTACTACGGGGACGATGATGAGGAGGACGAAGAGGACGATGACGAGTACGATGATGAGCGGGAGGGCGTGATCGCCCGCTTCTGGTCGTATCTGGCGGACATGAGCACGTTGGACGTGGTCGTGGCGATGTTCGGTATCTTCGTCATTGCGGGCGTGATCGTGACGGGCGTTCTGTTTGCCAATGCTAAGACAGTCGAAAAACAGGTGGCGTCGTTTGCGTCAGTCGGCGAGGAGATCGAGGGGATCTCCGTCATAGGGGAGAGCGGCCTGCTGGCTGTGTCCGAGTCCGCCAGGCTGGGCGATATGCTGGATGCTGAGGAAGAGGAACAGGAGGAGTCCGGAGAGGAGGAGTCGGACGGCATCGAGGTGACGCTGAATCTCACTTCGATCCAATCCGACCTGAAGATCAAATTTGTGAATAAATCGACGGGCAAGCTGATATCGGGCGTGGCCTTCGAGGTGGAGGTGACCGGCGGCGGCCAGACTTACGAGTGGCAGGATGACGACAGGGACGGCATCATCTATCACACGGAGGTGGCCGCGGGGACATACGATGTGAAGGTCAAGCCGCTTGGCGGGCAGGAGAGCGAGAAATACAGGCTGCCGGCGGGAGCGGTGAGCGTGAAGGTGTCAGACAAGATCGCATATAAGAAAGTGGACGTAGCGGACGAGATCAAGGACGAGTCGCAGATCAATGTGGCGGCGGAGGAGAAGGCCGGCGGGGATATCGCCGTGGAATCTCAGCTGACCGACACGGTGGAGTGGGTGGAATCCACGAAGACGCCTATCGATTCAGAGGAGAATTTCAGCGAGATCAAGAAGGAAGATATCGCAGATCCGGGCAAGAGCGGCAGGGCGATCAGCGGGTTTGCGAAGCTGGTGGAAGGCTGCATCTGCGAGACAGAGTGTGAGAGCAATGAGGCGGGAAAGGCTACCGACTGTCCGGTCTGCCGGGAAGAAGAGGGCTATCTGAATTGTTCTCCCAAGCAGGAGGAAGTGAGTAAGCAGTGCAACTGCACTGAGAAATGTACGGAGGGAAACCCCAAGGAGGATTGCCCCGTCTGTCAGGAAAGTATCGCCGGCTGTCAGGGAAAAGAGCCGGAACCGGCGAAGGAGTGTAACTGCAAAACGCTCTGTACGGAAAAGAATCCCGACTGTCCCGTCTGCAGCGAAAATCCGGGACAGTGCAAGGGGACTGCTCCTGCGGGGCCTTCGGCTGAGGAGAAACTGGATTCGATCAGGCTTAACAGCAGTGAACTGACCATGAAAGTAAATGATTCGGCGACGCTCACAGTCAGCGGACAGTACGATTCGGAGGCGTCCGTCGCCTGGTCCGGCGCCAACTCGTCGGTGTCTGTGGAGGGGAGCGGCAGGAGCGTGACGGTCAGGGCGCTGGCAGCCGGGGATGCGAATGTCACGGCCAAAGTGACCATAGACGGTCAGTCCCGGTCGTTCTCCTGCAAAATTACGGTGCAGAACACGGAGCCGACCGAGCAGCAGAAAGCCGACACTTTTGCGCTGAACAAGACTTCCCTGGGGCTGACGCAGGGGGCTTCGGAGACGCTTACCGTCAGCAGTTCCGGCAATCACAAGGCGTCTTCCGTGACGTGGAGCAGCGACGATAAGAAGATCGCGACCGTGGACGGCGGCAAGGTCACGGCTGTGGCGGCAGGCGAGACGAAGATTAAGGCGCTGGTCGAGGTGGGCGGCGGATCCAAAACGCTCGTGTGCGAGGTCAGCGTCACGGCGCAATCCTATAAAATTACAAAGCTGGAAGGCGACAAGACGATCAAAGTCGGAGAGACGGGGCAGATCAAGTTTACGCTGGAACCGTCGGGCGGCAAGATAGAGTGGAAGAGTGAAAACGACAAGCTCGCCAAGGTGGAGAGCGCAGACGGCGCCACGGTCAAGATTAAGGGCGTGGCCGAGGGCAAGGTAAAGATTGTCGCCAAATACGGAGACGCCAGGATCGAAAACGGCGAGTGGACGGTGGAAGTTGTCAAGAATCCTGCCATTGACAATAAGACCAAGCTCAAGGACAGGAACGGCAATCAGGTCTATGTCAAAAAGGACGGCAAATATGTGGAGGCTGCCTACGCAGACTATTACACGGAGGATAAGTTCTATCTCGCCAAAACCATGTACAGATATACCGGCTGGCAGACGATAGACGGCAGCGTATACTTCTTCGACAAGGACGGAAACTATGTGACCGGCGAGCAGGTCATTCAGGGCGCGAAATACAATTTCGGCGGCGACGGCAAGCTCTCTAACGGTTCCGGCACTCTGGGAATCGACGTCTCCAAACATAACGGGAGCATCGACTGGAACGCCGTGAAAAATTCCGGCGTGTCCTACGCGATCATCCGCTGCGGCTACAGAGGCTACTCCACGGGCGTTCTGGTGGAAGATCCCAAGTTCGCGAGCAATATCAAGGGGGCGAAAGCCGCCGGGCTCAAGGTCGGCGTGTATGTATACAGCCAGGCGGTCAACGAGGTGGAGGCGGTAGAGGAGGCGTCCATGGCGCTGAATCTCGTCAAGGGATACGGTCTGGAATATCCGATTTTCATCGATGTGGAGGCCAGCGGCGGCAGGGGCGACGGCATTGGCAGCAGCGCCAGGACCGCGGTGTGCCAGGCGTTCTGTCAGACCGTGAAGAATTCCGGTTACTCGGCGGGCGTGTACTCCAACAAGAACTGGCTGTCCGAACAGATCAACACGAGCAGTCTGACCGGATACAAGATCTGGCTGGCGCAGTATGCGGCGGCGCCCACCTACTCGGCTACCCGTCATGATATGTGGCAGTACTCGTCCAAAGGCAAGGTCAGCGGGATCAGCGGCAATGTGGATATGAATATCAGCTACCTCAATTATTAGGCTTGCAATTTCAGGGCGTCTACCACATAATATATAGGAACGGTGAACGAAGGAGGGCGGCGAATGAGAACGTATCTGGTGACAGGAGGAGCGGGATTTATCGGCTCCAACTATATACATTACATGTTCCGCAAGTACGGCGGCGATATCCGCATCATCAATGTGGACGCGCTGACCTACGCGGGTAATCTGGAGAACCTGAAGGATATTGAATCCAGGGAGAATTATACTTTTGTCAGGGCGGACATCTGCGACAAGGAGGCGATCGCGGCAATCTTTGCGGAGAACGACATTGACAGAGTCGTGCACTTTGCGGCGGAGAGCCATGTGGACCGGAGCATCAGGGATCCGGAGGTTTTTGTGCGGACCAACGTGCTCGGCACGGCGGTGATGCTCAACTGCGCCAAGGCGGCATGGGAGCTGCCGGACGGAGGTTTTAAGCCGGACAAGAAGTTCCTCCATGTATCCACAGACGAAGTGTACGGTTCGCTCGAGGAGGACGGCGGCTATTTCTATGAGACGACGCCCTACGCGCCTCGCAGCCCGTACTCGGCGAGCAAGGCCGGCTCGGACATGCTGGTGAAGGCTTACATGGACACCTACAGATTCCCGGCCAACATCACCAACTGCTCCAACAATTACGGCCCCTATCAGTTCCCCGAGAAACTGATTCCGCTGATCATCAACAACGCGCTTCACGGAAAGAAACTGCCGGTCTACGGGGACGGCAGGAACGTCCGCGACTGGCTGTACGTGGAGGATCACGCCAAGGCGATCGATATGGTGCAGGAGAAAGGGCGGCTGTTTGAGACTTACAATGTGGGCGGACACAACGAGAAGCAGAATATCGAGATTGTCCGCACCATTCTGAACACTCTGCGGGAGATGCTGCCGGACAGCGACCCGCGAAAGGCGCTTGTGAGCGACGACCTGATCACCTATGTGGAGGACCGCAAGGGCCATGACAGGCGTTACGCCATCGCGCCCGACAAGATTAAGGCGGAGATCGGCTGGGAGCCGGAGACGATGTTTGAGGACGGGATACGCCGTACGATCCAGTGGTTCTTTGAAAATGAGGACTGGATGCGCAATGTGACGAGCGGCGATTACCAGAAATATTACGAGGATATGTATCGGAACAGATAGGATAGATACATGGCGGCAGCACGGAGGAAGCATATGAAAGGTATTATTTTGGCAGGGGGATCCGGCACGAGGCTGTATCCGCTGACGAAGGCGATTTCCAAGCAGATCATGCCGGTGTATGACAAGCCGATGATCTATTATCCGCTGTCGACGCTGATGCTGGCGGGGATACGGGATATTCTGATCATTTCCACACCGCGGGATCTGCCTGTATTCAGGGAGCTGTTCGGGGACGGGAGCCAGCTGGGGCTGCGTATGGAGTACGCGGTGCAGGAGCAGCCGCGGGGACTGGCGGACGCCTTTATCATCGGAGCGGATTTTATCGGCACGGACAATGTGGCGCTGGTTCTGGGCGACAATATCTTCTACGGGCAGAGCTTTTCCCGGGTGCTCAGGGAAGCGGCGGGCAGACAGACGGGAGCGACGATTTTCGGTTATTACGTCAGGGATCCGAAAGAATATGGCGTGGTGGAGTTCGGCGAAGACGGCAGGGCGCTCTCGATCGAGGAGAAGCCGGAGCATCCCAGGAGCAATTATGCGGTGCCGGGGCTGTACTTCTATGACAATCAGGTGGTGGAGATCGCCGCGAATGTGAAGCCGTCCGCCAGAGGCGAAATAGAGATTACAAGCATTAACAACGAATATCTGAGAAGAGGCGAACTCTATGTGGAGACGCTGGGAAGAGGGTTTGCGTGGCTGGATACGGGCAATCACGACTCGCTTCTGGACGCCGCCGATTTTGTGGCGGCCTTTCAGAAACGGCAGGGGCTGTATATCTCCTGCATAGAGGAGATCGCATACAAAAGAGGCTTTATCACCAAAGAACAGCTTCTGAAGCTGGCCGAGCCGCTGATGAAGACGGCTTACGGCAGATACATGGTTGAGGTTGCGAATGGACTCTAGGAAGATGAGAAGAACGCTGTATGCCATGATTGCCATGTTTGTGGTTTTGATCGGGGTGATAGCGTTTACCAATCTGGACGCCGTGACGAGTAAGCTCGGTCTGACTGAAGAGGAACAGGCCGGAGAGACGGCGGCTGTCGAAGAAGATGCGGATGGTGGGCAGAGAGGAGACGATCTGTCTGCCTTTCTGAATGATGAGACCTTTTTTGACCCGGAAGTCAAATTCAAGAGTATCGAGAGTTATTCGGGAAGAAGAGTGTCGCTCGTTATGAGTTCGGTCGCCAAGGATCTGCGCGTTATGATCGTTGACAGCGTCGGCAAGCTTGTCACGGGGACGCCTTTTACCATCAGCGTACAGGGCGTCGGAGAGTACACGGACTCGGATGAGGACGGGATCATCTATCTGGACGGACTGCGTGCCGGGGAATACAGCGTGGCGCTGGAGGAGGCGGAGGGGTATCTCGTCCCCAACACGATCACATCTATTCAGGTCAGGCCGGAGATCGAGTACCGCGTGATAGACGACATCGAATATCTGATTCTGACGGAGGACGACGTCGATACGGATAAGGAGGACAGCGCTGTCAACGGAGCACAGGAAGATGCGGACGGCACTGAAAATACGGATACGGAATTTGCGGCGCGGACAGGGAAACTCGGCATCGACGTGTCCCGCTGGAACCAGGAGATTGACTGGGAGGCCGTCAAGGAGGACGGGGTGGAGTTCGCGATCATCCGATGCGGGTACCGAGGTGCTTCAAGCGGCGCGCTGGTGCTGGATTCCATGTTCAGGAGGAATATGGAAGGCGCGATAGCGGCTGGGATTCCTGTGGGCGTCTACTTCTTTACACAGGCGACGAGCGAGGTGGAGGCTGTCGAGGAGGCCAGTATGGTGATCAGCCTGATCGGGGATTACGATGTGGACTATCCGGTCTTCCTCGACAGCGAGAGTGCCGGAGGAAGCGGGCGCGCAGATGATCTGGAACCGGAAGAACGCACGAAGTACCACCGGGCGTTTCTGGAGACGATCGCCTCGGCGGGTTACGAGACGGGAGTGTATGCTTCCAGGAACTGGATTGGCGGGCAGATCGATATGGAGCAGCTGTCACAGTACAAGACGTGGCTGGCGGAGTATACGGATGTGCCTACTTACGACGAGTATTTTGACATGTGGCAGTATACGTCCAGGGGAACGGTGGACGGCGTCGATACGAATGTCGACCTGAACGTATGCTATATGAATATCGACACGTCGATCAACCATGCGAGGAGCGCGGCGGCTTATTCCGGCATTATTGACGGCGACAGCGGCAACGTGCCTACGGGCGCTGACGGCGATTAGAGGAAAGGATTGTTGAGATTATGGGAAAGATAACGGTAGAGACATGCGGAATAGAAGGACTGAAGGTGATTACGCCGACTGTGTTCGGGGATGCGCGGGGTTACTTTATGGAGACTTACAATTACAGGGATTATAAGGAAGCGGGGATTGATCAGGAGTTCGTGCAGGACAACCAGTCCGCGTCCGTCAGAGGCGTGCTGCGAGGGCTGCATTTTCAGATCCGCTATCCCCAGGACAAGCTGGTGCGCGTCCTGCGCGGCGAGGTGTACGATGTGGCGGTGGATCTGCGGCCCGGGTCGGCGACTTACGGCAAGTGGTTCGGCGTACTGCTCTCGGCGGAGAATAAGAAGCAGTTCTTCGTGCCGAAAAATTTTGCGCACGGTTTTTATGTTCTGTCCGACGAGGCGGAGTTCGCCTACAAATGTACAGACTTCTATCATCCGAACGACGAGGGCGGCATTATCTGGAACGATCCGGCGATCGGTATAGAATGGCCGATTCCCGCGGGCACACAGCCGATCTTATCAGACAAGGACATGCGCCATCAGGGACTTGACGCTTTTACGGCCGCATACCGCAGCTGATCCTGCAAGGGTATTTTGCCATAGGAAAATAAAGGTGTTATGACGGAAAGTACGGAACATGATAAAAAGAGAACAGGATATTTCAGCAGGCCCGCGGGAGTTGCCATTTTCTGGGGGCTTGGTCTGATTTTGGCGTTTGTGCTGGTAAGGCATCACAATCCGCTGGCGGATCAGGTGACGGAGCAGATGAAAAAGGTGAGCGGCTGTGTGCTCATCGCTTTCACCTGTATTATTTTTGCGATCTATTATGACCGGATTATGACGATTCCGTCGGAACTCTTTCAGAGCAGAAAATTGATCTGGAAACTGGCGAAGAACGACTTCAGAAAGCGCTATGCGGGTTCCTATCTCGGAATCGTGTGGGCGATGGCACAGCCGGTAGTAACCGTCGTGATGTACTGGATTGTCTTCGATAAAGTTTTTGACACGAGAAGCCAGCTGGTGGCGAGCGGTCTCGAAGTGCCTTATGTGCTCTATCTGACGGCGGGGCTGGTCCCCTGGTTCTATTTCTCGGAGGCGATTACCCAGGGAACGATGGCGCTGATCGAATACAATTATCTGGTAAAAAAAGTAGTGTTCAACATCAGTATCCTGCCGATCATCAAAGTGATCGCCGCCACTTTTATCCACGTGTTCTTTGTGGCGGTGCTGCTTCTGGTGGCTGCCGGATACGGCTATTATCCGAATATTTACACTCTCCAGCTTGTCTATTACAGCTTCTGCCTGTTCCTTCTGGTGCTCGGCATGAGCTATCTCACCTGTGCGCTTGTCGTGTTTATCCGGGATCTGCAGCAGATCATCGGCATTGCCCTGCAGATCGGCATGTGGGCGACGCCGATCCTGTGGAATATTGAGATGCTGACAACCGACAACATGAAAACGCTGTTCAAACTGAATCCGCTCGTGTACATTGTCAACGGCTACAGGAGCGCGATCTATGAGAAGATCTGGTTCTGGGAGCATTTCTACTCCTCCACATATTTCTGGATCTTCACGATCAGCCTCTTCTGTGTCGGCACGCTGATTTTCAGAAAACTAAGAGTACACTTTGCGGATGTGCTATGAGCATTTGCGGATATGCTATGAGCATTGCCGCGGATTTGCATATACGGACATTATGTGCTTGCACATAAATGGCTGTATATGCAAATTCCGATAAGGCGACAGCCTGTGAGCGAGATGGAGCGAAGCGGAATCGAGCTGCGGCAATGCGATATTGACGAGCTGCGGCAAAATTGGGAAAAGTATTATGGACAATATTGCTATTCAGGTCAAAGAGGTAGAAAAAGTATATAAGCTGTACGACAAACCTTCCGATCGGATCGCGGAGGCGCTCGGGTTTGGCCGCGGCAGAAAGCGGCACAGGGAGCACCATGCCCTGAAGGGCATCGACCTGACGATCCGGCAGGGGGAATGTGTCGGCATCATCGGCACCAACGGTTCCGGCAAATCCACGCTTCTCAAGATCATTACGGGCGTCGTCAACCCGACGCGCGGCAGCGTGACAGTCAACGGACGTATCTCCGCCCTGCTGGAGCTCGGGGCCGGATTCAATATGGAATACAACGGCATTGAGAATATTTATCTGAATGGCACGATGATCGGCTTCAGCGAGAAGGAAATCGACGAGAAGATGGATGCGATTCTGGAATTTGCGGATATCGGCGAGTACGTGTACCAGCCGGTCAAAACCTATTCCAGCGGCATGTTTGTGCGGCTTGCCTTCGCGGTTGCGATCAATATTGAGCCGGAGATTCTGATTGTGGATGAGGCGCTCTCTGTGGGCGACGTCTTTTTCCAGGCGAAATGCTACCACAAATTTGAGGAATTTAAGGAGATGGGCAAAACCATCGTGTTCGTCAGCCATGATTTAAGCAGTATCAGCAAGTACTGCGACAGGGTGGCCCTTCTCAACCAGGGGGTCAAGCTGGGCGAGGGCGAGCCGAAGAAGATGATCGATATCTATAAACAGGTATTGGTGGGGCAGTACGCCGTGCCGGAATCCGGAGAGAGTCTGCTGGACGACGAGGAGCTGCGCAGGGCGGCAGCCGGGCAGCGCGGGACCTCTGACAGGGGCGCGGCGGCAGCCGTCCCGGCGGACGGCATCTCGCAGAATCCGGAACTGTTGGAGTATGGTTCCAGGAAGGCTGTCATTGCGGAGTATTATATCACGGACGAAAAGGGCGCGAGGACGTCCGCTGTTCTCAAGGGCAGCACTTTCACTATTCACATGCATGTGCGCATGCAGGAAGATATTCAGGCGCCGATATTTGCGTTCACGATTAAAAATGTGCGGGGTACGGAGATAACGGGAACGAACACCATGTTTGAGAAAGCTTTTCTTGATCCCGTGCGGGCGGGGGAGGAACGGCATGTGACTTTTACGCAGAGGATGAATCTGCAGGGCGGAGATTATCTGCTGTCCCTGGGAGTCACCGGCTATGAAAACGACGATTTCACGGTTTACCACCGTCTGTATGATGTGTTGAACCTCACTGTCGTATCGGATAAGGACACGGTGGGATTCTATGACATGGATTCCGTGGTCGAGGTGCGCTAGAACAGGGTATGGAAACGGGGGACGACATGTCGGAGACAAACAGGGAAGAGATTGGCAGGATCAAGCTGGATCTGACCCACTATCCGGGGGAAGACTATTACTGCGACGGCGACGTGGAGGACGAGCTTCTGGATATTGCGCGCAATTACGCCGAGGTAGAGTATCAGCGCATTATCGAGGAGAAAAAAAGCTGGCCGATCCTGTATCATCTGTCCGCCCAGAGGGAAAATATCGTCGAGTGGCTTCCGATCACTAAGAATATGAAAGTGCTGGAAGTGGGTTCCGGCTGCGGCGCAATCACCGGCGCGCTCTCGCGCAAAGCCGGTTCGGTGACGTGCATCGATCTGTCCCGCAAGCGGAGCAGGATCAACGCTTACCGGCATATGGATGCGGATAATGTAACGATCCACGTAGGGAACTTTCAGGACGTGGAGCCTGATCTGCCCTGCGATTTCGACTATATATGCCTGATCGGCGTTTTTGAGTACGCGCAGGCTTATATCCAGTCGGAAACGCCCTACGAAGACTTCCTGAAGATCATTCGGAAGCATGTGAAGAAGGATGGGCATATCGCGATCGCCATCGAGAATAAATTCGGCCTGAAGTATTGGGCCGGCTGCCGGGAAGATCACCTGGGGACTTATTTCAGCGGGCTCGAGGATTATCCGGAGGGCGGTGTGGTGAGAACGTTCACCGCAGACGGATTGCGGGAACTTGCGGCGCGCTGCGGTTTCAGGCGGGCGCAGATGTACTATCCGTATCCGGATTACAAGTTTATGACCTGTCTGTATTCCGACGACAGACTGCCGCGTATCGGAGAGCTGTCGTCCAATCTGCGCAACTTTGACAGAGACAGGCTGCGGCTGTTCGATGAGAAAAAGGTGTTTGACACGATTCTGCGGGAACGGAAATTCCCGCTGTTCTCCAATTCCTATATGATGATTCTTGGTCCGGAGCTGGAGGAGCGGTACGTGAAATATTCGGGTGACAGAGCGCCGGAATTTCGCATCAAAACCGTTCTCAGGCAGCAGCCGGAGGGAAGAGTCATAGAGAAGTATCCTCTGTGCGGGGAGGCATGGCCGCATATCGAGCGGACGGCGCAACTGTATGACCGGCTGGCCGGGCGTTATGCAGGGAGCGGACTGAATGTCAACCGCTGCCGGCTCGAGAGGGTTGATGCAGAGAACCGGACAGCCGGAACGCCCTGTTTGAGACTCGAATATGTCGAGGGACGAACGCTGGCGGAACTGATGGATGAACGGCTTGCCGGCGGCGACGTGGAGGGGTTTCATCGTCTGTTTGCGGAATATCTGAGGAGGATATCCGTGGGCGGGGAGGAACAGATCGCCGATTATGATCTGATTTTTGCCAATATTATCGTACCGGAGAACGGAAATAACAGCCGATATGGAGATAACGACTGGTACGTTATTGACTGCGAGTGGAGCTTCGAAAAGGTGATTGAGGCAAAACAGATTGCATTTCGGGCGGTGTACTGCTATCTGTTGGAAGATGAAAAAAGAAATACATTAAATCTTGATTTAATACTAAAAACACTTGGGATCGATCAATCCGACGCGGAACAGTACCGCAGACAGGAGATGCGCTTCCAGAATTATGTGACGGGGAAAAATCTGTCCATGGATCAGATCCGGGAGCTCATCGGCCAGCCGGTCTATACGCTGGAGGACTTTTGCGCCGGGCAGGAGACGGCGGCGCACAGAGATCGTATACAGATCTATGAGGATACAGGAAGCGGATTTTCGGAGGAACAGTCGTTCTTTCCCGAGGAGGGCGCGGGGGAGCAGATGCATGTCACGGCGGAGGGCATGACGGAACTTGCAGTCACAGTCTCCGGAGGCCGGAGCGCCCTGCGGATCGATCCGTGCAGCCGGCCCTGCGTGGTCTATATACGCGGAATCCGCTGGAACGGGGAGCCGGTGCCTTGGAAGGGCAGGCAGATACAGACAAACGGGTTCAGCGTGGGGGACAATACTTACGTCTTCCCGACGGAGGATCCGGGCATCACGGTCTCGCTGGCCGGGATGCGGCAGGAGAAGAGCAATCTCCTGCAGATGGAGATGGAAGTGACGGGCTTGCCGGAGGAGACGGTGAGACATATACGGAAAAGAGGCCTGCTGTAGACGATGAGAGGACGAACGGATCGCTATGACTGGGCCGCCTACTATGCGGCGGCGTATGAGAGCGAAAGAAAGAAAAATAATGTACTGGCGGGCAGAATCGCGGACACGGAGAGGCGTCTCGCGGATCTGAACGACAACCTGGACCGCATCTGCGATAGCCCTTTCTGGCGCATGACAGCGCCTGCGCGCAGACTGTACCGCAGGATCCGGGACGGCGCCGTCCCGGAACGGGAGGGGAAGGAGGACGCCTCTTCGGAACTCTGTCTCCTGCGCTACCGGGAAGAACTGCACAGGCAGGCGGATCCGTACACGGAATGGATCAAGAGAGAAAACGATCGTTATAATAACGATTGCAATGAAAAGGAAATTTCTGTGGAGGGATGGCAGTCCATTCGGATTCCGGATTCGGATATCATGATTCTGACATGCGGCAAAGGAATCGTCGACCGGCGCGCGATGGGAGAGATCAAATCCTGTTTTAACACAAACCCGTCCTGCAAGGCGGCCTACACGGACGAGGATTTCTACTGGGGAGACCTGACTCGCCGTATGCATCCGTGGTTTAAACCATGCTATTCTCCGGATACGCTCCTGTCTTTTAACTGCTGGGGGCATCTGGTTGCCGTGCGCGCAGAACTTCTGTCGGACGCGCTGACGGGCGAAGAGCTTTCGGGCGGACAGGAAAATGCCGCGCAGGCGGTTCGGTTTTATGATCTGTGTCTTCGCCTGGAGGAGGCTGTGCAGCGCAGATGCAGATTGGACGGTTCGTCCTGGAACGACAGCATCTGCCATATTGACGGCGTTCTCTATCACCAGGCTTATGAGCCGCCGGCCGGAATCTTTGGCGCGCCGCAGGATCCTGCGGACCCGGAAGAGCGGTTCGCGGCTGTGCGGCAGTGTCTGAAGGAAGAGCTGGAGGCGGGCAGACACCTGACCGGCGCGGGCCGGGACGGCGCGGCCGTGCGGGAAGCGGCGCTTGGCAGAAGAGGCGTCAAGGGGACGCTGGCGGCAGGGCATGACCCGGGGATCTTTCATATTATATATGACACGTCGATATCGGGCAGGGAGCGCTGTGCCCGGGCGCAGAGCGAGGACCGGCACATTCCGCCGCATCACCTGGTGTCCGTCGTGATCCTTTCCAAAGACCACCCGGAGGTGCTGGAGCGGCTGCTTACCACGTTCCGGGAGAAGACGGATTACGAATATTATGAATGGATCGTTGTGGACAACGGCAGCAGCGCGGCCAACCGCGAGGGGATGGCGAGGCTGCAGGCCAGGTATGGTTTTGTCTATCTCTATGAAGAGATGCCTTTCAACTTTTCAAGGATGTGTAATATGGGGGCGGGCAGGGCGACCGGCGATCTGCTGCTGTTTATGAATGACGATATGGAGATTCTGGAACACAGCTGGCTGCGCCGTATGGCCGGACAGGCGCTGCTGCCCTATACGGGCGCGGTGGGTGCCAAGCTCTGGTATGCGGGCACGCAGAAGATCCAGCATGCCGGGATCACCAATATGGAAATCGGTCCCTCCCATAAGCTGATCACCTATCAGGACAACCGGGATTATTACTATGGCCGCAGCAGGGTGACGTACAATGTATCGGCCGTGACGGCGGCGTGTCTGATGATCAGCCGCAGAAAGTATGAGGAGGCGGGCGGTTTTGACGAGACAATGCCGGTCGCCTACAATGATGTGGATTTCTGTTTCAGGCTGTCGGAGGCCGGATATTATAACGTGCAGCGGAACGACGCGGTTCTGTATCACCACGAATCCCTGAGCAGAGGGCTGGATGAGCAGGACGGCGGCAAGTGGCGGCGCCTGCTGGCGGAAAAGGAGGCGCTGTATGCGAAACACCCGCAGATGAAGGGCCAGGACGCCTTCTATCACCGGGCGCTGATCGACAACGCTTCGGATTACGGGTGCAATTACAAATTCGATTACGAGGAGCGCGAAAAGACCGTGAGCGTGGAGACGCAGGACGTCCGGCTGCTGAAGCGCGCGAAGCCGAACCGGCTGCGGCTGACGGTGGACAGAGCCGAGATACAGCACAAGATCCATGCGGAAGAGGCGGATATTCTCTGGATTATGGGCTGGAGCTATATCCCCGGCGCCGACAACGCGCTCTGCGCAAGACGCATCCTGCTGCAGCGTCTGGAGGACGGCGGCGCGTGCTATACGGCTGTGCCGTTCAACTGGCGCCGGGAGGATGTGGAGAAGGTGCTTCCCACAGAGCAGAACATCGGCCTGGCGGGTTTCGTGCTCCGCGTACTGCGCGCGGATCTGCCTGCGGGAACTTATCGGGTCGGCATGCTGTGCACGGACGGGCAGGGCGGCAGGCTGATCGCCTGGAGCGAGGCGGTGTGCGCGGTCTGAGGGGCAGAAGCGCGGTCGGAGAAAGGACACTGGATCTATGGAGCAGAAGGAACAGCGGCAGATGACGGATGAGGAAAAACTTCGTCACTATAGAGAGGCGTACGAGCGGGAGCGTGCAAAGGGCGAGCTTTTGGAGAGTAAACTCGCGGCGGCCGGGCAGGAAGAGGCGCAGCTTTCCGGACGGCTTGGCCGCATCAAGGGAAGCGCGCTGTGGCGGCTGTCCAAGCCACTCCGCATGGCGGTTCACTGGGTGCGCCGGACGAAAGAGCGTCTCGGGTATTACGGCAGCATCAAAGGCATCCTGCGCAAGCTGGACGCCAAGCGCATCGAGCAAAAAGCGCGCGCACAGCACGGGAGCGCCAGCTTTCCGGGCGCGGAGGAGGCGGCCAGGCAGGGCAAGGAGGTTTTCAGCAGAAACGTAAAATTCAGCATACTGATGCCGCTTTATAACACACCGGAGAAATTTCTGCGTCAGGCCATCGATTCGGTCAGGGCGCAGACCTATACGAACTGGCAGCTCTGTATGGCGGACGGCTCGGACGCGCAGCACGCCGATGTGGGAGCGATCTGTCGAGAGTATGCGGAGCAGGATGCGAGGATCCGTTACCGGAAACTGCCGAAGAACGAGGGGATATCGGGCAACACGAACGCCTGCCTCGCCATGGCGGACGGCGATTACATCGCGCTCTTCGATCACGACGATGTGCTGCATCCCAGCGTGCTGTACGAGTATATGAAAGCGATCTGTGATCAGGGCGCGGACTATATCTATTGTGATGAAGCCACTTTTAAGGGCGGCAGGACGATAGACCATATGATTACGCTGCACTTCAAGCCGGATTTTGCGCCCGACAATCTGCTGGCAAACAACTACATCTGTCATTTCAGCGCTTTTGACCGTGATCTGGTGGCGGGCGTCAATCTGTTCCGTTCCCAGTTCGACGGGAGCCAGGATCACGACGCGATCCTGAGACTGACGGGCAGGGCAAAACATATCGTGCATGTGCCCAAGCTGCTCTATTACTGGCGCTCTCATGCGGACAGCGTAGCGGCGGACATCAATGCCAAGAGCTATGCAATCGACGCGGCCAGGGGAGCCGTCGCGGCGTATCTGAAGGAGCAGGGATACGAGAATTTTGAGATTCTGTCCACCAAGGCGTTTGAGACGATTTTTCAGATCAAGTATGAGATACAGGGGAACCCGCTGGTGAGCATTATCATTCCCAACAAAGACCACCGGGAGGATCTGGAGCGGTGTATTACGTCTATTCTGGAGAAGAGCAGCTACGGAAATTATGAAATCATCGTGGCGGAGAACAACAGCACGACGGATGAAATATTTGAATATTATAAGAAGATACAGGAGAATCCGGATATCCGGGTGCTGAAGTACAAAGGAGAATTCAATTACTCCAGGATCAATAATCTGGCGGTAAAGGCGGCCCGCGGCGACTATATCGTCCTGCTGAATAATGACACTGCCGTCATAACGTTGGACTGGATCGAAGAGATGCTTATGTATGCGCAGCGTGCGGATGTAGGCGCGGTGGGCGCCAAACTCTATTACGGGGACAGGACGATCCAGCATGCGGGCGTAGTGCTGGGACTGGGGCAGCACAGGACGGCGGGGCACAGCCACTACCGCGTCAGCAGCAGTAATCTCGGCTATATGGGACGGCTGTGTTACGCGCAGAACGTGATGGCTGTGACGGGCGCCTGCCTGATGATGAAAAAGGCGCTGTACACCGAGCTGGGAGGCCTGGACGAGAATTTCGCCGTCTCCCTGAACGATGTGGACTTGTGCATCCGGGCGTGGAAAGCGGGCCATGTGAATGTGTTTACGCCGTTTGCAGAGCTGTATCACTATGAGTCGGTGTCCCGCGGCCTGGACGATCACGGCGAGAAAGCGGCGCGCTATGAGCGGGAATCGGAGGCTTTCCGCGCGAAGTGGAAGGAACTGCTCGTCAAAGGCGATCCCTATTACAATCCGAATTTCTCTCTCGACAGGAGCGACTTCGCCCTGCGGCTGGAATAGAGACGGACGGTTTCGACGGCGGTGCGGGGGTGAATTTTTAATTGCTACGCCAACCGGAATATGATAAAATTATCTTTATGAAATAAAATAAAATGGAGGTATCAAAATGGGTTACAGAGAACAGTTTGATTTTTGGATTGGGGACTCCTATTTCGACGACGCTACGAAGCAGGAACTTCTGGCGATCAGGAACGATGAGAAGGAGATTGAAGAGCGCTTCTACAAGGATCTCGAGTTCGGCACGGGCGGTCTGCGCGGCGTCATCGGCGCGGGCACGAACCGCATGAATATCTACACGGTGCGCAAGGCTACGCAGGGGCTTGCGAATTACATAAAGAAGCAGGGCGGGGAGCAAAAAGGCGTCGCGATCGCCTACGACTCCAGAAGGATGTCCCCAGAGTTTGCGGACGAGGCCGCGCTGTGTCTGGCGGCCAACGGCATCAAGGCATATGTGTTCGACGCGCTGCGCCCTACGCCGGAACTGTCGTTTGCGCTGCGCGAGCTGGGCTGTATCTCGGGAATCGTGATCACCGCGAGCCACAATCCGCCGGAGTACAACGGTTATAAGTGTTACTGGGAGGACGGCGCGCAGGTTGCGGCGCCCAGGGACAAAGAGATCATCACGGAAGTGAACAATGTGACCGACTACCACGCCGTAAAGACAATGGACAAGGAGGAGGCGAAGAAGGCAGGCCTCTACGTGGTGATCGGCAAAGAGATCGACGACAGGTATATGGAGGAGCTGAAGAAGCAGATTATCCATCCCGACGTCATTAAGGAGATGGCGGAGGACATGACGATCGTCTATTCGCCGTTCAACGGCACGGGAAATGTGCCGGTGAGAAGAATTCTGTCCGAGCTCGGCTTCAAGCACGTATATGTGGTGCCTGAGCAGGAGAATCCGGATCCGAATTTCACCACGCTGGAATACCCTAACCCGGAGGATCCGAAAGCGTTTACGCTGGCGCTGAAGCTTGCCAGGGAGAAGAAGGCCGACATCGTGCTGGCGACGGACCCCGATGCGGACAGGCTCGGGATCTATGCGCTGGACACCAAGTCGGGAGAGTACGTATCCTTCACGGGTAATATGTCGGGAATGCTGATTGCAGAGTACATCCTGCGCGAGCGGACGGCAACGGGTAAGATGCCGGAGAATCCCGCGCTCGTCACGACGATCGTGACCACCAACATGGCGCGCGCCATTGCGGAGGATTACAAGGTAAAGTTTATCGAGGTTTTGACCGGATTCAAGTATATCGGCGAGCAGATCAAGCTGTTTGAGCAGAGCGGCAAAAACAATTATGTGTTCGGCCTGGAGGAGAGCTACGGCTGCCTTGCCGGAACGCACGCGAGAGACAAGGACGCGGTGGTCGCGGTGATGTGCCTGTGCGAGATGGCGGCCTGGTGCAAGAAGCACGGCAAAACCGTGTGGGATCAGATGATCGCGCTGTACGAGAAATACGGTTATTACAAAGAGAGTCAGTACGCGATTACCATGAAGGGGATCGACGGCGCGAAGCAGATCGAGGAACTGATGAGCAAGCTGAGGGCCAATCCGCCTAAGAACTTTGGAGATCTGAAAGTCCGTGAGTTTAGGGATTACAGTACGGGCAAGACCAAAAATCTGGAAACAGGGGCCGAGGGCGAGACAGGGCTGCCGAAGTCCAATGTGCTCTACTTCGATCTGACGAACGATTCCTGGTGCTGCGCGCGGCCTTCGGGAACAGAGCCTAAGATCAAGTTCTATATGGGCGTCAAGGGAACCGGTCTGGAAGATGCGCAGAACAGATTGAATAAACTGACGGAAGATTTGAAAGCATATCTGTAGGAAGTAAAGAAGTATATCGCCCTGCCGGAAAGCAGGGCGATGCTCTTGTACAATAGGAAATTCCTTCGTCATTTCCTATTGTACAAAAAGCCCTCCGGGCAGGATCGCACTGCGGCGAAGATGAAGATGTCGCTGGCGCGACTCGCCGCAGGCGGAAAATCTCGCAAGCGAGATTCTATTTTATATAATAGGAAATTCCTCCTGCCGGAAGAATTTATAATAAAAATGCCCGCATAAAAGCGGGCACAAGAATAG
>CANQTL010000001.1 GCA_947626775.1 uncultured Lachnospiraceae bacterium | reverse complement strand
CAATCAAATCCTAACACAGAAAAAGGTGCTTTCCTATTTTTATCTGTTCTTTTTCCTACAAAAACTTTACCCTAGCGAAACTCAAGACAAAATTTCCCTGTAAATGTTCGCCTCTGTGCGGGAAGTTTTTGGCGATATGAGCAAAGAACTTACAGGAGCACAGATCGAGAAGTTTTTGATAAAAGGACTTGACAACCCTGCCAAGTCCTTTTATGATGTAAACAACATCAACGTCATTCTGAACATATCGCGGCGGGCGTACATCTGCTGCAGCCTGCGGTATCTGATATTCCGGCGTATCGCCAATGATTCAGAGACAGAGAGAAAACAGGACAGAGAGATTGGATAGCGGGAGCCTATTGCTGCCGCAAGGGAGGGAAAAGTTTGTTCAGTACAATTACATCAGGGACGATCTGCGGCATTCGCAGCTGCATGGTACAGGTGGAGGTGGATATTTCTCAGGGACTGCCATGTTTTCAGATCGTAGGGCTTCCCGGCTCCGAGGTGAGGGAGGCCAGGGAGCGCGTCAAGGTGGCGCTGCGGAACGCCGGCATAGCGCTGCCGCCGGTGTGCGTCAACGTGAATCTGTCGCCGGCGGATATCCACAAGAGCGGGACCATGTTTGATCTGCCGGTGGCGGTCGGTATCATGGCGGCGCTGTCCAGGCTGCCGCAGGGGGCCGCGGAAAGCACGCTGCTGATCGGAGAACTGGGTCTGTCGGGAGAGATCAAGCCTGTAAAAGGTGTGCTGCCGATCGTGCGGGAGGCGGCGAGGCTGGGTGTGAAGCGCTGCATCCTGCCGGCGGAGAACGCATGGGAGGGCGCGCTTGTGGAAGGCACGGACAGCGTCGGCGTGTCAAGTCTGCAGGAGACGATCGAAGTGCTGAACGGCGCAGACAGGCGAGATACCGTCCTGATGCGTATTGCGGAAAGGGAAGCCGCAGAGGAGAGCCGCAGCAGGGAAGACTTCGCGGACATGAGCGGGCAGGAGAGTCTGAAACGGGCGGCGAAGGTGGCTGCCGCAGGATTTCACAATCTGCTCATCGTGGGCGCGCCGGGCTCCGGCAAGACGATGCTGGCGCGCCGTATACCGACGATTCTGCCGCCGCTGTCTGCGGAGGAGACGCTTGAGGTGGCGTCCGTATACAGCATCTCGGGGCTTCTCAAACCGAGATTCAGCGCGGCGGATCACCGTCTCGCAATTGACAGGCCCTTTCTGCATCCGCATCACACGGTCACGGGCCAGGCATTGGTGGGCGGCGGCAGGGTCCCGACGCCGGGTATCGTCAGCCTTGCGCACAGGGGCGTGCTTTTTCTGGATGAACTGCCGGAATTTAAGCGGGAGACGCTGGATATCCTCAGACAGCCGTTAGAGGACAGGAAGGTGCAGATCGCGCGGAGCAGCGGCACCTATGATTATCCGGCGGATTTTATGCTGGTGGGCGCAATGAATCCCTGTCCCTGCGGATATTATCCGGATATGGGCCGGTGCCGCTGCACGCCGGGGGAAGTCCGGCGTTATCTGCGCAGGGTGTCCGGGCCGATTCTGGACAGGATGGATATCTGCGTGGAGGCTCAGCCGGTTGCCTTTCAGGATATTGTGCGGCAGGGGACGGGGGAGACCAGTGCGCAGATGCGGGAACAGGTCATGCGCGCCAGGAAGCGGCAGTCCGAGCGTTTCTCGGATACGGAGCTCAGATTCAACGCGGACATGAAGGCTGCCGATGTGGACAGGTACTGTCCGCTGGACGGGCGGGAGAAGCGGTTCATGGAGAAACTGTTTACGTCCATGCAGCTCTCCGCCAGAGGTTATCACAGGGCCGTCAAGGTCGCGCGGACGATCGCCGATCTGGAGGGGAGCGAGCGGATCAGGGAGGAACATCTGGCGGAGGCTGTCTGCTACAGAAATACGGAGGTGTTTCAATGACGGAAAAGGATGCGTACAAGGCTTATATGCACTGGCTCTTTCAGGCGTCCGGCATGGGAAGCCGGGGGTTTGTCAGAACGCTCCTTGGAATCGGTACGCCGGAGGAAATCTATGGGCTTGCGGCGTCGGGCGCTCTGGCGGACAGGCTGGCCGGGAGATATCGGAAGAAAGCGCTCGCCCTGGAGGCGTCGGCCTCTGCGTTCGACGTGGCCGATGCGTACGGGAAGCTGCGGGAGAGAGGCATCTCTTTCGTATCTCTGGGAGAGGAGGAATATCCGGGAAAACTGGCGACAATCCCGGATGCGCCGTGCGCGCTCTACTATGTGGGACGGCTGCCGGATCCGGATCGAAAAACCCTGGCGCTGATCGGCGCCAGGAGCTGTTCGCCGTACGGCAGGGCTATGGCCGGGCAGTTCGCGTCGGCGCTGGCGGAGGCGGGCGTGCAGATTGTGAGCGGCATGGCGCGCGGTGTGGATGGGATCGGGCAGCAGGCGGCGCTCGACGCTGGAGGCTATTCGATGGGCGTGCTGGGCAGCGGGGTGGACGTCTGCTATCCGCCGGAGAACAGGCAGCTCTATGAGCATCTGATCGCGCAGGGAGGAATCTGTTCCGAATATCCGCCGGGCATCGAGCCGCGGGCGCTGCTTTTTCCGCCCAGAAACCGTATTATCAGCGGCCTGTGCGACGGCGTGCTCGTGGTGGAGGCGAAGGAGCGCAGCGGTACGCTGATCACCGTGGATATGGCGCTTGAACAGGGACGGGAAGTCTATGCCGTACCGGGCAGGGTGACGGACGCGCTCAGCAGGGGCTGCAACAGGCTGATCAGACAGGGCGCGGCGCTCGTCGAGTCGCCGGAGGAGCTTCTGCGGGAACTGGGACTTGGAGCGGGCGGGCGCACAGGGCGGACGGACCGCGGGGAAGCCGCCGCGGACGGTGTGCGCGGAAGGCTTATGAATTTGCTGGATTACAGGCCGCAGACGACGGAGGAACTGCGCCGGGGATATGCGGATGCCTATGGGGACGATCTGCAGATCCCGGAACTGTGTCTGGAACTTCTCGGCCTGTGCGCCGACGGGGCTGCGGAGCAGATCGGCGGACTCTATGCGCGGAAAGGGTAGGGCGGTCCCGGGAGAAGAGGCAGATCGGCGGATACGGTCTGGGAGGGGACGATAAACAGAATATTTCTTGGCATACAGCGGCGTTTTGTGATAGAATAAAAGAGACGTAGAAGGTTTGCTGTCAGACAGATCAGGGAAAGGTGTTTGTTAATATGGATGTCAACAGAAAAAAATTGCGTCTCGGTGACGTTCTGGTAAACAGCGGCGTGCTCACCGAAGCGGATCTGGAAAAAGGGCTGACGCGGCAGAAAGGCACGGGCCGCAAGCTCGGTGAAGTTCTGGTGGACGAGGGGTTCGTGACGGAAGAGAATATCGCGAAGGCCCTGAGCAGCCAGCTGCGCTATGACATGGTGGAGCTGCAGAACATAGAGATTGATGAGGAAGTGCTCAAACTGGTGCCGGCCAATGTGCTCAAGAAGTACAAGTGCCTGCCGTTCGAGTATTCGCCGGAAACGATGATGCTGCGTGTCGCGATGTCCGATCCCATGGATATGGCGGCGTTGGACGATATCAACATTATCACCAACATGCAGGTGGAACCTGTGGTGGCGACGACGAGCAGCGTCATGCTGGCGCTGGACCGCTATTACGGACAGGCGGAGGTAAATTCCGCGCTGGAGGAGTACACCAGAGAAAAAGAGAGCCAGATGGTGGAGCAGGAGGACCTCTACAGCGAGGACGTCAACAACTCCCCCATCGTGCAGCTGGTCAAGGGTATGATCGAGCAGGCGGTCAGACAGAGGGCTTCCGATATCCATATCGAGCCGATGGAGCGTCAGGTGCGGATCCGTTACCGTATCGACGGTGCGCTGTATGAGAAGGCGACTTACAACGTGCGGCTTTTGCCCGCGATGGTAGCCCGTATCAAGATTATCGGCGGCATGGATATCTCGGAGAAGAGGAAACCGCAGGACGGTCGTATCACACAGGTCGTAGACAGAAGAGAGTATGATATCCGTGTATCGATTCTGCCGACTGTCTACGGCGAGAAGATAGTTATGCGTCTTACCTCGAAGAACGCGCTGTCCAGGGAGAAGAGCCAGCTCGGCCTGCGGCCCGATGAACTGAAAAAATTTGACCACATCCTGATGAATCCGCACGGGATCCTGCTGGTCACGGGGCCTACCGGAAGCGGTAAGTCCACCACGCTGTACACGGCGCTCAGCGAGCTGAACAAGGAGGACGTGAACATCATCACCGTCGAGGACCCGGTGGAGGCGAATATCGACGGCATCAATCAGGTACAGGTCAACAACAAGGCGAACCTGACCTTTGCTTCGGCGCTGCGCTCTATCCTGCGTCAGGACCCGGATATCATCATGATCGGTGAGATCCGTGACCAGGAGACGGCGTCCATTGCGGTGCAGGCGTCCATCACGGGCCACTTGGTAGTCTCCACGCTGCACACGAACTCGGCGGCGAGCACGATCACCCGTCTGGCGGATATGGGGATCGAGCCTTATCTGATCGCGGACGCGACGATCGGCGTTATCGCCCAGCGTCTGGTGCGCCGTCTCTGCCCGGAGTGCAAGAAGGCCAAGAAGGCGACGCCGGACGATCTGGAACTTCTGATGCTGGAGCCCGACGCGGATGTGACGATCTACGAGCCCTGCGGTTGTCCCAGATGCGACAACACGGGCTTCAAGGGGCGTATCGGCGTCTACGAGATCATGGAGGTAACGCAGCCCCTCAAAACGATCATCAGCAAGAACGGCACCGCCGAGGACATCAAGAACAAGGCGCTGGAGGAAGGAATGAATACCCTGCGCATGAGCGCGACCAAGTACGTGCTCGAAGGGATCACCTCCGTGCCGGAGATGATGAGGGTGTCCTTCGATATATAATATAGAAATAGATCATAAGACGGAAGACAGAGGAGCCGGCAGCACAGTGCCGGCTCTTTTTGCGCGCATAAGCAGAGTCAGAAAGAACGCGAAGGCGGCATGCTTGCATGCGCGCAAAGAGCATTCTTTCTGACGAGCAACGCGAACGAAAGATGCGAAGCATCTTGAGTTTGCTTATGCGCACTGCGGCGGAAAAATTACAAAATTTGAAGACGATCCGCACGCTGTCCCGTTATAATAGACAGAACGGTGCGAAAGGAGGCAGAGCATATCGACAGGGAAGAACAATTGGCGGCGTTGATCGATTCCTACCAACATCTTGTCTTTACCATCTGTTATCGAATGACGGCGGACTACTTTGCCTCCGAGGATCTGACGCAGGAGACTTTTCTTGCGGCGTACAGGCGCCTGGCGCAGTTTGACGGCGCGCATGAGAAAGCGTGGCTGTGCAGGATCGCCGTGAACAAGTGCATCGACTATCTGCAGAGCGCGGGCAGGAGGAGCGTCCCGACGGAGAACGCGGGCGAGGACGCGCGCAGCGCCCCGGAGCAGTCGCCGGAGAGCGTCGTTTTGGAACGGGAAGTCAGACAGACGCTGCTTGACAGGTGCAGAGCTCTGAAACCGCCTTACGACGAGATCGCCAAAGCGTATTACTACGACGAGATGGACGCCGCCGAGATCGCAGCGCAGAGGAACATGAAACGGAAGACGGTGCAGACGCAGATCTATCGCGCGCGGGAGATGCTAAAGAAGATGTACGCGGGAAAGGAGGACGGCGCTTGATGCTGGAGAAGGAAAAAGAGCGGGAAAATTTCACACAGGACGGCGGCAGATTCTCCGAGGAAGCGTTTCAAAGACTGCTGGAGAGTGTCGAGGCGGGAGAACTGCTGCATGCGCCCTCCCATCTGAAAGATGAGACGCTGGCGCGGCTGAGGCGCGAGCGGCGGCGTGAGGCGGACAGACAGCTCCTTGTATATCGCGCGAAGGTGCTTGCAGGGATGGCGGCGGCGATAGCGGTACTGTTCTTTGTGCCCGCAGACAGGGCGGCGGGCGCGGAGCTGCCTTACGATCTGCAGCGGGAGCAGCAGGAGGAATTGGAGGAAATGACGGCCAGACATCGGATGAGCGTCGAGGCCGAGTGGGAACGGTATCTTGCGAGACAGGAGCGCGGCGGGCTAGAAGGGTTCTGCGGGAAGATGAAAGAGAGGATTGCGTCTATCGGCGCAAGTCTGTCGGGAAAGACAGACACGCGGTAGACGGACACGCAGCAGGCGGCGCAGGAGAGAATTTGCGCCGCGCAGGAAAGACGCGATATTTCAAAATGGAGGAAGACAGAATATGAAAAGAAAAAGAAACCGGTTTTTGTTGTTTTTGTGTTCGTTCGTCCCCGGGATGGGCGAGATGTATCTGGGATTTATGAAGATGGGAGTAAGCCTGATGCTGGGCTTTGCGATCCTGACGGCTCTGGTGGCGGTTATGGAGATCGGCGTGTTTGCGATCTTTCCGGTCGTCATGTATGTCTACAGTTTCTTTCACGCGAACCATCTGGGCTCGATGAGCGACGAGGATTTCGAGAATACGCCCGATCGATATTTCTACGGGCTGGGGAATGACATGGAGGAGATCAAAGGCGTCCTTGCGGGAAAGAAAAAGGCTATAGCTGTCGTGATGATCGTGACTGGCGTTATCATGCTGTGGAATGTGGCGTTTGAATGGCTGTTCAGGATATCCGGACCCGACAATGTCTTTCTGAGGGAACTCAGCTACTTTGTGAATTATGATCTGCCCCGCCTGATCTTCGCGTTCGCTGTCATCTGGATCGGCGTCATGCTGATACGCGGCAGGAAGGCGGAAGACAGGAGAGATACGGAAGATGTGGAGTGTGTGGAAACCGTGTCGGACGGGGCAGAGCAGGAGCGGCATATATCCGGGACGGAGAGGGAACGGACGACGACTGATGATACGGCGGGAGAGTGAGGTGAGGGCTGTGGGAGAAGAGACTAAGACTTATCGTGTCCGCAGAGTCGGCACTGTGACTTTGGGCGTCACATTGCTTTGCTATGGCGTGCTGTTTCTGGTACACATTTTTGTGCCGTCTTTGCAGTATGCATATATCGCCCGGTGCTGGCCTGTGGTCTTTATCTTACTTGGCTGTGAGATCCTGTGGGAGAACCGCGGATCTGAAAAGCAGACATGCAGGGTCGTGTATGATTTTGCCGCTGTGATCATGCTGTTTCTTATGCTGCTCTTTGCGATGGTCATGGCGGCCTGTGAGATAAGTCTGCGCTGGGCTGCGGTCTGCAGATAAAGGATGTACCAGTTGCAGTGGGAATAAATTGGATCTATGAACAGCAAAATTCCGGATTCAAAAATTTGTGTGAACATTCATAGCATTCACTTGCCAATGGTGACAGATATATGATATGTTTAATATGAAAATTTGTGGGGAGGTGCGGTAATGAAACTGAATGCAAATATAGTGAAGACTTTGATCACAGCTATAGGTTTTCTTCCCCAGGATGGGAAAACCGGCATTTATCACAAGACATATCCTTCCCATGATGGGTACACAATATTTGTTGATTTCAATCAAGAAATATTCATATACAACGCAGATACAAATCCTAAAAATTCTAATATCACGGTCTGGGGGAAGACAACAAGTAATTTTTCTCAAGCAGAAAATCTTGTTGTCTTGGAATGCATTGATCGTTTATTAGAAAAAGGATATGCTCCATCCAGTATAGAATTGGAAAAAGTTTATCCTTCTGGGCGGGGACACTCTGGACGGCTTGATATATTGGTCAAAGCAACTGATGGCACTCCTTTCCTCATGATTGAGTGTAAAACCTGGGGTGCTGAGTACGAAAAAGAGAAAGTAAAAATGTCCCAAAATGGAGGTCAGCTGTTTACCTATTATTGCAGTGCCAGAGCTACTCGCTATCTATGCCTTTATGCTTCTCGAGTCGAAGCAGCCGTTGAGTATCGCAATAGTATTATTGATGTTGAAGATACATGGGTTGGTCTATCTGAAGTAAAAGATATATTTAGCCACTGGAACAAAAACTTTAAGGACAATGGTATTTTTGACAGTTACGCGGCCCCTTATGATATCAGACATAAGGCACTTACTTATGGTGAACTGGAAACTTTGAAAGAAGAAGACGGCAGCAAAATTTATAACCAAATCATGGAGATTCTGCGCCACAACGCTATTTCTGACAAGCCAAACGCTTTTAATAAACTGCTTAATCTGTTTGTTTGTAAAATTATTGATGAAGACAAAAATCCAGAAGATGAATTGGATTTTCAGTGGCGGGAAAGCGACACAGATGAAACCCTTCAACTACGATTGAATGACCTTTATAAAGAGGGCATGTGGCGTTTCCTTGAAATTCAAGTTATCGACTATTCGCAGGACGACGTTGCACAAAAGCTGGCCGGCCTTGATCCTGCCACTAAACAGTGGATCATGGAAATGTACACCAATACACGGCTGAAAAAAAGTCCGAATTTTGCGTTTGTTGAGGTACAAGATGAGAGAACATTCGCGCTTAATGCAAAAGTCGTGCGCGAAATTGTCGAATTGCTCCAAATTTATAAATTCAGGTATGCTCAGAGACACGAGTTCCTTGGCAATTTTTTTGAGCTGTTGCTCAATACCAGTATGAAGCAGGAAGCTGGACAATATTTTACGCCGGTTCCTATTACGCGGTTTATTTTGTCCGCGCTCCCCCTCCGAAAACTTGTTCAGGATAGAGTTGATGCGCGCAGCGGCGAGCCCTTGCCTACTGTCATTGATTATGCTTGTGGCAGCGGTCACTTTCTTACTGAGTATATGTCTCAGATGCAGAATATTATTGATTCCGGTGCAATCGACCTGCATCGCGCCTCACCTGCTGTAAGAAGTCAATTCCAAGTTTGGCAGGGTATCATCAAGTTTCAGTGGGCAAGAAATACTGTTTATGGGATTGATTTGGATAATCGCCTTGTCAAGACAACCAAAGTCAGCGCTTTTTTTAATGGCGATGGGGAAGCAAATATTGTCTGGGCCAATGGCTTGGATCATTTTACCAAAAGCGAAACATACAGGGATAAATTGAGGGTTGCTGTTGGACAGGATAATGGGCAATTTGATATCTTGATTTCCAACCCGCCCTATTCGGTCGACTCTTTTAAAAGTACAATTAAGTCTGGCAAAGAGTCTTTTACCCTCTATCCTTATCTCACAGATAACAGTTCCGAAATTGAATGTCTGTTTGTGGAACGCATGAAACAGTTACTGAAAGTTGGGGGCTGGGCTGCGATTATCTTACCTAGTTCGATTTTGGCCAACAGCGGCATCTATGCCCGAGCAAGAGAGATTTTACTGAAATATTTTAATGTTAAGGCTATCGTTGAACTTGGCTCCGGTACGTTTATGAAAACTGGAACGAATACGGTCATCTTGTTCCTGGAACGCCGTAGGGATACCGACCATGAGCACATCATTCGAGAGGTTAATCAATTCTTTACGACGAAAAATGATGTTTCCGTAGCCGGTTTAGAATATGCTTTCTCAACATTTGTCTCCACTGTTTATGATGGGCTGTCGCTGACTGATTACCTCAGCATTTTTTCTGATGAACCAACTGAAACCGCTAAAGTCCATGAGCTTTACCTTGATTATAAAAAGACATATGGCGAAGCATTTGCAGACAAGGCGATCGCAACGGAGAAAGATAAGCTGCTTTACTTCCTTCTGACTTATCATCAGGAAATTGTTTTGGTCAAGGCTGGTAAGGGTAAAGAAGAAAAAAAGTTTTTAGGCTATGAATTTAGCGAACGACGCGGGCGCGAGGGGTTACATTGGCTTCCTGGCGGCACGATGCTCTATGACGAAAATGATTCATTAAACTCCCAAAAAGTTAGTAGTTACATTCATCATGCCTTTTTAGATGAGAAGGCTCAGGTTGCTCCGTCTTTGTCGAAACATGTATTCTATGGGCAATTGTGGCAATTTATTGAGTATGGTACAAGCGGTTTCAATAAATCTGTGAATTTGGGGAAACGTTTTCAAACTGTTTCAAAAGGGAAATATCCTCTTGTGCCAATCGGCAAGGTAACTGAAATATTTAATGGTGGAACCCCAGATACGTCAGTATCCGAATTTTGGAATGGCAACATCTATTGGGCAACATTAGTTGATACAAAAAGTAAGTATTTATATTCCACCCAGCGAAGGATAACAGAGGCTGGACTCAATAGTTGTAATGCTACGCTTATGCCCGTTAATTCGGTTTTGTTTTCGAGCCGTGCGACTATTGGAGATGTTTCTATTGCTAAGGTTCCTGTGGCAACAAATCAGGGATATAAGAATTTTATTTGTGATGAGTCGCAATTGCATTATGAGTATTTTTATCAAATTCTGAAATCAGAAGCAAAACATATTGAGGCATTGGCAAACGGAATGACGTATCCTGAAATCAGCAAAGAAAAAATAGCACAGTTTAAAATCCCCCTTCCTCCGCTTGGTGTCCAGCAAAAAATTGTGGATGAGTTTGAAGCGATTGAAAATAGGGAAGGAGTCCTGCAGGAGAATCTATCCAGTATTCGGCTTGAAGTTTCAGAGGTAATAGAGCGGTGTTATCAAGGTGATGTTGATTTTGTGAAACTGCGCACAGTGGCAGATTACTCAGGAGAGAAAATTGACGCAGGGAGGCTGAACAAGGATACCTATGTCGGTGTCGATAATCTTCTACCAAACCTGGCTGGAAAACGAACATCTGAATTTGTCCCAACATCTGGAACAGCAACTTCATATCATCCAAGAAACATATTGCTTTCCAATATCCGCCCTTATTTAAAGAAAGCATGGCTTGCGGACAATCATGGCGGCACTTCTGGTGATGTGCTGGTTCTGGTGGTCGATGAGGGACGAGTCCTGCCTGAATACGTTTTTGCGCTTATATCCACAGATCGTTTTTTTGATTATGAGATGCAAAATATTGGTAGCAATGTGAAAATGCCAAGGGCAGACAAGCGAAAGGTTATGGATTATCTCATTCCATTGTTTTCGCTTGGTGAGCAAGAGAGAATTGTGACAACAATCCAGCAGGCGGAGGAGCAGATTACCCAATTAAGCGCTCAATTAGATGCCATAGAGGTAGAAAAAGAATCAGTGTTAAAAAAATATCTGTGGACAAATTAAATTACGCGGTTTAAATCAGCAATAATGCACAGCCACATTCATATTTCGTTAAGACGTTTGGTAATCTGGTTTTCATTGGCGGAGATAGGTGCTCATGTTTTCCGTGCCGAACTGCGCCGTTACAATTCTTCAAACGAAATTTCCTTCCTCGCCAGGAACTGTTTGACCGCGGCGTCCCACAGGGCGTCGGGCGTCCTGTCGGGCAGGAAGGTGTGGAAGGCGGTGCCGGTCACGAGCGTGAGGCCGGCGCCGTCGTACTTTACGGTCAGGACGAAGGCTTTCACCTGTTCGGCGGTCACGGCGGTCTCGCCGCCCCGCAGGATCGAGTCCGCGTAGTCCGGTACCAGGTGCAGCACGAAGCGGAACGCGGTGGGCGTATGCGAGCCTTTGATCAGGCCGAAGCAGAGCGGGCGCATGGTTTTCCACAGCGAAAAGTCATAGGGGCGGATCGTCTTGTCCTCCCACTCTTCGGCGGTATAGAACTCTCTGTTCTGGCGTCCGTCGATGTGAAAGGTGTTGTAGGTGCTGACGACGGCTTCCTCCAGCAGGAAAGAGTCGAAATCCCCATTTTTCAGAAATTTTTCCATGAATTGTCTGACGTTCGTTATTTTCAGTGCGACCATGATCCGATCCTCCCGTGCAGTTTTGGCAGTGCTTTTACCAATACAGTATATCATATCCTCTCCGGCAAATACAGCGTCCCGGCATATTTTTCTGTTCCGCTATTTACAAAACAAAGCCCTCATGCTATTATAAGTGGTAATGAAAACCACATAGGATGGTTATGGAGGCTTTATGAGTTACAGAATCGTGGTGGACAGCTGCTGCGAATTGCAGGAGCAGTATAAGAAGGATGACAGATTCCGCATCGTGCCGCTCTGCCTGGAGGTGGGCGATTACAAGGTGATGGATGACGAGCATTTTGATCAGAAGGAATTTCTGCGACAGGTGGCGGCCTGTCCTCAGTGTCCGAAATCGGCCTGTCCCTCCCCGGAGAAATACATGGAGGCATACGGCGGCGATGTGGACGAAGTGTACGTGGTGACGCTGTCCTCCCACTTGAGCGGCAGCTACAACAGCGCCGTGGCGGGCAGGGACATGTATCTCGAGAGGTGCGGCGGGCGCAGGATCCATGTGGTCGATTCGGAGTCCGCAAGCTGCGGGGAGACACAGCTTGCCATGCGCATTATGCGGTACAGGGAGGCCGGCCTGTCCTTCGAGGAGACGGTGAAGAAGATCGAGATCTTCAAGCGCAGGATGCGCACTTACTTCGTGCTGGACAACCTGGAGACGCTGCGCAAGAACGGCAGACTTACGGGAGTAAAAGCGCTGGTGGCGTCGGCGCTCAACATCAAGCCGGTGATGGTGGGAACTTTCGGGCAGATCGAGCAGAAGGGGCAGGCCATCGGCACGAACAAGGCGTTAGCCAGGATGGCGGACTGTCTCGCTGCGGATGTGCCGGACGCGCGGGAGCGCACGCTCATGATCACCCACTGCAACTGCCCGGAGCGGGCCGGGTACATGCGGGAGCTGATGGAGAAGAGAGCCTCTTACAGGGATGTGGTGATTATGGACACCGCGGGCGTCAGCAGCATGTACGCCAATGACGGCGGCGTGATCGTGACGCTGTAGGCGTTTACGCAGACAGGGCGGAAGAAAATAAACAGACAGAAAACAGAAAAGACTGCGGGAACAGACTTCTTTTTGTATGGAACATATTGTCACATCACCAGAAATTCGATGGGCGACGTGGCGAGGATAATCACGATCAGGATCTGCAGGAACAGAATGGCGGGCATTCCGTACACGAAGTACCAGTGCCTTGTCTTGTGCTGGAACAGATACATCCCCGCGATGGAGCCGACGCTCCCGCCGATCAGGGCAAGCACAAAAAGAGTGGACTCCGGAACGCGCCATAAGCGCTTCCGGGCTCTTGCCTTGTCCACTCCCATTGTTGCAAAGCTGATGAAATTAATCGCGATCAGATACGCGAGTATCAGGCTGACAGCATTCATAAGATCAGCATATCCTTCTGGAATCCGGGTGATACGTTCAGATCAGTTTCTCGCCGTTTTCCTGCATCTTCATGGCGCGGACCTTGCAGGAGAGGCCGAAGAGATTGATGAATCCCTCCGCGTCGTGGTGGTCGTACAGATCGCCGGTTGTAAAGGAAGCGATGCTCTCGTTGTAGAGCGTGTACGGGGAGGTGGTGCCGGCCTTGATGATGTTGCCCTTATAGAGTTTGAACTTCACTTCGCCCGTCACATAGCGCTGAGTGGACTCGATGAACGCCTGCACCGCTTCGCGCAGAGGGGTGAACCACTTGCCCTCGTAGACGATCTGGGCGAACTTGCTGCCGAGATCCGCTTTCAGTGCGTAGGTGTCGCGGTCGAGGATCAGCTCCTCGAGCTGCTGGTGCGCCTCGTAGAGGATGGTTCCGCCGGGCGTCTCGTACACGCCGCGGGACTTCATGCCGACCACGCGGTTTTCCACGATGTCCACGATGCCGATGCCGTGCCTGCCGCCCAGTTCGTTCAGGGTGGCGATGATATCCGCCACTTTCATCTTCTTGCCGTTGACGGAAGTGGGCACGCCTTTCTCAAAAGTCATCGTGACATACTCGCCCTCGTCGGGCGCTTTCTCCGGCGTTACGCCGAGCACGAGCAGATGCTCGAAGTTCGGCTCGTTGGCGGGATCTTCCAGCTCCAGTCCCTCGTGGCTGATGTGCCAGAGGTTGCGGTCGCGGCTGTAGCTCGAGTCCGCGGAGAAGGGAAGGTTGATGCCGTGCTGGCGGCAGTACTCGATCTCCTCCTCGCGGGAGTTTAACGTCCACTTCTCATTGCGCCATGCGGCGATGATTTTCAGGTCGGGAGCGAGCGCCTTGATTGCCAGCTCGAAGCGGATCTGGTCGTTGCCCTTGCCGGTGGCGCCGTGACAGATCGCGGTCGCGCCCTCCTTGCGGGCGATCTCCACCAGTTTCTTCGCGATGACGGGTCTTGCCATCGAAGTGCCGAGCAGATATTTATTCTCATAGACCGCGTGAGCCTGCACGCAGGGGACGATGAAATCTTCGCAGAATTCGTCTGTGAGGTCCTCGATGTAGAGCTTGGACGCGCCGCTGGAAAGGGCCCGCTCCTCCAGACCGTCGAGTTCGCTGCCCTGGCCGCAGTTGCCGCACACGCAGATAACCTCGTAATCAAAATTTTCTTTCAGCCACGGAATGATAACGGTCGTATCAAGTCCGCCGGAATAAGCGAGAACTACTTTTTCTTTCATGATAATTTCCTCCGTCTGTTTTGATTCGCCTATAACTTTATAGAACAATATACAACAAGACATTACAGAATGCAAGTGAAAATTTATGCATAAAACAATGAATATTATTGATTTATATGCATAAATATAAAAAATGCTTGCATAATATACAAAATTGACGTATGATTATGCAGGGTAAGGAGAAAGAGTTTGCGCCCGGGCGGCGCGTGTGGTATACTTGCTCTCTGTGCGGGCGGCGTCTGCGGCGGCGCATGTGGACAGTTCGCAGCGCGGTTATATAATATTAGGAAGCAGGAAGCGGGAAACAACTTATGGAAGAACGCGAGATGGCTCTGACGCCGACGGAAGGAAAACCATCCCCTAAGGGGAGACTTCCAAAGGAGATGGCTGTGTATGAGCTGCTTGAAAAACTGGAAATCCCTTATCTGCGGCTGGATCATGGGGTGACGGCCAGTGTGGAGGACTGTCACAATGTGGATCGTCTTCTGGGCATCCATATCTGCAAGAATCTGTTTTTGTGCAACGCGCAGAAGACGGACTTCTATATGCTGATGATGCCGGGAACGAAGAAGTTCAAGACGAAAGAGCTGTCGGCGCAGATTCACAGCGCGCGGCTGTCTTTTGCGGATGCGGAACATATGGAGGCGTTCCTGGACATTACGCCGGGGAGCGTGAGCGTGATGGGGCTGATGAACGACAGGGACAACAGAGTGCGGCTCCTGATTGACAGAGATATTTTGGCGGACGAGTATGTGGGGTGCCATCCCTGTGTCAATACGTCCAGCCTGAAGATCAGGACCAGGGATATTCTGGACAGATTTCTGCCCTGTGTGGGGCATGATTACACGGCGGTGGAACTCAGGGGAGAACCGTGAGTGAAAATCAGGCGGACGCGCTGATCGGTGAAGCGTGGACGCTGGGGAATGGAGAAACGGTATGACGATACGGTCGATGACGGCGGAAGATTATGACGGCGTGAAAGCGCTCTGGCTTACCATCAGGGGGTTTGCCATCAGGAGCATAGACGATTCCAGGGAGGGCGTGGAGCGCTTTCTGCTGCGCAATCCCAACACCAGCGCGGTGGCGGAGGAGGACGGGAAGATCGTGGGCGCGATCCTGTGCGGGCACGACGGCAGGCGCGGCTGCCTGTACCATGTGTGCGTGGCGGAAGGATACCGTATGCGGGGCATCGGCAAGGCGATGGTGGTCTTCTGCATGGAAGCTCTGAAGGCGGAGAAGATCAATAAGGTCTCGCTGATCGCCTTTACCGCCAACGATATCGGCAACGCCTTCTGGCGGCAGATCGGCTGGACGAGGAGAGAGGATCTGAACTACTACGATTTCACGCTGAATGCGGAGAACATTACGGCTTTTAACAAAATATGACTTCCCATCGGGGGACAAATGTATTAGAATAGGGAACGTATACGGATTCGGCGCTCCGGGGCGGGGCGGAAAGGTACGGTGCGGTTGGATGAGAGTGATAGAGGGCGGCGTCACCGCGGCGCAGGGGTTCGAGGCGGCGGGCGTCGAGGCGGCGGTCAAATATGAGAACAGAAAGGATATGGCGATCGTGTACAGCCGTGTGCCGTGCAGGGCGGCGGGCGTGTTTACCAGCAATGTGGTCAAGGCGGCCCCCGTGCTGTGGGACCGGGAAGTAGTGGCGCACTCGCCCTGTGTGCAGGCGGTCATCGTCAATACGGGGATTGCCAATGCCGCCACGGGCAGACAGGGCTATGCGTACTGCAGGCAGACCGCCGAGAGGGCGGCGGAGCTGCTCGGCATCTCGGCGGACGCGGTTCTGGTGGGCTCCACGGGCGTCATCGGCAATCAGCTCCCCATAGACCGGATTCTGGCGGGCGTGGAGAAGCTGGCGGCGGCCAGGGCGGACACGGCGGAGGCGGCATCGGACGCGGCGGAGGCCATCATGACGACCGACACGGTTCCCAAGCAGGCGGCGGTGCAGTTTGAGATCGGCGGCAGAACCGTGACCGTGGGCGGCATGAGCAAGGGCGCGGGCATGATTCACCCGAATATGTGCACGATGCTCGGCTTCATCACGACGGATATCGCGATTTCCAGAGAACTTTTGCAGGAGGCGCTGCGGGAGGACGTCGTCGACACTTTCAATATGATTTCCGTGGACGGCGACACCTCCACCAACGACACGCTCGTGGTGCTGGCGAACGGTCTGGCGGGCAATCCGGAGATCACGGAGAAGAATGAAGATTACGACAAATTCCGGCAGGCGCTGAACTGTGTGAATACGACACTGGCGAAGAAGATGGCAGGCGACGGGGAGGGCGCGACGGCGCTCTTCGAGACGAAAGTGATCCACGCGGCGACCAAGCAGGACGCGCGGCGTTTAAGCCGTTCGGTGATTTCCTCGAACCTGTGCAAGGCGGCGATCTACGGGCACGACGCCAATTTCGGCAGATTTCTGTGCGCGCTGGGCTATGCGGGCGCTGCTTTCGATCCGGAGAAGATCGAGCTGTACTTCGAGAACGGGGAAAAGAGTATGCTGATCTATCGGGACGGCGCGGCCGTGGACTACAGTGAGGAGGAGGCCACCGAGATTCTCTCCTCCCCGGAAGTCAGGGTGCTGGTGGACATGCACATGGGCGATGCGGAGGCCGCGGCCTGGGGCTGCGATCTCAGCTATGATTATGTGAAGATTAACGCGGATTACAGAAGCTGATCAAGTGTGGGAAACCATGCGGACGCGCTGATTCCCCGAGCGGGGACCGGTGACGTCCGGGAATGAGGATGATGATGGAACAGAAAGAAATGGACAAGATCATGGAGAAGGCGGAGGTTCTCATCGAGGCGCTCCCCTATATCCAGAAATTCAATCGGAAGATTATCGTCGTCAAGTACGGCGGAAGCGCCATGAGCAACGAGGAGCTGCAGAAGAACGTCATCAAGGACGTGACGCTTCTCAAGCTGGTGGGTTTCAAGCCGATCATTGTGCACGGCGGCGGCAGGGAGATCAGCCGGTGGGTCGGCAGGGTCGGCAAGGAGGCCAGATTCGTGAACGGTCTGCGCGTGACCGACGGGGAGACCATGGAGATCGCCGAGATGGTTCTCAATAAGGTGAACAAGAATCTGGTAAGAATGGTGGAGGAGCTGGGCGTCCGGGCGGTCGGCATCAGCGGCAAGGACGCGGGGCTTCTGCAGTGTACGAAGAAATGTCCGGACGGCGTGGATATCGGATATGTGGGCGCGATCGCGGGCGTCGATCCCAAGGTGCTCTACGATCTGCTGGAGAAGGATTTTCTGCCGATCGTGGCGCCCGTCGGGCTGGACGACCAGTTTGTGACTTACAACATCAATGCGGACGACGCGGCCTGCGCGATCGCCAAGGCGGTGGGCGCGGACAAGCTGGTGTTCCTGACGGACATTGAAGGGCTGTATCGGGATATCGACGACAAAACCAGCTTTATCTCCAGACTGACGGCGTCCCAGGCGGACGAGCTGATCGCGAGCGGCTGTATCGGCGGCGGGATGCTGCCGAAGCTGAGCAGCTGCACGGACGCCATCAAGGAGGGCGTCAACAGAGTCCATATCCTGGACGGGCGCATCGCGCACTGCCTGCTTCTTGAGATCTTTACGGACAAGGGTATCGGCACTGCGATCATCGCGGACGCGGACAGGGCGATGCTGGAAGCGTAGGAGATATGCGTGCGGCCTGCGGCGGACAGCCGGGCTGTGCAGGGTGAAAGCGGGGACAAGAGCATGAGTCAGACAATGCAGAACTATATCGGCGAGGCGGAGCAGGCGCTGTTACACACCTACAATCGCTATCAGGTAGTCTTTGAGAGGGGTGACGGCGTCTATCTCTACGATATGGACGGAAAGAAGTACCTGGATTTCGTGGCGGGTATCGCGGTGTTCGCTCTTGGGTATCATAATACGGAGTACAACGACGCGCTGAAGGCGCAGATCGATAAGATCATCCATACTTCCAACTACTATTACAATGTGCCGGCGGTCGAGGCGGCGAAGAAATTGAAGGCGGTCTCCGGCATGGACCGGGTGTTCTTTACCAACAGCGGCGCGGAAGCGGTGGAGGGCGCCGTCAAGACGGCCAGGAAATATGCGTATCTGAAGGACGGCAGGACGGATCACGAGATCATCGCCATGAACCGTTCTTTTCACGGCAGGACGATGGGGGCGCTGTCGGTGACGGGCAATCCGCACTACAGAGAGGCTTTCGAGCCCATGATCGGCAATATCAGGTTTGCCGATCTGAACGATTTTGACAGCGTGCTGCGCCAGGTGACGGACAGAACCTGTGCGATTCTCTTCGAGACGGTGCAGGGCGAGGGCGGCATATGGCCGGCTGAGGAAGATTTCATGCGCCGGGTGCGCGCGCTCTGCGACGAGAGGGACATTCTCATGATCCTGGACGAGATCCAGTGCGGTATGGGGCGCACGGGCGAGATGTTCGCCTGGCAGCGCTGCGGCGTGAAGCCCGATGTGATGACGACGGCGAAGGCGCTGGGCTGCGGCGTGCCGGTGGGCGCGTTCCTGATGACGGAGAAGGTGGGAGCCAACTCGTTGAAGGCGGGCGACCACGGCACGACTTACGGCGGCAATCCGCTGGCCTGCGCCGCGGTCTGCAAGGTGCTCGAGCTGTATGAGAAGCTGGATCTTCCCGCCCATGTGCGCGAGATCGGGAGTTATCTGGAGCGCCGCCTGGACGGGATCGCGGCGGAGTTTGACTGCATAACGGCCAGGCGGGGCGTCGGGCTCATGCAGGGGCTCGTGTTCGACAGGCCGGTGGGCGATATCATCACGAAGGCGCTGGACAGGGGGCTTGTCCTGATCAATGCGGGGACCGACATCATCAGATTCGTGCCGCCGTTAATTATCGACAGACAGAACGTGGACGATATGACCGCGATACTCAGAGAGAGTATACGGGAAGTGTGCGGCGGCCGATAACAGAGGGTACGGAACGGAACAGACGATATGAAGAAGAGATTGATCACGATTCTGGTGATCGCGCTCTGTCTGGGCGCGGTCTACGGAGTCGGCAGACTTGGCATTACAATGCGGCACAGCGGGGAGAGCGCGGAGAAGGACGATGCGCTTTTCGGGCACAGAGAGACTCTGTATCTGTGGTATACGGACGAGGCGCTTACCGATTATCTGAACAGTGTGGCGGTGGCTTACAACGACTATCAGGATCAGGCCCGCGTCATACCGGTCTACACTTCCGGGCGGGAATATCTGGAGACGATTAACCAGGCGTCTCTGTACACGGACGAGGTTCCCGATATGTACATCGTCAGCAACGATTCCTTGGAGAAAGCGTATCTGGCGGGGCTGGCCTCCCAGGTCAGGCTGCCGGAGGGCGCGTCGCCCCTGGAGGAGACTTTTCCGGAGACGGCGGTCCGGGCGGTGACTTATCACGACAGGCAGATTGCGTATCCCTTCTATTTCGAGACGAGCTGTTTTCTGTATAACGAGACGTACATGAAGGACTGGGCGAGGGCGCAGCTCGAGGCGGAGCGCGACGCCGCCGAAGGCGAGGCGGCCCAGGCGCAGCTCGACGAGGATGGGGAGCCTGCGGAGGGCGGAGCGGACGGGACTGACGCCGGAAACGCGCCGGCAAAATACGCCGTCTCGGAGGAGGAAGTGGAGGAGCGCGTGGCCCAGGCGCTCCCGGAGACGATCGACGACATCCTGTCTTTCGCGGACGTGTACGACGCGCCGGAACAGGTCGAGGCCGTCTTTAAGTGGGATGTGTCGGATATCTTCTACACCTATTTTTTTGTCGGAAATTCGATTGATGTGGGCGGTGAAAACGGCGACCGGGCCGACTCAATCCACATCTATACGGAGGATGCGATCCGGTGCCTGCGGGTATACCAGAATCTGAATCAGTTCTTCTCCATCGACACAAAGGAGATCAGCTATGACGGCGTTCTGCAGGATTTTATGGACGGCAAGATCCTCTATACGGTGGCGACGACGGACGCGCTCTCCAAGATCGAGGCGGCTGAGGCGGAGGGCAAATTCGCCTATGAGTACGGCGTCTCCACGGTGCCCGATGTGAGCGAAGATCTGCCGAGCGCGTCGCTCTCCGTGACACAGTGCCTGGTGGTGAACGGCTACTCCGCGAAAAAGGACATGGCGAACGAGTTCGGCGCCTATCTGACCGGGCAGGCTGCGGATACGCTCTATGACAGGACCGGCAAGCTGCCTGTCTGCGACGTCGGCGACACGTACAGCGATCCGGACAAGGAGGCTTTTCTCCAGGAGTATCAGTGCTCGATTCCCATGCCTAAGATGGTCGAGACGAGCAATTTCTGGGTGGAGCTGGAGATCGCTTTCGCCAAGATCTGGGACGGCGAGGACGCCAATGACGACCTGAAAGCCCTGTCGGAGAAGATCATGGGACAGGTGACGGGCGAGGAGTACGAGGAAGAGTACATCGACGTGCCGGAGGAGACGGAAGAGACGGAGGACGATTATACGGACGAGGAGCAGACGGAGGAAGACGGGGAGGCTTCGTCCGGAGAGGAATAGCGGGACGGAATGCATAATTTCCGCACAGACCGGATATGATAAGACAAGGCCGCAGGGTCTTGTCTTATATTTGTGAAAAAGGGAGTCTGATTATGCTGGGATTTATCATTGCGCTGCTGTCGGGCGCGCTCATGAGCGTACAGGGCGTGTTCAATACACAGGTGACGAAGACGTCGGGAATCTGGGTGGCAAACGCTTTCGTGCAGTTCACCGCGCTGCTTGTCTGTCTGGCCGCATGGCTTGTGACGGACCGGTCCTCTTTTGGCGCGCTGTGGAAGGTGGAGCCGAAATATATGCTCCTCGGCGGAGCGATCGGCGCTTTTATCACCTATACGGTCATCAAGGGGATGGAGCTGCTGGGGCCTGCGAGGGCGGTCATGATCATTGTGGTTTCCCAGCTCATCGTCGCGTATCTGATCGAACTGTCCGGCGTGTTCGGCGTGGAGAAGCAGCCGCCTGAACTGCGCAAGCTCGCGGGGATGGCCGTGGCCATCGCGGGGATCGTGATTTTCAAGTGGAACTGAGCCGGATGATTTTTGAGAAATATTACAGAAAAATTAAGTAGACATGTCAGAACTTTTAATCTACAATAATAATACAGTGCATGGCGGGAACTTCCTTGAAGACCGGAAGGGTTCGGAGAGGAAACTATGTACGAAAAAAAGAAAATATCTATGGCAGCCGGGCTGATATGTCTGCTGCTGTGCGGCTGTACCCGCAGGGAACAGCTTGTGCTGGAGGACGGCGCCGCAGTTCTGGGACAGGAGACGCCGGAGCCGGATACGAAGCAGGAGGACGAAGCGCCGGAGGAGGGAGATACCGCCGGGCTGTCCGTCGGGCCGGATTCCGGCTTACATACGATACAGCCGGAATCTGCGGCGGCAGAGGAACCGCAGACGATCTGCGTGCATGTGTGCGGGGCGGTGAACAGTCCCGCTGTGTACGAGCTGCCGGCGGGCAGCCGGGTCTATGAGGCGGTGCGCGCCGCGGGCGGGTTCGCGGAAGATGCGGACCAGAGTTATGTAAACCAAGCGCAATGTCTTTCCGACGGCGTCAAGCTGGTCATTCCCACGCTGGAACAGACGGCGGAGGCGGCGCAGACGGAGGGAAGCGCTGCGGGAGGCATTGCGGGCGCGGAGCCGCAATACGGCGTGGAGTCCGCGGAGACAGCGTCCGGCGCGGCTGCGCAGGGGGAGTCCGCGGACGGCAGGGTCAATATCAACACCGCGTCGGAGGCGGAGCTGTGCGGCATCCCCGGAATCGGCGCGACGCGCGCCGCGGCGATTGTGGCGTACAGGCAGGAGAAGGGCGGCTTTGCATCCCCGGAGGACATCATGAACGTGAGCGGGATCAAGGAAGGGACTTACGAGAAGATCAAGGACAGTATCAGGGTACAGTGACGCGGATTCAGACAGGCTTGAACCAATTTAAATAAACAGGGGCGGAGCATGGCATGGGGCAGAAAATTTTGGTAGTTGACGACGAGAAGGTGATCGTGAAAGGGATCCGTTTCAGTCTCGAGCAGGACGGCATGGAGGTGGACTGCGCGTACGACGGAGAGGAGGCGCTTGCGCTGGCGAAACAGAACCGCTACGACATGGTTCTGCTCGACGTGATGCTGCCGAAGATGACGGGCTTTGAGGTGTGCCAGCAGATCCGGGAGTTTTCGAGCGTCCCGATTGTGATGCTGACTGCGAAAGGCGACGATATGGACAAGATCCTCGGGCTGGATTACGGCGCGGACGATTATATCACGAAGCCTTTTAATATTCTGGAAGTCAAGGCGCGCATCAAGGCGATCATCAGAAGGACGGGACGCGGCAGGGAAGAGCCGGAGAACGCGCGCGTAGTGGAGAAGGGCGGCATGCGTCTGGACTGCGACGGCAGAAGGGTCTTTGTCGACGGCAGGGAGATCAACCTTACCGCCAAGGAGTTTGAAGTGCTGGAACTTCTGATCAAGAATCCCGGCAAGGTCTACAGCAGGGAGAAGCTGCTGCAGCTCGTCTGGGGCAGCGATTATCCGGGCGACGTCAGGACGGTGGACGTACATATCAGAAGACTGCGCGAGAAGATCGAGAGCGTTCCCGGCGAGCCGGTTTATGTGCGGACTAAATGGGGTGTGGGCTATTACTTTGCTTAAAGATAAACTGCGTAAGATCATATTTCTGAGAAGTCTTAAAACAAGGATCTTTCTGATTCTTCTGCTTGTCGGTTTGATTCCCTGTGTCAGTATGCGCTATGCGATTCTGCAGAACTACGAGCGGCGTGCGGTCAATATCAGGACCTCCGATATAACCGCGCAGCTCCGTATCCTGGCCAATCATCTGATCACCTACCACTATCTGCAGGACACCGCCTCCGAGGTGATCAATGCGGAGCTGAGCCAGCTGTCGGGACTCTATGACGGGCGCGTCATGATCATCAACAGTGATCTGCGCATCGTCAAGGATACCTATGGGATCAGCGAGAATAAAACGATCATCTCCGAGGAGGTGGTGCGCTGCATCAAGGGGGAGAGCGACAGCAAGTACGACCGCGACAACGGGTATATCGAGATGACGATCCCCATCATCGAGACGCTTGCGGCCGGAGGGAGCGGAGCGGGCGGCGGAGCCGGAGCGCGGGAAGCCGTGCGGGGCGTCATGCTGGTGAGCGCTTCCACCGACAGCATCATGGCGACGATGGATACGTTAAGCAGGCAGGCGCTGATCATCGAGGTGATCGTCATGCTCGCGATTCTCGTGTGTTCCGTTCTGGCGGCGAAAGTCCTGATCCATCCTTTTGAAAAGATCACGGAGGCGCTCGACCAGGCGCAGGAGGGCTACACCGACGATCCGATCTCCGTGACGGACTGTATTGAGACGGAGCATATCGGGGACGCTTTTAACAGGGTGCTCGGCAGGATGAAAGTGCTGGATGATTCCAGGCAGGAGTTCGTCTCCAACGTGTCCCACGAGCTGAAGACGCCCATCACGTCCATGAAGGTGCTGGCGGATTCGCTGCTTGCGCAGAACGATGTGCCGGTCGAGGTATACCAGGACTTTATGGCGGACATCACCGCTGAGATCGAGCGGGAGGACAAGATCATCAACGATCTGCTGTCCCTGGTGAAGATGGACCGGACGGCGGCGGATATGAATGTTGCCGAGGTGGACATCAATGTGCTGGTGGAGCTGATCATGCGCCGGCTGCGGCCTATTGCACAGAAGCGGGATGTGGAGCTGGTATACGAGAGCCTGCGCCCGGTGACAGCGGCGGTGGATGAGGTGAAGATCACGCTGGTCATCTCCAATCTGGTGGAAAATGCCATTAAGTACAATAAGGAGCACGGCTGGGTCAAGGTGACGCTGGATGCGGACCACCAGTTCTTTACGCTGACGGTGGCGGACTCGGGCATCGGTATTCCGGAGGACGCCGTCGACCAGATCTACGAGAGATTTTACCGTGTGGACAAATCGCGCTCGCGCGAGATCGGCGGGACCGGGCTCGGACTTTCGATTGCCAGAAATGCGATTATGATGCACAGGGGCTCGATCCGGGTGGAGAGCAGGATAGACGAGGGTACGACTTTTACGGTGAAGATACCGCTTTCCTACATTCCGGCCTAGACGCCGTGCAGAGAAGAGAGGGCATATGAAGAGAGGAAAAACGCTGTGGGTCTGCATTCTGCTGTCGGTTCTGCTGGGTACGGCGTGCGCGGGGCAGGAACCGATTGGGGACGGGCAGCGGTATGAGATATATTATGTAAACAATGAGGAGACGAAGACGCTCACGTCAGAGTATGTCAGCGAGACACGGGATACAGAGGCTCTTCTCGGGGAACTTCTGGGGCAGCTTGCGCAGGTCCCCGCCAAATTCGAGTACGAGGCGCCCCTCGCGGGCAGTTTCAGGCTGCTGGGCTATACGCTGGACAACGGGACGCTCACGCTGGATTTCGACGGCTACTACAGGAATATGGACGCCGTCAAGGAAGTGCTCACGCGGGCGGCAATCGTCAGGACGCTGACGCAGATTCCGGGCGTCACGTATGTGGCCTTCACGGTGCAGGGAGAGGTCCTGACCGACAGCAGCGGCGCCGCTGTCGGCACGATGTCTTCGGATCTGTTTATCGACAATGCCGGCAATGAGATCAACGCCTACGAGAAAGTGAATCTGAAACTGTATTTTGCCGACAGGAGCGGCATGGGCCTGGTGGAGGAAAACCGGAGGAACGTGGTGTACAGCAGCAATATCTCGCTGGAGAAACTGGTGGTGGAGAAGCTGATAGCCGGCCCGGAGACGGAGGGAGCCTGTCCGGTCGTCGATCCGCAGACCAAGATTATCGGTGTGACGGTCCGCGATGGGACATGTTATGTAAACCTGGATCAAACTTTTTTAAATCAGCCCTACAATGTGAGCGCGGAGGTGACGATTTATTCCATCGCCAATTCCCTGGTGGAGCTCTCCAATGTCAACAGAGTGCAGATCTCTGTCGGAGGCGAGACGAATCTCTTCTACCGCGAAAAAATGAATCTGAACGATGTCTATGAGCGGAATCTGGATCTGCTCGTCACACAGTAGAGACGCCCGCTTTCTGAGGGCGGACATCCCGGAATGAGAGGATATATGAGAATACGAAGACCATTGTGCGCAGCCGGGCTTATCTATGCGGCGGCGGTGTCGGCGGCCGTGCTGCTGACTGCCCGGGGAGCGCCGGTTATGGAGAGCCTGGATCGGGAGCATGTGACGGCTGCCGGGTTCGTGGAACAGATCGAACACAGACAGTCGCAGGGCGGTACGCAGATCGTCCTCTCCCTTTCTGACACAGCAATTCTTGAGGAAAATCAAATTCCTGTTCTGGAACGATTCTTATCGGATTCCGAAAAGATCCCGCAATACAGACTGAGACAGCTCTGGAAAGAAAGAAAAGAAGATTTCCGGCGAACGGACGCCGCACAGGTTACGGGAGTTCTGTGCTATATGGAAGGAGACGCGCCGCGCATGGGAAGCCTGGTGATGGCGGAAGGCGATTTCCGCGCCTTTGCGCACGCCACCAACCCGGGCGAGTTCGACGCGGCAGACTACTATCGCATCATGGGGCAGCAGGGGCGCATCATGGACTGCGAAATCACGGTGGAGAGCGGCTGCTGGAACGCCTTTCGCGACGGCATGTACCGCGTCAGGGAGTATCTGGCTCTGCTGGCGGACGCGAGCTATACGCAGAAGGACGCCTCCGTGGTCAAGGCGATGCTGCTGGGCGAGAAGGGGACGCTGGACGCCGGCCTGAAGGAGCTGTACCGGCAGAGCGGCATCAGCCACATCCTGGCGATCAGCGGGCTGCATCTGTCCGTGCTGGGCATGTTTTGTTATAAACTGCTGAAAAAAATGAGGCTCCCAAAAGCGATTTACATAACTATTACAATCGGGCTTATGTACTGCTATGGAACGATGACGGGAATGGGAGTTTCCATGCTGCGCGCCTACATTATGTTCGGCATTCATCTGTGCGCGGAGCTGGTCGGCAGGACGTATGATCTGCTGACCGCGGTGACCGCGGCGGCGCTTGCAGCCCTGATACAGCAGCCCCTGTATGTGACGCACAGCGGGTTCCTCTTCTCCTACGGGGCGATCTGCGGCATTGGACTCTTCCTGCCGGCGGCGCAGGCCAATCTGTTCGGACAGAGCCGGGCGGAGCGGGCGTTTGTGTCAGGTCTGGCGGTCTCGCTCTCCACGCTGCCGGTGTATCTGTGCTTCTATTATGAGTTTCCTCCCTATTCGGTACTGCTGAATCTGGCGGTGATTCCCTGCATGACTTTCGTGCTTCTGGGCGGCCTGGTCAGCCTGGCGGCTGCCGCGCTGTATCTGCCGCTTGGCGGGGTGACAGCAGTTCCCGTGCACCTTATGCTGCTCTTCTATGAGAAATGCTGCGAGTTCTGTCTGAAACTGCCGGACAGCAGCTGGGTTACGGCCTGCCCGAAGCTGTGGCAGGCGGCGCTTTTCCTGGGAATTCTGGCCGGGCTTGTGATATGGAATGAGAGACTGCCCAGACTGATGTTCTGGCAGGGCGTCCTGTGCGCGCTGCTCGTGCTGACGCTCAGGCTGCAGCAGGGCCTGCAGATCACGATGGTGGATGTGGGACAGGGAGACTGCATCTATCTGGCCGAGGAAAACGGCATGCGCATGCTGATTGACGGAGGAAGTTCGGACAAGAGCGATGTGGCCGGGTATCAGATTCTGCCTTTTCTGAAGTACGAAGGCGTCTCCCGGCTGGACGCCGTCGTCGTCACCCATCCGGACAGCGACCATATAAGCGGCATCCGCGCTGTGCTGGAAGAACCGGGCGGCGTCCGTGTAGGCGCGCTGTATCTGCCCGACGTGGGGGAGACGGGCAGAAATGGGGCATATCATGAATTGGAGCGCCTGGCGGGAGAGGCGGGCACAGCGGTGCGGTATCTGCACAGCGGGGATGTGCTACACAGCGGGGAAGTCACGCTGACCTGTCTGCATCCGCAAAAAGGCTCCGCTGAGACGGAGCCTAACGCTTATTCTATCGTGCTGCATCTGGCTTATGGAGAATTTGACGCGCTCTTTACAGGAGATCTGGAAGGAAGCGGAGAGGAGGAAGTGACCGCGCTGATACGGGATATGAAGGATAGAGGTTTACATAATGTAGAACTGCTCAAAGTGGCGCATCACGGATCGTCAGGATCTACGGGCGAGGCGTTTCTGCAGACGGTTCACCCGAGGCTCGCCCTGATCTCATCGGGACACAACAACCGTTACGGACATCCTCACGAAGAACTGCTTCAGAGGCTGAAGGAGACCGGCTGCCGGGTTCTGGGCACGCAGGAGAGCGGCGCTGTCACGGTGCGCGTGCGGCGTGGACGGATGTGGGTGGAGGAGTATCTGAAAAATAAAAAGATCCTTTAGTCTGCGGTCTGGTATCGTTTCAGTTCAGCGCGCAGAGAGTCGATGGTGGCGGTCTGCTCCTCGAGCTGCCGTTCCAAGTCAGCCTGGCGCTGCTGCATGGCTTTCTCGTGGAGGATGGCTTCTTCCTTCGCGCGTTTGCGGGCGGCGGTCTGCTCCTCGAGCTGCCGTTCGAGGTCGGATTTCTGTCGTTCCAAGTCAGCCTGGCGTTGCTGCATGGCTTTCTCGTGAATGATGGCCTCCTGTCTGGCGCGGGCGCGCGCCCTGGCCTGCTCGTCGGTGTTGAGCACATAGAGGTTTTCGGCTGCCTGGGTCATTGCAGGGTTGTCTTTGGCGATCATCTTGAGCTCCTCCCATGTTCTGGCCTTGAAGAGGCGGGCCCAGCGGTCGACGCCGCAGGAGACGTCCTCTTCGGTCGCCAGTTCTATGTGAGATAAGTCTACCACACACAGGGTAAATTTGTCACTATATAAATGATGATTTTTGATATTTAACAGTTTGTAGGTTGCATAAAATTCCGCATATTCCGGGAAAGGGGCAAAATCAAGGAAACCGATGTGGATGGCGGGTCTGCAGTTGATATAATCCTCGCCTTTTGCCAGCTGGTCGAAGCGGCGGCACAGATAGCTCAGGGAGCGTTCGGGCCAGTTGTGTTCATTGAGGATCTGCATTTCCAGGTTGAGGAGTATGTTATTGTTTAAAATGATCTCGATATCCAGGATGAATTCTTTGCTGCTGTAGGCGCCGCCCTCCAGGATGGGGTTGGTGATGACCACCGAGGAGACGTCCTCCGGGCGCAGATGCAGCAGAGAACAGATGAGTCCTTCGAGCACGGGAATGTTTCTCTGCATGACGATGCGGAACATGTAGTCGTTGGTAAAGCCGAATTCGATGGCGCCGGAGGCGGTGCGGAAGGTTTCGGAGCGGTTACCGGAAGTATTATTTTTTTGTCAATCAGGGTAAAGAGCGGGACATTTTATGCGTTATGTGATAAAATAAGATTGAATTTGACAATTTATTTGGTATGGAGGGGATAGCCGTGCTGGCGGAACTATGTATAAAGATAGAGGCGGACTCTTCAGACTTCGGATATTACCAGGCATCTAATATGCAGGGTATTCTCATGGAGCAGATAGATACCGATTATGCGGAGACGCTGCATGAACAGGGGCTGAAGCCATACAGTCAGTATATCCGGAGTGGGGAAGCATCGGAATGGGTAATTCACACCTATACGGAAGAGGCGTATCGGAAGATCATATTGCCACTGACGCGGGATGAGTTTGATAGTGCTGTTATAGAGAAAAAAGGGATACATCTTAAATTGACGCAGAAACAGCTGTGCGTGGTGCCTAAGAAATCTCTGTTGGAGGAGTTTTATGACAGGGAGAGCGAGCGGTATTTCAATGTTGAATTCCTGACGCCGACATCGTTCAAAAGCAGCGGGAGATATGTCATTATGCCGGATATGCGCTATATCTTCCAGAGTTTGATGAACAAATATTCTGCGGTATCTGAAAAGATGGAAATGTATGATGAAGAGACGCTGGAGCAGCTTGTGGAGAACAGCAGCATCGTCCGCTATCGTTTGCGCAGTACCTTTTTCCCGATGGAAGGAGTCAGAATACCGGCATTTATCGGGAGCGTCGGCATTAAAATATACGGGACGGATACCATGGCACGGTATGTTCGGCTGCTTCTCAGATTCGGAGAATATTCAGGGATTGGGATTAAGACGGCGATCGGTATGGGAGCGGTCCGTGTGAAGGAGGGAACGCGGAAAAATGACTGACAGAGAGATAAAACTTGTGATAGGCGGGCTTTTGCACGATATCGGCAAGGTGATTTACAGGCAGGGAGAGGATAGCAGGAAGCACAGCCTGAGCGGTTATGAATTTTTGAAAGACGAAGTTGGTCTGGAAGAGCAGACAATTCTGAATATGGTTCGCTATCACCATGCGGACGCGCTGCGCAGTGCCCAGATAGGGGACGACGACCCGGCATACATCGTATATATTGCAGACAATATCGCATCCGCAGCTGACAGGAGAGAAAGCGGTTCTGAGGAAATCGGATTCGACAGGTCCATGCCGCTGCAGACTGTATTTAATATTCTGAATGGCAATCAGGAAGAGTTATATTATGAGCCTAAGACACTGCGTCCTGAAGACGGCATTAATTATCCGACGGAAGTAAGAAAGAGCTTCGACGAGCATTTTTATACACAGGTAAAAGACAATCTGCTGGACAATCTTCGGGGGATAGCGTGGACAGAGGCGTATATTCATTCTCTTCTGGAAGTGCTGGAGGCAAATCTCTCCTATGTGCCGTCCTCTACCGCGAAGGGCGAGAGATGCGACGTATCCCTGTATGATCATCTGAAGCTGACAGCCGCTGTTTCCGGTTGTATTTATGCGTATCTGCAGGAAAAACACAGAGACAATTACAGAGAAGCCCTTTTTCAGAATGCGTCTGAATTTTATGGGGAGAATGTGTTTCTGCTGTTCTCTGCGGATGTTTCCGGCATTCAGGATTTTATCTATACGATAACGAGCAAAAATGCTATGAAAACACTGCGGGCGCGCTCGTTTTATCTTGAGATTCTTATGGAGCATATGATAGACGGACTGCTTGACAGTCTGCAGCTGTCGCGGGCCAATCTGATTTATTCCGGCGGTGGACACTGTTATCTTCTGCTGCCGAATACGGAGCATGTCAAGGCTGAGGCAGCGGCATACATGGAAAGAATCAATCTGTGGCTGACTGAGCAGTTTGACATTTCCCTGTATGTCGCGTGGGGATTCGCGGCGGGGAGCGCAGACAGTCTGAAGAATGTGCCGGAAGGAAGCTATGCGCATCTCTTTGAGGAAGTGGGCAGGCAGATATCAAGCCGCAAGAGTCACCGCTATACGGCGCAGGATATTCTCGAGTTGAATGCGAAAGAGCATCGGGATTATACGCGTGAATGCAAGGTGTGCAGGAGAATAGCCACGGTGGACGCGGAAGGTGTCTGCCCGTTTTGCAGGGCAATAGAAAGTTTTTCGCGGAACATATTGTACAGCGAATTCTTCAGCGTGGTCTCGGAGGAAACAGAAGGATCCCTGCCGCTTCCAGAGGGGCTGTATCTGATCGCGGATGACCGGGAATCTCTGATTAGAAGAATGAAGGAGGATGGAAGTTTCGTCCGGGTCTATGGGAAAAACAGTTTTTTTACCGGCAAATGTCTCTCCACGAAACTCTGGGTAGGCGATTACACGGCAGGACAGAGCTTTGCCGAATATGCGCAGGATGCGGAGGGGATCGACAGAATTGGAATCCTCAGGGCGGATGTGGATAACCTTGGACATGCTTTCGTGGCGGGATTTGAAAACGCTGCGAATCATAACAGGTACGTGACGCTGTCACGAACGGCTGCGCTGTCGAGACAGCTGTCCCTCTTCTTCAAGCTTCATATCAACCGGATATTACAGGAGAGCGGTTATTCCCTGGAGGGAGAGCCGGGGAAAAGGAAAGCGACGATATGCTATTCGGGAGGCGACGATCTGTTTATCGTCGGCGCCTGGAATGATATTGTGGAGCTGGCGATAGACATCAGGCGGTGTTTTGCAAGATTTTCACAGAATACGCTGACGATCAGCGCGGGGATTGGCGTCTATGAGCCGAAATATCCGATCGCCGTGATTGCCGACGAGGTAGCCGGGCTGGAGGACGCCTCTAAGCGACTGCCGGGTAAGGATGCCTTGACGCTTCTGCCGGACGGCTTCTGTCATACAGTACGGGATGCGGATGGCAGAAAACTGCGCATAAGTGACGGCACTTACCGCTGGGAGGAGCTGGAGCGGGAAGTGTTGGGAGAAAAATATCGGGAGATATATGATTTCTTTGCGGTTACGGAGGAGAGGGGCAAGGCATTCCTCTATCATCTGTTGGAATTGATTCGGGAACAGGATGATCGCATCAACTTTGCGCGGTATGTGTATACGCTGTCCAGACTGGAGCCGGAAGAAAAGGCGTCGCCGGAACAGAAAGAGGCGTACCGGCATTTTGCGGATAAGATGTATCGCTGGATTCAGGAGGAAAAGAGTCGTCGGCAGCTGAAAACAGCAATTACCCTGTATGTATATCTAAAGCGAGAGAAGGAGGAAGAGAGATGAGCGTGAACGAGCAGAATTACGTGGAGGAGGCGGAACGGGTCATACAGAACCTGAAAAACCGTAAGAATGAAAAAGGCAGAGAAATTCCTATGGTGACGACATCCAAACTGCGAAACCTGTTAGCCATGTCCGCAGACATTTACAATGAGATCATGCGAAGCAGCGAGGACAAACTTGATGGAGAGCTGTGTTCCCGCATCGGGTATCTGCGCGTCAGGTTTCTGTATGAAGCGGGCAGAGATCCCGGGGTCAAAGCTCTGGTGGAGACGTCCGGCATCCTTTCACTCCTGAAGAGTGTGAACGGGGACAAAAAGCGATATATACTGTTTAACCGATATATGGAGTCACTGGTGGCGTTCCATAAGTACTATGGTGGCAAAGACGATTAATGGGAGGGAAAATACATGTACGCAAAAGTTCAGATTTCAGGAGTGATAGAAGTAAAGACGGGTATGCATATAGGCGGTTCATCCGCATTCGCAGCGATCGGCGCTGTGGATGCCCCGGTGATCAGAGACGTGAGGACGAATCTGCCGATGATACCGGGCAGTTCCCTGAAAGGCAAGATGAGGACGCTGCTGGCCAAAGAGTATAATACGAGTCAGGCCAGAAGGCCGGATGAGGACGCCCCTTGTCTGACCAGGCTGTTCGGCGCGGGCAAAACCAGGGAGAACTATCCCAAAAGGAGCAGAGTGCTCTTTGCGGATATGTTTATGATCAACGAGGAAGAACTGCGCCGGCAGGGGCTGCAGAGCATTACGGAGATTAAATTTGAGAATACGATCAACAGGGCGACTGCCGTTGCGAATCCAAGACAGATCGAACGTGCAGTCAGAGGATCGAAATTTAAGCTGGACATTATGTATGAAGTGGAGGATCCGGAGGAAATGGAGGAAGACTTCAAAATACTGGCGGAGGGCATGAAGCTGCTTCAGTATGATTATCTCGGCGGAAGCGGGTCGAGAGGCTACGGGAAGATCGCATTCCGTGACCTCGCCGCAGCCGTCGTGGTCGGGAAGACGGACGAGACGGTTCTGGCGGCGTGCAATGCCATGCTCGCCGAGGTGAGCGGTCGCTGATAAGGAGAGAGACGGATGGAATACTATATCTATCGTTTGGAATTTCAGGGTGCAGTCCGTTTCGGCAGGAGAGCGTTGGAGGACGCAGAGTATACTTTCGGCGCGGATACGCTGTTCTCAGCGCTGTGTCAGGAGGCCGTGAAACAGGGTGACGGACTGTTGGAAAAGCTGTGCCGATTTACTGCGGAGGATGAACTTCTGTATTCGGATGCGTTTCCCTATATGGGGGATGCGTTCTATCTGCCTAAGCCAATCAGACGTATTGAGACGGCGGGAGAGCAGGGCGACTCTGTCCGCAAGAAAGCATACAAAAAACTTCGCTATCTTCCGGCGGATGATCTGGACAGATATCTGAGGGGAGAATATGATGTTCTCTCGGCAAGGAGTATGGATGAACTCGGGCATTTTGATATGAGAGTATCGGCGTCAATACGAGGCGAGGAGGAGGCAAAGCCGTATCGCGTGGGTGTATTCTATTATCAGCCAGGAAACGGCTTGTATGTGATCGCGGGTTTCAGAGACAGGGAGGTCATGGAACTGTCGGACAGACTGATGCAGAGTCTGGCGGCCGCCGGGATCGGCGGAAGACGAAGCGCGGGTATGGGGCGGTTTCGCTGCGTGCGGGAGAAACTGCCGGATAGTATTGCGCGCCGGCTGAACCGGGACGGCGAAGCCTATATGACGCTGTCAGTTTCTCTGCCGAGGGAAGATGAAATGCAGGCGGCGCTCCTGGGCGCTGAGTATCTGCTGCATAAGAGAAGCGGTTTTGTGGCGTCTGAGAGCTATGCAGAAGAATGGATGCGCAAAAAAGACCTGTATGTCATGGCGACGGGCTCCTGCTTCAGGATACGTTATCGGGGAGATGTCTACGATGTGTCGGACCGGGGAGGCAGACATCCTGTATATCGTTATGCAAAGCCTATGTTTATGGAGGTTGGCGTATGAAACAATATCTGCAAAGTTATCAGATCAGCCTGCGGACAATCGGGCCGGTATTTGTCGGCAGCGGCAGGGAGATTGGCAAGAAGGAATATATCTTTCTGGATAAGAAGCGGGTCGGTATCGTTGACAGCAGCGCATTGTATGCGGAGATGGTAAAGCGCGGCAGAGCGCGGGAGTTCGAGGAGTATCTGTTGAAAAACCGCCGGGAGGATATGACGGTTTGGCTGAGAAATCAGAGGATTCCGGAACGTGAATTGTTGTCGTGCGTCAGATATACCATGGATTGTGGGGATGCTGTTCTGGAAAAGGGAGCCAATCGACTGCAGATTATGGAACATGTCAAAGATCCATATGGCAGTCCGTACATACCGGGCAGCAGTCTGAAAGGAATGTTCCGCACGATCCTGCTGGCGGACGATATTGCGCGCGATTCGAAGAAGTATGCTGTGATAAAAAGTGCTGTGAAGGGAAATGTACTTCGCGGGGGATACAGAAACAGCTATCTGAAGGCAGATGCGGCTAAAACGGAGAGTATGGCTTTCCGTACTCTGCGAAAAAATGAGAAGAAACCGAGCGACCCCCTCAATGATGTGATGCAGGGCTTCATAGTCAGCGACAGCGAACCGCTTGAGACGAAGGATCTGGTTCTGTGTCAGAAAGTGGACCGGCATACGGATGGCAGAGAAAAGACGCTTCCCCTGCTGCGGGAGTGTATCAAGCCTGATACAGAGATACGCTGTACGCTCACAATAGACACGAAAGTCTGCCCCTGGTCCAAAGAGAAGTTACTGCAGGCTGTCGATCGTTTTATGGAGATTTATCATGAAAGCTTTGCCTCGGCCTTTGCGGGGATGGAGGAGAGAAACGACGGCTGCGTCTATCTGGGAGGCGGCTGTGGATTTGTCTCCAAGACGGTTATTTATCCGATGTATGGAAAACAGGAAGGACTGCCAGTCGTGCAGAAAATCTTCGATGTCACCGTCAAAAACAGCAGGCAGCATAAACACGACAGAGACAGAGAGTATGGGGCGTCGCCGCATATCATCAAGTGTACACGCTATCAGGGACAGACACTGCAGATGGGTCTGTGTAAGATTGAGAAAATGGAGACAGTGTAGACATTTTCGCACGCACCTTGAAAATTCAATAGTTTATGGCATGACAGACAATTAATATAGTTTGGAGAAAGTCGTGAAACAGTTTCACGCGCAGATATGCTCTCCGCCCCTTGACTTGACAGGGCTGCAGGGAGCAGGATTAGAATAGATAGCCCCCGAAAAGGGGACGGAAACGATATAAAATACTGCATTGTTCGCGCCGTTGTTCTTCATTAGAATAGATAGCCCCCGAAAAGGGGACGGAAACACTCGCTTCTTAACATTTCATATCCTCCTCTAATTAGAATAGATAGCCCCCGAAAAGGGGACGGAAACGGTTGTCGCCCGCTGCGCGTTGTTCTTTTTCCGTATACATTAGAATAGATAGCCCCCGAAAAGGGGACGGAAACCTCGCCGTGTTTCTTGATTCTCTGGATGTTCACATACATTAGAATAGATAGCCCCCGAAAAGGGGACGGAAACCCGCGAACAATTTATGATCGTACTCTTTCTTCTGATTAGAATAGATAGCCCCCGAAAAGGGGACGGAAACTCGCTCTAAGGTCTAAAATCAACCTTGCCGTTTCTGTCATTAGAATAGATAGCCCCCGAAAAGGGGACGGAAACAATAACCTTCCGCGTCTTTCAAAAATCTTGTACCATATTAGAATAGATAGCCCCCGAAAAGGGGACGGAAACCGATTTTAATACCGTTGTTATTGACGATTCACACACCCATTAGAATAGATATCCCCCGAAAAGGGGACGGAAACACGTTGACCCGATATGTGTAATACTTACAGACTTCTATTAGAATAGATACCTCCGGAGAGGGGACGAAAACATTTTCGGATCAACCATGTACAAGTTCAGTTCGTCATTAGAATAGACAGCCTCGGAAGGGGACGGAAATTTGTGCTGTCATAGTTTCAATCCCTCTCTTTTCTTTATTAGAATAGATAGCCCCCGGAAAGGGGACGGAACCTTGAAATCACCTACATTGAACTTTTTGAAAAGAAGTTCATTAGAATAGATACCCCCAGCAAGGGGACGGCGCGGAGAAGGGAGGGAAGCCATGAGTTTTTTGTTTGTCAATGAGAACAGCGCCAAAATTAATCTGGAGGCAAACCGCTGCGTTGTATCGTATGCCGATGGTATGCAGAGGGCGGTCCCGATTGAGACTTTGGAGAGTATCACGATTATGGGGCATGCGCAGATGACCACTCAGTGCGTGCAGGAGTGTCTTCGCAGAGGGATACCCGTCGCGTATTTTTCCAAGGGAGGAGGCTATTTCGGAAGACTGCAGTCCACAGGGCATGTGAATACGCATCGCCAGAGACTACAGTGCCATTTGTATGAATCAGATTTTGCACTGGAACTTTCCAAGGGCATTGTTCGAGGGAAACTGCAGAATCAGATCGTGATTTTGCAGAGATATGCCAAGAGCAGGAATATTGCAGTGGACGAGTCAATCAAAATGCTGTGTATATGCAACAATAAAATACGGGACTGCAAGACAATCCCTGAAGTTATGGGTTATGAAGGACAGGGGGCAAAAGCATATTTTGACGGATTGTCCATACTCGTCGATCCCGTGTTTGCTTTTCAGGGCAGAAATAAGAGACCGCCCCGGGATGAATTTAATGCTATGCTCAGCCTTGGCTATTCCGTTCTGATGAACGAGCTGTACGGACAGATCGAGATGAAAGGAATGAATCCTTATTTTGGTTTTATGCACAGGGATAAGGAGAAACATCCGACGCTCGCCAGCGATATGATGGAAGAGTGGAGGGCGGTGATCGTTGATTCTACGGTGATGAGTTTGGTCAATGGGCATGAGATACATAAAGAGCATTTCTATTTTGACACAGAGCATCCCGGTTGTTTTTTGACCAGAGAAGGAATGAAGATATTTTTGTCCAAGCTGGAGAAAAAACTGCAAACGGAAGTGAGATATCTGGATTATGTTGATTATGCGGTCAGTTTCCGAAGAGGTATTACTCTGCAGCTGGAAACGTTGGTCAGGGCGATGGAATCAGAGGATGCTTCGGTCTACAGACCCATCAGAATCAGGTGAATATGGAACGGGAAGATTATTTTTTTGATACAGAAGAAGAGGTGCGCCAGGATAAGGTTTTTGTGCTGATTATCTATGACATATCCCGCAACAAAAAACGGCTTCAATTAGCCAAACTGCTGCAGGGATATGGGTTTCGTATTCAGAAGTCGGCATTTGAAGCGGTGATAACGAAGGCAAAATACAGAGAATTGTTGGACAAGCTGCCAGCCTTCGCATCGGAGGAGGACAGTATTCGTGTGTATAAGATCATTGGCAGAGGACAAGTGCTTTCTTTTGGAAAAACTGTCGAAGAGAACGCGGAGGATATCATAGTAATTTGAGGAGGAAGCTATGGGAAAGAAAATTTTGTTCAGTCCTGTCGGCGGGACTGATCCAATCAGGTATCTGAGGGATGGTTCCATGCTGCATATATGCAGACATTATCAGCCGGATGTTGTATATCTGTATTTGTCTCAGGAAATGGTGGAACATCATAGAAATGACGACAGATACAGATATACGCTCAATCGGCTGGGAGAATTTTTGCATCACACGTTTGAAATCCATGTGATCGAGAGAGAAGACCTGGTGGATGTGCAGCGTTATGACCTTTTCTATGAGGATTTCACACAGGAGATACGGAAGATTGAAGAGGGTATGAGGGCGGAGGACGAACTTCTGCTGAACATGGCGTCCGGTACGCCGGGCATGAAGAGCGCTCTGCTGGTCATTGCGACGCTTGCGGAGTATAAATATACGACAGTTCAGGTGGATACGCCGCAGGGGAGGATTAACTCCGAGTACGAGGACAGAGATCACTATGACAGCGAAGTAAACTGGGAGCTGGACGAGGATAATGCAGCGGATGCGCCCAACCGCTGTGTTGAGATACAATGTCGTAATCTGCTCAGAATGTTGAAACTTGATATAATTAAAAAGCATATCAGGGCGTATGATTATCCGGCCGCGTTGGCGGTGGCGGAGGAGATAAGCAGCGACATTCCGGCGGATGCGTACACGCTGCTGCAGATTGCGGATGCAAGGGTTAAGCTGGATCAGGGCAGAATCGGCAGGATAAATGCAGGAAAACACTATGTCATTTATCCTGTACAGGACGGGCAATTCCTGAAAATATTCGAATATGCACTGGTGCTTGGATTAAAACTCAAAAAGCAGGAGTATGCGGATTTTGTCAGAGGGATTACGCCTCTGGTGGTTGATCTGTTGGAGATGATTCTCAAGAAGCAGTGCGGTATCAGACTGGCGGACTATTGTTCATTCAAAAAGGGTGTGCTTTGTTGGAATGTACAGAAAATGGAGACGGATGAGGTGGGAAAAGAGATCAGGCAGTTGTTGGAAGGCGCATATCCGGGATTTAAGCCGGGACCGGTCTATTCATCCGCGCTTGCCATTATTATTCAGAAGAAAAGTGGGAAATCTGAATTGAAAAAGCGGATTGGGAATATGCTTGAAGTCGAGAAGAGCGTCCGCAATGTGGCGGCACATGAGATCATATCGGTTACGGAGGAGTGGATTAAAGAGAAGACCAATATGACATCAGAACAGATTTTTCAGATGATCATATACTTGATGAAAGAGGCGGGAGCCAGGGTGACGGACGAGGCGCTGCGGTCCTATGATGACATGAACGCGCAGATAGAAGAATATCTGAACTGATCTATATAGGAAACGTTCTGAAATAACGAAAAACCGTTCATATAATTTCAAAAAATCTATTGCAATTTTCTCCCGGATATGAGATAGTATAAGCACACATATCTGGGAGATCTTCAGTTCTGACAGCACATCTTCTCGCACGTCTGTCCCGACAGAATCCCTTATATGGATACAATATACGGATAAGGGAGGAATAAGATGGGCAGGAAAGATGAATACCAGTACGATTACCTGGACGACAACGAGAGATTTGCGGATCAAATCAATGGCGCGTTGTTCCACGGTGTACAGGTGGTGAAAGCGGATGAGCTGGAGCCTGCGGATATGCAGAATGTGTACTTGGGCAGAGAGGTCGGCAGACGTGAAAACTACAAGACAATTTCGGACAAGGTGCGGATGTGGCGTGGTGGTTTGCTGCATATCATATCCCTGCAGAACCAGAGCTATGTGGACTACCGCATGGTATTAAGGAATATGCTCTCGGAAAGTATTGGATATCACAAGCAATGGAAGCACAGGAAGGCCGCGCACGAGAGAGAGGGGGATCTGACGTCTGGTACGGATGCTTTTTTCTCCGGTATGGAGCGGGACGAAAAATTCATCCCGATTATCACGCTGGTGGTGTACTGTGGGACAGAACACGGCTGGGACGGAGCGAGGTGTCTGCACGATCTGTTGGAAATCGATGAGAGGCTGAAACAGTATGTTACAAATTACACGCTGAATTTATACGATTGTCACGCGCACGATACTTTTGATGAATACCGGACGGGACTCAGGCAGTTGTTTGAGGTGATACGTTACGGCAGGGACAAAGAAGAGCTGCGCAGAGTGATAGAAGAAAACCGGGAGGCATACAGCGGCATCGACCGGGAGACGAAAGAACTGCTGGAAGTGGTGGCGGATATAAAGATACCGGAGGAATACGGTGAGGCGGAAAGAGAGAATGGAAACGGAGCGAGGAGGCGATACAATATGTGCAAGGCGTTTGAGGATTACCGATTGGAAGGGAAAGAAGAAGGAAGGATAGAGGGTAAGGCAGAACACCTGATTCAGCTTGTCTGCAGGAAATTGCAGAAGAGTAAGCCTGTGGCAGTGATCGCCGAGGAACTGGAGGAGGAACTTTCGGTGATCGAGCGGGTTATTGAGGCACAGAGGAAGGTCGGCAGTTACGATGCGGAGCAGATCTGTAAAGTCTATATGGCGCGCTGCTGAGCGGGATGGGCTGAAATTAGAGAAGCGGCGGCTCGGAGTTCGGAAGGCGATAACTCTCCGGCCCCGCCCATCTCCTGACGTAAGAATTTCGAGACATTTGCTGAATAGTATGTTATAATATACGGGCATCGTGGCAGAGCATTTTTGCCGCGGTGTCCGTCTTTGCACTGCGTAAGAGAAGGAACGGAGAGGAAACGACGAAGATTGGGAGGCGCTCTATGAAAGGCGTAGGTGAGAAACGATTTGGCAAACTGTACAGAAAGCGGGTCTGGCCGTCCATTTTTATTCTGGCATTTTTCGGCGTCGCATGTATCGTGACGTTCGCCGCTTTCCTGTATCTGTTCGTCATGTGTATTATGGGGACGAAGATCGTCGGACATTACGAGGACGCGCAGCAGGTGAGCGGAATTCTGAGCGCGCTCATGGACGGCGGCGACACGGTGGAGGAAGCCGCGGAGGAGATGCACGAATACATACTGGCGGATCGGGATATCTGCATTCTGGACAGAGACAGGAATGTCGTGCTGCTGACGGGCGATTCGGAGCCGAATTTCGGCATGAGGCTGCAGTTTAAGGTCGGGCGCGAGTTTAACGCGGTGGCGGACAGCAGGAGTTTTCTCTCCGCCGACGAAGGACTCCGCACGATTCAGGCTATCCCTGTCAGGGATATCGTCGGCAGTGTTTTCGAGCCGATGGGGCGGGGCGAGACGCGGGCTCAGTGGCTGGACGAGACGGTGATCCGGCAGGATTACTGGCTGCGGGTGCCTTTCAGGGACGAGGCGTATGCGCTGTATGTAAAGTGCAGTCTGCAGGCGCAGAGACAGGATATCGTCTATGTGTACCTGTTCGGTTTCGGCGTCATGGCGCTTCTGCTGGTTCCCATGATCCTGCTTTTTGTCAATACGATCCGCACGGCGCTGATGCAGCGCAAGATGAGCGGACTGATCTATCTGGACACGGTGACGGGAGGCCGCAACTGGCTGTATTTTCAGAACTATGCGCACAGGGTGCTGACCAGGATATGGAACAACAAGAAGGCGTTTGCGCTGGTGAATCTGCATCTGGAGCGCTATCAAAACTACCGGGCCTGCTACGGCGTCAAGGCGGGTGACGAGCTCCTGGAGGCGATGAACGGCTTCTTAAACGCGCGGGTTGGCAAAAACGAGTCTTTCGCCAGGTACGAGGGCGCGGATTTCGGGCTGCTGCTCCAGTGTTCGGGGGAGGACGGGCAGGAATGCCAGGAGAACTGCAGGAAGCGCGTGCGCTCGCTGCTGGCGGAGCTGACAGGGCTTCGGCCTAATCAGAAGATCCATTTCCACGCGGGGATCGACCTGATACCGCCCTATACGGATCAGGACGGCAAGTGGTATCATCGGAGGAAGGATGCGGACATCGAACAGCTCTACACTTACGCCAACGCTGCCAGACTGGAAGCGGACGGCGTGGAAGAACAGCGCATCACTTTTTTCAATCATGATATGCTCGGCAGACAGAAGTGGGAGCGCTGGGTGGAGGACAACATGGAGACGGCGCTGCACAACGGGGAGTTCCAGGTATATCTGCAGCCTAAGTACAGTCCCGCGAGCGGCAGGCTGGTGGGGGCGGAGGCGCTGGTGCGCTGGGTCAGCCTCTCCACGGGTCTGATCACGCCGAGCCATTTTATCCCGATCTTCGAGAGAAGCGGCTTCATCACCCAGCTGGACGACTATATGATTTCCCGCGTTGCCAAGATGCAGGCGGAGTGGATGATCCAGGGCAGGAAGATGATACCGGTCTCTGTCAACGTGTCGCGGGCACATTTCGCGCAGGAAGGGCTGGCGGAACATATCTGCGAGCTGGTGGACGCTTATGGGCCGAGCCACGAACTGATCGAGCTGGAGGTGACGGAGAGCGCGTTCTTCGACGACAAGGAGATTCTGGTGGAGACCGTCAAGCAGCTCAAGGCTTATGGGTTCCGCGTATCGATGGACGACTTCGGCGCCGGTTACTCTTCGCTCAATTCCCTGAAGGACATTCCGCTGGATGTGCTGAAGCTGGACGGCGAGTTCTTCCGGGGGGACGCGGAAGGCGCGAAGAGGGGCGAAATCGTCGTCAGGGAGGCGATACGTCTGGCCAGAGATCTCAATATGTGTGTGGTCGCGGAGGGAATCGAGAAGAAGGAACAGGTGGACTTCCTGGCGAGACAGGGCTGCGATATGATACAGGGCTTCTACTATGCGAAGCCCATGCCGGTGGAAGAGTTTGAGAAAAAAGTAGAAGAGGACGCGTAGCGATGCTGACATTTCTGATCGTCGTACAGTTTGTAGGTCTTATCATATTGTTTTCGGAGGCGCTCTATCTGGTGAATCAGAGACCGTCCAGACAGCAGATCAGGCTGCTGCTTTTGATGATCGCGATGATCGTCGACTTCACGGGGCATCTGTTTATCATGCAGGCGGTCACGGAAGAGCAGTCCCTGCAGGCGCTGAAATTCTCTTATCTGGGCAGGCCGATCGGTGTGCTGGCCCTGTTTCTGTTCGTGATGGAATACTGCAAGGTGAGAATCCCCAAATGGGTGCCGGCGGCGCTGGGGGCGTTTCATCTGGCCGGTATCATGCTGATCCTGACCTGTGACAGGCACAGGCTGTACTACAGCAGCATCGAATTTACCACGAAGGGGCTGTTCCCGCATCTGATCCTGCGCGCCGGCCCGGTCTGTCTGATCTATTACGGCTGCATTGCGGTCTATGTGGTTGTGATGGTGCTCGCCTGCATCCGCAGATACAGCCAGTGGGTCAATGAGGCGGAGCGGCACAGAATACTGGCTTTCTACGCCATCATCGGCATTACGCTTCTCGGCTGGGCGGGCCACCTTCTCAACTGGTTCGGCGGCTATGATCCGACGCTGGTGGCGGAGCTGATCTCCGTGCTCATTCTCTCCTCTTACCTGTATAAGGACAAGGTGCTGGATACCCTGTCCATGGCGCAGGATCAGGCGATCGACGAACTCTCCGACGGCCTGGTTGTGCTGGATCACGACAATGCGCTGATCTACAGGAACAAGAAGGCGGCGGAGCTCTACCCGCTGGAGAACAATGCCTCCCTGCCCGCGATTATCGGGGAGCTGGACGACTGTATCATCAACAAGACGAATATCGAGAGGGATAACCGTGTGTACGAGGTGGGCAGCCGTCTGCTCACGAAGCAGAATATTTATTTCGGCAAGATGTATGTCTTCAACGATATCACGGAGAGCTTCCACCATGCCAGGAACGCGAAGGAACAGGCGGATATCATGAAGGGCCTCAAGGAGCGTGCGGAGGCGGCGAATCAGGCGAAGTCCACCTTCGTCTCCAACATCACCCACGAGATCAGGACGCCTATGAACGCCATTGTCGGCATGACGGAGATCCTGCTCAGGGAGGAGCTGTCGGAGCAGGACAAGGGCTATTTGATGAATATCAAGAATTCCGGCAACGCGCTCCTCAATATCGTGAACGATATTCTGGATTTCTCCAAGATGGAATCCGGCAAGCTGGAGCTGGTGGAGGACGAGTATGACCCGATGCTCATGCTGAGCGACTTGAGCATGATCTTTCTGACGAGAGTAGGAAGCAAGGATGTGGAGATTCTCTTTGACATCGACGAGAAACTGCCGCGCAGGCTGTACGGCGACGGCCTCCGTATCAGACAGATCATCATCAATATCGTCAATAATGCGATCAAGTTCACGGACAGCGGCTTCGTCAGACTTCAGATTCACGTGGGGAATGTGACCGGGGACCGCATGGAGCTGTTAGTGTCCGTGAAGGATACCGGACAGGGCATCCGGGAGGAGGATCTGGATAAGCTGTTCGGGGCGTTCCAGCAGGTGGACAGCAAGAGAAACAGAGGCAAGGAGGGAACCGGGCTCGGCCTGTCCATCTCCAAGCAGCTCGTCGAGATGATGGGAGGAAACATCGGCGTCAGGAGCACCTATGGCGAGGGCAGTGAGTTCTATTTCAATATTATCCAGAAGGTGACTGACGAGACGCCCGCAGCGGACATTCACGACGAGGAGGTCAAGAGGCGTCTGAAGGTCGGCGGATATTTCAGCAAGAAGTATCTGTGGGACGGACTGGAGGAACTGGCGAAGCGGTATGGCGTCGTCAGCGTGCCTTACGAGACGTGGCGCGATACGAGAGAGCAGCTCGACTGTTTCTATATGGATAAACAGTCCTATGACAAGCTGGCCGGCGATCTGGACAACTACAGTTCGCAGATGGGCGAGATCTATGTCCTGCACAATCCGCTGCTGGAAGAGTGCAGCGCCGCGGGCGTTACCGCCGTCAACAAACCGCTCTACAGCCTGAATTTCTGCAGGACGATCAACCATGAGTCCATGTATGTCGGGCCGGAGACGGAAGACTATATGAACTTTATTGCGCCGGACGCATCGATTCTCGTGGTGGACGACAATGAGATCAACCTGGAGGTGACGGACGGGCTCTTAGAGCCGCTGCAGATGCAGATCGACACGGCGGACAGCGGCAAGCGGGCGATTCAGATGATGGAGAAGAAAAAATATCACCTCATCTTCATGGATCACATGATGCCCGTGATGGACGGCATCGAGACGACGGAACGGATCAGGCAGACGGAGGACGAGTACCATCGGACCGTGCCGATCATCGCACTGACGGCCAATGCCCTCATGGACGCCAGAGAGAAGTTTGCGAAGGCGGGCATGAATGATTTCGTGGCAAAGCCTATCGAGATGAAAGAGATCTGCAAGTGTCTCAGGAAATGGCTGCCGCCGGAGCTGATTGTTGCGGCGGACCCCGCTGCGCAGAGACGGGAGAAGGACGGCGGGAATGCGGGGAAGGACCAGGAGAAGCAGGCGCCCGCCCCGGCGCAGCAGGCGCAGGATCATTCGCTTCCCGATCTGCCCGGTATCAACGCCGCGGACGGCGTCAAGTACTCCGGCGGCGAGAAGATGTGGTATAAGCTGCTGGGTGATTTCTACAAGCTGATCGACGCCAAGGCAAACAAGCTGGAGAAGTGTCTGGCGGACGGGCTGATCCGGGATTATACGATAGAGGTTCACGCCCTGAAGAACACGGCGCGCATGGCGGGAGCGGCGAGCCTGTCCGAGTGGTTCCACCGCATGGAGGACTGCGGCAACGCGGGCGACGTGGAGACGATTATGGCCGAGACGCCGGATCTGCTGGCGGAGCTTCGAAGCTACAAGGAAGTCCTGAAACCTTACGGGGAGGCCGGCAACCAGAATAAGCGCGAGGCGGCGAAGGAAGAGCTGACAGAGATTCTTCAAAAAATGCACGACGCCATGGACGGCTTCGACCTGGACGGCGTGGACGACGCCATGCAGGAGCTGGAGAAGCTGAGAATTCCGGATGACTGCATGGAGCTGATGGAATCGCTTCGGGTGGCTGTGGTGGACGTGATGATGGAGGAAGTCATGAACATCACGGATGAGATGATACGAAAGCTGCAGGGATAAGACGGCGGGAGGCGGCGCCAGAGATGCAGAGAACCGCCTTATGGAAAAAGGGAGCGCGCGGCTCCCTTTTTTCTGTGAATTCTTTGACAGCGCCTATTTTAGTTTCTTGCCGGTCAGAAGTTCGTACCCCTGCAGATACTTGTCGATGGTCTTCTGTACAATGTCGTCGGGAAGCGTCCAGTTATGCCCCTCGTTGGCCTTCAGCCAGTCTCTTGCGAACTGCTTGTCGAAGGAGGGCTGTGCGTGGCCCGGCTCATAGCCCTCGGCGGGCCAGAAGCGGGAGCTGTCCGGGGTGAGCATCTCGTCGCCGAGAACGATGCTGCCGTTTTCGTCCAGACCGAACTCGAACTTCGTGTCCGCGATGATGATGCCGCGCTTCAGCGCGTAGTCTGCGCACTTCTTATAGAGGGCGATGGTGTAGTCGCGCAGCTTCGCTGCGTAGTCCGCACCCCTGCCGGGGAAACGTTTCTCCAGATAATCGACGCTCTGTTCGTAGGAGATGTTTTCGTCGTGGTCGCCGATCTCCGCCTTGGTGGAAGGGGTGTAGATGGGTTCCGGCAGCTTGTCGGACTCCTGTAGGCCCTCGGGCAGCCTGATGCCGCAGACGGTCCCGTCCTTCACATAGCTTGCCCAGCCGCTGCCGGTGATGTAGCCGCGCACGATGCACTCGATCGGCAGCATGGTGAGCTTGCGGCACAGCATGCTGTTGCCGATGAATCTGTCCTGCCTGAAAAACGCGGGCATATCGTTGACGTCCACGGAGATCATATGGTTGGGAACGATGTCCTGTGTCATGTCGAACCAGAATCTGGACATCTGGGTCAGGACGGTTCCCTTTTTCGTCACCTGGTTGTGCAGGATCACGTCGAAGCAGCTGATGCGGTCCGTGGCCACCATGATCAGACTGTCGCCGTTATCGTAGATTTCGCGTACCTTGCCTTCTTTGATTGGTTTTAATTCGCTCATAAGCGCCTCCATCGTATCGTTGTCTCTCTGTGTCCGCCGTCTTGGGACACAGGCCGTTCAGTCTGCGTCAAATATATCACAAAGTGCCCCGGATTGACAAGTGGCCAACTGCAGGAAAGACGGGGATCGCGCGGAAAGCCGCCCTCTTTTCAGGCAAAAAAATATTGTCAACAAAATATCAGTGTGGTACTATATCAGCGTATTGTATCTCATTTATGAGAATAATAACAGGAGGATTTGTACCATGAAAAATGAAAAGACCTATGAACTGGTGCTTACGGCACTGTTCACCGCCATAATCGTGATTATGGCATTCACACCGCTGGGATATATCCCGCTTGTCGTGATCAACGCGACGATCATTCACATCCCCGTCATCCTGGGAGCGCTATTTCTCGGACCGAAGAAAGGTGCATTTTTGGGATTCGTATTCGGATTGACCAGTTTCATCAACAACACATTCAAGGCGGCGACGGCTTCGGCATTCGTATTCTCGCCCGTTCTCGCCTACAATATGGTCGGTGTATCCGGCGTCTTTAAGAGCCTGTACATCTGTTTTGTGCCGAGAATTCTGGTGGGCGTCGTGCCCTATTTCGTCTATCTTCTGATCCGCAAAGCGCTCGGCGGCGGACAGGGAACGGGCAAGATTGTTGTGAACGCTGTGGCGTCTTTGATTCTGTTAATCTCTGTCAGAGCATTTTTGATACGTCTGTTTCCTGAGGCGCTGAGCGCGGCTGTCTGCACCGTGATTGGGCTGATTGCGGGCATCGTGCTGATGATCGCGCTCACGCTGAGCGGCAGTAGGAGAGAGAACGCCAGCGTTGCGCTCGCCTATGCGGGGCTTGCAGGGGCGTTCACGAACACGCTTTTTGTCATGAGCGGCATTTTTATCTTATACCGGGAAGCCTATGCGGAGGCGGTCGGCGTGGCGGGCGAGGCCGTGCTTGACGTGATCATGGGAGTGGTGACGTTCAACGGTATCGTGGAGGCGGTCGTCGCGGCGATCATCGTGGCCGGCGTCGGTTTTGCATTGACGCGGATCAAGCCGGTGTACTCTATGAAGAAGTAAATTGGAGCGATAAAAGATACAATACCTGTTAGGATACAAGGAGACCTATATGATTCTGGCAATCGACATCGGCAATACCAATATCGTGATCGGCTGTATCGAAGGAGAACAGGTACGGTTCGTGGAGCGCGTCTCCACGAACCTTTCCAAGACGGAGCTGGAGTATGTGGTGGAGTTCCGGACGCTCTTCGATCTGTATCATATCAAACTGACGGATATAGACGGCAGCATCATCTCCTCGGTGGTGCCGCCTCTCAACAATATCATGAAGGCCGCGTTTCTCAAGCTGTTTCACAGGGCGCCGCTCCTGGTGGGACCGGGGGTGAAGACGGGCTTAAATATCCTGATGGACAATCCGGGACAGCTGGGGTCGGATCTGGTGGTCAACGCGGTCGCCGGTCTGCACTATTACGGCGCGCCCATTATTATGATCGATATGGGGACGGCGACGACCATCAGCGTGGTGGACGATAAGAAGAATTATGTCGGCGGCATGATCCTGCCGGGGGTCAAGGTCTCTCTGGAGTCACTGGTCAACCGTACTTCCCAGCTGCCGCGCATCAGCCTGGAAGCGCCGAGGAGGGTGATCGGCAAAAATACCATCGAGTGTATGAAGAGCGGCATCGTGATGGGGCAGGCGGCCTGTCTGGACGGCATGATCGAGCGCATCTTCGACGAGCTGGGCTATGAGGCGCCGGTAGTCGCCACGGGCGGACTGTCCGGCAGCATCGTGCCGTACTGCAAACGGGAAATTATTTACGACAATGAACTGACCCTGAAAGGGCTTGGCATCATATATTATAAGAATGTAGAAGAATAAAGGAAAATAAAACGGAGTAAAGCTATGCTACAGGGGAAAAAGATCCTTCTCGGCGTGACGGGGTCCATCGCGGCCTACAAGATCGCGTCTCTCGCCAGTATGCTGAAGAAACGCGGCGCGGATGTGACCGTCCTCATGACGGAGAACGCCGTCAATTTTATCAATCCGATTACCTTTGAGACGCTCACCGGCAACAAGTGCCTGGTGGATACTTTCGACAGGAATTTTGAGTTTCAGGTGGAACACGTGTCGCTGGCCAGCCAGGCGGACGTATTTCTTGTTGCGCCCGCGTCTGCGGACGTGATTGCCAGAGCGGCGCACGGCGTCGCGGACGATATGCTCACGACCACGCTGCTCGCCTGCACCTGTCCGAAACTTTTTGCGCCGGCGATGAATACCCGCATGTACCGCAATCCGATCGTGCAGGACAATCTGCGGACGCTTGCGCGCTATGGCATGGAGGTGATCGATCCGGCTGTGGGCCGCCTGGCCTGCGGAGATACGGGGGAGGGCAAGATGCCGGAGCCGGAGACGCTCTGCGAGTATCTTATCAAGGCGCTGACGCCTAAGGACATGGCGGGACTGAAGGTGCTCGTCACGGCGGGACCGACGCAGGAGAAGATAGATCCCGTGCGCTATATCAGCAATCATTCCACCGGGAAAATGGGCTATGCGATCGCCCGCGCGGCGATGCTGCGCGGCGCGGAGGTGACGTTAGTGTCCGGCAGGACGAGTCTGGAGCCGCCCATCGGCGTGCGCACTGTGCCCGTCGTGTCCGCGGCGGACATGGCGCAGGCGGTTAAGGAGGCTGCTCCCGCGCAGGATATCATTGTCAAGGCGGCGGCGGTGGCGGACTACCGTCCGGCGCAGGCGGCGGAAGAGAAGATGAAGAAAGGCGACGGGGAACTGTCGGTCGCGCTTGCGCGCACGGAAGACATTCTGGCCTGGCTCGGCGCGCACCGCAGGGAGGGGCAGTTTTTGTGCGGTTTCTCCATGGAGACGGAGCATGTGCTGGAAAATTCCCGCGCGAAACTGCAGAAAAAGCATATTGACATGATCGTGGCCAACAATCTCAGACAGGACGGCGCGGGGTTCGGCACGGACACGAATGTGGTGACGATTCTCACGGAGAATGAGACTGTGGAACTGCCGCTGATGAGCAAGGAAGACGTGGCGGACAGGCTGTTCGATCATATCATGAAATACCGCCGCCCGTAGGGATATAGCGGCGTTCCGGTTATCAATACAGGAAAGAGGCGAAAGGTTATGATACAGGATCTGACGACGGGGGACTCCGGCAGGGTGCTGCTTGGCTACACGGTGCCCATGTTTATCAGCGTGGCGTTCCAGCAGATCTACAATATAGCGGACAGTATGATTGCGGGACGGTTCGCGGGCGAGGACGCGCTGGCGGCGGTGGGAGCTTCCTATCCGATCACTATGATTTTCATGGCGGTGGCGGTGGGCTGCAACATTGGCTGTTCCGTCATCATCTCCCAGCTTTTCGGCGCGAAGCGGTACAGGGAACTGAAAACGGCGGTGTCCACGGTCATGCTCGTGGGATTTGTCCTGTCCGCGTTGCTCACCGCGGTGGGTCTTGTGACGACGGCGCCCATGATGCGCGCGATCCGGACGCCGGGCAACATCTTTGCGGACGGGGCGCTCTATCTGCGCATCTATATCGGCGGTTTCGTGTTTTTGTTCCTGTACAATGTGGTGACGGGCATGTTCAATTCTCTGGGCGACTCCCGGACGCCGCTGTATTTTCTGATCGGCTCCTCCGTGGGCAATATTCTGCTGGATCTGCTGTTTGTGGCGGTGTTCCACTGGGGTGTGGCCGGCGTGGCGTGGGCGACTTTTCTCGCGCAGGGCGCGGCGTGCGTTCTGGCGCTTATGGCTTTCCGCGTCAGGCTGCGCCAGGTGGACGGCCGGGCGGGAAGCGGCGATATCCGAAAGGGCGGCGCGCAGGCGAAACCGCCGGTCTTTTCCGGCGCGATGCTTGGCAAAATCGCGCTGGTGGCGGTGCCGAGCATCCTGCAGCAGAGTTTCGTCTCCGTGGGAAATATCTTTATCCAGAGCCTCGTCAATTCCTACGGCTCGGACGTGATTGCCGGTTACTCCGCGGCGGTGAAGCTCAATACTTTCGTCATCACGGGCTTTACGACTTTTGGAAACGGAGTCTCCGGCTTCGTGGCGCAGAACCTTGGCGCCGGACGGACCGGGCGGATCAGGGAGTGTTTCCGCGCGGGGATAAAGATTGCGCTTACTGTGGCGGCGTGCTTTGCCGTCCTGTATTTCTTTGCCGGCGGGGCGATGATGAGGCTCTTTCTGGAGGATGCGTCGGGGACGGCGATGCAGACGGGACGGCTCTTTCTGCAGATCGTATCGCCTTTTTATCTCGTCGTCTCCCTGAAGCTGATCGCGGACGGCGTGCTGCGGGGCGCGGAAGCCATGCGGTATTTTATGGTATCGACTTTTACCGATCTGATCCTCAGGGTGATCCTGGCTTATCTGTTGTCGGCGCCTTTCGGCTCCGCCGGCATCTGGCTTTCGTGGCCGGTGGGCTGGGGCGTGGCGGCGGCGCTGTCCCTGTTGTTCTACCATAGAGTGGCGGGGAGAATCGAGGCCGGACAGATCCGGTGAGCGGCCCGGGCGGACGGATATCGCAGCGCGGGCGCGGAAAGCGTTTGGGATACGAAGAAAACGGGGCTGTCGAGAGACGGATAAAATCGCAGAGCGGGAAAGGAAATTGTATGCGGATCGGAATGGGATATGACGTCCATCGTCTGGTGGAGAACAGAAAGTTGATTCTTGGAGGGGTGGAAATCCCCTATGAGAAAGGGCTGCTCGGGCATTCCGACGCGGATGTGCTCCTGCATGCCATCATGGACGCCCTGCTTGGGGCGGCGGCGCTGGGGGACATCGGAAAGCATTTTCCGGACACCGATCCCGCGTACGAGGGAATCTCATCCCTGAAGCTGCTGGAGCATGTGGGAGAACTGCTTGCTGACAATCATTTCCTGATTGAAAATATCGACGCGACCATCATCGCGCAGGCGCCGAAAATGCGGCCCCATATCGACAGGATGCGGGAGAATATCGCGCGGGCGCTCGGGATAGAGGCCGGCCAGATCAACGTCAAGGCGACCACCGAGGAAGGGCTGGGCTTTACCGGGAGCGGCGCAGGCATCTCCGCGCAGGCGGTCTGTATGCTCGCCAGCCCGAGAGAGCTGTACAGCGAGGACGTTGCGGCGTGCGGCTATGCGGGCTGCGGCGGATGCCCGGGGCGGACCGATATGCGTTGACAAATGTTTCCGTTTAGCATATTTTATATATGACCGCCGGGAATTGTTGACGCGGCGGACGGATGCTTTATTTTATAGAAGGGATCTGACATGGGTTTTATCAGGAATATCCGGGAGGAGATCCAGCTGATACGGGAGCGGGATCCCGCCATACACTCCAATATGGAAGTGGTTTTGTACCCCAGCTTTAAGGTGATGATCTACTATCGGATAGCGCACAGACTGTATTTGAAGAAACACTATTTCCTGGCCAGATGGATTTCCCAGAAAGCGGTGCGCAGGACGGGAATTGAGATTCATCCGGGCGCGCAGATCGGCAGGGGATTTTTCATCGACCACGGCAACGGCGTGATCATAGGTGAGACTACTGTGATCGGCGACAATGTGACGCTGTACCAGGGCGTGACCCTGGGAGGCACCGGCAAGGAGCAGGGCAAGCGCCATCCCACCATCGGCAACAACGTGATGATCAGCACGGGCGCAAAAGTGCTCGGCTCGTTTAAGATCGGCGACAACAGCAAGATCGGAGCGGGCAGCGTGGTGCTGGAGGAAGTGCCGCCCAATTCCACCGTGGTCGGCGTGCCGGGCAGGGTGGTGAAGCGCGATAACAAGGCGCTGCCGCAGGAGGAGCTGGACCAGATCGGGCTGCCGGATCCCGTGCGGGAGGATATTGCCGGACTGCAGCGCGCCAATGCGGAGCTGACTAACCGTCTGCTCGATCTGGAGCGCGAGATCAGGGAACTGAAGAAAAACAGAGAATAGTCTGCCGGAGAAGACTTCGGCCTGGAGGAGAGCATGAAGGTATACAATACGTTGTCTAAGAGAAAAGAAGAATTCGTGCCGCTGAAAGACGGCGAGGTGAGTATGTACGTCTGCGGTCCAACCGTGTACAACCTGATCCATATTGGCAATGCCAGGCCGATGATCGTGTTTGACACCGCCAGACGATATATGGAGCACAAGGGATATCGGGTCAACTATGTCTCCAACTTCACGGACGTGGACGACAAGATTATCAAAAAGGCGAATGAAGAGGGCGTGGACGCCTCCGTGATCTCCGAGCGCTATATCGAGGAGTGTAAAAAAGATATGAAAGGGCTCAATGTGAAGCCCGCCACCGTCCACCCCAAGGCGACGGAGGAGATCGGCGGCATGATCGAGATGATCCAGACGCTGATCGACAAGGGACACGCCTATGTGGCTGAGGACGGCACCGTGTATTTCAGCACGAGAAGTTTTAAGGATTACGGCAAACTCTCCCACAAGAATCTTGACGATCTGCGAAGCGGCGCGCGTTCCCTGTTAGTCTCCGGCGAGGATCAGAAGCAGGATCCGCTGGATTTCGTGCTCTGGAAGCCGAAGAAGGAGGGAGAGCCGTACTGGGAATCCCCGTGGTGCCAGGGGCGTCCCGGCTGGCATATCGAGTGCTCTGTCATGAGCCGGAAGTACCTCGGCGAACAGATCGATATCCACGCGGGCGGCGAGGATCTGATTTTTCCGCACCACGAGAACGAGATCGCGCAGTCCGAGGCGGCCAACGACAAGGAGTTCGCCAAATACTGGCTGCACAACGCATTCTTAAATATCGACAATCACAAGATGTCCAAGTCTGCGGGCAACTTTTTTACCGTCAGGGACATCAGTGAGAAGTACGATCTTCAGGTGCTGCGCTTCTTCATGCTCTCCGCCCATTACAGGAGCCCCCTGAACTTCAGCGCAGAGCTGATGGAGGCGGCAAAGAACAGTCTGGAGCGCATCACGGGCTGCGTCGGCAATCTGAATTTCCTGCTGGAGCGGGCCGCGGACGGCGGGATGACGGAAGAAGAGCAGGAGGATGCGAAGCAGGCAGAGACGTATACCGCGCAGTTTGACGAGGCGATGGACGATGATTTCAACACGGCGGACGCCATCGCCGCGATCTTTGATCTGGTGAAATTTGCCAATACCCATGCCTCGGAGCGGTCGACCAGGGCGTTCCTCACTGCGCTCAGGGACGAGATCGTCACGCTGGCAGACATCTGCGGACTGATCGCGGACAGGAAGGAAGAGCTTCTGGACGCGGACGTGGAGGCGCTGATTCAAGAGCGTCAGGACGCGCGCAAGGCGAAAAACTTCGCCAGGGCCGATGAGATCAGAGATATTCTGGCGGCGAGGGGCATTATCCTGGAGGACACGCGCGAGGGAGTGAAATGGAAGAGGGCATAACGATCCTGGAGGCGATCAAGCGGGAGTTCGGCTGCGGGGAGACGGATCTCAGAACTTACTCTCCGCTGGCGCTGGCGTATATCGGCGACGCCGTGTTTGACCTGGTGATCCGGACTATCGTGGTGGAGCGTGGCAACCGATCCGCCAACAGTCTGCACAGGAAGACGGTTGGCTATGTGAACGCCCGCATACAGGCGAAGATGATCGACGCGCTGCAGGAGAAGCTGACCGGGGAGGAGGCGGCGGTGTACCGCCGGGGCAGGAACGCCAAATCCCATACTATGGCAAAGAATGCGTCCGGGGCCGAGTACCGCAAGGCGACGGGACTGGAGGCGCTGTGCGGTTATCTGTATCTGAGCGGGCAGCAGGAGAGGCTGCTTTCTCTGATACGCGAGGCTATCGCCGAGGTCGGCATGGAGATATAATAAGGCGCAGGGGAAAACAGGCGCGAAAGGAAATCCTATGCGATATACGGAATTTACTATCGAGGGCAGGAACGCCGTGATCGAGGCGTTCCGCTCCGGCAGAACCATAGACAAGCTGTTTGTTCTGGACGGCTGCCAGGACGGTCCGGTCATGACGATCAAGAGAGCGGCTGCCAAAAGCGGCTGCCAGATCAGGTATGTGCCGAAAGAGCGTCTGGACCAGCTGTCCGAGACGGGGAAACATCAGGGTGTGATCGCCTACGCGGCGGCCTATGCCTACGCGGAGGTGGAGGATATCCTGAACGTGGCGAGGGACAAAGGCGAGGCGCCGTTTGTCATCCTGCTCGACAATATCGAGGATCCCCACAATCTCGGCGCGATTATCCGGACGGCGAATCTGGCGGGCGCACACGGCGTCATCATACCTAAGGACCGGGCGGTCGGGCTCACCGCGACGGTGGCCAAGGCGTCCGCGGGTGCAATCAATTATACGCCTGTGGCGAAGGTGACGAATCTGGGACAGACGATAGAGGATCTGAAAAAAGAAGGGCTCTGGTTCGTCTGTGCGGATATGAAGGGTACGCGCATGTATGATCTGGATCTGCGGGGACCGATCGGTATGGTGATCGGCAGTGAAGGAAACGGCGTCGGAAGGCTGGTGAGGGAAAAGTGCGACTATAGCGCCGCGATTCCCATGATGGGAGATATCGATTCTCTCAACGCGTCTGTGGCCGCAGGGGTGCTCGCCTATGAAATTGTCAGGCAAAGGTTGGCATAGAATAAGATGAAAAAGGCGAATCAAATATTACTGGTACTCATATTGACTCTGACAGCGATACTGGCCGCTGTGGTTGCGCTGCGTGCCTACGATATCTATGACACGGACAGGCGTCTGGCCAGGGAACAGGAAGAGATAGAAGTGACGAGGGTCTTCGAGAGGAACCGGGAGGCGCAGGCCCGTGTCGGCGAGATGCAGGAGGAGATCCGGGAGCTGACGAAGGACAAGGAAGCGCTGCGGCAGTTCATCGACGGTATCCAGAACGGAGAGGCGCAGCAGCAGGAACAGGCGGCGGACACATCTGACGGCGGCGCCCCGGAGAAAACGGCAGAAGACGGCGGCGATGAGGCGCAGGAGGAGAGCGAGCCCGGGGAAGAGGGCGAGACGGCCGAAGCGGAGGCGACGGTTGACGGGAATGAGTCGTCTGAAGCGGAAGAGGAAGGCGGCGGGAACGAGGCTTTCGAGGCCGGTTCTCCGGAGGCGGAAGGCGGGGATGCGGAACAGATCATGATCTCCGGCAACGCCGTGACCCTGGAGAGTGAGGCGATATCGGAGCATGGCGAGGTGTCGGACAATAACGCGGTGTCAGACAACGACGCGGTATCGGGTAATAACGCGGTGTCGGGCAACGATGCGGTGTCGGGAAATGACGCGGTATCGGGTAACGATGCGGTGTCGGAGAACAGCGCCGTGTCCGAAAACAGCGTGTCGGGCAATGATCTCGAGGAGCATATGACGCTGGCGGAACGCCGGAAGCTGCACACTTCTCTGGAGGAGACGCTCCGGGTCAACGAGGCGGACAGAGCGCGCATTGCCGGGAGCCGTATTGATTTTTCGGGGAAAAAGATCACCTGTCTCGGCGACAGCATCACGGCGGCGGCCAATCTGGAGGATGAAGAGAACTACCAGCAGTATGCGTATCCCGCCGTGCTGCAGGAAATGCTCGGAGCGGAGGAAGTCTGCAATCTCGGTATCGGCGGCTCCTCAATCGGCAGATATTGGGCGGATGCGTATGTGGACCGCTATGAGGAGATCCCGGAGGACACGGACGTCATCATTGTCATGGGCGGAACCAACGACGGTTTCTGTGTTTCGGGGCAGGAGTTTGGAAATCTTGACGACCGGGCTTACGGGACGTTCTGCGGCGACCTGGACGAGCTGATGCGCGGGCTGCGAGAGCATTATCCGGACGCGGATATTTTCTTTGCGACGCCGCTGCCCAATATTCTCCACGACTATCTGATGAGCGAGAGGGATTATCTGCTCCCGCAGGAGAGGTTCGTGGATGTGATTCTCTCGCTGGCGGATGAGTACGATTATCAGGTGATCGATCTGTATAATTCCAATATACTGGATTCCCACGACGCGGATATCGTGGCGGACTATATGCCGGACGGCGTGCACGGCAACCATGACGGATACAGGATTCTGGCGCAGCATTTTGCCGCGGAACTGATCAGATACTATGAGGCGGAGGCGGAAAGCGTGTCCGCCGACAGTGCGGAGGCGGCGCCGGAAAGCGGAGACGGAGTATCCGCGAACGACGGGACGGAGCCTGTGGCGAATCTATTTCACTGACGAGAGACAGATTGGAAGTCGGACATGGAAGACAGACCAGACAGAGATTACGGGCAGTACAGTGACGAGGAGCTTATCGTGCGTCTCAGGGACGGAGAGAGCGGCGTCACGGAATATCTGATGGATAAGTACAAAAACCTCGTGCGGAGCAAGGCGAAGTCCATGTATATCCTCGGGGCGGACAGAGAGGATCTGATCCAGGAGGGCATGATCGGCCTGTTCAAGGCGCTGCGGGATTATGACAGCGGCAGGGATGCGAGCTTTCTGACCTTTGCCGATCTGTGCGTGTCCAGACAAATGTACACGGCGGTGCAGACCTCCCGGCGGCGCAAGCATATGCCGCTCAACACTTATGTGTCTCTGTACGGAAACGGGAGTGCCGATCCGGAGGAAGAGGACGGGGAACTGATGAATGTGCTGGCGGCGCGGGCGGGCAGGAACCCGGAGGAAGTTCTGATCGACCGTGAGAACGCGGCGCAGCTGGAGCGCGAGATCGAGCGGGAGCTCAGCAGTTTCGAGAAGCAGGTGTTCGACCTGTATCTGACAGGCATGCGTTACCAGCAGATCGCCAAGGTGCTCGGCAGGGATGACAAATCGACGGACAATGCCCTGCAGAGAATCAAGAGCAAGCTGAAAAAGCGTTTGAACAGGCAGCAGGCTTGACAAAGCCGAAAGGCCTGTGATATACTACAGTTCGGTGGCTGTCCGGCAGGGATTGCCGCCGGCGGAATATGCTGCTGTAGCACAGTCGGTAGTGCGTCGCATTGGTAGTGCGGAGGTCACGGGTCCGATTCCCGTCAGCAGCTTTCGGGACAGAGCACGGGAATGTTGTCTGAAGGCGCGTTTCTGTGCTTTTTCTTTGTCTGTCTTCAATGTGCCGCGGCATCATTTTCAGCCGGTTCAGTTTTCTCCGCATAAAATCCTCACGAAAAAAGCATACTGATACTGTATCCGGCGGGTGTAAAACGGAGGATATGGTTATGTCAACCAACAGAACGACAATCTACATCAAAGCGGAACAGAACGTGGAGCTGCAGACGGAGGATGTCTTTGTGAAGGATATCGCCAGGATTGCGTGCAGCGACCCTGAGACACTGGCGAAAGTAAAAGCGGTCAGACTGCACAGTTTCAGGGAGGGACAGCCGGAGAGACAGGTCATCAGTCTGCTGAAGGTGATTGAGGAGATCTGCAGGGTCTGTCCGAATGCCGATGTGCAGAGCGTCGGTGAGGCCGAAGTCTTAGTGGAGCGCGTCGACGCGGACAGGCACAAGGGCCCTGTGCAGACCCTGAAACTGATTTTTGTGGCGATGGTGAGTTTTTTCGGGACGGCTTTTACGATCATGGCCTTTCACAACGATATCGGTATCAGCGAGGTGTTTGCGAAGATCTATGAGATGGTGACGGGAAGCGCGGGAGACGGATACGGAATCCTGGAGCTGTCTTACTCGGTCGGACTTGCCGTCGGCATCACCGTATTTTTCAACCATATCGGCGGCAGACGGATCACCAAGGATCCGACGCCGATTGAGGTGGAAATGCGCGTCTATGAGGAGAACGTCAACAAGGCGCTGATCGAGACGGCGGACAGGGAGGGCAGGACGATCGATGTTTCTTAGACAGATTTTGTTGGCCGTGATCGGCGTAAGCAGCGGTCTGATCGTGTCGGCGGGAGTATTTACGGTGCTGATTTCAGTGGGGCTGATCCCGCGCTTTGCGGGCAAGATGCATGTGGCGCGCAGGATATTCGTGCTGGAGGAGACGGTGGTGCTCGGTACGATCGCCGGCGGTTTCGCCAGCGTATTCGGCGACTGGTGCACGCCCGGCAGATTTGTGCGGGAGCATGCGCTGTTCGGGCAGGAGGCCACGGAGGGAGTGTGGCGGCTGATCGGGACTCTGTTCCTGATCGTGTACGGCATATTCGCGGGTATCTTCGTGGGCTGCCTGGCGCTGGCCATCGCGGAGATGCTCAACACGATACCGGTTTTTGCCAGAAGGATCGGATTCCGCCACGGCCTGGGGATCGCCATCCTCGCGGTGGCTTTTGGCAAGCTGGCCGGCAGCCTGGTCTACTTCACGCAGCGGATGTATCTGTACGGCGGCTGACGGAAGCGTACGCGCGGCAAAACGGAATGGGACGGAAAGGAATGACGGATATGACACAGAAAAATCAACAGCCGAAAACGGAACAGCAGAAGAAGGAGCAGGATTACAGGGAACATGTGGAACGGGTGACGCCCCGCTACAGCCTGCCGTATCAGATGGGGAAGGCTTTTGTGCTGGGCGGCCTGATCTGTGTGCTGGGACAGATGATCCTCCATGTGGCGACACAGAAGCTGGGTCTGGACCGGGAGACGGCGGCGGCGTGGTGTTCCATGCTGCTCGTGTTTGCGAGCGTGCTGCTCACAGGTTTTAACATCTATCCTAAGCTGGTGGAGTGGGGCGGCGCCGGCGCGCTGGTGCCGATTACAGGGTTTGCCAACTCCGTCGCCTCGGCGGCCATCGAGTACCGGAAGGAGGGCCAGGTGTTCGGCATCGGCAGCAAGATTTTTACGATTGCGGGGCCGGTGATCCTGTTCGGCGTCTTCACAAGCTGGGTGCTGGGACTCGTCTTCTGGATCGGGACGCTGGCGGGTATCGTGTAGGGCGCGCCTCCCGACAAGGCGCACAATCTCTCACAAAAAGGGTGATTTTGTGCGCGAGTAATGTTATACTGGGATAGGCACGAAAAGACGAGCGCCGCCGCGGGCGGCGGAACATATTCGATGGATCGATATATTTACAGGGATCAAAAAAAACTGAGACTCGGCTATACGACGGGCGTCTGTGCGGCTGCCGCGGCGAAGGCGGCTGCGCAGATGCTTCTGACGGGGCGGATCGTGGAAGAGACCGGGCTTGTGACGCCCGGGGGGATTCCTCTCACACTGAAGATAGAGGATCCTCTGCTCGAGGAGACGCGGGCGCGCTGCGCCGTCAGAAAAGATGCGGGCGACGACCCTGATGTGACGGACGGCGCCTGTATTTATGCCTGTGTGGAGAAAATCAGCTCCGGCATGGAGATCGACGGCGGCGAAGGCGTCGGCAGGGTGACGAGACCCGGACTGGATCAGCCCGTGGGAAATGCGGCGATCAATTCCGTACCGCGCCGGATGATGGAGGAGGCGATGCGGGAAATTGCGGACGACTGCGGCTACGAGGGCGGCCTGCGCGCCGTGATCTCCGTGCCGGAGGGCGACAGGATCGCAGCGCGCACGATGAATGGGGAACTGGGGATCGTGGGCGGCATCTCGATTCTCGGCACGTCGGGGATCGTGGAGCCTATGAGCGAGCGGGCGCTGCTCGACACGATCCGCGCCGGGATCAGCATGCACAGCGCACAGGGGGACAGCCATCTTATCATCACGCCGGGCAATTACGGCGAGACCTTTCTGACGGCGCGGCTGGGTCTGGATCTGGAGCATGCGGTGAAGTGCAGCAATTATATCGGCGCAGCCATTGATATGGCCTGCGAGTTCGGTCTGCACAGTCTGCTGCTGGTGGGGCATCTGGGCAAACTGGTGAAGCTGGGGAGCGGCATCATGAACACGCACTCTTCCTGTGCTGACGGCAGGATGGAGACGTTGGCCGCCTGTGTGCTTCTTGCGGGCGGAGACGCCGGGCTGGCGCGCAGTATGCTCTTTTGCAACACGACCGACGAGGCGGTGGAAGTTTTGCGCAGGGCAGATTTTCTCGCGGAGACGATGGCGCAGCTCACGGGGCGGATCCGCGCGGCTTTAAGACGGCGCGCCCGCGGCGGACTGTCCGCGGAGGCCGTGGTCTTTTCCAACAGGTTCGGCGTCCTGGGCATGACGGAGGGCGCGGAGGCGCTGATCCGCTTACATAGAAGGACAGAGGAGTAAGAGAAAAACGCATGAAAAGCGTGCGGGCGGCACAGTGCCGTCCGGCTGTGGTCGATATGCGTCGGGAGGAATGGGGATTAAAATGGTGGATTTTGTGGGAGCCGGCCCGGGCGCCGTGGATCTGATCACGGTGCGCGGCAGAGAGCTGATCGGGGCGGCGGACTGTATCATATATGCCGGTTCGCTTGTGAATCCTAAACTGCTGGCCTGTGCAAGAGAGGACTGTCTTGTGTACGACAGTTCCGGGATGCACCTGGAGGAGGTGCTCGGAGTGATGGAGCGGATGGAGGCGGAGGGCAGAAACACCGTCAGGCTGCACACGGGAGACCCGTCGCTGTACGGGGCGGTCAGAGAGCAGATGGATGCACTCAGGGCGCGGGGCATTCCCTTCCGTATCTGTCCGGGCGTCAGCAGCTTCTGCGGCGCGGCGGCGGCTTTGGAAGCGGAGTACACGCTGCCGGGGGTGAGCCAGAGCGTCATTATCACGCGTCTGGAGGGCAGGACAGCCGTGCCGGAGCGCGAACGGCTTCATCTGCTGGCGCAGCACGGGGCGACAATGGTGCTCTTTTTGAGCAGCGGCATGGCGGACCGCGTGCAGGAGGAACTGCTGCGCGGCGCGTACACGCGGGATACGCCCTGCGCCGTCGTGTACAGGGCAACCTGGAAAGATGAGAAGGTGATCCGGGGAACGGTGGGAGAGTTATGTAAACTGGTAACAGATCACGGAATCCGAAAGACGGCGCTCATTGTGGTCGGGGACGTGCTGGGCGGCAGCTATGAGCTGTCCAGACTGTACGACAGATATTTTACAACGGAATACCGCGAGGGAGAACAGCCGCATGGCAGCGATACATTATGGGACACGGAGGAGAGAGACGATGAAACCGGTAAATCCACAGGCGACGCATCAGGCGAGAATGCTTCTGCGCTATCTGTCCGCTATCGGCGGGCGGAAGATCGTCACGGGGCAGCACACCCAGACAGTGGCGATGGAGGAGATTGAAGAGATCAGGAGAGTCACGGGCAGGGAGCCGGCGCTGCGGGGTTTTGAACTGCTGGCCTACTCTCCGAATATACAGTATGAGACGGGGGACGAGGCGTGCCGCACGGAGATCGACGAGAACAGAAATACGCTGGAGCAGGCGCGTATCTTCGGCAGGAGCGGCGGCATTGTGACATTCACCTGGCATTGGTTCTCGCCGATCGGCGGCAGAGACAAGAGTTTCTATGCGAAGAATACAGACTTTGACCCGGGGAGGGTGCTGCTGCAGGGCACGGAGGAGCGGGCGGCTTTCTATCATGATCTGGATGTGATGGCGGCCTGTCTTGCTCCCTTTCGGAACGAGGATATCCCGATTCTCTGGCGCCCCTTCCACGAAGCCGAGGGCGACTGGTTCTGGTGGGGCAGAAAAGGGCCCGGCGTGGCGGCGAAGCTGTACCGCATGATGTATGAATATTTCGTGGAAGTCTGCCATCTCGACAATCTGCTCTGGGTGTGGAACTGTCCGCTGAAAGAGGGTTATCCGGGGGACGACGTGGTGGATATTCTCTCCCGCGATATCTATGCGGAGAAGGGAACGAAGACGGACTATCGCAGAGAGTATGAGGAGCTGGCGGCGGTCACGGAGGCGCAGAAGCCTGTCGCGCTGGCGGAGGTCGGGATCCTGCCGGACCTGGAACAGCTGGCAGAAAGCCGTGTGCCGTGGTGCTATTTTATGACGTGGAGCAAGGAGTTTCTGATGGACGATACCTACAACAGCCGCGAGGCGCTGCGCAGGACCTATGACAGTCCGTATGCGGTGACTTATCCGGCGGGTATGTAGCAGGGCGTCAGGAGCGGATATATAGGAACGGCGGGCGCTATGAACAGAGTCATCATTCTCTCCTACACGGAGCGGGGAGGTCAGCTGAATAACAGGGTTGCGGACTGCCTGCGGGCAGAGGGCGACGTGGCGGTGAGCTGTCCGTTCGGAACCGCGTTCTCCTCGACGGCGCCGCTGCTCGAGAGCGAGTGGAAACGTTCGAGCGCCTTTGTGTTTATCGGCGCAGCGGGGATCGCCGTGCGGCATATTGCGCCGTATCTGACAGACAAGCTGCACGATCCGTCGGTGCTTGTGATCGACGAAGCGGGCCGGTTCGTGGTTCCCATACTGTCCGGACATGTGGGCGGCGGCGTGTCCCTGGCGCACAGGGTGGCGGAAGCGCTCGGCGCGCAGGCGGTCATCACCACGGCGACGGATGTGAGCGGCCGTTTTGCGGTGGACGTCTTCGCGGCCTGCAATCATCTGTGCGTGCCGGAAGCCGCCGTGATCCGGGAACTCTCCGCCGCCGTACTGCGGGGAGAAACTCTCAGACTGCGGACGGGCGTCCCCATATTGGGAGACGTTCCGGCGGGTGTGGGCAGTGTGGATGCGGACGGCAGGGCGCCGTCGCCGGAGCTGTCCGTCGGATACGCCGACGGGCGCACGGTCTGCAGACTGGCGCACCGCTCTTATATCGTGGGCGTGGGCTGTAAGAAAGGAAAAAGCGGCGAGGCGCTGTACGGATTCCTGCGTGAGGTGTGCGCATACGGCGGCATCGACGAGAACCGTATCGCAGCCGTCGCCTCCGTGGACGCCAAGCGCGAGGAACCGGGTATCTGGGAGCTGGCTCGCAGGCTGGGCGCGCCCTATGAGACGTTTTCCGCCGGGGAACTTATGCGGGTCGGGGACCAAGTGCACGCCTCCGCCTTTGTGGAGCGCACGGTAGGCGTGGACAATGTGTGCGAGCGCAGTGCGCTGTATCTTGCCGGGCGCTTTGGGGAGCGGTCTGCGGATCCATCCTGCCGCCTGGTGGTGGAGAAGCAGGTGAGGGACGGCATGACGCTGGCGGTCGCGATGTTTCAGCCCGCGGCTTACCGCTGGGTCAGGTGACGAAGTGTTTGCGGGCGTCGGGCGGCGCGGCACAGGAAAACGGGGTGTTTAAGTTATGTTAACCATAGCGGGAATCGGACCGGGAAAAAGAGAGGGCATGACAGAGGAAGTCCTGCAGGCGCTTGCGGAGTGCGACTGTATTGTGGGATACACGGTATACGTCGAGCTGGTGCGCGGGCTTTTCCCGGACAGGGAATATTATGCGACGCCCATGACGAGAGAGAGGGACCGGTGCGAGTGGGCGATCGCGCGGGCAAGAGAGGGGCGCAGCGTGGTGATGGTGTGCAGCGGCGACGGCGGCGTGTACGGCATGGCAGGGCTGGTTCTGGAGCTGCTGGCGGCGGACGAAGACGCGGAGGGCTGCGGCGGAGTGGAACTTCGCGTTCTGCCCGGCGTGACGGCGGCGCTCAGCGGGGCGGCTCTCTTGGGCGCGCCGCTTGCCAATGATTTCGCGGTGATCAGCCTGAGCGACAGGCTGACGCCCTGGGAGCGCATCGAGAGGCGGCTTGCCGCTGCGGCTGAGGGCGATTTCGCGATCTGTCTGTACAACCCCGCCGGCAAAAGCAGGCCGGAGCATCTGCGGCGGGCCTGCGATGTGCTCCTGCGAAGCGGCTATATGCGGGAAGACCGGGTCTGCGGCCTGGCGCGCAATATTGGCAGAGACGGGCAGGAACAGCGGATTATGACGCTCGGCGAGCTGCGGGACTACCCTGCGGACATGTTTACGACGGTGTATATCGGCAGCAGCGCGACGCGCAGGATCGGGGAGCATATGGTGACGCCGAGAGGGTATGGCGGATGAATTTGATCGTATTTGCGGGTACAAGCGAAGGGCGGCAGCTGTATGAGTTCTGCGCCGGGCATGGGATCGAGGCGGTCTTCTGCGTGGCGACGGATTACGGACGAGAGATTCTGCCTGCGGGAAATGATAAGTTATGTAAACTTAAAATCCGGGTCGGCAGAATGGAGCGGGAGGACATGGAAGAATTTTTTCGCAGGGAGAAGCCCCGCCTCATAATCGACGCCACCCACCCCTATGCGGCGCGGGCGACAGAGAATATCCGGGCGGCGGCGCGGCAGTATGCGCGGTCGGCGGGGATCGGCGGGGAGGTGTACTGCAGGGTGCGCAGGGAGACGGAAGCGGTCCGGGAGGAGGCCGGCGCGGAGTACTTTGCGGATATGGCGCAGGCGGCTGCCCGTCTGGACGAAACGGAGGGCCGGATCCTCGTCACCACGGGAAGCAGAGAGATGGATGTGTTATGTAAACTTAAAAACTATGCGGAGCGAATATATGTCAGGATTCTTCCCAACCCGGAGATTTTGCGGGCTTTTCTGGACAGGGGGTTTTTGCCGGATCATATGATCTGTATGCAGGGGCCTTTTACGGAGGAGACGAACCTGGCGCTGCTCAGACAGTTCGGCATCCGCTGTCTGCTCACGAAAAGATCCGGCACGGCGGGCGGCTATGCGGAAAAATGCAGGGCGGCGCAGGCGGCGGGCGTGAGCCTGTTTGTCGTCCTGCCGCCCGGGGAGGACGCGGCGGGCTGCAGCGTGGGGGAGGCGCAGGAGAGGATCCTGCGGTGCCTGAGAGAGCGGACATAGGCATGCGGGCGGCGTGAGAGAGCGGGTATGAGCGCGTGGCGGCGAAAGGCGGCGCGGAAACAGGAACGGACGATGAAGAGACGGACGGAAGCGGATAAGAGAGAGACGGGACAACTGTATATTATTGGCGCGGGCCTGGGGGATCCCCGCACGCTGACGGTGGAGGCGCGGGAGGCGGTCGATGCGGCTTCGCTCGTCATCGGTGCGGAGAGGATACTCGTTCCCTACCGGGATGGCAAGCGCTGTATCGCAGCCGGACGCACGGAAGATATTCTTCAGGCGCTGGCAGGGGAGTGCGCGGGACCGGAGGCCGTTCCGGTCGTGGCGGTGCTCATGTCTGGGGACAGCGGTTTCTTCAGCGGCGCGAAACAGCTCACCGCGGCGCTGGGGATCTCTCACGGCGGCGTCTGTACGTTCGGCAAAGGGATGGAATATACGACCGCCGTGCTGCCGGGCGTCTCCTCGCTGTCCTATTTCTGCGCGCGGATCGGCAGATCGTGGGAGGATGTGAAGATCGTCAATCTCCACGGCGCCAGAGAGAACCTGTGGCAGGCGGTGCTGACCCACGAGAAAGTGTTTGCCGTCACGGGAGGCGACGTGCAAGAGCAGCTGGCTTCTCTGGCGGATCGCGGCCTGGGCGGAGTGTATGGCTGTGTGGGCGAATGGCTGTCCTACGAGAGAGAGCGCATCAGGCGGGGAACGGTGGCGCAGCTTACAGAGTACGAGTATGACAACCCGGCGGTAATGTATCTGGAAAATTCTCAGGCGGCGGGGAAAAATCTGACCGGGCTTCCCGACGACAGCTTCGCGCGCGGAGAGACGCCCATGACCAAGGCGGAGGTGCGCGCCGTGGTCATGAGTAAACTGCGCGTGCGGGAGAGGGAGACCGTCTATGATATCGGCGCGGGGACGGGGAGCGTTTCGGTGGAACTGGCGCTTGCCGCTTCCAGGGGCATGGTTTTTTCCGTGGAAAAAGATGTTGACGCGATAGAGTTATGTAAACTTAACAGACAACGATTTAGTTTACATAATATTAAAATTGTCGAAGGGACGGCTCCCGACGCCCTGAGCGCTCTCCCGGCTCCCGACGCGGCTTTTATCGGCGGCAGCGGCGGGCGTCTTGAGGAGATCGTCGCCTGTCTGCGGGCGAAGAATCCTGCGGTTCGTCTGGCGGTCAACGCGGTGACGCTGGAGAGCGCGGAACGGGCGGTCAGGCTGCTGGAAGGAAGCGGCTTCACCGGTGTGGAGGCGGTACAGATCCAGGTCAACAGGATCAGAAAAGCGGGGACGGGCCATATGGTGACGGCGCAGAACCCGGTTACCATTGTGACGGCGGCGGGGCGCGGCGGCAGGAGTACGGGGAGCGGCGGGACGCCTGGCGGCGGGCCGGGAGTGCTGATCGCGGGAACCGGCAGCGGCAGCGGCAAGACCACGCTGGCGTGCGGTATTCTCGCTGCCCTGCGGCGAAGGGGACTCCGGCCGCGAGGCTTCAAGTGCGGGCCCGATTACATCGATCCCTCCTTTCACAGAGCGGCCTCCGGCGTCCCCTGTTACAATCTGGATCCTTTCTTTACAGAGGGGGATGCGCTGCGGCAAGTGTACGCCGGGCACATGCGCTCCTGTGACGTCGGCGTCGTGGAGGGCGTTATGGGCTACTATGACGGCGTGGGATTCACGGAGGAGGCCAGCACTTACACCGTGGCGAAGGAACTGGGGCTTCCCGTGGTTCTGGCCGTGGACTGTAAGGGGATGGGCAGTTCCGTGACAGCCTGTGTGGAAGGTTTTCTGCGCCACAGGGAGCCGAGTTTCATAAAGGGCGTTATTTTTAACCGGATTGCGCCGTCGCTCTATGAGCGGGCGGCACAGGCGGCGCGCGCGCTGGGTCTTACGCCTCTCGGCTATCTGCCGGAGTCTGCGGCGCTCAGGCTGGAGAGCAGACATCTCGGTCTGGTGACGGCGCAGGAGATCGGAAATTTCGGGGCGCTGGCCGAATGCCTGAGGGATGCGGTGGAGGCCACCGTGGATGTGGACGCGCTGCTGGAGCTTGCGGGAGCCTGTGGCGTGCGGGACAAGTCGGAGCCGGCCTGTGAGGCGGAGAACGGAGAATTGGAAGAGGTTTACATAAATCAAGATTCTGCCCTGTCAGCCTGCCGTATCGCGGTGGCGCGGGACGAGGCGTTCTGTTTCCTCTACGAGGATAATCTGGATTTTTTGCGGGCCCACGGCGCACAGATTCTGCCCTTCAGCCCGCTGCATGACGGCGCGCTGCCGGAATGCGACGCGCTGTATTTAAGCGGCGGTTATCCGGAGCTGTACGCCGCGCAGTTGGAAGAGAACGTCTCCATGCGGGAGGAGATTAGGGAAAAGATTGAGGGCGGACTGCCTGCGATCGCGGAGTGCGGCGGTTTCTTGTATCTGCACGAGCGTCTGGAAGCGCCCGGAGAACAGCCGGGGCAGACGCGCGCATTTTATAACATGGCGGGCGTTATCAAATCTGATGCGGTCGGCGGGCAGAGAAAAGGGCGGTTCGGCTATATCGAGGTGACGCTCGCGGAGGACTGCCTGCTGGGGCGCAGAGACGATACCTTCCGGGCGCATGAGTTCCACTACTGGACGTCGCTTGCGGACTGCGCCGATCTGGAGGTATCCAGGCCGGGGAACGGTTCGTCATGGCGGGAAGGACTCTGCACGGATACGCTGTATGCGGGATTCCCGCATCTGTACTTTCGGGGCAGTCCGAAGGCGGGAGAATCTTTCCTGCGGGCGGCGCGGGCATATGCCGCGGGCCGGAGGAAGGAGGGGCGCGCGGATGGCGGCTGAGAAGGAGTTAGAGTTATGTAAACTTAAAATCGAACCGCCGGACGCGGCTGCCATGGAACAGGCGCGCGCGCGCCTGGACAGTATCGCCAAGCCGCTGGACGGGCTGGGACAGTTCGAAAGGCTGCTTGTGCAGATCGCGGGCATACAGGGGACTGCGGATATACGGGCAAAGAGACGGGCGATCCTCGTCATGTGCGCCGACAACGGCGTTGTGGAGGAGGGCGTGACGCAGACGTCAGATGCGGTGACGGCGCTTGTCGCAGCCAACATGGCTGCCGGATGTTCCTCCGTCAACCGCATGGCGGCGGTGGCCGGGGCGGACGTGCTGGTCACGGACATCGGGATTCGCGGGGATCTGTCCTGCGGGAATGTGAGAGTGCGTAAGATCAGAAACGGCACGGCGAATTTCGCCAGGGAGCCCGCCATGACGGAGGAGGAGGCGCTTGCGGCAGTTCGCGAGGGGATCGCGTGGGTCAGAGAGTGCCGCGGCCTGGGATATGAGATTCTGGGCGTCGGGGAGATGGGGATCGGCAACACCACCACGGCGGCGGCGGTGGGCTGCGCGCTGCTGGGGCTGCCGCCCGGGGAGATGACGGGGCGCGGCGCGGGTCTGGACGACGATGGGCTTGCGCGGAAACGGGCGGTGATCTCCCGGGCTGTCGCAGACTATCATTTGGAGCAGGCGGATGCGCTGCGTGTGCTGTCCTGTGTGGGAGGACTGGACATCGCAGGAATAGCAGGTGTTATGATAGGCGGAGCGCTCTGCCGTATTCCCGTTGTACTGGACGGCGTGATCACGGCGGCGGCGGCGCTTGCAGCCGACCGGCTCGTACCCGGCGTGCGGCGGTATCTGCTCGCCTCCCACATGGGAAGAGAACCGCTGTGCCGGGCGCTGCTCGAGGAGCTGGGCCTGCGCGCGGTCATCTGCGCGGATATGGCGCTGGGCGAGGGGACGGGCGCGGCGATGCTGTTCCCGCTGCTGGATATGGCGCTGAGTGTGTACCGCGGGAACGATTCTTTCGGGCAGATGGGAATAGAGGCTTACAGAAGATATCGGTGAACAGGAGGATCGCTATGCTGAGTGTCATTATCGGCGCGAGCGCGAGCGGTAAATCCGCCTATGCGGAGAAGCGGGCGCTGGAGCTTGCCGACGGTGGGGCGCTGTACTATGTGGCGACGATGGAGCCCGGCGGGGAAGAGGGCGGACGGCGCATTGAGAGGCACCGCAGGATGCGGGCCGGGCTGGGGTTTGCGACCATAGAGCGTTACCGGGCGGTCGGGAGAGCGCTGGACGGCGTCGATGCGGCCAGCCGTGGGAGCGCCACGGTGCTGCTGGAGTGCCTGTCGAATCTGCTCGCCAATGAGATGTTTCCGGCGGCGGGCGCAGCGCGGCGCGGTGCGGACGAAGGAGCGCTGCCTGTCCCCGATCGGATTCTGGCGGATCTGACCGCTCTGTCCGGACAGTGCAGACATCTGGTGGTCGTCACCAACGAGGTCTTCTCGGACGGCATCGTCTATGACAGGGAGACAATGGTTTACATAAAGTATCTCGGAGAACTCAATCAAAAGTTGATGGATATGGCGGATGAAGCGATAGAAGTAGTATATACGATCCCGATGTATATAAAATTATGTAAACTAAGTGAGCGCCATACGGACGGCGCGTTCCGTGCACGGTCCGGAAAGGATAACATATGAAATCTATTATAAACGGGTTTTTGATCGCTTTTTCCATGTACTCGAAGATTCCCGTGCCAAAGGCGGAGTGGAACCGGCGGAACATGAAGTATGCGCTCTGCTTCTTCCCGCTGGTCGGGCTTGTCGCCGGCGCGCTGTTTGTCGTATGGGGAGAGCTGTGTCTCTTTGCGGAGCGGGGTCCGGGCATCGTGCCTTTCGCGCTGGCGGGACCGGTGATACCGATTATCATAACAGGCGGTATTCATTTGGACGGATTCCTGGACACGGCGGACGCCCTGCACTCTTATGAGACGAGAGAGAAAAAGCTGGAGATTCTGAAAGATCCCCATGCGGGCGCTTTTGCGGTGATTGCGGCGGCCTGCTATTTCCTGCTGTACGCGGCGGGACTTACGCTTTTCCGGACGCGCAGCCAGCTCGTCCTGGCGGGGCTCGGCTTCGTCATCTCCCGCGCCCTGAGCGGTATGAGTCTCGTGTGGTTCCCGGCGGCGAAGAAGGAGGGGACGCTGTACTCCTTCGCGTCGGCGGCGGGCAGAAGGACAGTGCGGGTTGTGCTCGCCGTGATACTGGCGCTGTGTTTTGCCAGCGCAGTGCTGATACAGCCTGTGGCCGGCGCGTGTATGGCGCTTGCGGCGATGTGGATCTGGACATACTACTACTATATGTCCGTGAGACAGTTCGGCGGCATCACGGGGGATCTGGCAGGCTTTTTCCTGTGTCTGTGCGAGCTGTCGTCTGTCTGGGCAGTCGGCTTGGTTGGAATATTTATGTAAATTAATAGAAGGGAGAACGCGATGCGCGGCAAAAAACTGGTGGTGGGCATTCTCGCCCATGTGGACGCCGGCAAGACCACACTGGCGGAGAGCATACTGCATAGGAGCGGCGCGATCCGCAGCCTCGGGCGGGTGGATCACAGGGATACCTTTCTGGACACGGACAGCCGGGAGCGCGACCGCGGCATCACCATATTTTCAAAACAAGCGTTATTTTCCTGGCGCGATATGGAGGTCACGCTGATGGACACGCCGGGACATGCGGATTTCTCGGCGGAGATGGAGCGGACGCTGCAGATACTCGACTATGCGGTTCTTGTCGTCAGCGGAGCGGACGGCGTGCAGGGACATGTGCCGACGCTCTGGCGGCTGCTCGGGCGCTACCATATTCCGACGTTCCTGTTTGTCAATAAGATGGATCAGCCGGGCACGGACGAGGCGGCGCTCATGACGGAACTGCGGGGCAGACTCGACGCGCGGTGCGTGTCTTTTGGCGTGAGGGATGCGGCCTTCTGTGAGGAGATTGCGGTCTGCGACGAGGCGCTGCTGGAACGCTATCTGGAAGCGGGCGACGCCGCGGACGCGCTTATAGACAGGGAAACCATCTCTGCCCTTGTGGCGCAGCGCAGAGTTTTTCCGTGTTATTTCGGCTCCGCGCTCAGGGAGGAGGGCGTGGAGGAGCTGCTGGACGGACTGTGCGATTACTCGCGTATGCCAGATTATCCGTCTGATTTCGGCGCGCGGGTCTACAAGATCTCCAGAGATGAGAAAGGCTGCCGTCTGACCTGTGTGAAGATCACGGGAGGGACGCTGAGGGTAAAGCAGACGGTCTGCGCCCATGGCGGCGGGGAAGCGCGCCGGGACGGCGGGACGGAGGAAAAGGTAGATCAGATCCGCGTCTATTCCGGCAGCCGCTATACGGTGGAGCAGGAAGCGGCGGCGGGGACGGTCTGCGCTCTGGCGGGGCCGCTTACGACTTTCTGCGGGGAAGGTCTGGGCGCGGAACAGGGGACGACAGTTCCGCTGCTGGCTCCTGTTATGACCTATCGCATTGCGCTGCCGGAAGGCTGCGACGTCCACCAGGCTTACCAGAAGTTATGTCAACTAGAAGAGGAGGAACCACAGCTCCATATCGTCTGGCGCGGGCAGACCGGCGAGCTGCAGGCGCAGCTGATGGGCGAGGTGCAGATCGAGATCTTACAGAATATGATCGAACAGCGCTACGGTCTGGCGGTGGGCTTCGACGAGGGCAGCATCGCCTATCGGGAGACGATCGCCGCGCCGGTGGAGGGCGTCGGCCACTATGAGCCGCTCAGGCATTACGCGGAAGTGCATCTGCTTCTGGAACCCGGCGAGCCGGGAAGCGGTCTTGTCTTTGCGTCGCGGTGCAGCGAAGATATGCTGGACCGCAACTGGCAGCGGCTTGTCCTGACGCATCTTAGGGAGAAGGAACACCCCGGCGTGCTGACGGGTTCTCCGATTACGGATATGCGGATCACACTCGTGGCCGGTCGGGCGCATCTGAAGCACACGGAGGGCGGCGATTTCAGGCAGGCCACCTACCGCGCCGTCCGACAGGGGCTCTGCAGGGCGCAGAGCATCCTGCTGGAGCCGGTGTATGCGTTTCGGATGGAGCTGCCGGCGCAGGCGGTCGGGCGCGGCATGACCGACATGCAGAACAGAGGGGCCAGGTTCGGCGCGCCGGAGACGGCGGGTGACCGCGCCGTGCTGACGGGAACCGTGCCCGCATCCCAGATGGCGGGGTATCAGGCGCAGATGCAGGCTTATTCCGGCGGGCAGGGAAGGCTGTACACGGAGTTTGCGGGGTATGAGCCCTGCCGCAGCGCGGAGGAGGTCATTGAGAAGATCGGTTACGATGCGGCCGGCGATATCGAGAATCCCTGCGGTTCCGTGTTCTGCGCCCACGGAGCGGGTTTTGCGGTCGAGTGGGACGAGGTCGAGTCGTATATGCATGTGGAAAGCGTATTTCCGGACGGCGTACCCCGCGGGGAGAGCGCGGGAGAAACAGACGGGTTCTATGATGCGGACGCCGTGTCCGGTCCGCGGGCCAAGGCGCGGGAGAGCGGGACGCCGGACTTCATCGCGCAGGAGGAGATCGACGAGATCATGGACCGCACTTACGGATCCAAAGCGCGCCGGCGGCAGGGCTGGGAGCGGACGATCCGAGGAGCAGAACGGGAGAAAGAGCGGCGGAGCGCGCCGGAGGACGGCGGCGTCAGACAGCCGCGCGGCAGAGACACGGACGACAGGCCGCAGGAGGAATATCTTCTGGTGGACGGCTACAATATCATCTTCGCCTGGGAAGAGCTGCGCGGGCTGGCGAAAGAGAATCTGGACAGCGCGCGCGGCAGACTGATGGACATTCTGTGCAACTATCAGGGATGCCGCGGAATGAGACTGATTCTCGTGTTCGACGCCTACAAGGTCAGAGGGAATCCGGGCAGCACCGAACGCTATCACAATATCGACGTGGTGTACACGAAGGAAGCTGAGACGGCAGATCAGTATATCGAGAAGGTGACCCGCGAGATCGGCAGGAAACACCGTGTGCGCGTGGCCACTTCCGACGGCCTGGAGCAGCTTATCATTATGGGCGCAGGCGCGGTGCGCGTGTCGGCAGGAGAGCTGCGTGAGGAGATCGCGGCGGCGGAGAAGGAACTGCGGGGAATGCCTGCCGGGACGCGGGGAGACAGGAATTATCTGATGGCGGACGTCACGGGCGAGGTGGAAGCGTATATAGAGCGGACGCTGGACGGTTCTTAGGGACGACAAAAGAGATTTTTTGTGGTATGATAAATAACAAAAAGGATATAAGAGGCGGCATGAAGGACAAGACGACACGTTTTCTGATTATAAGCGGCATATTGACGGTAGTGTTCTGCGTGGTGATATTTGCCGCGCAGGCCGTTCACATGAGCAGCAGGAGCGCGGAGGCGATCAACGAGCTGGGCGACATTTACATATCCGGCATGAGCGAACAGACTGCGCGTCATTTTGGCACGACGATCGAACTCAGGATGTCTCAGGTGTCGGCAATCGTGGATTCCGTGCCGCCCAGAGGCGGCGTGGATTCGTCGATGCGGCTCACGCTGTCCTACAACGCGCGGGCGCGGGGATTTTCGTATCTTGCGCTGTGTGCGGAGGACGGCACGATGGAGATGCTGTACGGCGTTCCGCTTGCGTTCGACGATCCCGACAGCTTCCTGGCGTCTCTGACGCGCGGCGAGCAGAAGATGTCCGTGGGGCATGATGCGGACGGCGGGGAGGCCATTCTGCTGGGAGTTCCCGCGGCCTATCCCATGGCGGACGGCACGGAGAGCATTGCTCTTGTGGCGGGACTCCCGACCAGCTATATCACGGATACGCTCTCTGTCGGTCTGGGGGATTCCCTCATCTACTATGCCATCATACGGAATGACGGCAGTTTTATCCTGCGCGACAGCCTGATGGAGGAAGAAAATTATTTCGAGCGCGTGCGCAGCCGTTATGGAAGCGTGGGCGACAGGAGTCCGGAACAGTATATCGAAGAACTCTCCGCGGCGATGCAGGGGAACGAAAACTACAGCAGCGAGTTTACGATCGACGGTGAGAGGCGTTTCCTGTACTGCACCAGCCTGCCCTACTCGGACTGGTTTATGATCATGTTCCTGCCCTACGGCAGGCTTGACAGGACCGTCGATACGCTGGGAGCGCAGTGGGCGAGGACGTCGGTGGGCGGCTGCGCGGTGGTTCTGGTCGTGCTGCTGCTCGTCTTCCTGAGATATTTTTATCTCACGAGGCAGCAGATGCGGGAACTCGACGCGGCGAGAAGGCTGGCGGAGCAGACGAGCAGGGCGAAGAGCGAATTCCTCTCCAATATGAGCCATGACATCAGGACGCCTATGAACGGTATCGTTGGGATGACGGCTATCGCGAGCGCCAACATCGAGAATACCCCCAAGGTCAGGAACTGTCTGAAAAAGATCGAACTTTCCAGCAAGCATCTGCTCGGCCTGGTAAACGATATTCTGGACATGTCGAAGATTGAGAGCGGAAAGCTCACGCTCAATTTTGAGCAGGTGTCTCTGCAGGATACCATACAGAACATCGTCGATATGGTACAGCCGCAGATCAAGACCAGGCGGCAGTCGTTTGACGTCTATGTGCGGGACAGCATCGCGGAGAAGGTTTACTGCGACAGCGTGCGGCTGAATCAGGTGATTCTGAATCTCGTCGGGAACGCGATCAAATTCACGCCGGAGGAGGGATCCATACAGGTTTTGCTGGACGAGGAAGATTCGCCTCTCGGCGCATCCCATGTGCGGGTGCATCTTCGCGTCAGGGATACGGGAATCGGCATGTCGCCGGAGTTTAAGGAGAAAATTTTCGAGTCCTTTATGAGAGAGGACAACGCGCGGGTGCAGAAGACCGAGGGATCGGGGCTCGGCATGACGATCACGAAGTATATCGTCGACGCGATGCAGGGTTCCATCGAGGTGGAGAGCGAACTTGGCAGGGGAAGCGAATTTCACGTGACGCTCGATCTGGAAAAGGCGTCCGTGAGCGAGGCCGAGATGCGCCTGCCCGCTTGGGAAGCGCTGGTGGCGGACGACGACGAGCTTTTGTGCGAGAGTACCGTGGCGGGACTCAAGGCGCTCGGCGTGAAGGCCGAGTGGGTGTTCTCCGGCGAGAGCGCGATCGAACAGGTGAAAGAGCGCCGGGCACAGGGCAGGGATTTTGACGTGATTATTCTGGACTGGAAGCTGCCCAATAAGAACGGCGTGGAGACGGCGCGGGAGATCAGGCGTTATTGCGGCGGTCAGACGCCCATCATCCTGACTTCCGCCTACGACTGGGGAGAGTACGAGGCGGAGGCCAGGGCCGCCGGTATCGACAATTTCCTGGAGAAACCGCTGTTTCGCTCCAATCTCTATTACTGCCTGAAGCAGTATGACAGGAGCGCGGACGCGGGCGAGCTGCAGAGCACGAGCAGAACGATCGACTACAGCGGCAGAAGATTCCTGGTGGCGGAAGACAATGATCTGAACTGGGAGATTGCGCAGGAACTGATCTCGGAGCTGGGCGCCGGGGTGGAGAGAGCGGAAAACGGACAGGTGTGCGTTGAAAAGTTTGAACAGTCGGAGAGAGGCTATTATGACGCGATCCTGATGGATATCAGAATGCCTGTCATGACGGGTTACGAGGCGACGAGGAAGATCCGGTCCATGGAGCGGGAGGATGCGCGCAGTATCCCGATCATCGCCATGAGCGCCGACGCTTTTTCGGACGATGTGGAACGCGCTCTGGAGAGCGGCATGAACGCGCATGTGGCCAAGCCCATAGACATGGACGAGCTTACCGGTCAGCTCGCCAGAAATATCGGGAACCGGGACGGGCGAAAGACAGAGGAGGAACAGGGATGAAAAAGAGAGCGGCGGCATGGATCACAGGGATTGCGCTTATGCTTACGGCCTGCGGGGGAGAGAAGGCCGCGGACGGCGGGGCGGCTCCGAAAGAGGAAGTGGAAATTTCCCTCTGGACTTATCCGGTGGGAAACTGGAGCAATCCGAGTACGGTGTCGGAACTGCTTACGGATTTCAACCAGAAATATCCGGATATTCATGTGTCGGTGAAGTATCTGACCTATGAGGAGGGCGACGCTGCGGTCAACGAAGCGATCGAACAGGGAACGGCCCCCGATCTGGTCTTTGAAGGGCCCGAGCGCCTGGTGGCGGACTGGGGCAGCAGAGGAGTCATGGCCGACCTGACAGATCTGTGGGAGACGGAGGGCCTGGCCGACGGGATCTACGACAATGTGCGCGCGGCGTGCCGGCACAGCGACGGGGCATACTATGAATTTCCGCTGTGCATGACGACCCACTGTATGGCCATCAACTATGATATGTTTCAGGCGGCGGGCGCCCTGCAGTACATAGACGAGAAGAGCCGCACCTGGACGACGGAGGATTTTGAGAAGGCGGTCGAGGCGCTTGCGGCATACGGGCAGAAGGAAGTCGGCGTCGTATACTGCGGCGGACAGGGCGGCGATCAGGGAACCCGCGCCCTGGTTACCAACCTCTACGGGGGAGCGTTTACGGATTCCGGGCATACGTCGTATACCGTCAGCAACCCGGAGAACGTGAAGGCGCTGGAACTGCTGCGGGATCTGGACGGCATCAGCTTTGCCCCCGATCTGGTGGGCGGAGACGAGGCGGAGCGCTTCGTAAACGGAGAGCTTGCGATGGCTTTCTGCTGGAATGCGTCCCTGGAAGTGACACAGACGTTAAACAATCCGAATCTGAATTTTGAGATCATGCCGATGGCGTTTCCCACGGACAGCGGCGAACCTAAGCTGCAGGGCGGCATCTGGGGATTCGGCATCTTTGACAATGGGGATTCGGTGAAGGAAGAGGCCGCCAGGACTTTTATCCGATTCATCATGGAAAATGAAAACGAGTACAGCAAGGCGGTGATCGCGGCGGCGCAGTTCCCCGCGAAAGAGGACGGCAGCATCTACGCGAACGACGAATTTATGAACGAGTACGGCATGTTTATGCGCTATATGGGTGATTACTACCAGGTCACGGACAACTGGGCGAACGCGCGCACGGCGTGGTGGAATATGCTGCAGAGCGTAGGGGACGGCGCGGATATCGAGGAAGCGCTGGAGAATTTTGACGCGGAGGCGAACCGGGCGGCAGAGTGAGCGCGGGGGCCGTCCGCGGGCGGCGGGAGAGAAGGCGGTTATGCGGCTGGTGATCGGCGGCTCCTGGCAGGGCAAACGGGAGTATGTGAAGAAAAAATACGGTCTGGAGGACGGGGAGATCTGCCAGGTGGAGCCGGGGGAATTCCCCGTCGGATTGTTGTCTGCGGATGGTTTACATAACTTTGAAAACGGCACGGAACTGCGCTGCATCAGCGGGCTGCACCACTATGTCAGACAGCTGATGTCAGAGGAGCGGACCGCGGAAGAGCAGGCGGTCTGTATTCTGGAGCGCCTCCGGGCGCTGATCCGGCGCCGGCCCGCCCTAATCCTTATCTGCGACGAGGTGGGCGGCGGCATCGTGCCTGCGGAGAGGGCGGAGCGCGATTACCGGGAATGCGTCGGCAGGGTGCTGTGCGGGCTGGCCGGGGAGGCGGAGTCGGTGGAGCGGGTGTACTGCGGGATCGCGCGGACGATCAAGCGAACCGTGCGTGTGGCGCTCATTCGCCACGGCGCCACGGAGAGCAACCGGCACAAGCGGTACTTGGGACTGACGGACGAGCCTCTGAGCGGGGAGGGGATCTCGGCGCTCCTCGGGCGGCAGGCGGCAGGCGTTTATCCGTCTGTGACGCGGGTTTTCACCAGTCCGCTTGGACGGTGCAGACAGACCGCGCAGATTCTCTATCCCGGCATTGAGAGCGAAGTCGTGCCGGAACTCAGGGAGACGGATTTCGGCCTTTTTGAGGGCAAAAACTACGAGGAGCTTACGGCGGACGGGACGCTCAGAGACAGTTATCAAGCCTGGGTGGACAGCGGCGGCAGCCTGCCTTTTCCCCAGGGGGAATCTCTGGCGCAGAGCAGCGAGCGGTGTTCGCGCGCGTTCCGGCGGCTTCTGCCGGCGCTTGGGGAGACGGCGGCGTTCGTCGTGCACGGCGGCACGATCATGGGAATCCTGAGCGCCTGCGCCCAGCCGCGGCGGGCGTACTACGACTACTGGCGCGAGAACGGCTCGGGTTATCTGTGCCGCGTGGAGCTGACGGGGGACGGCGGGCTGTACCGTATGGAGATTGAGAGGGAACTGGCATGACGGTGATCGCGGATCGTATCCTGTGCCTTTTGGCAGGGTTTGCGCTGGATCTGCTCCTGGGCGATCCACACGGTCTGCCGCATCCCGTCCGGGGGATCGGGGCTCTGATCGGCGCCATGGAGAAAAGGCTGCTGCGGGCGCAGGACGATGGGGCGAAGAAACGCAGGAAAGGCGCGCTTTTGGCTCTGGCCGTTCCCGCGGCGGCGGGCGGGCTGACGTCCGTTCTGCTGGCGCTGGCCTACCGCGTACACCGCGGGGTCGGGCTGACAGCGGAGAGCATATTGTGTTATCAGCTGCTCGCCGTGAAGAGTCTGCGGACGGAGAGCATGAACGTGTACCGGGCCCTGCGGGACGGCGATACGCAGCGGGCGAGACAGGCGGTGTCCATGATCGTCGGCAGGGACACGGAGCGGCTGGATGAAGCGGGGATCGCGCGGGCAGCGGTGGAGACGGTGGCGGAGAACACTTCGGACGGCGCGGTTGCGCCGCTGTTTTATATGGCGCTCGGCGGCGCGCTTGGCGGCGTGCTTTACAAGGCGGTCAACACCATGGATTCCATGATCGGTTATCAAAGCGAAAAATACAGGGATTTCGGCAGATGCGCGGCGAGACTGGACGATGTAGCGAACTTTCTCCCCAGCCGTATTGCGGCGGGGCTGATGATCGCGGTATCAGCATTATGTAAACCAAAAGAAAAGTATTCCGCGAGGAACGCCCTGCGCATTTTCCGTCGGGACAGATATCGGCATGCCAGTCCCAATTCCGCCCAGACGGAGTCGGTCTGCGCCGGCGCGCTGGGGCTCCGTCTGGCGGGGGATGCGTGGTACTTTGGACAAAGGGTGGAAAAGCCCTGGATCGGCGACGATACGCGGCCCATCGAGCCGGAGGACATCCCGAGGGCGAACAGGCTGCTCTACGGCACGGCTTTCCTGATGTGGGCGCTCTGCGAGGGAGCGCTGGCGGCGGTGAACAGATTTTGGTTTACATAAAACATAGGTTTACATAATTATAAAACGGAGAAGGAAATGGCTCGAAATCTCATGATTCAGGGAACCATGTCCGGCGCGGGCAAAAGCCTGCTCACGGCTGGTATCCTTCGGGTGCTCAGGCAGGACGGCTGGCGCGCGGCTCCTTTCAAATCCCAGAATATGGCGCTCAATTCTTATGTGACCGCGGACGGTCTGGAGATGGGGCGGGCCCAGGTTATGCAGGCGGAGGCGGCGGGCGTTGAACCCGAAGTGTGTATGAATCCGATTCTGCTGAAACCCACAAGCGACGTGGGTTCCCAGCTGATCGTCCACGGCAGGGTGCGCGGCAACTATACGGCGCAGGAGTATTTCCGCATGAAGCGGGAACTGGTGCCGGACATCATGCGCGCTTACGAACAGCTGCGTGAGCAGACCGACATCATCGTCATCGAGGGCGCGGGCAGTCCTGCGGAGATCAACCTGAAAGAGGACGATATCGTCAATATGGGGATGGCGAAGCTGGCGGACGCGCCGGTGCTTCTGGTGGGGGACATCGACAGGGGCGGCGTGTTCGCTCAGTTTCTGGGGACAGTGGAACTTCTGGAAGAGGAGGAGCGCAGGCGGATCAAGGGTTTCGTCATCAACAAATTCCGCGGGGATGAGAGGCTGCTGTCGCCCGGTCCCGAACTGCTTCATAAGAAGTGCGGAATCCCCACGCTGGGGGTGCTGCCCTATCTCAGGCTTCAGCTGGACGACGAGGACAGCCAGGCAGAGAGCCTGTCGGCAGGGCGGGCGGCATATGGACGGGAGGCGGCGGATGACGGTCCGCGCATTGTAGTCGCAGTGATCCGTCTGCCGCATATCTCCAATTTTACGGATGTGAATCCGCTCGCCAGATATCCTTTCGTCTCCATCTCCTATGTGGAGCATGCGGCGCAGCTGGAGCGGCTGGGGGACTCCGATCTCATTCTTCTGCCGGGCACGAAGAATACCATCGGGGATATGGCCTGGCTCAGAGAGACGGGACTGGAGCGTGCGATTCTGGAAAAGGCTGCGCGCGGCTGCCGGATCATCGGCATCTGCGGCGGTTATCAGATGCTGGGGGAGAGACTTGCGGACGAGGCGGGCAGCGAGAGCGGCGGCGCCATCCGCGGGATGGGGCTTCTCCCGGTGGAGACGGTTTTTGCCGCCGGGAAGAGGAGAAGCCGGATCACGGGCGCGGTGCGGAGGCTGCCCGAAGAGTGGCGTGCTCTCGACGGACTTGCGGTGAGCGGTTACGAAATTCATATGGGAGTCACACAGTATCGGCAAGAGGGTGTAAGCCCGCAGGATGAGCCGGCTTTATCAGGCGGCGGCAGGGAAGCATACGGCAAAGACGGCGCCGCGCCTTTCTGTATCCTGGACGACGGCCGGGCAGACGGCTGCGCGCGGGGCAGAGTGCTCGGCACCTATCTGCACGGTCTCTTCGAGACGGACGCATTCACAGGACGGCTTCTGCTGCTTTTGGGGGAAGAGAGAGGGATCGGCAGGGCGTATCTGGAACAGGCTGTCGCTGCCGTCGCGTCGTACCGTTCTTTCAAGGAGTCCCAGTACGATCTGCTGGCGGACGCCGTGCGGGCGCATCTGGATATGGAGAAGATCTGCGGGATCATACAGGGCGGGAGGATATTGTAAACGTTGTCGATTTCTACTACAATGTTATTCGATACTTTATCAGACATGATTAAATGCCGGACGTCCAGATTAATTATGAGATAAGTAAAACAAAGGAATCTCTGATATGCCATCAAGAGCAGGGAGCAGATAATATGGGCAGACACTTCAAGGCGATAGATTTATTTTCCGGAGCAGGCGGACTTCACATAGGGTTTGAAAGAGCCGGATATGATATCAGACTGTGCGTCGATAACGACAGCCTGGTAGAGAGAACACACAGAAGAAATTTCCCCAATATTCCGTTTATCAAAGAGGATATCAGAAAACTGACGTCGGATGAAATCAGGAAATATCTTGATGGCGATGAAGTCGATATTGTTATTGGCGGGCCTCCCTGTCAGGGATTTTCCACGATCGGTAAGAGGGTGTCTTCCGACCCGAAAGTACGGGCAGAGCATGATCCGCGTAACGAACTGGTGGTAACGTATGCAAAACTTATTCGGGAACTGCAGCCCAAGTTTATCGTCATGGAAAATGTCAAAGGGATTCTCACCATGAAAGATGGCATTTATCTTACCACTGCCCTTGAAGAGTTGAAAAATGCAGGGTATGATACAGACTATCGGCTTATCAATATGGCTGATTATGGAGTCCCACAGATCAGGGAGAGGGTGATTATCATTGGAAACCGTATGGGTATCCACGTTACTTTTCCCAAAGCGGATCATTCAGATCATCCTGAAGACGGTCTGCCGTGCTGGGTGCCGTGCTGGGATGCCATTAAAGATCTGGTCGGATTGAAAGACATGCCGGAATTCAATCATGTAGCTTTGAAACATACGGATAAAATCATAGCGAGGTATAGAATGATTCCCGAGGGTGGACGTCTGCCGGAAGATTTATTGCCTCCGGAATTGTATAGAAAAAATTTTGGCAATACATACAAACGGCTTAACAGGAAGCGACCGGCATTAACGATGGTTCCGGGAAATGATGCATTTCCGATACACCCGGAACTGGACAGGAGCCTTACGGTTCGTGAAGCGGCCAGAATCCAGACCTTTCCTGATGAGATGATTTTTGAAGGGAATCGGAGACAGCAGGGACATCAGGTGGGAAACGCGGTGCCGCCGCTCTTCTCTGAAAAATTGGCCAGATTCCTGCTCCCGCAGTTAGAAAAAGCTTCAGAGGAGGAAGAGAATGAACGCAATTGACTTGTTTTCGGGAGCCGGAGGTCTGACGCTGGCGTTGCGCGACAGTGGGTTTGACATATTGCTGGCAAATGAGGTGAATGCGCAATTTGCGAAAACGCATAGCTATAATTTTCCTGACATTCCTTTGATTCTGAAGGATATCAAGGATCTCGAGCGAGGTGAGATAGAGGATGTATTAAAGGGCAGGAAAGTCGATTTGGTGGCAGGCGGGCCGCCATGCCAGGGGTTTTCGGTTTTTGGGAAACGAAGATTTATCAATACGCAGGGATATGAGCCGCAGAATGACCCCCGAAATGCGCTTGTATATGAGTATATCAGAATCGTTGAGATGCTGAAGCCGAAATTCTTTTTTATGGAGAATGTAAAAGGTTTTACCAATCTTGATAAGGGATTGTTTGTGGAGAAAATTAAAGAGCGGTTCAAAAAAATCGGATATGAGAATATCTGGTGTGAAATTGTTTGTGCGGCTGATTATGGCGTACCGCAGGAACGATATCGTATGTTCATGATCGGTAATAAAATCGGCGTGAAGTATGAACCGCCGATAAAAACACATTTCCCGATCGGTTCCGGGAAGACGCCGGAGTATGTCACAGTGGGAAGTGCTATCCTGGATTTGATTGGGCAGGAAAATCATATGCCTAACCATGTGCCCTTGGTTCATAAGCCGATTGTAGCTGCGAGATATGGGTATGTAAAAGAAGGGTGTAAACTGAATGTTGAAGATCTTCCGCCAGAGCTGATGGTTGCAACCCGACGAGATTCAAAAACTGGCAAAGTGGCAAATTACAGCCATGTTTATAAACGGCTGGACAGAAACAAGCCTTCTACGACTATGGTACCGGGACATAATGCATTCCCAATTCATCCGACACTAAACAGGACGCTTACGGCGAGAGAAGCGGCCCGGATTCAGACTTTCCCGGATACTCATATTTTTTTAGGAACGAGGCAGGAACAATGTATCCAAGTTGGTAATGCAGTTCCGCCTAAAATGGCAGAACCGTTTTTGAATAAGATACGAGAGTATATTGAGAGTGATAGGGAGGTGGATCATGAGTCATGATACGGAAGCAGCCTATGCGTCTTCTGAAGTCGCAGACATGATTATGCGTAACCAGGCTGGTTTTTTTGGAACAATGGGAACAAGCGGCCTGTGGTCGGTTTGTGCGATGCGTGAGGGCGATCGCCGATGGCCGCTTGCCGATGGCGTTATTCTGGCCGAAAACAGCGCACACAGTGACATTAAAATCGCTTTTGAGTATAAACGGCCTAATGAAGGGGTTCATGGTATACTTACTGCACTTGGGCAGTCGTTTGCCTATCTGGAGAAGGGATATCATGCTTCTGTTATGGTGATTCCGGAGAAATATTCATCGCACAGTGCGCCGGGAGCGCATGTGAGAAGGGTGATAGAGGCAACTGCACCAGATATACCAATTAGTATCTATACGTATACTGCGCCTGACCTTTCGGCTGTTCGACCTTTTCGGGGCAGATTAAACTGTGTCAGAGACATATCTCTGCCGAATTGCCGCAAGATCAGCGCTTCTTCATCTGGCTTTGCGGCGGGAAGCGTATCTACTCTGTGGGCGCATATGCGTGAAGGAATGAGTCATCCGGATGCTTTTTTCAGATACTGTCAGGCGGTAAAGATAGTGACTGCAGCGGGTGAAAATTTGGGAGAAATTAAGATTCCTGACAGGCTGTTTGATGCGGTGGGAAGGATCGCCCCGTCTGCTGACGTATATAAATATCTGGCGAATACTCCTGGGGATACTGTTTCTGATATGGCTTGGCGTTATGCTTGGTTTCATTATTATTTTTGGAATGATCTTATGCCGATCTATCGCGGGGGAAGTCCATTTACGGTCAATGATATGCCAACAAGGATCCGTCTGGATGAAGAAGGACATTATCAGGGGCTCTTTTCCGGAAGAACCGATTCCATCAAATCGAAGCTGGTCGATAAACTGAATGCCAATCCGGCTGACGAAGATGCTGTCTGGGAGGAATATGCCGTAAAGGTCAGGAAAGATTCTCACAGTTACCGGGAGGTTATTGATTCCGGTATGTATCATATAGGTTTCCTGACTCCTGGCGGGACATTGACAGAATTAGGATATAAATATGTAGACGCTTGTGAGAGGGCTTCAAGTGCTTATGCCGGCGTTCCCATGGAAATTCTGCGAGCGGCAGTATTACAGAATGGACAGTATGGGGCAATGCTTCACTATTTCTACAAACTGTCTGAGGAAAAATTTGAATCGAATTTATTTGCATTTGCCATAAAAGACGGTCAGGGCGGTTACAAGTTTGACGCGGAAGCCTATTTGTCCTGGCTGGACGATGAGTTTGCGCACACCTTACATCTGGCAAAGAAAAGTACAATCCGTGCCGGTGGTACAAGAAAGCCTTTTCAGGCGGAATTATCGCTGTTGAAAAAACTGGGATTTATAAAAGTAAAGGGTCGGTCAGCAGCATACCGGGTCGGTGTCGGATTGGAAATAAACTGGCCCCAAGTGCAAAACAGCATGACGTATTTTCACACGCTGTGAAAAAGTACCGGGAGAGAAATTAGGGTTGGACGATACGGCAAAAACGGATATAATAAAAGAGTATGGGTAAAGCAGGCCATGAGTAACGATACACCACGGATTCCGCCGCCGATTCCCCCTGCGGAGATTGAGCGGCGCAGTTTTGCGATTATAGAACAGGAGCTGCCGCACGCGCTGGACCCGGTGCAGGCGCCGGTCATCAAGCGGGTGATTCACACCACGGCGGATTTTTCCTACGCGGACACTCTGCGTTTCTCGGAACATGCCGTGGAGCGGGGCAGGGAGGCGCTGGCGAACGGGGCGCACATCGTCACGGACACGCAGATGGCGAAGGCGGGCATCAACAAGAAACGTCTCGCGGCCTATGGCGGCGAAGTGCGCTGTTTTATGTCGGATGAGGATGTGGCGTCTGAAGCGGCGCGGCGCGGTATTACGAGAGCTGCGGTAAGCATGGAAAAGTCTGCCACTATGGGAGAGAATTGCATCTATGCCATCGGCAATGCGCCTACGGCGCTGATACGACTGTATGAACTGATCAAAGAGGGCCGCCTGCATCCGGCGCTGGTCATCGGCGTGCCGGTGGGTTTCGTGCACGTGGAGGAAGCCAAGGAGCTGATCATGCGCGCGGGCGCGCCCTATATCGTGGCGGCGGGCCGCAAAGGCGGCAGCAATGTAGCGGCGGCAGTCTGCAACGCGCTGCTGTACGGGATGGCTGATTGAGATAAGGATGCGGACGAAGAATACGGATATGGAAGATACGAACAAAAATCGGAACGAAGACAGGAAGCAGGATACACAGGACGCGCAGAGCGCGCCTAAGGACATACCGGAGAGAGTCTGGAACACCTATCTGGCCGCCTTTCTGGAATTTGCGCCGGGCGACCGCCGCAGATTCATCAAGAGCTGCGAGCGGCAGATCGGGCAGCTGGAGCGCCGGATCGCGCGCAAGAAGGGGCAGGAGAATCATCAAATTCTGGCGGATATGAAGGAACTGCACAAGCGGGCGGCTGCGATCGGCTTCACGGTGGCCGGCAGGGACGTTCATCTGATGAAGAAATACAGGCATGCGCTGCAGATGCTTGCCCGGCTGGACATCTCTTTTCTTCACAGGATGGCGGCTGGAGCGAATCCCGAGGATATCGTGCAGATGCGCAGGACGGCGGAACTGCTGCGGCTCAAATCCCTCTACGAGATTTACAGGGAAGACTATATGCAGTATCTCGTCGGACAGCGCATCGAGGAGCTGATGGGTGCGGAGCCGGAGCGGCAGTACCCCGAGGCGAGGGGAATGAAGCGGCGTTTTATCCTTCACATCGGGCCGACCAACAGCGGCAAAACCTATCAGGCGCTGCAGCGGCTCAGACAGGCGTACAAGGGCATCTACCTGGGCCCTCTGCGGCTGCTGGCGCTGGAGGTGTACGACCGCATGATGACGTCGGGAATCCCCTGCAGTATGATCACGGGGGAGGAGGCGATCCGCACGCCGGGGAGCTTCGTGCAGGCGTCCACCGTGGAGATTCTGGATATCCGGGAGACATACGATATCGCCGTGATCGACGAGGCGCAGATGATGGCGGACGAGAACAGGGGAAGCTTCTGGACGCGGGCGATTCTGGGAATCCGCGCGGAGGAAATTCATGTGTGCTGCTCCGGCACGGCGGAACAGCTGCTCGTCAAGATGATCACAAGATGCGGCGATACTTATGAGATCGTGCGCCACGAGCGCAACACGAAGCTGGAATTTATCCCGGAGCGCTATGACATGGCCAGGGACGTGGAGCCGGGCGACGCGCTGATCGCCTTTTCCAAGAAGAATGTGCTCGCCATCGCCGCGGCGCTGGAGGGACGGGGGATCAAGGCGAGCGTTATCTATGGCAATCTGCCGCCTCAGACCAGGCAGGAACAGGTGCGCCTCTTTACGGAGGGGATCAATCAGGTCGTGGTGGCGACGGACGCCATCGGCATGGGGATCAATCTGCCGATCCGCCGCGTGATCTTTATGAACAGCATGAAGTTCGACGGCACGGACAAGCGCCGTCTGGAGGCGGAGGAAATCCGGCAGATCGCGGGCCGGGCGGGAAGATACGGCTACTATGACGTCGGCTATGTGCAGTCGGCGGTGGACATGGAGTATATCGGCAGGAAGCTGGAGGAACCGTTCACGCCGCTGACGCGGGCCAGGATCGGTTTCCCGGAGGTGCTTCTCGACATCGATATGGAGATGGACGAGATTATAGAGGCCTGGGAGCAGACGAAGAATCTGCCTATGTACGACAAGATCTCCATGGCGGAGAGCGTCAAGAAATACCGCTATCTCAAGAATTACAGGAAGAAGCCGTCCTACATCGACGACAGGAAATTCGTGCTCTCCCTGATCACGTGTCCTTTCGACGTGAAGGACCGGGATGTGCTGCATCTGTGGCTCCGTTACTGCGAGAAGCCGACCGAACAGCACAGCTGCCCGATGCTTCCCTATGATTTCAGCCTGGAAGGGCTGGAGTCCTACTATAAACAGCTCGATCTGTTCACCCAGTTTTCCGCCAGGATGGGCTGGGTGATAGACAGGGAAGAGGTGGCGGTCAACAGAGAGTGGGCGCAGCATGAGATCAACGAGCTCTTAAAGGAGAGCAAAGACCAGTTCGAGAAAAAATGCCGTGTCTGCGGTAAGGTCCTGCCGTGGGATTACGCTTTTCCCATCTGTCAGGACTGCTATCACAGCGCGGGCGCGGGCGACGATGCGGTGCGCCGTTCCATGCACAGATACCCGCACAGCCGCCGCAGGAGATAGGGCGGCAATAAGACCAGGGCGGATGAGTTTGCGATGATCTACACATACTATATCGACGTTGCGCAGTTTGAGGACGAACGCCTTTTCCAGGAAAAATTAAGTCTGCTCTCCCCGTACAGGCAGCAGAAGGTCGCCATTCTGAAACATGAGAAGGACAGAGAGCGGAGCCTCGGCGCGGGGGTCGCGCTGGATCATGCGCTCAGAACTTACGGGCTGCGGGAGAAGAGCGTGGAGTACGAGTTCGGCGAGTGGGGGAAGCCCTCCTTAAAATACCAGCCGAATATTCATTTTTCGCTGTCCCACTCGGGACGTTATGCCATCTGCAGCATCGGGGATCGGCCCATGGGAAACGATATTGAGCTGGTCAGGCCGGGACGGCTGAAGGTGGCGGACCGCTTTTTTGCAAAGGAAGAACTTGACTGGATGTACGGCGCATCGGACGAGGGGGAAGTCACGGAGCGCATGTTCCGCATCTGGACGATGAAGGAGAGTTTCCTGAAAGCGACGGGAAGAGGCATCTCCATGCCGCTGGGGGATTTCGCAGTGCTGGTCGACGAGGAGAGCGGCAGGATCCGCGTGAAGCACGGTCACAACGCAAAATTTTATTATATGAAAGAATATACGGAAATGGAAGAATACAGGGTGGCGGTCTGCCTGGAAGAGAGCAGGGACGCGGCGTACAGTATGATCCCGATTGTTCTGTGAAGCCTGTGCGCGGAGGATGAAATAAGCGGTATATATTGTCTGTAAAAAATCCATACTATCTCTGTAACGAGATATAGAGACAAGGAGATAGCAAGGATGTTAGGAAAACAGAGTCTTCAATTTGCAAACAAACCGTATCTGGTCAGCAGCGGCTCCATTGTGGGAAGCAAGGAAGCCGAGGGACCGATGGGAAAGTTGTTCGATAAAGTGTGCTACGGCGACCGATTCGGAGCCGATACATGGGAAGAGGCGGAGAGCAGCATGCAGAAGGAGGCGCTGGAGATCGCCCTGCGCAAGGCGGGTATGCAGAAACAGGAGCTGCAGCTGGTCTATGCGGGAGATCTGCTGGGGCAGTCCATCGCCAGCAGTTTCGGCCTGTCGGGATATCAGATCCCGCATATCGGTCTCTACGGCGCCTGTTCCACCTGCGGCCTGACGCTGGCGATGGGAGGCATGGCGGTGACGGGCGGCTTCGCGGAGCGCGTGGCCTGCGTCACATCCAGTCATTTCGCCAGCGCGGAGAAGGAGTTTCGGTTCCCGCTCGCCTATGGGAACCAGCGCCCGAAATCCGCCACATGGACGGTGACGGGCAGCGGCGCGTTCATCCTCTCGGCGAAGCCGTGCAAACAGGTCCGGGCGGTCATAGCCGGCGTTACCATCGGCAGGATCGTGGACTACGGGCTGAAGGATTCCATGAATATGGGCGCGTGTATGGCTCCTGCAGCCGCGGATACGATCAGGCAGAGCCTGGCGGATTTCGGCAGGGCGCCGAGAGAGTATGACAAGATCATCACGGGCGATCTCGGCACGGTGGGGCGCAAGCTGCTCTTCGATCTGCTGGCTGAGCAGCAGATTGATATCACGAAACAGCACATGGACTGCGGGATAGAGGTTTACGACAGCGAGAAACAGGATACCAACGCCGGCGGATCCGGCTGCGGCTGCAGCGCCGTTGTGCTCTCCGCCTATATTCTGAAGAAGATCGAGGAGGGCGTCTGGAAGCGGGTGCTCTTCGTGCCGACAGGGGCGCTGCTCAGCAAGACCAGCTTCAACGAGGGACAGACGATCCCGGGCATCGCCCATGCGGTTGTGCTGGAACATTACGAGAAGTACAGAGTGGAATAAGACGGGAAAGAAGGACAGAGCGATGAGGGAGATGGAATTTAAGATGGAGAGGCCGGGACTTCTGAAGGAGGGCGACCGGATCACCGTGACGGAGGGCGTCCTGCCCAGCAACTATTACTATACCATCGACCCGTCGCTCGCCATGTCCGCCAACTTTCCCTTCAGGGAGCGCATGCTGGAGCGGGAGGGCGTGGTGACGGAAATCATCGAGAATGCCAGAGGGTTTTATGTGAAGGCGCGTTTCGGGGAATGAAAAGTAAAAAAGTAAAAAAGTAAAGAGGAGGATAAAGTTATGTTAACTAAAGTATCTACAGACAAGGCGCCGGCGGCGATCGGGCCGTACTCGCAGGGGATCATCGCGGGGGATTTTCTGTTCGCGTCGGGACAGATCCCGATTGATCCCGCCACGGGCGATATCACAGGCGGCGATATCACCGGACAGGCCGAACAGGTCATGAAGAATGTGGGCGCGATCCTCGGCGAGGCGGGCGCGGATTACGCGAAGGTCGTCAAGACCACCTGTTTTCTGGCTCGGATGGAAGATTTCGCAGCTTTCAACGCGGTGTACGAGAAATATTTTACCGAGAAGCCGGCGAGAAGCTGCGTGGCGGTAAAGCAGCTTCCCAAGGATGTGCTGTGCGAGGTGGAGGTCACCGCGTATCTGAAGTAAATGCGGAAAAGAATTATGTAAACCGATTTCCATAAGAATATAATAGGTTTACATAATATATTATTGCGCAGATGAGGTTTACATAATATTATGAACAAAGACAATATTGTGCTCATCGGTATGCCCGGCGCCGGCAAGAGCACTGTCGGCGTCGTACTGGCAAAAAAGCTGGGCTATGCGTTTGTCGATTCCGACCTGGTGCTCCAGGAGCGGGAGGGCAGGCTGCTGCACGAGATCATAGAAGAGCGGGGCGCAGAGCGGTTCTGGGAGGCGGAGGAGGCCGCGAATCTCTCCATAGACGTCCGCAGGGCCGTGATCGCCACCGGCGGAAGCGCAGTGTACGGCAGCAGGGCGATGGAGCGTTTCAGATCGATCGGGACGGTCGTGTATCTGCGGCTGTCCTGTGAGGCGATCGCCGACAGGCTGGGAGATTTGAGTGAGCGCGGCGTGACGCTGCGCGACGGGCAGAGCCTTACGGAACTCTATGCGGAGCGGGTTCCGCTGTATGAGCGGTATGCAGACTGCACGGTAGACTGCGGACAGCTGTCAATCCGCGGGATCGTGGAGCAGATCGCGGAAAAATGCAGGAAACCCGTATAATATGACCCAAACGGCAGAGAATAACCGTAGAGTTTCCGCAGCGGATAACGGCGCGGGACGGACGGAGGTTCATATGGAGTATCTGAATGCTTTTTGGGTAGGAGGTCTGATCTGTGCGCTGGTGCAGATTCTGATGGAGAAGACGAAACTGATGCCGGGGCGCATCATGGTGCTTTTGGTGTGCACGGGCGCGCTGCTCAGCTTTTTCGGCTGGTACGAGCCTTTCATGGAGTACGCGGGCGCGGGGGCGGGCGTGCCGCTTCTTGGCTACGGCAATATCCTGATGAAGGGCGTAAAGGAAGCGGTGTCGCTGAACGGCTTTATCGGTCTCTTTCAGGGAGGCTTCAAAGCCGGCGCCGTGGGCTGCTGCGCCGCGCTGGTTTTCGGCTATCTGGCGAGCCTGGTGTTCCGGCCCAAGATGAAGGGCTGAGAAGGCGGTATGGCGCGAGGGGCAAAAAAATCTGTTCATTTGAGATCCGATATGATAGACTATATTGGATCGTATCTGTATCATATTGCAAAACGGAGGATCAACAATGGACGGCAAAGTGTATAGAAGATGTTTTATCGTGCTGAGCCTCGGACTCTTTGTTCTGTGGAGTTATCTGTTTCTCTGCAATATCGGAGGGATACAGCGCGACGTATTTTTCTGGGACCGGAACGATTGGTTCATGGATTTCTACAACACGGTATATTATTCTGTCGGCCGATCTCCGTATGTCTGGGGAGCGGCGCAGGACAGGAACTATCTGCCGTTCTGTTATCTGCTTCTATATCCGTTTACGTTTCTGTACTCATGGGGTTCCATGGAATGGGGCGTGGCCTATCAGGCGCGTTACGACCAGCTGATGGCCATTGCCGGCTTCGCCTTTTTTATGGCTATCACAGGGATGCTTTTCTACTGTCTTGGCAAGGCATGCAGAGCCCGGGAGATCGAAAAGGCGGGGATGCTGGCGGCGATGTTCTGCTCGGGAGTGATGCTGTACAATATCGACCGGGCGAATCTGGTCATTCTCAGCGCGGCGTTCACCAGCGTCTTTTTCATGACATATGATTCGGAGAACAGGCTGTACCGGCATATTGGTTTTGTCAGTCTGGCCATTGCGGCGGCGCTGAAAATATTTCCGGCGATGTTCGGCGTGGTGCTGCTGTCCCGGAAAAGATACAGGGACGCCGCATGGACGATATGCTATGGGGTCGCTCTGGCGGCGCTCCCCTTCCTGCTGCTGAACGGCGATTTGTTACATAACATAGATCAGTTTTACTGGGCGCTGGACGCGCACGCCGAAATATATTCCGGCGGTCCGCTGGGGCTGTTTGCCTCGACGATCTTTATGGATGAAAAATCCGGCTTCGGCGTTATTACATGGATCCTGTGCGCGATTGCCGTTGTGTGCGCCTGCACGATCAGGGTCAGATGGAAACAGGTACTGCTTTTCTCGCTTGCTCTGGTTCTGTCTACCGGGCAGCGCTGGTACGGATTGATATACTTACTCTATCCGATGGTACTGTTCCTCAATGAGGAGAGGCACAGCAGGGCGGAATGGCTGTATCTGGCCGCTTTTGTCCTGATTCTGTCGCCGCTGCAGTTTGACTTCACCGTCGGGTTTCTGACTTTTACCTCAAGGCGGCTGATCAATACGGTGTGCGTGGTTATGTATCTGTATCTGATACTGGAGAGCGCGGCGGAGTGGGTCAGGCAGCGCAGGAAGCCCGCTGCGGCGCAGTAATCTGCGAGGGGACGAAGGACTGTCCTGCCGGGGCGGCAGATCCGGCGCCGCAGCTGTGAAAAAGGCGGATTATGAAAAAACTGGCGGAAGAGATCAAGACGGGACAACTGAAACAGGTCTATGTCCTCTATGGCGAGGAGGCGTATCTGCGCGGGCAGTACAGGGATAAGCTGAAAGAGGCGCTGCTCGGCGGCGGTGATCCCATGAATCTGCACTGCTTTGAGGGAAAGGACGTCAGGGCGGGCGAGCTGATTGATCTGGCGGAGACCATGCCTTTTCTCGCAGAGCGCAGGGTCATCGTAGTGGAGAACAGCGGCCTTTTTGCCAGGGGCGGAGAGGAATTGGCGGCATATCTGGGCAATCTTTCCGAGACAGCGCACTTCGTGTTCGTAGAACCGTCGGTGGATAAGCGCAGCAGGCTGTACAAGGCGGCGACCGCGAAGGGGCGCGCCATCGAGTTCGCCGCGCAGGACGAGGCGGTGCTGAAACGCTGGATTCTCGGTTTCCTGAAAAAGGAAGGCAAGAATATTACCGAGCGGGATCTGAATCTTTTTCTCGACAAGACGGGTTCCGATATGCAGAACATCAGGGGCGAGCTGGAGAAGCTGCTGTGCTACTGCATGGATCGGGATGTGATCACGGCGCAGGACATCGAGGCGGTCTGCACGAAACAGGTAAGCAGCCAGATCTTCGACATGATCAACGCGGTGGCGGAGAGGCGGCAGAAGGCGGCAATGGATCTCTACTATGATCTGTTGACGCTGAAGGAACCTCCCATGCGCATTCTTTATCTGATCACAAGACAGTTTAATCTGCTCCTGCAGGTGAAGGAACTGAAAAATAAGGGTTATGACGCGAACGCCATCGGCGGGAAGGTGGGACTGGCCGGTTTCATCGCGAGAAAATATATGGCGCAGGCGGCCAGGTTTAAGGAGGCGGATCTGCGCAGGGCGCTGGCGGACTGTGTGGAGACCGAGGAGGCCGTGAAGACCGGCAGAATGAACGACGTGATGAGCGTGGAACTTCTCATTGTGAAGTACAGCGCCGCGTCCGGAGAGCGGAGGGATACATAAATGTTTGAGATTATCTTTATCGCGGTAGTTTTCTGTATTGTTTTGGGCCGTATGCGCAAGGCCCGGGATGCGCAGAGCGCGGATGCGGGAAAGACGAGGCCGGATAGGGCTCCGGTTCCGGCGCCCGTGAGGAGCGCGCAGAACACCGAAAGAGGCGCACAGGGAAGCGGGAATGTGCGCGGGATGTCGGCGGGCCAGACGATGGGTACGGGCAGAATGCCGGCGCCGCCGCAGGGGACTTCACGCAGGGCGGCGAAGCAGAAGGCCGCACAGGACGCGGTCAGGGAGGCCAGAGAAGACGGCAACAATACTACCGCCTACCTGATGGAGAAAGCGCAGGAGGATGCGAGGGAACACGCGCGGGAAAAGTACGAGGAACAGAAGCGGCTCGCGGCGTCGCGGGGCGGTCTGCCGGTGGCGGAGCGGTATCTGCTCGGCGACAGTGTGCCGCAGGGCAAACGTCTGGTGAACTGCGGATACTGCGGCGCAGAGAATCTGATCCCAATGGTGCCGCGGACGCGTTACAGCTGCTATTTCTGCCGGGAGACGCTGTAGAGGCGCAACAGGGCAGATTAGTTTACATAACATTTCACAAGAGAATTGGTTTACATAATATTTTATAAACGGAGGAACAGGACATGAGTATGCATATTGTATGTCTGGATCTGGAGGGCGTTCTCGTTCCCGAGATCTGGATTGCCTTTGCCGAGGCCAGCGGGATTCCGGAGCTGAAGCGCACGACCAGAGACGAGCCCGACTACAACAAACTGATGAACTGGAGACTGGGGATCCTGAGGGAACACGGTCTGGGCCTGAAGGAAATTCAGGAGACCATTGCGACCATCGATCCCATGCCCGGCGCGAAGGAATTTCTGGATGAACTGCGCAGCATCACCCAGGTCATCATCATCAGCGACACTTTCACGCAGTTCGCGGGACCGCTCATGAAGAAGCTGGGCTACCCGACGATCTTCTGCAATTCTCTCGAGACGGCACCGGACGGGGAGATCACGGGATTTAAGATGCGCATAGAGAATTCCAAGCTGTCTACTGTCAGGGCTCTGCAGTCCATCGGCTACGAGACCATCGCAAGCGGCGACAGCCACAACGATATGGGGATGATTCGGGCGAGCAGGGCAGGCTTTCTCTTTAAGAGCACGGAGCAGATCAAGAAGGACAATCCCGACATTCCCGCCTATGAGACTTACGGCGAGCTGATGGCGGCGATCAGAGAAGCGCTGGCAGAGTAGACGGTTTCGCGCGCGGGATGTTCCTGTGCGGATGAGAGGACGGAAAGGTCATGAAGGTATTACGGAAGATACTGTATGCGCTGGCGGTTCTGCTGGCGCTTTGCTGTGCCTTTATCATCGTCTGTGCGGTGCGGCCGGACATCACGGCCAGGATCAGCGGCGCCGTGCACCGGGACGCGGAAGATCCGGAGGTCCGCGATGCCGCCTATGCGCCGCAGAGCGGGGGCGCCGGGGCGTCGGAGAGGGACGGCGGCTCCGGGGCAGAGCGGGATGCGGACAGTGCGGACACGGCGGGGCAGGAGGCTTCGCAGACGGACGCTGCCCCGGAGAAAGCGGGGCTGCGGAGCGATAACGCGGCGGATTATGTGGCGCCGAGCGAGGCCGATATCGTCGTGCCGGATGACGTCCGGGGAAAGAACGGCTATCGGCAGATCGAGGGCAGCGCGCAGCAGATCGGCGAGGACGATGCGGATGATATCAGGAGCCGGCTGGACTGCGGACATACGGGGGACGGCCTGGATTTCGACGCGGTCTACTATCCGTATTACGCCATGCTGGACGATACGGGCAGGCATGTCTACCGGCAGATCTATGCCAACGCGGACGCGGTTTATCCGGTATTTATGCCTGTGGAGAATGTGAACTCGGCGCAGCTTCGCAATATCTTCGAGGCGGTCTACAATGACCACCCGGAGCTGTTCTGGGTGGATACGGCTTACGCCTGCAAATATATCAGCAGCGGGCAGTGCGTGGAGATCGATCTGTCCTTCAACCGCACGGCACAGGAACTGGACAGCGCCAGGGCCGCATATGACGGAGAGATAGATGGGATCGTATCGGGGGCACAGGCGCTGCCAGACGATTATGAGAAGGAAAAATATGTGCATGACCAGCTGATCGACAGGATTGATTACAACGCGGGCGCGGAGATGAACCAGAGCGCATACAGCGCGCTGGTGAACGGGCAGACTGTGTGTGCGGGCTACGCGAGAGCCTTTCAGCATATTCTGCAGAAACTCGGAATTCCGTGCTATTACTGCACCGGCTATGCCGGCGAGAGCCACGCGTGGAACATTGTCTCGCTGGACGACGGTTTCTACAATGTGGACACTACCTGGGACGATTCGGCGGGCGGCGTCTACGACTACTTTAACAGGACAGACAGAGATTACGCAAACAGTCATATCAGACAGGAACTGTCCGTGTATCTGCCGCCCTGTAACGGGCAGGCCCATCGCGGCCCGGAGGCGGCGTCTGCGGGCGGAGCGGAGCCTGCGCAGCGCAGCGTCTATGACGCCGGCGTGTCGAAAGACCGCATTTTCACGGATCCGGACAGCTATTATCAGGACTGTTATGAGCAGATCATGCAGAACGGAGTGGGGGATTATACCTTTTACAATGTGGTGGCGGGCGTGGATCTGGCGGCTGAGATCATGGAGAACTATTCTTCCGGCGGCGATGCGCCTGACTGTATGCAGCGGGCCGTCGACGACCTCGGCGCCGCTTACTGCACCTGGGAGATCCGGCCGGAGCGGCTGGAGGACGGGATGTATCTGTTCAGTCATACGATCCATGTGGAGCAGTGAGCGTCAGGCGAAGCAAGCCTGTCAGCCTGGCTCATTGCCCGCACAGACTAAAATATCCGGCACGGCTGCGGAAACGCGGCTGTGCCGGATATTTTTTTGTACAATAGGAAATTCTTTCGACATTTCCTATTGTACAAAAAGCCCTCCGGGCGGATCGCACTGCGGCGAAGATGAAGATGTCGCTGGCGCGACCCGCCGCAGGCGGAGAATCTCGCAAGCGAGATTCTATTTTGTGAGTCCGTTTTATTGTACATACGCCGTGTTATTCTTACCACAACGGATGCGTAAGACCGGAGGCTGACTGCGAATACGCGATTGGCGGACCGGGTCTGTGAGAAGAAGGAGGAAGGCGGCATGGTACATACGAGGACAAGAAACAGGAGATTTTACATAGCGACGCTCCTGCTCATCCTGCTCATCGGGTTCTGCGTCAGGGGAACGGTATTCAGCAGGGAGGATCATGAGCGGGAACAGCGAAACCGGTATTATGCAGAGCTGGAGGAGGGATATCTGGAGGAGGCGCGGGAACTGCTAAAGGAGGCGGGTCTTCCGGACTGCGGCGTCAACATGCGCTGGGTATCTTACGGGGACGGGAGCCGGGAGTATACGGTGTCACTGCATCACAGCCGGCTGGAGCGCATGTCTGCGGAAGATAAGGCCCGGCTGCGGCAGAGTTTGTCCTGCGCGGATTTTCACGGCGAGGCGTGCCGTTTTTCCTATGAATTGTGAGAAAGGATCCTGTTGACAGAACCGAACATATGTTTTAATATCAAGATACAGAACATATGTTCTTGATAGCGGAAGATTTTTCCTGAAGAGAAGGAATGACATTTTCGCGATTTGGGATTATACTGGTAGAGGCGGATTTCAACTCCGCAGCATATATTTGAAGACGAAACGGAGAGCAGTATGAGACCGAATCCCAAACCACAGGAAATATACAGGCATTTTAAAGGCGGGCTGTATCAGGTTCTCTGTCTTGCACAGCACAGTGAGACGGGCGAAACGATGGCAGTGTACCAAGCGATGTACGCCCCCTTTCGTATCTATGCAAGACCGCTGGACATGTTTATGGAGGAAGTGGACCGCAGGAGATATCCGGAGACGGAGCAGAGGTACCGCTTCGAACTGATGCGGCAGGAGGCGGACGGCATGACGCCGGCAGTCCGGGAACAGGCGCAGCGCGGCGGGAAGCCGGCCCGGCTGGAAAATCCGGCGCCCGGCAGGGAACCGGTCCGGGAGCAGGCGCCTGTGCGCAGGAAAGAAGACGCTGCAGCGGCGGCGGATGCGGAAGAACAAGTGAATATCGATCCTCTGGTGATGGATTTTCTGGATGCGGACACTTACGAGCAGAGACTTCACATTCTGGCGGCTCTCCGGGACCGCGTTACCGACGACATGATCAACACGATGGCGGTGGCCGTCGATCTTGAGATCAAGGACGGCAGCGTGGAAGAACGGTACGAGGAACTGAAGAACTGTCTGCTCACCTTCGAGAAGTATGAGTGCAACAGATTGAGATAGGTTCCGTCTGAAAGCTGTCATCCCGGGATCGGGCATGGTGATTTCCCAAAGGAGGCAGCTTATGGCATATGATTTAGAGAACAGGCTGGTAGTAGGCGTATCGTCGAGAGCGCTGTTTGATCTGACCTATGAGAACAAGATCTTTGAGTCGGACGGGGTGGAGGCGTACTGCAGATATCAGATCGAGCATGAGAATGACATTCTGAAGCCCGGGCCGGGTTTCCCGCTGATCAGAGCGCTTCTCAATCTGAATCTTTTACCGAACCATGAGGGCTGTGTGGAGGTTATTATTATGTCCAGGAACAGCCCGGACTCTTCGCTGCGGGTGTTCAAGGCGATCGAGCACTACGGGCTGAACATCACGCGGGCAGTCCTTGCGAGCGGCGCGTCCCTCGCCCCCTATCTGTCCGCCTTCAGGACGGATCTGTTTCTGTCGGCGTATGAGGATGACGTGCAGAGCGCGATTGACTCCAATATCGCTGCAGGGATTATCTGTACGGACGGACTGCGCACCTACGACTGCGACCATCAGATCAGGCAGATCAGAATCGCGTTCGACGGGGACGCGGTGCTCTTTTCGGACGAGTCGGAGCAGATTTTCCGGGAACACGGACTGGAAGCCTTCGAGGAGAACGAGCGGCGCAACGCGGACAATCCGCTGCAGGCTGGGCCGTTTGCCAGGTTTCTTATGACGCTGTCCGAGCTGCAGAAGGATTTTCCGCAGGAGGAGGCGCCCATCAGAACGGCGCTCGTCACTACGAGGTGCGCGCCGGCGCACGAGCGGGTTATCCGCACGCTGCGGGCCTGGGATGTGCGCATCGATGAGATGTTTTTCCTGGGAGGCGTGCACAAGAAAGATGTGCTGGAGGCGTTCGGAGCGCACATCTTCTTTGATGATCAGTCGGTGAATACCGCTCAGGCGGCGGAGGTTGTCCCGGCGGCGCGGGTGCCTTACAAGAGCAGGCTGTCCGGCGGCGGAGAGGAGGCGCCGGACAGCAGCTGACAGGACACTGTGTCTTCCGGCCTCGCGCGGTGACGGACAGACTGCGGCAAATGGTTTACATAACATGAAATATCATCACATTATCGAGGCAAATTTTATAGAGAGGCCGAACCGGTTTATCGCCTATGTGGACCTTGCGGGCGTGCGGACGAAGGTGCATGTGAAGAATACCGGCAGATGCCGGGAACTGCTGCGGGAAAACACGCGGGTTTACCTGGAGCAAAATGACGCCCCCTCCCGTTTAACAGCCTATGATCTCGTGGCGGCGGACAAGGGCGGGAGACTTGTCAATATGGATTCCAATGCGCCGAACAAGGTGGCCGGAGAGTGGCTTGCGGCGGGCGGCCTGTATCCGGACGTTAGCCTGATACGGCCCGAGACGGTTTTCGGCAGTTCCCGCTTCGACTTTTATGTGGAGAGCGCGTCGGGCGCGAGGGCCTTCGTCGAGGTGAAGGGCGTCACGCTGGAGAACGGCGGCGTCGCCGCATTCCCCGACGCGCCCTCCGAGCGCGCGCTGAAACATGTGGAGGAGTTGATCAGGGCGCGCTCGGAGGGGTATGAGGCGTATCTGCTCTTCGTGGTTCAGATGAAAGGCGTCAACCGGGTGGAGCCGAACCGGGGTGCGCAGCCGGCGTTTGCGGAGGCGCTGCGGAGGGCGAGAAGCGCGGGAGTGCGCCTGCTCGCCTACGACTGTATCGTCGGGGAGGACAGCCTTCGGATGGACGAAGCGGTGCCGGTCGTCGTGGACTCCCTGGATCTGATTGCGAAACCGCTGCTCACATGGTATGATACCCGTAGACGTATCCTGCCCTGGCGGGAGGATCCGACGCCCTATCATGTGTGGATATCGGAAATCATGCTGCAGCAGACCAGGGTGGAGGCGGTCAAGCCGTATTACGACCGGTTCCTGAGGGAACTGCCCAACATCGCGAGCCTTGCCGCCGTGGACGAAGAGCGGCTTCTGAAGCTCTGGGAAGGGCTGGGCTATTACAATCGTGCGAGGAATCTCAGGAAATCCGCCATACAGATCATGGAGGAGTATGGAGGCAGCATGCCTTCCGATTACCGCGAGCTGATCCGGCTGAGCGGTATTGGCAGCTACACGGCGGGAGCGATCGCTTCCATCGCCTTCGGACAGCCGGTGCCGGCGGTGGACGGCAATGTCCTGAGAATCCTGTCCAGACTGCGGGCGGATGACAGGGATATCGCGGCTTCCGGGGTCAAAAGCTCCGTGGAGGAGGAACTGGCGGGCGTTATGCCTTCGGACAGACCGGGAGATTTCAACCAGGCGCTCATGGAGCTGGGAGCGGTGGTCTGCGTTCCGAACGGCAGTCCCAGGTGCGGGGAGTGCCCGTGGCGCGGTCTGTGCCTGGCAGAAAGGCAGGGAAATGCGGAGGACTATCCCGTGAAGGCGGCGAAGAAACCGCGGCGGATAGAGGAGAAGACGGTTCTGCTCATACAGTACGGCGACCGTTTTGCCCTGCGCAGAAGACCGGAGAGCGGTCTGCTCGCCGGCATGTACGAATTTCCTTCGCTGGAAGGGCATCAAAGTGAAGAACAGGTGCTCGCGCATCTGAGAGGGGCGGGCGTCGTGCCGATGAGAATACGGCCCCTGCAGCCGTCCAGGCATGTCTTTACGCACAGGGAATGGCACATGACGGCTTACCTGATCCGCGTGGACGATCTGTCCGGTATGGGGGAGTATGTGTTCGTCGAGCCGGACAGGATGCGTGACGAATATCCCGTGCCGTCCGCCTTCGCGGCCTACAGGAAGCTGCTCTGACAGGCGCCGGGCCGTGCGGATGAAAGTCTGCGGGAAATACAGCTGCGCCCGGGAAACGGTGCGCAGACAGATTGATGGAGGTATACATGAAACTGTTATCGGTAGCCGTACCCTGCTACAATTCGGAGACATATATGCGAAAGTGCGTCGACTCCCTGCTGCTGGGAGGAGAGGACGTCGAGATCCTGATCGTGGACGACGGCTCGTCGGATCGGACGGGCGCGATCGCGGATGAGTACGCGGCGCGGCACCCGTCCGTTGTCAAGGTGATCCACAAGGAGAACGGAGGACACGGGTCCGCGGTCAACGCGGGGCTTGCTCATGCCTCCGGACTGTATTTCAAGGTGGTGGACAGCGACGACTGGGTGAAGGAGAGCGCGTACTACAGAATACTGGAAGTGCTCCGGGATATCACGGCGGGCGATTCCACTCTGGACATGCTGATCAGCAATTTTGTCTATGAGAAGGAGGGCGAGGCGAAACACAAGGTCATGAAATACAGACACGCCCTGCCGCAGGACCGCATCTTCACGTGGAATGAGGTGAGACATTTCCACAAGGGACAGTACATCCTGATGCATTCCGTCATCTTCAGGACCAAACTGCTCAGGGACTGCGGGCTGAAACTGCCGGACAATACGTTCTATGTGGACAATCTCTTTGTCTTTGAGCCGCTTCCGTATGTGCGCAATATGTATTATCTGGACGTCAATTTCTACCGTTATTATATCGGAAGGGAAGGGCAGTCCGTCAATGAGGAGATCATGATATCCCGGATCGACCAGCAGATCAGGGTCAACAAGATTATGGTGGACTATCTGACCGCAAACATGGACAGGATAGGCGGCAGGCGCAAGCTTAAGAATTATATGATCAACTATCTGGAGATCATCACGGTGATTTCCTCCATACTACTGATCCGTTCCGGCACGGAAGAAAATCTGGAGAAGAAGCATGAGCTGTGGCAGTATATCAAGAAAAAAGACCTGAGACTCTTTATGAGACTCAGGTACGGTGTGCTGGGCAATTCCATGAATCTGCCCGGTAAGGGGGGCAGAAAAATATCGGTGGAGGGATATAAGATCTGCCGGCGCTTCTTTAAGTTCAACTAGAGGCCGGCGGAGACGGTCTAACTGATCTCAGGCTTTTGTCTGCGGCGGTTTGCAAGGTTGTGGCAGAAGCCGGACAGCGCGTCGAAGTGGTACACGATGCCGTACATGACGCCCGCCATGATGAAAGCCGTGAGCACGTCGTAGACCGAGTGCTGTTTGATGAACATGGTTGACATAATTATTGAAACGCACAGGATCAGCGAACCGATGCGGACCGCCCTGTGCTTTTTCAGTGTCTGGCTCTTCATAACGGCAATGTGGCAGCCGAGCGAGTTGTACACGTGAATGCTGGGCCAGAGATTGGTCGGTGTGTCCGTTCTGTACAGAGCCGCCACCATACGGGTAAAGACATTGTCCCGCGGCATGGCGTAGGGACGCAGATGATGACCGTTGGGCCACAGCGTGGATATCAGAAGAAATATGGTCATGCCGGTGCACAGGAAGAGAAAGAGTCTGAAATAATCATCCCTGTCTCGCAGGAAAAAGTAGGCCACCGTCACGGCGACATAGACGAACCAGAGAAGATAGGGAACGACAAACACCTCACAGAACGGGATGTAGTCGTCCAGCGCCACATGGATAACCCGATAGCGGCTCACCACGGTATGCTCCAGATGGGCGAACCATGTAAGATAGAGGATTCCGTAGAGGATGAGCGGGATCCCATGCCAGTATCTGTGAGCGAACCTGAGGAGCGGACTGATGCCGTCCGCCGCGCCATTCTGTTTGAGGGGTGTCTTGGAATGCTGTAAGTGCAGAGCGTCCATCACACATATCTCCTTTGGAATCTGTACAAACCTGTGTTATTGATAATTGCTATCATAGCAGATTGTATGCAAAAGTCAAAATAAGATTTCCATAAATATTTCTTAAATTTTCCCGAAAAAATGTCCATATTGCTGGCAGGATACGGCTGTGTCTGTCAAAAGAGGGTTCTTTGCAACATGATGTTGCGCCGCAAACCTTCCTTGTGTTATACTAATTAAGATTTTATCCCAGAAAGGTTTCAGAAAGGCAGGAACAAGGAATGTATTCATTGGACGAAGTAAAAGCGGTAGACCCCGAGATCGCGCAGGCGATCGTGGACGAACAGCAGCGGCAGAATTCCCACATCGAGCTGATCGCATCGGAGAACTGGGTGAGCAGGGCCGTCATGGCGGCTATGGGAAGCCCTCTCACGAACAAGTATGCGGAAGGATATCCCGGCAAGAGATATTACGGCGGCTGCGAGTGTGTGGACGTGGTGGAAGAGCTGGCCAGAGAGCGGGCGAAAAAGCTGTTCGGCTGCGAGTATGTCAATGTGCAGCCGCACTCCGGCGCGCAGGCGAATATGGCGGTATTCTTCGCGGTGATGGAGCCGGGCGACACTTTTATGGGGATGAACCTGGACCACGGCGGACATCTCTCCCACGGCTCGCCGGTCAATATGTCCGGCAAGTATTTTCACTGCGTGCCTTACGGCGTCAATGACGACGGATTCCTTGATTACGATAATGTCAGAAAAATTGCGCTGGAGTGCAGGCCGAAGATGATCGTGGCCGGCGCTTCGGCTTATGCAAGAACGATCGATTTTAAGAAGTTCAGGGAGATCGCGGACGAGGTGGGCGCCGTGCTGATGGTCGATATCGCGCATATAGCCGGTCTGGTGGCGGCGGGACTGCATCCGAGTCCGATTCCCTATGCGCATGTGACGACCACCACGACGCACAAGACGCTCAGAGGGCCCAGAGGCGGCATGATCATGTCCTCTCAGGAAGTGGCGGATCAGTATAATTTCAACAAGGCGATCTTCCCCGGCATCCAGGGCGGCCCCCTCATGCATGTGATCGCGGCCAAGGCCGTCTGCTTCAAGGAGGCGCTGGAGCCGTCCTTCAAACAGTATATGAAGAACGTGGCGGACAACGCCCAGGCGCTCTGCAGAGGGCTGCAGGGCAGAGATGTGAAAATTGTGTCCGGCGGTACGGACAATCACCTGATGCTGGTGGATCTCACCCCTTATGATCTGACCGGCAAAGCGGTGGAGAAGCTGCTGGACGAGGCGCATATCACCGCCAACAAGAACACGATCCCCAACGACCCCAAGTCCCCGTTTGTAACCAGCGGTATCCGGCTCGGCACGCCGGCGGCGACGTCGAGAGGGCTGAACACGGAGGATATGGATCAGGTTGCCGAGGCGATCTCCATCGTGATCAAAGAGGGCGAGGGCGGCATCGAAAAGGCGCGCGCCATCGTTAAGACGCTGACAGATAAATACCCGTTGATTTAGGAGAGGAGCGGCAATTGTTATGGTAAATGTAGCGGTGTTGGGATACGGCACGGTGGGCAGCGGCGTTGTCGAGGTAATAGAGACAAACAAAGAAGCGATCAACAAGCGGGCGGGCGCCGAGCTGAACATCAAGTATATTCTGGATCTGCGCGATTTTCCGGGAGATCCCTATGAGGACAAGGTGGTCCACGACTATGAGGTGATCCTGAACGATCCCGAGGTGGACGTTATCTGCGAGACGATGGGCGGCATCAAGCCGGCGTACGATTTTTCCAGGCGGGCGCTTCTTGCGGGCAAGAGCGTGTGCACCTCCAACAAGGAGCTGGTGGCGAGCCACGGGCCGGAGCTGATCCGCACGGCAAGAGAGCATCACTGCAACTATCTGTTTGAGGCCAGCGTAGGCGGCGGCATCCCGATCATCCGTCCGCTGAATTATTCCCTGACGGCGGAGAAAATCGATACCATCACGGGAATCCTGAACGGCACGACCAACTATATCCTGACCAAGATGGACAAGGAGGGAGCGGCCTTTGAGGATGTGCTGAAGGAGGCGCAGGAGAAAGGGTATGCGGAGCGGAATCCGGAAGCGGATGTGGAGGGCTATGACGCCTGCCGCAAGATCGCGATTCTCTCGTCCCTGATGTGCGGCAAGAACGTGAAGTACGAGGAAATCTACACGGAGGGGATCACGAAGATTTCGCCGGAGGATTTCCGCTATGCGAAGCAGATGAACAAGTCCGTCAAACTGCTCGCCATGAGCAGGGATACGGATCACGGATTCTTCGCGATGGTAGCGCCGTTCCTGATTTCGAGGGAACATCCGCTCTACAGCGTGAACGACGTGTTCAATGCGGTCTATGTGCACGGCAATATGCTGGGCGACACGATGTATTATGGGCGCGGCGCCGGCAAGCTGCCGACGGCGAGCGCTGTGGTGAGCGACGTGGTGGACTGCGCGCGCCATCTCGGCAAAACCGTCATGTGTTTCTGGGAGAATGAGGATGTGAAGGTGGCCGGTATCGAGGAAGATCAAGGCAGATTCTTTGTCCGGGTGGACAGCGGCAAGCGCGAGGCCGCGATGGAGGCGTTCGGCGCTCTGGCCGAGATCAGCGTCGGCATCGCGGAGGAGTTCGCGTTCATGACCCAGGTTATAACAGAGCGGGAGTTCAATGAGAAGATAGAGAAGATCGGCGGCTGCATCAACAGGATCAGGATCCTGAGCGCGCAGCCCTGACATATTTGTATATAGAAAAGACGGATACGAATCTGGAATTACGAGGAGAAGTTATGAAAAAAGTAGTGAAATTCGGCGGCAGTTCCCTGGCAAGCGCCGAACAGTTCAAAAAGGCAGGGGATATTATCCGCGCGGACAGGGAGCGGAAATTTGTGGTGCCTTCCGCACCCGGCAAGCGCAGCCCCGATGACACCAAGGTGACGGATATGCTCTACGCGTGCTACGCGCTCGCCGAGGAAGGACAGGAGTTTAAGACAGAACTGCAGGCGATCAGGAACCGCTATCAGGAGATCATTGACGGGCTGGAACTGCAGCTTTCCCTGGACAAAGAGTTTCAGGAGATCGAGAAGAATTTCAGAGAGAAGGCGGGCAGCGATTACGCCGCTTCCAGGGGAGAGTATCTGAACGGCATTGTCATGGCTTCGTATCTCGGCTATGAGTTTGTGGACGCGGCGGAGGCGGTGCTGTTTGGCCCGGACGGAGAGTTCGACTCCGAGGAGACGAACCGCAGGCTCAGAGAGAGACTGCAGAATACGGAGGCCGCGGTGATCCCCGGCTTCTACGGCGCATATGCGGACGGGACGGTCAAGACGTTCTCCAGAGGCGGTTCCGATATCACGGGTTCCATCGTGGCGCGGGCGATCAAGGCCAATGTGTACGAGAACTGGACGGATGTGTCTGGATTTTTGATTGCGGATCCCCGCATTATCTATAAGCCCGAGGGCATTGAGACGATCACCTACAAGGAGCTGCGGGAGCTGTCCTATATGGGCGCGACGGTGCTTCACGAGGACGCGATCTTTCCGGTCAGAAGAGAGGGGATCCCGATCAACATCCGCAATACCAACGCGCCGGAGGACAACGGTACATGGATCGTGGAGAGTACCTGCCAGAAACCTAAGTATGTCATCACGGGCATCGCCGGCAAGAAGGGGTTCTGCTCCGTGAATATCGATAAGGACATGATGAACTCCGAGATCGGATTCGGGCGCAAGGTGCTGCAGGCATTCGAGGAGAACGGGATATCCTTTGAGCATGTCCCCTCGGGCATTGACACGATGACCGTCTTCGTGCATCAGGACGAGTTCATGCACAAGGAACAGCAGGTTGTGTCGGCGATCCACAGACTGGCGGAGCCGGACCATATCGAAATCGAGGGCGATCTCGCGCTCATCGCGGTCGTTGGCCGCGGTATGAAGTCAACCCGCGGTACGGCGGGCAGGATCTTCTCCGCGCTGGCGCACGCCAACGTCAACGTCAAGATGATCGATCAGGGTTCCAGCGAGCTGAATATCATTATCGGCGTGGCAAATTCCGATTTTGAGTCCGCGATCAAGGCGATCTACGATATTTTTGTGCGGATCCAGCTCTGACGGCTGCGGCAACGGCGGGTGTGACACGAATCGACGGTAAAATGTGTTAAAAGCATAATTTTTTCACAAAATAGTTGTCATATGTACCGCTTTTTTGTATAATGTGATAGATAAGGGTTTTGCGCCGTAGCGTGACACATGGAAAATACGGCCTGCCCACAGCGTCAATAAAATAATGGCATCTATATCTACGGGAGGTACATATGGCTAATCAGACAGTAGATTCATTGGTTTACACCAACGACAACTGCGTGGGCTGCAACAAGTGTATTTCGGTCTGCCCGGTACTGACCGCCAACCATGCGGTTATTGAGAACGGAGAGAACAGGATTGTTGTGGACGGCAGCAAGTGCGTCGCCTGCGGCGCGTGTTTTGACGCGTGCGCCCATGAAGCGAGGAGTTTTCACGACGACACGGAGCGCTTCTTCGAGGATCTGAAAAAAGGCGAGAAGATTTCCCTGCTGCTCGCGCCGGCTTTTCTGGCGAACTATCCCAGAGAGTACGGCAGCGTGCTGGGCGGCCTGAAGAAGCTCGGCGTCAACCGGATCATCAGCATCAGTTTCGGCGCGGACATCACGACATGGGGATATATCAACTATATTACCAGGCACAATTTTATGGGCGGCATCTCGCAGCCCTGCCCGGCGATCGTCGGCTATATCGAGAAGTATATTCCCGAGCTGATCCCGAGTCTGGTGCCGGTGCACTCCCCGATGATGTGCGGCGCGATCTATGTGAAGAAATATATGAAGGTGCCCGATAAGCTGGCGTTCATCAGTCCCTGCATCGCGAAGAAGAACGAGATAGACGATCCCAACTGTGGCGGCTATGTCTCCTACAACGTCACTTTCGACCACCTGATGGAATATGTGCGGAAGAACGGCATCTCCGGCCCGGAGGTGAAGGACGAGATCGAGTACGGCCTCGGTTCCATCTATCCGATGCCCGGCGGCCTGAAGGAGAACGTGTACTGGTTCTGCGGGGAAGAGATCTTTATCCGGCAGATCGAGGGCGAGAAGCACGCCTATGAGTTCCTGGAGGATTACAAGACGAGAGTGCTCGGCAAGAAAGAACTCCCTTTCATGGTGGACGCCCTGAACTGTGCGAAAGGCTGTATCTACGGCACCGGCGTGGAGGAGTCCAAGACGAAGACGGACGATACCCTCTATGAGCTGCAGCGCATCAAGGAGGCCAGCAAGAGAAACGGCAGGACGAACGCGTGGAGCAGGAATTTGACGCCTAGACAGAGGCTGGACAGATTCAACAAACAGTTCAGGGAACTGGATCTCAACGATTTTATCCGGCATTATACCGACAAATCGGCGGGACTGGCCGTTCAGAAGCCGAATGCGTCCACACTGGATGCTATCTTTAACGAGATGGACAAGACGACGGAGGCGAAGCGCAAGATCAACTGTTCCGCCTGCGGTTACGCTACCTGCAGCGACATGGCGACCGCGATCTACAACGACTGCAACTACAAGCAGAACTGCATCCAGTTTGTCAAGGGCGAGGTGGAGAAAGAAAACGAGCTGGCGAGACAGATGGCGGAGGAAATGGAGACCAAGAACGCCGAGATCCAGGAGAAGAACGACATGATCTCCAGACTGATCGCCGAGGTGAACGACGATTTCGCCAATCTCGACACTTCCATCGTCGAGATGGCCGAGGGCAACAACAACAACGGTCTGGAGAGCACCGGCATCTCGCAGTCCATGGCTGACGTGGTCGCGTTCTGTGACGAGCTGAAGGAGGCGCTGAACGGAATTCAGGCGCTTCTGGTCAAGCTGGAGGAGAACAACAGCGAGATCACCAACGTGGCGGAAGAGACGAATCTGCTGGCGCTGAACGCGAGCATCGAGGCGGCGAGAGCGGGAGAGTCCGGGAGAGGCTTCGCGATTATCGCGGAGAACATCAAGAAACTGGCCGATCTGTCCAAGGATACGGCGAGCGACAGCGATTCCAACAAGGAACAGATTCAGGACGCGATCAGCGCGCTGCTTGAGAACGCGGAGAAGCTGATCGAGATTATTGACAGCGTCAATCTGCGCGTCACCAATCTGGCCGCTTCCACGGAGGAGATTGCCGCTTCCGCGGATATGGTGAGCAACGTATCCTCCAATCTGAAGGATAAGCTGGCCGCTCTGCAGGCATAGGCTGTACGCGGCATACATATAACGGAAGAGTATGACGGATCATTATACGGGGAGCGTCTTCAGAGGACGGCTCCCCGAATTTTTGCCCGGAAAACGGATAAAATATCTGTCAATTATGGGAGAAAAAGGCAAAAAATAAGCAAAATATAGCGCTGGGAAAAATAAATTGAAAAAATTTAAAAAAATTTGCAAAAATGTGTTGACAAATTAAAAGCGGGTGATATAATAAAGACATAAACAAAACAAATTCACATAGATATCCTAAAAGAAAGAGAGGTACGGTCCAACGAACACTTAGCCGTTAAAGTACAAATGAATAGGGAACCAATGAAAAAGCAGACGGAAACGTAGTCGAGTCCACAAGAGAAGGTAACGGTACACGAAAGAAAAAAGAGCACGTTACACAGTATACGAATACGAAGGAGAAGTGGAAAGAGTACGTGAGAGAAAACGGAGGTATGGACCATTGGATAGCGCAGTTTAGAAGCGGGTATGGATTCGAGAGGATTGATACCCGCTTCGCTTTGTGTGTAAAAAATGTGAACAATTCGGAAATCATCAAAAATATGTGGCATAATTTCTATAAATAGGTTATAGTAGATTTGTCATATACTACATCTTGTATGTGATCGCACAGATGAGTCTTGTGCAGGGCGGACATTTTACGATATTGACGCCTGAGACTGCCACAACACAGCGAAAATGAGGTACGGTATGGGAAAGTTATTTCACAGAAAAGGGAAATACTCCGACGAAGAATTTGATGATGAAGAAATGATGGAAGACGAAGAGGGCGATGAAGAAGAATCTGAGGACGAGGATGATCCGGAAGAGGAAGAGCCCGACGAGGAAGATGACGACGAAGAAGAAGATGACGAGGACGAGGAGGAAGATGAGGACGACCGCCGCGCATACCGCAGGCGCAGGCGGATCCGTAATCAGATCATTGCCTATTCCGTTGTGTTTGTAATCCTGGCGGCAGTCATTGCGGGCGGCGTCGCCGCAGGCATCAATATAGCCGGCAGGGTCAGGGAGAAGCGGCAGGCGGCTGAACAGGAGGAAATGCAGGAACAGCTGGAGGCCGAGCAGGAGGCGGAGGCTGCCAGGGATGTGGTGATAGACGCGCCGGAAACGATAGAGCCGGAGGAAGATTATCTGGGGGAACTGGTGGAATCTACACTGTCGGAGATGCCTCTGGAGGACAAGGTCGCGGGGCTTTTTATTGTGACGCCCGAGGCGCTTACCGGATATGCGACCGTGACGCAGGCAGGCGACGTGACGCAGGAGGCGTTAAATAAGTACGCCGTGGGCGGACTCATCTATTTCGCCAAAAATATTGAGGATGAGGAGCAGCTGAAGGCTCTGCTCTCCGGGACGGCGAACATGAGCAGATATCCCATCTTTCTCGGTGTGGACGAGGAAGGCGGCTCGGTCAGCAGAGTGGCTGGCAGCGGGATTGACGTGATACAGGTCGGGGATATGGCGGCGATCGGAGAGAGCGGCGATGTGTCCCAGGCCTACGAGGCGGGGCTGACGATCGGCACCTATCTGAAAGATATGGGCTTTAACCTGGATTTCGCGCCGGTTGCCGACGTGGCGGCTGATGGGGAGAGCGCCCTGGGCGACCGGGTATTCGGTTCGGATACCGCGCTGGTGAGCGAGATGGTTTCCAATCTGGTCGACGGGCTGGAAGGAACGGGTGTGAGCGCCTGCCTGAAACATTTCCCGGGGCTGGGCGATGTGGCGGACGATACCCATGACGGCGGCGCGGAGACGGCGAAGACTCTGGACGAAATGCGCGCTTCCTATTTCCCGGCGTTTCAGGCCGGTATTGACGCCGGAGCAGATTTTGTGATGGTGAGCCATGTCACGGCGAGCGCCGTGGACGAAGCGGGAGTGCCTTCCAGCATGTCCGAGAAGATTATGACGGATATTCTGCGCGGCGAGCTGGGTTTTGAGGGCGTTATCATCACGGACGCGCTGGATATGGGCGCGATCACGGAGCGCTATTCCTCAGAAGAGGCGGCTGTACAGGCGATTGAGGCAGGGGCCGATATGCTGCTGATGCCGGAGAACTTCCAGGAGGCGTATGACGCGGTGCTGGCGGCGGTTCAGGATGGAACGATCCCTGAGGAGCGGATCGATGAGTCGCTCGCAAGAATCTACAGAGTCAAGTGCGCGGGCAAGCTGGAAGAATAATCAAATTTGGGTATTGACAAAGCAATAGCCGTGTAGTATAGTACTAATTGTCCGAGCGGTCAGCGCCGGACAATCTTATGCGCGAGTGGCTCAGTTGGTGGAGCGCGACCTTGCCAAGGTCGAGGCCGCGGGTTCGAGTCCCGTCTCGCGCTCGTTGGAAAAGGGCGGAAATGCTGATAAAATCGGCATTTCCGTTTTGTTATTTATTCTCATATCATTTCATTCAATTTATTTTTCCCAGATTTGAAACCAAACAAATGCCGTTGCCGTCTAATGACTGTAAGACAAGAGAGAAGATCCGCTCCGTCTTGCGGGATACGCGCGTAGGAGAAGAACTATGAACAGCAGCGAGATGAAATTTTTGGTCAAGAGAGCGCAGCGGCATGACCAGGAGGCATTTACCGAACTGATGCAGGGCTGTATGCAGGATATGTACCGGACGGCCATCGCGATCCTGATGCATGAGGAGGACGCGGCGGACGCCATGCAGGACACGATCCTCACATGCTGGGAAAAACTGGATACGCTGAAGAGGGCGGAGTATTTCAGGACATGGATGACGAGGATTCTCATCAATCACTGTTACGATATCCGCAGGGCGCATCCGATCTGCGGGGATCTCGAACACTGTGAGGAGCCGTCCGTGTGGGACGAGTACAATCTGGAATTAAAAGAGGCCTACGCCTCCGTGGAGGAGAGGTACCGCCTGCCGATGGAGCTGTACTACAGTCAGGGCTTCAAGGTGCGGGAGATCGCGCAGCTGCTCGGCCTGCCGCCGAATACCGTCAAGACCCGGCTCGCCAGAGGCAGGAAACAGATCGAGGCGTATTACCGGGAAGAGTGAGGGCAAAGAAGGCGGCGCGGAAGGGCGGAAGGACGGGGAAAAGGCGGAGAGGGCATTTTCGCGGATTTCCCGCCGCAAATGCTTCGGAATGGAGGTTAAAATGGCAGGAACAGAGAACAGGAAAACAAAGCATGTATTTCCTACGGAGACGGAATTGTCAGAGATCGTGCGTCAGAGAACAGGCTGCGCTCTTGAAAAAATCAGACAGGAGGAGAGCGGTTTGATGGGAATGACGGAGAAGAGAACAAAGCAGGCGGCAGGACAGGCAGCGGGAAACAAGACAGGGAGAGCAGACGGGAAAAAGGAAAAGCGCGGCGGCAGGAGGTTCCGTATGCCGGCAGCCGCTATTGCGGGCGTCTGTATCCTGGCGGCGAGCAGCGTAAGCGCGGCGGCGGCGCTTCATTATTACTGGGGCAGAGGGATGAACGGGCAGCTGCAGGCATCCGAAGAGCAGCAGCGTAAGCTGGTGGAGCAGGGGATTGCGAAAGTATATGAAACGCAGCAGGGAAGCAAGGCGCAGGACGGCTGGAAAGCGAGCGCAGAAGATGCGGTTTCGGACGTGCCTGCCGTGACCTGCGACGGCGTGACGATCGCGCCGGAGACGGTTGTCGCGGACGAGAAGTTTGCCTATTTGTCTTTCCGCATCTCAGGTTTTCAGGCGGAGGCGTGGGAGGTGGTGTCGGCGGGTCTGCCGGAGATTTATCTGGCTGATGATCCCGACGGGGAGAACAGCTGGGTCAATATGTCCGGCCATATCTATACCGGAATCACCGCCGACGAGGAGGGGAACCTAGTGTATGACGACGGGACGCCGGTAGCATATGACGAGGAAGGCAGGACCCTCAACCGTTATACCGACGAGAACGGCGATATGTCGTTTGTGGTTCAGGCAAGCATCGGAGGCAGGGGAGGCTCACAGGACTCTCTGCTTGGCAGGACGCTCCACCTGGGATTTCAGGACGTCAAGGCGGTGGAGTATACCACAGACGCCGCAGGGCATCACAAACCTGTCATTCAGTCGTGGACGAGCGGCAAATGGGAGTTTGACGTCCCTCTCCCGGATGTGAGCGCGGCTAAGCACATCGCGGTGGGAGCGCCGGTGGAGGGCACGGCTTTTACCGTGGAGAGCATCGACCTCTCGCCGATCTCCGTCCGGGTGAATTATGAGGTGGACGGGGTGCCGGAGGCAGAGCAGGATGAAAGCGGCGTCCCGACAGTCAGGAGCCTGATCCTTCGGGACGGCACGAGGCTTCCCGATATGGCGGGAGCCGGCGGAAAAGGTTATCTGGACAGCGTAAAGAGCCGCGCGTGGGATATGACCGGTTTCGACAGGGTGGTCGACGTGGACGAGGTCGCGGGGCTGATCCTCTCTGTCTGGGACGGCGGGAACGAGTACCGGACGGCGGATGTGATGCTGCCGCAGTAGATCATGCAGACAGGCGGCAGGGCAGAAGAGGGCGTGGCAGAGATGTCAGGCTCTCTTACTGTCGTTGTCTGCACAGGGGACGATTGACAGATGGCAAAGAAAATGCTATAACCGGTATTGCAGATTCGGCATGGCGTGTCTGTCAGGGATGTATCGTGTCGGAAAACGGGGAGGCGTTTTCGATGGAAAAAGAAGCGGAAAAATCTGAAGGTACACAGAAGAAATATCTCTTCAGCGGGCAGGATCTGAGAAAACTGATCGTGCCGCTGCTGATTGAACAGTTTCTGGCGATCTTCGTCGGGCTGGCGGATTCCGTCATGGTGGCGTCGGTGGGGGAGTCCGCCGTGTCCGCCGTCTCGCTGATCGACACCATCATGGTTCTTTTGATCAATATGTTTACGGCGCTTGCCACAGGCGGCGCCATCGTGGCCGGGCAGGCGCTGGGGAGGCGGCACGAGGAGGACGGCTGCGACGCGGTGGAGCAGACGCTTTTGTTTTCCTTTGTTTTTTCCCTGCTGATTACGGCGCTGATGTACGCCGGCAAATGGTTTATCCTGCACGTTGTCTTCGGACGGATCGAGCCGGACGTCATGCGCAACTGCGATATCTACCTGATGATCGTTGCGGCCTCGATTCCTTTTCTGGCGGTCTATAATGTGGGCGCGGCGATGTTTCGCGCGATGGGGGATTCCAGGACGCCGATGTTCATGTCTCTTGTGATGAACGGGCTGAACCTGATCGGCAATGCGATCCTGCTCTACGGCCTGGGCTGGGGCGTGGAGGGCGCCGCGTTTCCCACGACGGGGTCGCGGATGTTCGCTGGCGTCTGGATGCTTCTTCTGCTCTGCAATCCGAAGAAAACGCTGCATGTCAGAAAGCTGCTTTCCATACGCGTGAAGTGGAAGGTGCTGGGGAAAGTGCTCCACATCGGCATCCCCTACGGCATGGAGAACAGCATGTTCCAGCTGGGCAAAATCCTGGTGATGAGTCTGGTGTCTTCTTTCGGCACGGTGTCCATTGCGGCCAACGCGGTGGCCAACAGCGTGTGCGCCTTTGCGGTGCTGGGCGGTACGTCGGTGGGACTGGCGCTGTCCGCGGTGGTCGCGCAGTGCGTTGGCGCCAACGACTTTGAACAGGTGCGCTACTATACGAAGCGGCTGATGCGCTATTCTTATGTGTCGATTCTTGGGGTGAATCTTTTTATCCTTCTGATTCTGCCGCTTATTATCCGTGTCTATAACCTTTCGCCGGAGACGGGACAGCTCGCGAGACAGGTGATCACCTATCACGCGGCTCTTGCCGTGGTCTTCTGGGCGCCCTCCTTTACGCTGCCGAACGCGCTGCGCGCCGCCAATGATGTGGCGTTCTGCATGTGGGTTGCCATCGTGTCCATGTGGGTATTCCGCATTGCCTTCAGCTATGTGCTGGCGAAGTATCTGGGACTGGGGCTCATGGGCGTGTGGATGGCGATGTCGACCGATTGGATTGTGCGGGCGGTCTTCTTTTTCTTCAGATACCGGGGGAGCAGATGGGAGAGAATCAAGGCGGTGTGAAAAGATAAAAACGCTTTGCGGCGGCCGCGAGAGGGAGACGGATTATTCCGTCTCCCTCAGTCGTTCCACTACGGATCTGTCGGCGCCAAAGCGATAGACGGCAAGCGGCAGCAGTACGCCGAGCATAAGAAAGGCAGGCGTGATGGCGAGCGCCGGCAGCGCCGTGAAGCGGTAGGTGAAGAACCAGAACGTAGAGTCCAATAGTGACGATACGAAGGGCGCGGTGGCAAGGATCAGCGCAAAGGCGAGAAGGAGCGTGAGGAGCGCGTAGCAGACGCCTTCCCGCACCAGCATTCCCCTGAGTTGTCCGCCGGTCATTCCTACGGACTGCAGCACCGCGAACTCCCGTCTTCTGGCCAGGATGCCGGTGAGGATCGTGTTGAAGAAGTTCAGCACGCCGATCATGCCGACGATCAGGCTCAGCGCACTTCCTCCAAGCAGAAACATACTGCGCATGGAGGCGAAGGACTGCTCGGCGGTCAGGCGGCTCTCGTAGCCGTACTGCGCGTCCTCGTTTTCGGTGAAATCCGCGAGGAAATCCTCCATCGCCTGCCGGTGCGCTTCGTCCACGTTGAAAGCATAGTACATGGCGTCCGCCGTCCCGGTTGCCTCCCTGTACTGCGCGGCGCTCATGACGAACTCCGGCGCGCCGTAGTGGCGGTAGCTTAGAGGGTTCGGCATGGTCACGACGGCGACCACCTCGTAATCCGTGTCGGTGTAGTCCAGCAGGCGGGACTCGAAGGCGCGGTCGTCTTCGAGATACTCTCGGACCTCTCCGGCGGACAGGACGCGGCCCGTCTCGCTGTCGCGGTTCTCATAGGACGCGCGGCGCAGGGTGACGACGTCGCCGACTTTGGCATAGTGGCTATCTTCTTCGATCTCTCCGTAATCGCCCGTGGCATAGACGGCGGCGATGGTGTTCTTGTGGGTGGACAGCAGGGACAGGTCGCCGTCCAGCACGGTAAGCCGCGACAGACAGAAGTCCTCCATGCCGTAGAGCTGGATGTTGCTTTGAATCCGCCCCGTCTCGTCCAAAAGGGAGTCTGTGTAGTTCTTTTTGTCGGCCTCGCTGGGATAGTAGGGGGCTGCGCTCTGATTTTTAGCCCAAAATTCCGCTTCATCGGCGACGGGCTCGTAGATGTTCCATGTGCCGTCCAGCAGCATACCGTAGGTGACGCCGCCATCTGTGACGCCGCCGACGGCACGGATCCTGCCGATCAGATCGTCGGGGACGGCGTCAAATTGATACGAGATGAGGCTGGGGTTATAGTAGTTGGCGTAGGCCACATGGAAGTCCGAGACGGTGTTCCTGGCCACATATTTCTCCATGTCGAAGCCGCCGGTAAAGGTGACGGTGAGGTTCAGAAGAAGTACCGCCAGGGACAGAGAGATCAGGGTGACGGCGGTGCGTCTCCTGTTCCGGCTCAGATTGGCAACGGCCATCCTGAGAAGAGACGCGCCTTTCCGTGGCCGTGCGTGCGCCCGACGATCCGCCTGACGCTTCGCCCTGTGAAAAGGCAGCAGGCGGGACAGAAGCCCCGGCCCGGAGACGACGCTCTGGTCCGTGTAGCGGATCGCCTCCACGGGGGAGACTTTCGCTGCCATCCGTCCGGGCTTACGGCAGGAAAAAATTACCGTGACGAGGGAGAAAAGCGCCGCGCCGATGAAGATATAAGGGCTTGCGGAGAGTTCGTCTGCGGTATAGTTGCTGAGACTGCGCACGATCACGGGGACGAACAGCGCGCCGACGCCGTAGCCGGCCAGAAGTCCCAGTGGGATGCCGGCGGCGGACAACAGAAGCGCCTGCAGGGTCACGATGCGCCTGAGCTGCCTGCCCGTGGTGCCGATGGTTTTTAACAACCCGTAGAAGCGGATGTCGTTTGCCACGGAGATCTGGAACACATTGTAGATGATCAGGTAGCCCGTAAAGAGGATGATGACCAGAACCAGCGCGAAGGAGACGGCGGTGATGGGATCCGTGTTCTCATACTGGGCGCTCAGGTAGCACCAGTTGACGCCGATGCGGGGCAGCAGTCTGCCGTTTTCGTCCCGCTCGTTGGGCCGCACGTCGCGCGAGGGATAGCCGTGGCGGGCCAGAATGTCGCGCATGTTCTCCTCGATGTGGGAAGCGTTTTGGAACATCACATCCAGAAAGTAGACGCCCGTGGCGCCGTCGGCGTCGGAGGCGCCGGCCTGCTTTAACAGTTCCTCCACGCGGCTGTCGGGAAGCAGCACGTTGGCGGAGTCGGCGAAGGCGGCGGCGTCATGCTCCCAGAAGCCACAGAGGGTGAAGGTCGCTTCAATCTCCGTATTTTTCCAGCCTGCCGCCCCGTCCTCGGCGTCCGCGCTCATAGTGACGGGCAGGGTAAACTCCGCGCCGATCTCGGCGGGCACGCCTAAGAGCGCCAGCACTTTCGCGTCGCAGGCGGCCTCGTTCGTCCCCTCCGCGGGCAGTCTTCCCGTCGTGGGCTCGCAGAAAGAGAATGCGGCGTCGGCGGCGTCCCGGTAGGAGACTTCGATATGGGATTTCTGGAAAGGTTCCCTTGTGGGCACCATACCCAGCATATGGCGCACGCCGTACGATTTGATGAGCGGATCGGTCTTGATATCGTTCAGGGCCTCGGCGTCCAGCGCTTTGAACGTGCCGTGGGCGGAGCCGCCCGCGATGCGGAAGTTGTTCTGTTCAAAGGTGTAGACGAGGGAGGAGGCGACGGTGAAGATCGCCGTAAAAAGCACCGAGGTCAGGGCGATCGCGGCTATGGCGATCAGGTTGCGCGTGGATGCGGCTTGCATATGCCGGAAGGAGAGCCTGCGGATGCAGGCGCGGTTGTTTACGTTAGTGGTCATGATGAGCCTCCGTTCTGTAGTGTAGGATAATGCGGTATAAGTGTTTGTATGGCGCGGGTGTCTGACGAAACTGCCGCAGACGTGCTTGCGCTCCGTTTCCGCCGTAACGGGCGCTAAACTCGAAAGGACCTCGTTAAGCGCCGACGGCTCCAAAGGGTCTGCCTGCAGTTTGTCAGACACCCGCGCCTTGCGATAATAATTTGCTCCACGGTTCGGTCAGCATAATGCCGCCGCAGACACGCTCTCGCTCCGTTGCTGCTCGTAGCGGTACATAACGCCTTAAAAGAACAAGGCGTAAGTACCGACGGCATCAAAGGGTCTGCATCTGGCATTACACTGACCGAACCGATGCCTGCGTTACGTCTCGCTCTCCCGCAGGCGTTCGACGATGCTGTGCCTGCACAGTCCTGCGCAGCAGAGCGCGGGGATAGCCGCCGCCGGCAGCAGCAGTATGGGAAGCGCGCGCAAGAGCGGCACGACGCTGAAGCGGCTGTCAAAGAACCACATTAGATTCTGTACGCCGCGCATGAGCGCGCAGGTCAGGACGCTGCCGACGGTGAGCGAGAAGAACGCCGTGAGCAGAATATAGCACACGCCCTCGCCTATCAGCGTGCGGACAAGCTGCCCTGTCGTCATGCCGACGGCCTGCAGCATGGCCAGTTCCTGCCGTCTGGACCGGATCGAGGTGATGACCGCGTTGATAAAGTTCAGGATACCGATGAGAGCGAGAATGAAACTTAGAAGTCCGCCTGTCAAAATATCGGTGCGCCGCATATTTTCAAACTCATCGACATAGCTCTGTCTGGAGCGGTAGTCGAGACTGCTTCCCGGCTGTCCGCAGTAGGCGGCAAGCGCATCTTCTATGGCGCTGATTTTGTCCGGCGCTGCGTTCAGCGCGAGCTTCATCGCGCCGGTTTCGCCGGTGAGCGCCGTAAATTCTTCGGCGGGCAGCGTGAAGTACGCGTCGAAGCCGTGGCCGTGCTGCGGACTGAGCGCCCAGGGGACGTCGCCGATGGCCATGACCTCGTAGGTTTTCTGTCTTCCGTCCTGCATGGGCAGGGTCACGGTGTCGCCGATCTCCCAGAGCTTTTGGCCGCCTGCCGCGCTGCCGCCCATCGTGGCGATGACATAGCCGCCGCTCTCGAACCGGGCGCGGTCGAAGCTGCCCTCGCTGATCGACAGCTGCTCTTCTGCGATGCCGTCCACGCCGTAGAGGTGGGCGGGCATCCGCCCTTCGTCGAAATAGGTTTGGGCCATCTGGAAGATCTGGGAAGTTTCGCCCAGCGTTTCTCTGTATTTTTCCAGAACTCCGGCGGCGCGCGTCCGGTCCGCGCCGCTTAACGGATACATGTATTCTCTCATGTAGACGCAGCCGCTCTTAGTCACGCCGTCCAAGGAGGTCAGCGCGGCGCGAACTTCCGGTGTGATGCCGGTCACTTCCGTGTAGCTGCTGTAGCTGTTTAAGACGGTGGCGTCGGTGATGCAGAAATCCGATACCAGCTTATCCTGTAGATATTTTTCCATATCGAAGCCGCGCGTCAGTGAGACGGTGGCGTTCAACAGAATCAGGGACAGAGAGAGCGACAGAACCACGGCGGCGGTCTTCTTGCCGGTTCTGCGGATATTGCCGACGGCCATGGAGAAGGGCGTGACTTTCCTTGTGCGCTTCCGTCTGTGCTTTAACGGGACGTCCGCAGTATAGCGCACCGCCTCCACGGGGGAAATACGGCAGGCCAGTCTGCCCGGCCTGATGCAGCTGATCCACACGGTGAGCAGGGTAAACAGGCCGCTGCCGGTGAAGATCAGGGGATTGGCCGAGATCACACAGTCCTCGACATTCAGGGTAGACAGCACCGCCGGCACGAGCAGGGCGGACAGGGCGAAACCGGCGCCGAGTCCGAGCGGTATGCCAACCGCGGAGAGCAGGAGAGCCTGACGGCGCACGATGCGCTTTAACTGTCTGTTCGTCGTGCCTATGGTCTTCAGCAGTCCGTAGAAACGGATCTCCCCGTTGACGGAGAGGTAGAAGATATTGTAGATGATAAGATACCCAGACAGCATGATGAGCGCCATGAGCCCGGCGAGAAGAGCGAGGAAGCCCATGTCCACGGTGTCCGTCGTGTAGGCCCAGTTCGCGCCCTCGTTTACGTCCGGCCCGAAACCACAGCGGGTTTTTAAATCCGTCATCTGCCGCTCAATGTTCCACGGGGAGGAGAAGTACAGGGAGACATTGACCGAGCCCGCGTAGGTGCCGAAATCGTAGTATTCCTGACCGTCCTGCCAGGTCGGGGCGACTTCTTCCTGATAGGCGCGGGACACGTAGGCGGCGTTCACGCCGGTGACGATGTCGCCCTCCCAGAAGCCGCAGAGCGTGAAGGTCTCGCTGCGGGTGACGCCGTTTGCCGTAAAGGTGAGAGGCACCTGTGCGCCCAGCTTATGGGGAACGTGAAGGGCGTCCAGCACCGCCGTGGTAGCCGCTAGGTCGAGGCGGTCTGCGGGCAGCGTGCCCGTGGTGGGGAGACTAAAGCTCCAGGCGGCGGCCTTTTCCTCGGTGTAGCGGATGTCAGTGAAAGTCTTTTGCAGTTCCGGATTTTCCGCGACGCCCACGATGATACTATAGGAAATGTCTTTGACTTCTGCGTCGGCGCAGACTTTCTCATACTGCTGCCATGTGAGAAACTTGAAGCCGCCGTGGGAGGAGGTGCCGACCTGCCGCATGGTGGAGCGCTGGAAAGAGTCGACGATACTCGCGCCGATGGTAAAGACGGTCGTGAACATCACCGCGGTCAGGACGATCGCGGCTATGGCGATCAGGTTGCGCGCGCGGCTGTTTCTCAGGGAGCGGCGGGAGAGTCTGGTGATCGGCTTTGCGTTATCCACTCTAATCATCTGCGCCACCTACAATCTTTCCGTCCTCAATGCGGACAATCCTGTCCGCCGTCTGCGCGATCTCCTCGTTGTGGGTGATCATCACGATGGTCTGTGAGAAGCGCTCGCCCGTCACTTTCAGAAGCCCCATGACGTCGAGACTCGTTCGGCTGTCCAGATTGCCTGTCGGTTCGTCCGCGAGGATGATCGCGGGCTTGGACGCGAGGGCACGTGCGATAGCGACGCGCTGCTGCTGGCCTCCGGAGAGCTGGTTTGGCAGACTGCCCGTCTTTTCGGTCAGGCCGAGCGTCTCGATGATGCTGTCGATGTGTTTTCCGTCGATCTTCTGGCCGTCCAGCTCGATCGGCAGCACGATGTTCTCGTAGACGTTCAGGACGGGAACCAGATTGTAACTCTGGAAGACGAAGCCGATCCTGCGCCTGCGGAAGATGGTGAGCTCTTCATCCTTCAGGGAAAAGATATCTTTGCCGTCCACGGTGACGCTGCCGGACGTGGGTCTGTCCAGGCCGCCCAGCATGTGAAGGAGCGTGGACTTGCCGCTGCCGGATGTGCCGACGATGGCGACGAATTCTCCCTTCTCTACGCTTAGATTGACGCCCGCCAGGGCGTGTACCGCGGTCTCGCCGCTTCCGTACTGTTTCTTTAAGTCATGAGTCTGTAAGATGGTCATTTGGATAGCCTCCGTTTTGTCATATTGTAGAGCTGCAGGGAGAGATGCGCAAGGTCATAGTCTGCGGCAGTTTGTCCAATTCGCACGATGATCTGTACTTTTCTCCTGCAACTTTTATCATACACAACAATTCTTACCACAATCTGTCATATCCCGAAAAAATTCTTACAGTTTTGAAAGATTTTCCGGCGGGCGGGATAAGGGGAGGCAAAGCGGGAGGACTTTCATTGAAAAAGATTGTTATATGTGATAGGATAAGAAATACGCAAACAGAGAACACTGATTCATGCCGGAATAAGTGAGATGGTGAATAGATGAGTAATGTTATTGATATAGTAAAAAGATGTCTTTCTTTTGAAGATGAGCAGGAATGGTTTGATTTTAAAGACAATTGGTATGAACTCGATGAGATTGGGCAGTATATATCTGCACTTTCCAATGCTGCGGCAATGGCCGGGGAGCCATTTGGATATTTGATATGGGGAATACAAAATGAAACACATGAATTGACAGATAGCAGTTTCAAATATAAGAGAGATGTCAAAAATGAACCGGTTGAGCACTATCTGGCAAGAAATGTTTCCCCTGCGATATACTTTTCATTTGATGAAGAGGTTATTGGCGGAAAGAGAATTGTTGTTTTGCGTATACCTGCTGCGCGCATCGTCCCGACAGAGTTTAAAGGCATTCGTTATATTCGTGTCGGATCCAGTAAGGAAAACATAAAAAAGCATCCTGAAAGGGAGGCTGCACTATTCAGGGTGTTGAATTATGGGCTTCCGTCTCTTCTCAATACGGAAGCAAGATTTAATGATTTGTCGTTTGATCAACTTTTTCTGTATTTTGATATAAAAGGAATAAAGCTGAACAAAAAGACGTTTAAAAAGAATCTGGAACTGTTGACCGCAGATGGAAAGTATAATCTGCTTGCGCAATTGTTATCCGATAATCCGCGGATTCCGATTCGCTTTGCACTGTTTGCGGGAACCGATAAAACTTCTACGATGTATGCGGTGCGTGAATTTGGTGACATGTGTTTATTGCTTGCTCTTGATAAGGTGATAGATTATGGGGATACATTAAATGTGCCGCAAGCGGATGAAAGAGGGCGCAAGGTGGAACGAAAGGAAGTGATGCTGTTCCATCCGCAGGCATTTAAAGAGGCTGTAATCAACGCATTTCAGCATAATTTGTGGGTGAGCGGTACGGCGCCGATGTTTACTGCATATCAAGATCGGATAGAGATTACGTCGATCGGAACATTGCCGCCGCACCAGACAAAGCAGGGATTTTATGCAGGTGTTTCGATTCCTGTCAATGATAAGCTCACTGAAATTTTTGTGCAGCTTCATATCAGTGAAAAGTCAGGGCGCGGTGTTCCGAGAATTGTGGGCGAGTATGGTGAAAGTGCTTTTGGATTTTCCGATAATGCGATTACGGTAACAATTCCGTACAATCGTCTTAACTTAGAGTTATTCCCCCAAGTCACCCCCCAAGTCACCCCCCAAGTCACCCCCCAAGATAGCTGTGAGGGGCAAGGCGACGCGATAGAGGATAAGATTGTCGCATATTGCAGGGAGGCAAGGAGTGTGCAAGAAATTCTTGTATACTGCGGTTTGAAGGACAGAAAAAATCTTATGGGTTATATTAGGAGGTTATTAGAACAAGGGCGTATTGCAAGAACGATTCCGGATAAACCCAACAGCAGAAATCAAAAATACATTACGATTAAATAAACGAGAAAAAAGGAAAAACCGCATGGAAATAAAGACATTCGAGCCTTCCTGTTTACATGGAGCAAAAGAGGCATTGCGAAGCGCATTTTATCATGAGAACAGCAGCGCGCTTTTCAACGAATGGGAGTTCGCGGAAAAACTGCCTGCATCCGACGGGTATCTGCCGGAGTTATGCGTGATTGCGTCAGATGGAGAAAAAGTAGTCGGTTACAACGCACTGACGAAAGCCAGGATCGGAAGTGCTCAGGGGCTTGCCCTGGGGCCGCTTGGCGTGCGAAAGGAATATCAGAATACGGGAATAGGCTCTGCGCTTGTGAAAGAGTGCGTGAAAAGGGCCGAAAGATCAGGATTTCCCTGGATTGCCCTGCTGGGCGGAAGCTATTATTCCCGGTTCGGCTTTGAAAGCGGAAAGTCTTATGGGATTACCGTATCAGAGAATGCATTTGACAATGAGCATTTGCAGATTTTATTTTTGGACGAATCGGTGAGGGGGAAGATTTCCGGGAGACTTGTCTACTGTGATGCGTTTTACGATGCCGCCGGCAATCTGCTGTGAGTATTTTTGCAGGCCGGCAGACAGTTTCTATGGAGGCAGAAGGAGTAGTTATGAACGGACAAAAGAACTACAGAAAGACGCTTACCGCCTGTTATCTCGGATTCGTTACCCAGGCGATCGCCGCGAATTTTACGCCGCTTTTGTTTATCACATTTCAGAACACTTATGGAATCGGGCTCGGAAAGATAGCGCTGATTCCGTTTACTTTTTATCTGACACAGCTGCTGGTTGACCTGGCGGCCACGAAGTTTGTAGATAAAATCGGATACCGCGTATGCGTGGTGGCGTCTGAGGTGCTGTCTGTGGCCGGGCTGGTCTTAATGACTGTCCTGCCGGAGTTGTTTTCCGACCCGTTTTCTGGGATTCTGACCGCGGTGGTGCTCTACGCCATAGGCAGCGGCCTGATCGAGGTTTTGGTAAGCCCGATTGTGGAAGCATGTCCCTTTGAAAATAAAGACGGCATGATGAGCCTGTTACACTCTTTTTACTGCTGGGGCGCAGCCGCTGTGATTTTGGGCTCAACGCTCTTTTTTGCGGTATTCGGCACGGCAGACTGGAAAATCCTTACCCTGATTTGGGCGCTGGTGCCGCTCTACAATGTGTTCAATTTTACCACCTGCCCGATTGAGCGGCTGGTGGAGGACGGCGAGAGTATGCGCCCGGGGCAGCTGCTCAGACTGCCGTTATTCTGGCTGTTGATCCTGCTCATGGTATGCGCCGGAGCGTCCGAGACGTCCATGGCGCAGTGGGCCTCCGCCTTCACAGAATCGGCGATGGGCGTCTCCAAAACCGTCGGCGACCTGGCAGGGCCCTGTCTGTTTGCGGTGTTTATGGGGACATCCAGAGTCGTATACGGCAAAATGAGCGAGAAACTGGACCTGGTTCGGACGATGACTGCGGGCGGTCTGTTATGTGCGGTCTGCTATCTGACGGCGGCGCTGGCTCCTTTACCGGTTCTCGGGCTGGCGGGCTGCGCCCTCTGCGGCATGGCGGTCGGCATTATGTGGCCGGGCGCAATCAGCATTTCGGCGCAGAAGTGTCCGCGGGGCGGCACGGCGCTGTTCGCTTTTCTGGCCCTGGCGGGGGATTTGGGGGCGACCGTGAGTCCCACGCTGGTCGGCGGCGTCTCCCAGATGGCAGACGGCAATCTGAAAGCCGGGCTGCTTGCCGCCGCCGTATTCCCGCTTTTTTTGATTCTCGGGCTGACTGTTCTTCGGCGGAGGTTCGGCGAGACGTCGAAATAGGAATCTTTTCATATGGGGATCATAGTTCCCGTAAAAAGCAGTGAGTCCTACTGAGAGTGGAAACGATCAATATAAGGCTGTGCGGTTCCTGCCGCTCTCAGCGCCGATCCGTGGGAAGGTAGACCGAGAAGACGCTTCCGGCGCCCGGCGTGGAACTGACCTTGATGTATCCGTCTTCTCTGGAGACGATTTCGCGGGACAGATAGAGCCCGATGCCCAGCCCCTCCTCGTCGTGGACGTCCGGGGAGCGGTGAAAACGGGAGAAGATGCGGGGCAGTTCTTCCTCCGGGATTCCCATGCCGGTATCCGTGATCCGAATGCAGCAGAACATCTCGTAGCTTACGGCGCTCACCGTGACGCTGCCGCGCTCCGTATACTTGACTGCATTGTCGAGCAGATTGCCGACGGCTTCCGTCGTCCATTTTTCATCGAAGACAGCCGAGAGCGCAGTCGGCTCGAAGACGAGGGAGAGGCCTTTTCGCTCTGCGGGGAGGGCAAACTGCGCATGCAGCCTGTCGAACATGGGGGCAAGCGGCGCCATGCGCGGTTCGAGGAGGAAAACTTCACTCTCAAGGCGGGACATTTTTACCAGAGACTCGATGAGAAAACGCAGTTTCACCGTCTGGGTTGTCAGAGCGCGCACATACTCCCGGCCTGCGTCGGACAGTTCCTGTTCCGACAGCAGCTCGGTGTAGAGCAGGATATTGGAGATGGGCGTCTTGGTCTGGTGAGAGATGTCTGAGATAATTTCCCTGATGCGGGCGCGTTCTTCCCTGATCCGGTCTGCGGATGTCTCGGAGGCGGTCAGATAGTCGTGAAATCTGTTTTCCAGCGCGGAGTGCAGGGACTCGTCAAAAGTTTCTGCGCGGAGCCTGCCGTCGAGAGCGCTGTCCAGCATACGGTTCAGCGTTCTGTACAGGCGTCTGGTATGCGCGCGCTGCAGCGCCGTGCAGAGGAGAACTGCGGCGGCGATAAGCAGCAGGACGGCTGTGATGAGAAAAGCGGCGTTGTCGGGAGAGGGCATATTTTCCATCCTTTTCTTTTTTGGAGACAAGTGCGCCTGCGGAGAAAAGCGGGAGCGCGCTTAATCTTCGGGTTCCCACACATACCCGAGACCGTACACGGTTCTGATGCGCTCGCCTGCCTCCAGCTTATCCCGCAGACGTTTTACGGTGACGGAGAGGGCGTTTTCCTCCACAAATTCGGCCTCGCCTGTCCAGACGGCGTCCATCAGCCTGTCGCGGCTCAGGGTGACGCCGGGATTCTCCACGAAGATACGCAGCAGTTTCTGTTCCGTCCTGCTGAGCGTGACGGGTCTGCCGTCCAGCGTGAATTCCATGTGTGCAAAGTCAAATACATAGCGTCCGCTTCTGACGGGAAGAGCGCTGCCCGTTCGCCGTCCGGCCCTCAGCTGTGCGCCGACTCTGGCGCGCAGGACGGCAAGGCTGAAAGGTTTGGTGACATAGTCGTCAGCGCCCTGTTCCAGGCCGGTGACGATATCGGTTTCCAGGTCGTTCGCGGTCAGCATGATGACCCGGCAGACACAGGTCTCCCGGATCAGGCGCAGCAGATCAAAACCGTTTCCGTCGGGCAGATTGACGTCCAGTATCACAAGGTCGTATCCGTTTTCTGCGAGCAGTTTTTTCGCCTCCCTGGCAGAGGGACAGATCTGCGCCTGTATCTGATCGGTCGCGAGGGCGCGGGACAGGCCCTGCGCCAGCGCGCGGTCGTCCTCGACGATGAGTATGGTATCCATGGGTGCGCCTTTCCGTGTGGGGTGAATCGCATTTATTGTACGACCGAAATCTGCGCGTGTCAACGAAACGGACTGGACAGGCGCGGTTAAAGTGTTATAATTCTAAATAAGCTTGAAAAAGGAAAACGGTATGGACGCGGTGTGTCTGCCGGTCGGGAAGGCAGAGAGCAAAGCGGGAGAAAAGGCAGAAACGGCAGAAACGGAGATCGTTATGAACAATGAACTGACACAGAAGGATATCGAGCGGATGGAGGAGGAGATCGAGTATCGGAAACTCGTCGTGCGAAAACAGGCGCTGGAGGATGTGAAGTCGGCCAGAGCCCACGGTGATCTGAGCGAGAATTTCGAATACCATGCGGCCAAAAAGGTCAAGAATCAAAATGAGAGCCGGATCCGGTATCTGGAAAGGATGATCAGGACGGCTGTGATCGTGTCCGACGAGTCCGCGGAGGACGAGGTAGGTCTGAACAACACCGTTGAGATTCTCGTCGAGGAGGACGGCGAGACGGAGCGCTACAGGCTGGTGACGACGGTGCGGGGAAATTCTCTCAAGGGGTTGATCAGCACGGAATCGCCGCTGGGGAAGGCGCTCATGGGACATAAGGTCGGCGACCGGGTTTACGTGGAGGTCAATAAGGATTTCGGGTATTATGTAGTCATAAAGAGCATAGAAAATACAGTGGACGACGGCACGGACCAGCTGAGGGGCTTCTGAGAACAGAGGCCCTTTTTTTATACAATAGGAAATTCCTTTGTCATTTCCTATTGTACAAAAAGCCCTCCGGGCGGATCGCACTGCGGCGAAGATGAAGATGTCGCTGGCGCGACCCGCCGCAGGCGGAGAATCTCGCAAGCGAGATTCTATTTTACGCGGGCAATGAGCCAAGCTGACAAACGTGCTTTGTCTCGCTGGCGCGGCCCGCCGCAGAAGACCGTCCGGCATAAATGGGACAGCCTCCGCATATACCTTACCAAGCGCGTGTGCAAGACGCGCCTGAAATGGAGGGGCAGGCATGTATGAAATGAAGACGGCGGCGGAGGTGCTCCGTATCCTTGAAACGGACAAGGACAACGGGCTGGATCACCGGGAGGCGATGGAGCGAAGGGCCAGGTACGGCGCAAACAGGCTGAAAGATCAGGAGAAGAAGAGCGTCGGGCAGATGATCCTGGAACAGCTCAACGATCCGCTGATTCTGATTTTGGTGGTGGCTATGGCGATCTCTGTGATGCTGGGAGAACTCGGAGACGCGGTGATCATTATCACGGTAGTTGTCCTGAATGCCGCGGTGGGGATCATTCAGGAAGGAAAAGCGGGCAGGGCGATGGAGGCGCTCAAAAAGATTTCCTCGCCGCAGGCGAACGTCCTGCGGGACGGAAGGCGGGTCAGGATTCCGGCGGAGGAGCTTGTGCAGGGGGACGTCGTGCTGCTTGAGGCTGGGAATATCATACCGGCAGATATGAGATTAACAGAGACTATCGGCGTATATGTCGAAGAGTCTACCCTAACGGGAGAGTCTGTTCCGGTAGAAAAAGACGCGGGTTATGTCGCTGACGACACAGGGGAGCAGAGCAGCGCGAACATGGCGTACATGTCCACCTATATGACGAAAGGACGCGGCAGAGGCGTTGTCACCGCCACCGGCATGGATACGCGCGTCGGACATATCGCGGACATGCTGCACGGCGGCAGGGAGAAGCTGACGCCTCTGCAGATCAGGCTTGGAGAGCTGGGCAAATGGCTGAGCATCCTGGCGGTCGGCATCTGCGTTTTTCTGTTTGCGGCTGCCGTCTGGCAGAAGCGGGATGTGGGGGACATGCTTCTCACATCCGTGTCTCTGGCGGTGGCGGCGGTGCCGGAAGGGCTGCCGGCGATTGTAACCATTGTGCTGGCGCTGAGCGTTTCCCGTATGGTGCGCGCGCAGACCATTGTCCGCAGGCTTTCCTCTGTGGAGACGCTGGGCGCGGTGGATGTGGTCTGTTCCGACAAGACGGGTACGCTGACGCAGAACAGGATGACGGTCACGGAATGCTATGTGGACGGAACTCTTTTGGAGAGAGAGCGGTTCGCGGAATTTCTTGGAGCCGTGGGAGACGGCGCTATAGCGGCGGCGGGCGCCGAGACGCCCGAACGGTTTCTGCTGGGCTGTGTGCTGTGCAACGACGGCGTCCCGGCAGGAGAGGAGAAGATCGGCGACCCGACGGAACTTGCGCTGCTGTCTCTGGCGGAGGACTGCGGGGCGGACATAGACAGGCTCCGCGCGGCGTATCCGCGCGTGGCGGAACAGGGGTTTGACTCGGAGCGCAAGATGATGACCACGGCGCACCGGGAGAACGGCGGCGTTGTCTCCTACACCAAGGGCGCGGCGGAACGGATCCTGGAGCGCTGCGACCGCGTGTACAGGAGCGGGCGGATCTTCGATATGACGGAGGAGGACAGGGAGCTTGCCGCAAAGATACAGAAGAAACTGATGAGCGAAGGCCGGCGCGTGCTGGCGCTGGCTATGAGCACGGACGGCAGCATGCTGGAGAAGGATATGATCTTTCTGGGACTGGTCAGCATGCGGGATCCCGTCAGACCTGAAGCGGTACAGGCGGTGGAGGATTTCAGGCGGGCGGGTGTATCCACGGTGATGATCACAGGGGATCATCCCGATACGGCGTATGCCGTCGCAAGGGAGCTGGGCATCGCGGACAGGCCGGAACAGTGCGTTACGGGGCGGGAACTGGACAGAGTCAGGGATCATCATTTTCTGCAGAAACTGGAGGAGTGGAAAGTGTTCGCCAGAGTGACGCCGGAGCATAAGGTCAGGATTGTGGAGGGATACCGGACGCTTGGCAGAACGGTTGCGATGACGGGAGACGGCGTCAACGACGCGCCCTCGCTGCAGGCTGCGGATATCGGTATCGCGATGGGGTTAAACGGGACGGATGTGGCGCGCGGAGCGGCGGATCTCGTCCTGATGGACGACAACTTTGCCACGATCCGCACGGCCATCAGGGAAGGCCGCGGGATTTATGAGAATATCAGAAAGTCCGTACTCTTTCTTTTGTCCTCCAATCTGGGAGAGATCATCACGATGCTTGTCACTATTGTGGCGGGACTCCCGAGTCCGCTCAAGGCGAGTTTTATTCTCTGGATCAATCTGATCACGGACTCTCTGCCGGCGCTGGCGCTGGGAGTGGATGACAACGACGGGGAGAGTCTGATGAAGGAACCGCCCAGAAGCAGGGAGGAATCGCTTTTTGCCAAAGGCGGGCTGGGATGCGTTATCTGCTACGGGCTGGTCATCGGCGGCGTGAGCCTGGCGGCGTTTTTGAAGGTGCCCTATGACCGGATCCTGGCGGAACATCTGCCGGTTAGTTTACATAATGTTCTGGAAGGGCTGCGGATATCTTCGGTGCTTGCCCGGGCGCAGACCCATGCTTTTACCGTGCTGGGAATCAGCCAGCTCTTCCATGCGGTCGGTATGCGGGATGTAAACCGCTCGGTGTTTCGGATGAACCACAGGAGCAATCCGTATATGATCGGCGCGTTTTTGATCGGTCTGGGACTGCAGATTGCGGTGACGGAGATTGCGCCGCTCATCGGCCTGTTTGGAACGGTGCGTCTGAGTCTGGAGGAGTGGGCGCAGCTGTCCGCGCTGTCCGCCGTGCCGCTGATTGTTCACGAACTGCTTGCGGCGGTCGGGCCGGGCAGACGCGTCAGGGACGCTGCAGAAGATTCTAAGGAGCGGTGAGCCGGCCTGTCAGCGCTGTCTCAGAAATGCCAGCAGGATAAGGCACAGACCGCTGAACCAGGACAGATCCGCACGGAGAGCCGAGCGGAGCAGGCGGCCGAGGCCGTACCCCGCGCAGAAGAGCAGCAGATGAAAGAGGACGGCTGTGAAAAACAGTGTGACGAGAGAAAATGATTCGGCGGTGAAAGCCATTCCCACGAGGACGCTGTCCAGGGAGAGAGCGAGCGACAGAAGAAGCGCTTCCCTCGGGCTGAGGATCTGCAGATCTTCCTGGTTGGCGTCCTCCGGCGACAGATATACGGTGAAGACAATGTTGAGCTGACGGAATCTGCAGCCCCAGCGCCCGGTGAGGCCGGGGCTTTTGCGGGCGGCGGCCCTGAGAAAGCTTTCGGCCAGTCTGCTCAGACCAAGAAACAGCAGAAGAAGGAAGGAGAGGCGCGGGAGAACGGTTCCCGGAACAAAGCGGAAGAGGCAGGAGCCGACGCGGTTCGCGGCGGCGATGAAAGCGGCGGGAACACATGCCAGGATGAGGCAGGAAGGCAGTTTGACGCGGACTCTCTGCGCCCCGTAGGTCAGTCCGGCGGTCAGGGAATCGACGGACACGGAGGTCAGGAAGAGAAACAGCGCGGAAAAAGTACCGGACACGGTGAAGATCACCTCGGTCAATGGAAGTTTATATGGATATAGTATGGAAAATCAGCCGCAAGTTGCGGAAATTTATTTACGCATAATTCAAAAGGTGGTATGATAAACGAGTGGAGGATTCTTTATGGAACTTATGTTTATCGGGGCCGACCACGAGGTGACGGGCAGCTGCCATTATCTTCGGGTCGGAGACAGGAATATACTGGTCGACTACGGTATGGAGCAGGGGATCAATGTCTTTGAGAACAGCGAGCTTCCCGTGGACGCGGCGCTGATCGATTACGTTTTCCTCACCCATGCCCACATAGATCATTCCGGGCTTCTGCCGCTTCTGTATGCGCGGGGGTTCCGCGGCAGTATCTATGCGACGGCGGCGACCTGTGATCTGTGCAGCATCATGCTCAGAGACTGCGCGCATATCCAGATGCAGGAGGCGGAGTGGAAGAACCGCAAGGCGAAGAGAAGCGCGGGCACAGCCGTCACGGAGCCGATCTATACGATGGAGGACGCGGACGGAACGATCAGGCGGCTGGTTCCCTGCGATTACGAGAAGGAGATCGACGTCTGCGAGGGCGTGAGAATCCGGTTTACGGATATCGGGCATCTGCTCGGCTCTTCCAGTATCGAGGTGTGGGCGACGGAGCACGGCGTCACGAAAAAGATCGTGTTTTCCGGGGATATCGGTAATGTGGACCAGCCGCTGATCAAGAATCCAAGGCCGACGGCGGAGGCCGACTATGTGGTCATGGAATCCACCTACGGGGACAGACTGCACAGCGCCGAGAGGCCGGATTATATCGGAGAATTGACGAAGATCCTGCAGACGACGTTCGACAGGGGCGGCAATGTCGTGATCCCCTCCTTTGCGGTCGGCAGAACGCAGGAAATGCTGTATTTCCTGCGGCAGATCAAGGCGGACAGACTGGTCAGGGGACACGAGAACTTTACGGTCTATGTGGACAGTCCGCTGGCGGTGGAGGCCACGGGTATTTTCCAGAAGAACGAGTACGAATGTTTTGACGAGGCGGCGATGGATCTCGTCAGACAGGGAATCAATCCGATTGCCTTTCCGGGGCTCAGGCTGGCGATCACCAGCGACGAGTCGAAGGAGATCAACTTTGACAACGAGCCCAAGGTGATCATCTCGGCTTCGGGCATGTGCGAGGCGGGGCGCATCAGACATCATCTGAAACACAATCTCTGGAGGCCGGAGTGCACGATTCTCTTCGTCGGCTATCAGGCGGTGGGAACGCTCGGCAGGGCCATCGTGGAGGGCGCAAAAGAGGTCAGGCTCTTCGGGGAGCCGATTGAGATCCGCGCGCAGATCGCAAAGCTGGTCGGCATGAGCGGTCATGCGGACAAGAACGGTCTGCTGGAATGGATAGAAGGATTCCACAGGAAACCGCAGAAGGTGTTCGTGGTGCACGGCGAGGACAGCGTGTGCAGGCTCTTCACGGAATGCCTCAAAATCGAACACGGGATAGACGCATACGCGCCTTACAGCGGTACGCGGTTCGATCTCGTGGAGGGACGTTTCCTCTGCGAGGCGGAGCCGGTTGCGGTGAAGAAGAAAGCGAGAGGCATATCGGACGTATTCGCGAGACTGCTCGCCAGCGGACAGAGGCTTATCGCCGTCATTCACAAGAACGAGGACGGCGCGAACAAGGATCTGGCGAAGTTTGCGGATCAGATCAATGCGCTGTGCGACAAGTGGGACCGGAATTAACGGCTCCACAGGCGGTATAGAGGATAGAACAATGAGTTTAGCGGATCAGGTTTTCATAGAGATGTGCCGGGACATATTGGAGAACGGTACCAGCACGGAGGGGGAGAAAGTCAGACCCCGCTGGCCGGACGGTGCGCCCGCCTACACGGTGAAGAAATTCGGCGTGGTCAACCGCTATGATCTGTCGCGGGAATTTCCGATCCTGACGCTCAGGCGGACAGCCTTGAAGAGCGCCACTGACGAGATGCTCTGGATCTGGCAGCAGAAGTCCAACAACATTCACGATCTGCACAGCCATATCTGGGACGAGTGGGCGGATGAGGACGGTTCCATCGGCAAGGCCTACGGCTATCAGATGCGGGTGAAGCATCAGTACAGGGAAGGTATGATGGATCAGGTGGACCGCGTCATCTACGACCTGAAGAACAATCCTTTCAGCAGGCGCATCATGACGAATATGTATGTCCATCAGGATCTGCACGAGATGAATCTGTATCCCTGCGCCTACAGCATGACCTTCAATGTGACGCAGAAAAAAGGGCATGACCGGCTGACGCTGAATGCGGTGCTGAATCAGCGCTCGCAGGATGTGCTCGCTGCCAATAACTGGAACGTGGTGCAGTACGCGGTGCTGGTGCACATGCTGGCGCAGGTGTGCGGTATGGAAGCGGGAGAGCTGGTGCACGTGATTGCCGACGCGCACATCTATGACAGGCATATCCCGATCATCAGGGAGCTGATTGAGCGGCCTTCCTACGATGCGCCGACATTCTGGCTGAATCCCGATGTGAAGGATTTCTATGAGTTCACCAGGGACGACGTGAAGGTGGAAAACTACGTGACCGGCCCGCAGATCGAAAATATTCCGATCGCGGTCTGACAGGCGCAAACGAAAAACAAGCGGCGCGAAGCGGCATATTACATACACAGGAGCATCAGACATGAATCTTATCGTTGCGGTAGACAATAACTGGGCAATCGGCTGTAAGAACAGTCTGCTCGTCAGCATTCCGGCGGATCACAAGCTTTTCAGGCAGGAGACGACGGGAAAGGTGGTTGTGCTCGGCAGGAAGACGCTGGAGACTTTTCCGCAGGGACAGCCGCTCAAGAATCGGACGAATATTATTATGTCAACCGATCCGTCCTACCGCGTCAAGGATGCGATCGTCGTGCACAGCAAGGAGGAGCTGCTAGAGAGGCTGAAAGACTATCCGAGCAAGGACGTCTATATTATCGGCGGGGAGAGCGTCTACCGCATGATGCTGCCCTACTGCGACGTGGCGCATGTGACGAAGATCGATCACGCCTACGAGGCGGACGCCTATTTCCCGAATCTGGACGAGAGCGGGGAGTGGGAGATCACGGCGTCCAGCGACGAGCAGACATATTTTGATATCGCCTATGAATTCGTGCGGTATGAGAGGAAGAAACAAGGCCGGCTGTGAGACGGGGAGCGGCTGGCAGGGTGATAACGGAAAGAAGGGAAGGCCTCGGCGACGAGTGTCTTGAAGGGGAAAAAGAATGAGTCAGGAGAAAAAACAGGAATCGGCAGACCGGAAAGGGCAGACCTCCGAAGAAATGATCGCCGCTATGAAACAGGCGGAACACACTAGGGATCTTTTTCTGGCGAACATGTCTCATGAGCTGCGAACGCCTATCAACACGATCCTGGGGCTGAATGAGCTGATTCTGCGCGAGAGTCAGGAGGAGGCGATCAAGGAGTATGCACTGGACATCAGACAGGCGGGCAGCGTCCTGCTCACGCTGGTCAGCGATATCCTGGATTTTACCAAGATCGAGGCGGGGCAGATGAAGCTGTCGGACGGTATCTACGACGTCAGCTCTCTGTTAAATGATCTTGTCAACGGGATTTCCATCCCGCTTCGCAAGAAGAAGCTGGATCTGGAACTGGATATCGCAAAAGATGTTCCCTATAAACTGTCGGGCGACGAGATCCATCTGCGGCAGATCCTGAACAATCTGCTGTCCAACGCCGTAAAGTACACGGATCGCGGCAAGGTGACGCTGCACCTGGGATGGAACAGGCTGGAGGGGGATGAGATCGAGGTCGACTTCGCGGTGAAAGACACCGGCATCGGCATCCGGGAGAAGGATATCGCGAAGCTGTTCAGCGCTTTTCAGCGCATGGACACGGTTACGAGAGGCAAGAAGGACAGCACGGGGCTGGGGCTTGCGATCACCAACAGGCTGGTGGAGATGATGGGCGGCAGGCTGGAGGTGCAGAGCACGTTCGGCAAGGGTTCCTCCTTTTCTTTCCGGATCGTGCAGAAGGTTGTGGAGGACGCGCCGTTAGGCGATTTTGAGGAAAAGTACAACGAGAGCCTGCACAGCGTCAAGAATTACAAGCAGAAGTTCATCGCGCCCATGGGCCGCGTGCTTATAGTGGATGACAACGCCATGAATCTGGCGGTGGCGCAGGGGCTGCTCAAGGAGACGAGACTTCAGGTGGATGTGGCGGGCAGCGGCGAGGAATGCCTGGAACTTTTGAAGCGCAAGACCTATCATGTCATCTGTCTGGATCACATGATGCCCGTGATGGACGGCGTGGAGACACTGCACGCGATCAGGAGTCTGGAGGGTAATCCGTCTGTGGACACTCCGGTGATCGCACTGACGGCCAACGCGGTGGCCGGCGCGCGGGAGTTCTATCTGGAGGCAGGCTTCCAGGATTATCTGACGAAGCCCATAGACGCGGAAAAATTTGAGACCATGTTGATCCAATATCTGCCGTCGAATGTAGTCTACCTGACAAAGGAGGAGAACGGGGACGGCGCGGACGCCGAGAATGAAAATGAGATCAGCCTGCTGGAGAGCAAGCTGAGCGGCATCGGCTTCAACATCCGCAACGGCCTGAAGTATATGGGAAACGATATGGCGCTCTACGGCAGGGTGCTGCAGGATTTCCATCTGATCCTGAAGGAGAAGGAGGACGCGCTGCGCGGTTTCCTGAAGAAGCGGGATATGCCCGGCTATGCGATTATCGTGCACTCTCTGAAGGGCAATGCGAGAAACGTGGGCGCGGACGATCTGGCGGACGAGGCTTTCGAGCTGGAGAAGATGAGCAAGGCTGGACAGCTGGAGGATGTGGAGGTGCGTTCGCCGATCCTGTTTAATCTCATGAAGAGTATGCGCAAGGATTTGAAGACATATCTGGACAGCGAGAGCAAGGCTGCGAAGAACAGCGCGGAGCCTAAGGAAGAGGAGAAGGTCAGGATCACGGACGACGAGTGGAAGAAAGCGCTCAGAGAGCTGGCGGGCAGACTGGACGATTTCGATGGAGACAGCGTCAACGAGAAGCTGAAGGAGCTGAAGCGCTACGACCGTCCGGAGTCAGACAGGAAGATGCTGCGCCTGTGCGAGAAGGCGGTCAAGGATTATGCCTACGACGTGGCGCTGGAGGTTGTCAACGCGGTGTTGTGATAAAGTGCGCCTTGACTTTTAGGGGCAAAGGTATAAGATAGAGAAAGAAATACGATACTTTAAGGAAGAAGGAGCATAGAGATGGAGAAGAAAAACATCGACTGGGCAAACCTCGGATTCGGATACCATGATACCGACAAGAGATTTGTGGCAAACTATAAGAACGGAGCCTGGGACGAGGGCGCGCTCGTCTCCGACGCGACCGTTCAGATCAACGAGTGCGCCGGCGTGCTTCAGTACGCACAGACCTGTTTTGAGGGCATGAAGGCATACACGACGCAGGACGGTCACATCGTGACTTTCCGTCCGGATCTGAACGCACAGCGCATGGAGGACAGCTGCAGGCGTCTGGAGATGCCCGTATTCCCCAAGGAGCGCTTCGTGAAGGCGGTGATCGATACCGTCGCGGCCAACGAGGCCTATGTGCCGCCCTACGGGTCCGGCGCGACGCTCTATATCCGTCCGTATATGTTTGGAAGTTCCTCGGTGATCGGCGTCAAGCCGGCGGATGAATATCAATTCCGCGTGTTTACGACGCCGGTGGGACCCTATTTCAAGGGCGGCGTGAAGCCGCTGACGATCAAGGTGAGCGATTTTGACCGGGCCGCGCCGCACGGCACGGGTCACATCAAGGCCGGCCTGAATTACGCCATGAGCCTGCACGCCATCGTGACGGCGCACGAGGAAGGATATGACGAGAATATGTATCTGGACGCTGCGACCAGAACCAACGTGGAGGAGACGGGCGGCGCCAACTTCCTGTTCGTGACGAAAGACAATAAAATCGTCACGCCTAAGTCCGACAGCATTCTCCCGTCCATCACGAGACGTTCCCTGATGGTGGTGGCGAAGGACTATCTCGGCCTGGAGGTGGAGGAGCGCGTCGTTCCTTTCGAGGAAGTCAAAGAGTTTGCAGAGTGCGGTCTGTGCGGCACGGCGGCAGTGATCTCGCCGGTAGGCAGGATCGTGGATCACGGCAGGGAGATCACCTTCTCCAGCGGCATGAACGAGATGGGGCCGATCACAAAGAAGCTGTACGATACGCTGACCGGTATTCAGATGGGACGCATTGAAGCGCCGGAAGGCTGGATCCAGGTGATCAAATAGGGAATGCTCGGAAAGAACAGGAGACCTATGCAGGGTAAGAGATTCAAAAAGCGGGCGGGCGCGATTGCGTCCGCCATACTTATACTGTGTATGCTGTGCGGCTGCGCAGAGAATATTGACAGCGGAACGAAGGTGGTTCTGACTACCGGATTCGGCAGGGATGAAGTCTTTCGGATCGGGACGAGCGGATGTACCCTGCCGGAGGTTATGGTGTACCTGACCAATATACAGAACCGGTACGAGAGCGTGTACGGCGCGGAAATCTGGAATACCAGCGTGGACGGTGTGACGCTGGAGCAGAATGTGAAGGATATCGCTCTGGCGCAGATTGCGCGCATCAAAACGATGAACCTGATGGCCGGACAGTACGGGGTGGCTCTGGACGAGGAGGAAAAAGCGCAGACGGAGAATGCCGCCCGCGCATATTACGACTCGCTCAACGATACGGAGAGAGCGCTCATGGGCGTGACGGAGGAGACGATCCGGGATCTTTACGCGGAATTTGCGCTGGCGGAGAAGGTGTACCGGTATACGATCAAGGACATCAATCCCGAGATCAGCGACGACGAGGCGCGGACGATCACTGTGCAGCACATTCTGTTCAAGACTTACGCGCTGGATGGGACTGGCAGGAAAATCGAGTACACGGAACACGCGAAGCAGGAGGCGTACCGGGAGGCCTGCGAGGTGCTTGCGCTCGCCAGGGAAGGGGAGGATTTCGACGAGCTGATCAGGCGCTACAGCGAGGATGACAGGAGCACCTATTCCTTCGGCAAGGGCGAGATGGACGAGGCTTTTGAGACGGCGGCCTTTAACCTTGGCAAAGATGAGATCAGCGACGTGGTGGAGACGGAGTTCGGCTATCATATCATCAAATGTCTCAACACCTTTGACAGGGAGGAGACGGATGCCAACAAGGTTAAGATTGTGGACCAGAGGCGGGCGGAAGCCTTCGGCCAGGAGTATGACGCCTATGTGGAGACGCTGACGAGAGACCTGAACGAAGAACTGTGGGACAGCGTTGCTTTCATTCACGACGGGAACGTGAGGACGATGGATTTTTTCGACGTGTATGCGGAGTACTTTCCGGAAGCCTGAGTACAGTTTAGAAAAAGTTTAGAATTGTGAAGATCCGCATAAATCCGGCAAAAAACGGAAATTATTAGCACTCATCATAAATGAGTGCTAATTTTGTCTTGACTTCTGAAAAATGCGGGCTTAAACTATCTATTAGCGGCGGGCGGCAGGAAATTTTCTGCGGCTGACAACGAGTATAACAGAGAAAAGGACGTGAGAAAATGGCGGCAAAACATGGGAATTTATCGATCAACAGCGATAATATTTTTCCGATTATCAAGAAATGGCTGTATTCCGATCATGACATCTTCTTCCGCGAGCTGATTTCAAACGGATGCGACGCGATCACCAAGCTGAAGAAGCTGGATATGATGGGCGAGTACACGCTTCCGAACGACTACAAGGCGAAGATCCAGGTGATTGTGAATCCTGAGGAGAAAACCCTGAAATTCATCGATAACGGAATCGGTATGACGGCGGACGAGGTGGAGGAGTATATCAACCAGATCGCTTTTTCCGGCGCGACGGATTTCATCGAGAAGTACAAGGACAAGGCCAACGAGGATCAGATCATCGGACATTTCGGCCTGGGCTTCTACTCGGCGTTCATGGTGGCGGACGAGGTGCACATCGACACCCTCTCCTACCAGAGCGGCGCGCAGGCGGTACATTGGGAGTGCGACGGCGGTACGGAATTCGACATGGAAGAGGGGACGAGAACCGAGGTCGGCACGGAGATCACGCTGTTTATCAATGAAGACTGCCTGGAGTTCTGCAACGAATACAAGGCGAAAGAGGTCATTAAGAAATACTGTTCTTTCATGCCTACGGAGATCTATCTGTCCAAGGCAAACAATACGGATACGCAGACCATCAATGCGAGCGAGAAGCTGGACACGGACGAGGTCGTAGAGGAGATCAAGAAGGAGAAGGAAGAGGACGAGCAGCGGCTTAAAATTAAGAAGCGCCCTGAACTTCTGAACGAGACGCAGCCCCTCTGGACCAGGCATCCGAACGAGTGCACGAGGGAAGAGTACCTGGAGTTCTACCGCAAGGTCTTCCAGGACTACAAGGAGCCGTTGTTCTGGATTCATCTGAATATGGACTATCCTTTCAATATGAAAGGTATCCTCTATTTCCCGAAGATCAATATGGAATACGAGTCCATTGAGGGAACGATCAAGCTGTACAACAATCAGGTGTTCATCGCGGACAACATCAAGGAGGTTATCCCGGAGTTCCTGCTTCTGCTAAAAGGCGTGATCGACTGTCCGGATCTTCCCCTCAACGTCTCCAGAAGCGCGCTGCAGAACGACGGTTTCGTGCAGAAGATCAGCGAATATATCACGAAGAAGGTTGCGGACAAGCTCTCGGGTATGTGCAAGACCGAGAAGGAGGAGTACCAGAAATACTGGGACGACATCAGCCCCTTCATCAAGTTCGGCTGCCTGAAGGACGACAAGTTCTGTGAGAAGATGACGGATTATATTCTTTTCAAGAACCTGGACGGCGAGTACATGACGCTGCCCGAGTGTCTGGAGGTCAACAAGATCGATCCCGACGAAGTCGGCGAGGAAACAAGCGCCACCGATGAGAACGGCGAGAAAGTGGAGGCCGAGGTCGTGGACGAGGGCGGCGAGAGCGCGGCCGATAGTTCCGGTGAGGATGGCGGCGAGGAGTCCGAGGAGAAGAAAGAGAAGATTATCTATTACGTGACGGACGAGAAGCAGCAGAGCCAGTATATCAATATGTTCAGGGCCGCCAAGATGGATGCGGTAGTGCTCACGCACAACATTGATCAGCCGTTTGTCTCACAGCTGGAAGCGAAGAACGAGGGTATCAAGTTCCAGAGGATCGACGCCGATCTGACAGACGTATTCAAGGCCAAGACCTCCAAGAAGGCCGAGAAGGAGATGGAGGAACAGGCGGAAGCCATCGCCAGGCTGATGAAGAAGGTTCTGAAGAAGGACGCCATCAAGGTGAAGGTGGAGAAGCTGAAAAACAAGAAGATCGCCTCCATGATCACGCTGGCCGAAGAATCCCGCAGGATGCAGGACATGATGAAAATGTATTCCATGAACGGCATGGATATGGGAATGTTCGGCAAGGAGGGCGAGACGCTCATCCTCAATGCGAATCATCCGCTCGTGCAGTACGTGCTGGAGCACCAGGACGGCGACAATGTGAAGATGATCTGCGAGCAGCTCTACGATCTGGCGCTCTTGCAGCAGGCGCCGCTGGAGCCTGAGGCGATGACGAAATTCGTCGCCAGAAGCAACGATATCATGATGATGCTGACGAAGTAGAATTGCAAAGTTATGTAAACCAAAATAGACCGACATTCTTTGAAAAGAAATGCCGGTCTTTTTGCGTGTAAAACTGCAAATCTCCTGTATGCGGATACCTGTAACAAGTCCGCGCTGTGCCGCTTCAGCCCGGTTCGGCGATCCTGCTGACGCCTACGTAGATCTCGGAGATCTTGTACCAGGTCGGATAATCCACGATACCGTTTGCGGGCAGATTGAAGATGTTCTGGAAGATGCGGACGGCCTCCGCGGTTTTCGGGCCGTAGATGCCGTCCGCGGCCACTTTCGGTATGGCGGGATAATTCTGCGCGATGCGGTTAAGCTGCTCCTGGATCTGCTGGACCTTGCCGCCGGAGGCGCCGATATTCAGATCGTAGCCCGGCCAGGAGGCGGGGACGCCGGAGACGGCGGAGGCGGTGTTGATATATATGTCGCTGCCGTAGTAGTAGCGCAGAATCTCGATGGGCGTATAGCCCTCGTCGCCGAGATATTTGGAGCCCCACTGGCTCAGACCGCTGCAGGTCACGTTTCTGCCGTCGCAGTAGGAGGTGAAGATGGGCTGGCGCACGCCGGGACGGGACAGATAGTTGGCAAAGATGCTGTCCACCAGCCGGTCGATATTGCTGTAAATATTTCTGCCGTACACCCACTTCTGGTCGTAGGCGGTGGAGGAGGTGATCGTGAAGTTGTATCCTCTGTTCCGATACCATTCCGTGTATACGCGGTTCAGGGTAAAGGACATGACGGCGAGCGCGTTGGCATAGATGGCGCTCTCGGGCCATGTAGCGTAGATCTCCGAGGAGACAACGTTCTTGATGTAGTCGGTGTAGCGCACATAGTAGTTGGGAGCGGCAGAGTCCGAGGGAGCACCGTCGTGCACGACGATGTATTCAGGGATGACAACACGGCTCAGGACGATCTCGCCGGACTCGTTGATGGGTTTGATTTCTTCCTCTGGGATCTTGGGCGGATAGTCTCCGTAGAGCGTGTGCTCCGGGATCGAGATGATCTCTCTGCCGTCCTGTGACGACCCGGCGGGAGTCATCCGGACGGTCTGCAGTGCCGTCACGCCGGGCAGAATTTCCACGCCCGATATGGTGACGGGTTCATAGCCGGGCGCGGTGATGTTCAGCGTATACTCCGAGTAGGGCATGGGCGAGTTGGGCGTCAGGCTGTAGGCGGGCGGAGGCGCGTCGAGAAGTACGGCGTCTGTCTGGCCGGAGACGTCCGTCGTCAGTGTCTCGACGGTACTGTCCGGATCGCCGGTATAGGATATGGCGATGGCGGCGTTGGAGATGGGCGCAAGACCGATGTCGGCGGTGACGCTGATCTGCAGTCTGCCCTGCGCGGGCGCTTCCGCCTGCGCGCTTTTCAGAATCGGTTCTTCCATGTGGAACCTCGCATTATTTTTTCCCTATTAGGATATGCGAAAAAAACGTGTGCGTTACCGGCCGGATATCGGACATTTGCAGTTGCGTACACGGCCATTCAAATGTTATAATTTTAATATCTATGTAGAAAGGCAGACGCAGAGTCGTGAAGCAGGCGGTCGAGGAGATCCTAAACGGCAAATTTAACACGGACGGCGGTTCGCTGGCGCTTTCCTGTCAGCGGGTGGATCTGTCGCTGCATGCAGGCGCGGCGGCGGAAGGCTCTTTCACGGTCTGCGGGAGCGAGGGGCGCGCGGCGGAAGGATATGTCATATCCACGGATCTGCGCATGCAGTGCCTGACGGACACTTTTGACGGAAGCCGGGAGGAGATCAGGTACCGCTTTGACGCGGGCGGACTGGAGGCGGGGGATGAGGTAAAGGGAGCGTTCAATGTCATTTCCAATCAGGGCGAGTATTATCTGCCTTTTACCGTGACGGTCACGGAGGAGTATGTCTCTTCCAGTATGGGAGACATCAGGAATCTGTTTCATTTTACCAATCTTGCCAAGAGCAGCTGGGAAGAGGCAGTCAGGCTGTTCTATTCGGACGCGTTCCAATCGGTCTTTGCGGGGAACGACAGGCAGTATTATGCCGTCTATAAAGGGCTGTCCGCGGTCAGGGGCAATGAGCACAATGTAGAGGAATTTCTGCTGGCGGTTCACAAGAAGAAGCCGGTGGAATACATACCCGAGGAGGCGGAGATCAGGATAGAGGATCCCGCGGAGGAGACCCGCTACGCGCTGGTGGTCAATCGAAACGGATGGGGATACACGCATCTGCAGATCGGGACGGAGGGAGAGTTCCTGCGCGTGGAGGAACAGACCGCGACGGACGCTTCCTTCCTGGGGAATATCTACAGGGTGTATTACTATGTGGACCGCGCGAAGCTGCACGCGGGAAACAACTATGGCTGTATTGTGCTGACGCGGCAGGGCGATACGATCCGTGTGCCTGTCACCGTGGTCGTCCACCGGACCGCGAAGAAGGCGATGGGGCTTCGCAGGGAGCGGGAGCGGCTCACGGTACAGATGATGGAGTATTACCAGGCTTTCCGACTGAAGAAGATCAGCACGAAGACCTGGATGGCGGAGACAAACAGGATACTGGAGCGCATGGCGGAACTTGACGACAAGGATATCGCGTACAAGCTGTTTCAGGCGCAGATCCTCCTGACGCAGGAGCGGTACAACGAGGCGAAATGGCTGATCGAGAAGCAGCAGGAGCGGGTTCTGACGGAACAGAATGAGCGTCCGGAGCTGTGGTGTTATTATCTGTATCTCACGACGCTCTACAGCAAAGATTACCGCTATGTGGACGAGGCCGCGGCGGAGGTGCGGGAGATCTATGAGCGCAACCGTGGAAACTGGCGTATCGCATGGCTTCTTCTGTACCTGTCCGGGGAGTATGTGAAAAATCCGGCGCGCAGATGGGAACTTTTGGAAGAGCTGTTCCGCTGCCGCTGCACTTCGCCGGTCATCTACATAGAGGCGTGGCATCTGCTCAGTATGAATCCTTCCATGCTGCGCGGGCTGGATGCCTTTGAACAGCAGATTCTTCTCTATGCCGTCAAAAACGATCTCATGAAAGAGGATATTATTCTGCAGACCGTTTATCTCGCACAGAAGCGGAAGGGATATTCCCACACCCTGTTCCGCATTCTGGCCGGCTGTTATGAGAAGAGGCCGCAGAACGATATCCTCCATGCGATCTGCACGCTGCTCATCGCAGGGAACCGCTGCGGGGAAGCGTATTTTGAATGGTATCGCGCGGGGGTGGAGCAGAATCTGAGAATTACCAGACTGTACGAGTACTATATGATGTCCGTGCCGCGAAGGAACGACATCGTGCTGCCGAAGATCATACTGATGTATTTTGTCTATCAGAGCGATCTGAACTATGAGATCATGGCCTGGCTGTACGCCTATGTGTACAGGCACAGGGAGGAGATGCCGGATATCTATGCAGATTACGCGGCGGCCATGGAGCGGTTTGCGATACAGCAGCTGGAGTACGGGCGGATCAACAAAGATCTGGCCTTTCTGTATGACAGCCTGCTTACCCCCGCTGTGATCGACGCGGAGAGAGCGGCTGCGTTTGTGCCGTTATTGTTTACGAGAGAGCTTGCGGTGAAGTCCGAACAGATCAGGGAAGCCTTTCTGGTCTATCCGTATGCGGAGGAGGAGCAGGCGTTTCCGGTTGTCTCGGGCCGCGCGCAGATACCGGTCTATCACTCGGAGGGAAGGATCATTCTGGGCGACGGGGCGGGAAACCGGTTTGCGGTCAGTGCGGAGAGCCGCGCGGAGGCGCTGCTCGACCCGGAGAAACTGGCGCCCATGCTTGCGGCCTATGTGCGGGAAAACTTCGGATATGCCATCTATGCGTGTTTCGGGCGCAGCAGTGCCGCTGCCGTGCAGGAGGACAATGCGGATCTGTTTCTGCTGCTGGCCGGGAGCGATCGGATCGAGGACGGCATGCGGCGCAGGATACGCATGCTGCTGGTACGCTTCTATTATGAAAAGGACAGGATGCGCGAACTGGACGAATATCTGCTGGGACTTCAGCCGGAGGACGTCGCCGCGCGGGACCGCGGGGAGATCATCCGCTATATGATCGTCCGCGGCATGTACCCGGAGGCGTATGACTGGGTGCGCCGCTGCGGCCCCTACGGCGTGGACGCCAAAGCGCTGGCAAGACTGTGCAGCAGGCTTCTGGAGGAGGAGCCGGCGAAAGAGGATCCCGTCATGACAGGGATTCTGTGCTATGTGGTGAAGAAGGGAAAGTATGACGGGAATATCCTGCGCTATCTGATACGGTTTTATTCCGGCAGTATCAGGGATATGCGGGAAGTGTGGAGGATCGCGGAGGACTTCGGCATGGATACCCATGCGCTGAGCGAGCGCATGATTGAGCAGATGCTGTACACGGGCGCGCATGTCGGGGAGAAAATGGATATTTTCAGATCGTACTGCGGGTACGGCGGCAGCGAACCGCTGATGACGGCGTTTGTGTCCCGCTGCTGTTACGACTACGCGGTCGGAGGTCAGATCGTCGAGCCGTATGTGTTCCGGTGCGTGATGCAGCTCTACGGGGACCTGGCGCAGATACAGCCCGTGTGCAAAATTGCCTTTTTGCAGTATTATGCGGAGAACAGGGCGGAGCAGAATGAGGCGGTCAGAAAAGTGTGCTGCGATTTCCTGCGGGAGCTGTCGGACGCCGGCGTCGTGCTTCCGGTGTACCGGGAATACGCGGGGTATATTCCGCAGATGGATGCGTACCAGGATAAGACGATCGTCGAGTACCGTGCCAAACCAGGCCGCAGGGCCTATATACATTATGTGATCCGGCGGGACGAGGGACCGCAGGACGAGTATTGCAGGGAAGAGATGCGGGATATGTACGGCGGCATCTGCGTCAGGGAATTTGTTCTGTTTTTTGGAGAGAGACTTCAGTATTATATCACGGAAGAGTCGGAAGACGGCGAACAGCTCACCGAGAGCGGAGAGGTCAACAAGAGCGATATCGGGCAGGACAGTTTCGAGAGCCGTTTTACGATGCTGAATGACATCATGACCGGCATGACGCTGAACGACTATGACACGGTGGACGGCCTTTTGCGGGAATACTATCAAAGAGATTATATGGTGCGCACAATCTTTCAGGCGTGCTAGGAGACAGGATGTTTCTGGAGAGAAAGGAAAAGGGCAAACTGCATACGGGGAGCGTGCTGGTCGGCTATGACCTGGGCGACGTCTGCTCGCAGATCAGCTATTGTATCTACGGAAAAGAAGACGTGGATACGGTGGCTACCGTGGTGGGGACGAAACAGTATAATATTCCCACCGTGCTGTGCAAACGAAAGGGAGTCAACCAGTGGTTTTACGGTAAGGACGCCGTGAAAAACGCAGATGAGGAAGGGATGTTCCCTGTGGACAGGCTGCTGTCGCTTGCCAGGAAGGGCGACATGGTGGAGCTGGACGGGGAGGATTACGATCCGGTAGCGCTTCTGACTCTTTTTCTCAAGCGCAGCATGTCGCTCATGAGCTTTATTGCCACCGTCGACAGAATCGATGCGATTATGTTTACGGTGGACGAGCCGGACGACCGGCTGGTGGAGGTTCTGTCGAAAGCCTCTTCCAATCTGGGGTTAAAGACGGACCGCATTTTCTGTCAGAGCCATACGGAGAGCTTCTATTATTTTATGCTGCATCAGCCGCCTGAACTGTGGGCCTATCAGGTGATCGCGTGCGAGCACGACGGGATGCGGCTCAAAACTTACCGCCTGGAGTGCAACAAACGCACCACGCCGATCGTCGCGCTGATCGAAGAGCAGATCTACGACACGCTGGTGATTCCGGCGGAGACGGAGGAGGAGCAGATCAGGCGGGATGCCTGCCGTCTGGCGGACGAGCGCTTCCTTGGGATCCTGCGGAATCTGTGCGAAGGCAGGATTGTCTCTTCCGCTTATCTCCTGGGAGATGGATTCCGTACAGAGTGGGATAAGGAATCTATTCAATTTCTGTGCCATAATAGGAGAGTTTTTCAAGGAAACAACCTTTTCAGCAGAGGGGCGTGTTTTGGCCTGCAGGAAAAACTGGCGCCGAGCGAAGTCGGTAAGAAATACGTGTTTCTCGGCAGGGACAAACTGAAAGCCAACATCGGCATGAATGTATTCCGGCAGGGCAGGGAAGCCTACTATGCGCTTCTGGATGCCGGGGAGAACTGGTATGAGGCTGCGAAGGAGTGCGAATTTCTGCTGGCGGAGGACAGGGAGCTCAGCTTTGTCATAACTCCGCTGACAGGGCAGAATGCAGAGACGCGTCTTGTCAGGCTGGGCGGACGGGCAGGAGAGGGCGCGCCGTTTACGAGGTATCGGCTTGCCATGACGATGAGCGGACCGGAGACGGTGCGGGTTGTGGTGACGGACCTGGGCTTCGGGGAATTTTTTCCGCCCTCGGGGCAGATGTGGGAGGAGACTCTGGAACTGTAATACGGAGGATGAGGCTGACGGATGAGTCGGGTCATTTTGGGGACGGGCAGTTATGCCAGGGTCCCGTACCATATGGAAAAATTTTATGTAAACCTGTATTCAGTGGAGGAGCTGTGCTATCTCCTCGTGGAGAAGGCGGAGCTTCTGGATCGGGACGTCATGCAGCGCGAGCTGGTGGAATGGCTCGGCGAGGAGTGCGGGCTGGATCAGCTGGCGCATACGCTTTATTCCCTGCTGAATCAGAACGGTTCCACCGTCGCTTTTGTGGGGACCATACTGGAGTATGTGAACCTGTACCCGGCGGAGATTGTGGCGCGGACGGAGCAGGCCGTCCGGGATAACGAGGGTTTAAGTCCCTGTGAGAGGGGCAAGGCGAAAGCGGACTATATGCTGCAGAATGGGAAATATCAGACGGCGCTCTCGCAGTATCAAAGCCTGCTTGCGCAGCTTTCCGACACGGAGACGGCGCTGCGTGCGAAGATCCTGCGCAATATGGGCGTCTCCTGCGCCAGGCTGTTTCTGTTTCCAAGGGCGGCGGAGTATTTCATGCAGTCGTATGAGGCCGGCGGGGATGAGGAGAGCCTGGAACTGTATCTGGCGGCTCTGCGCATGCAGTACGATGACAGAAGGTACATCGACTATATCGCCGGACATCCCGAGTACCACAACGCATCCCTGAGAGTGGAGAAGCAGATGGAGAGGGCCAGCGGGCAGTTTGAGGGATCGGACGAAAACCGGATGCTCTTCACGATCCGGGTGCTCAGGGAAGAGGGAAACGGAACGGCGGGCGTGAGCGCCGAGTATTATCGGGAGATCGAAAAACTGACGGCCGGGTTGAAGGACGCCTACCGGGATATGTATCGTTGACAGAGGCGCGTGAGCGCGGCGGGACGGAGAAGAAAATGGGTTGGTTTCGGAAGTTAAGAGAAAAACTTTTCAGGCGGGATACGGACGAGAACTTCGACGAGGAACTGGAGGATGAGGAACTCGTCCATCAGATTGATTATCACAATAAGGAACAGCGGGACGACTATGTCAAAAACTGTCTGGAGAAGATGGCGGACGCCACCAGGGAGCTGGAGAATCTAACGTTCGAGTACGACATGGTGACGTCCTATCTGAAGGATATGGAGGAGATCGAGGCACTCCCGCCCGAAGAGAGCGAGCAGCTCAAGGAGTGCGCGAAGCGTGTCTCTCTTCTGCAGGACAGCAAGTCGAGCTTCATGGAGCGGCCGCACCGAATCACGGATGAGAAGTACCAGCAGATCGAGCGCATTGCCGACCAGGTGGATGAGGGGTACCAGAAGCTGACGGAGACGGAGGAGTACCAGGATCTGATCAAGCAGGATCTCAGCAGGCTGGACGGTGAAAAACATGCCTATCTGTACCGTAAGAGCGAGGTGATGGGTGTGATCGCGGACACCAGAGGGATGGCTGTCATCTGTGTGGCGGCGCTGGGGCTGTGCATTCTCCTGCTGTTGTTTCTGCAGTTTTTCCTGGAGATGGACACGAAAGTCGGATATCTGGTGACGGCGGGTGCGGCGGCGCTGACGATCACGATCGTCTACGTCAGGCATCTGGATGCCAGACGGGAGCTCCACCGGGTGGAGAATGGCATCAACAGGATTATCCTGCTGCAGAATAAGGTGAAAATCCGCTATGTCAACAACACGAATCTGCTCGACTATCTCTATCTGAAATACGGCGTCTCCAGCGCCAAAGAGCTGATGGATCTGTGGGAGAACTATCAGATCGAGAAGGAGGAGCGGGAGAAATACCGCCGGGCGGAACTGGAACTGGACTACAACCAGCAGGAACTGTTACAGATGTTAAAGCGGTATCAGATCAAGGATCCCGCTATCTGGCTGCACCAGACCGAGGCGATCCTCGATCCCAAGGAGATGGTGGAGATCCGGCATAATCTGATTATCCGGCGGCAGTCGCTGCGCCGCAGGATGGATTACAATAGAGAAGTGGTGGCCGGCGGTTCTCAGAAAGAGATCCGGGCGCTGGTAGACAAGTATCCGCAGTATGCCAGAGAGATTATGGCTACCGTGGAGGAATATGAAAAGAAATTCGCTAAGGGATAGCGCGTATACGGTGTGGAAAAAAATCGGAAGAGAGGGTTCAGCATGAACACGGAGATGGAACAGACAGACAAGCTGGGCGAGGAGTGCGGCGTATTCGGCATCTATGATTTCGACGGGAGAGACGTGGCGTCCACGATCTACTACGGACTCTTCGCCCTGCAGCACAGAGGACAGGAGAGCTGCGGCATCGCGGTCAGCGACACGGCGGGACCGAAAGGCAAAGTTCTGAGCAGCAAGGAGATGGGGCTGCTCAACGAGACATTCACACCCGAGATACTGAACAAATTAAAGGGCGATATCGGGGTCGGTCATGTGCGGTATTCCACGGCGGGCAGCAGTACGCGGGAGAACGCGCAGCCGCTGGTGCTCAATTATGTGAAGGGAACACTGGCGCTGGCGCACAACGGGAACCTGGTCAATGCGGCGGAGCTGCGGCACGAGCTGGAATACACGGGAGCGATCTTCCAGACGACGATTGACTCGGAGGTGATCGCCTACCACATCGCCAGAGAGCGCCTCAACAGCAGGACTGTGGAGGAGGCGGTGGGACGCGCCATGCACAAGATCAAGGGCGCCTACTCCCTGATCGTCATGTCGCCCCGCAAACTGATCGGCGCGCGGGACCCGTACGGTTTCCGCCCGCTCTGTATCGGCAGGCGGGACAACGCCTACATCCTGGCGTCGGAGACCTGTGCGCTTGACACCATCGGCGCGAAGTTCGTGCGGGACGTGGAGCCGGGAGAGATTGTCACCATATCGCCGGAAAAAGGAATTGAATCCGACAGGAGCATGTGCCTGCCGGCAGAGGAGCATGCGAGATGCGTGTTCGAGTATATCTATTTTGCCAGGCCGGACAGCCATATCGACGGCGTCAGCGTGTACGAATCCCGCATTATGGCGGGAAAGTTCCTGGCCATGGACTCGCCTGTGGAGGCGGATCTGGTAGTCGGCGTACCGGAGTCTGGCAACTGCGCCGCGCTGGGGTATTCCATGCAGTCGGGGATCCCGTACGGACAGGCTTTCGTCAAGAACACTTATGTGGGGCGGACTTTCATCAAGCCGGGGCAGAAGAGCCGCGAGAGCAGCGTACAGGTCAAGCTGAACGCGATCCGCGAGGCGGTGCGCGGCAGACGCATCATCATGATCGACGATTCCATTGTCAGAGGGACGACCTCCGACCGCATCGTCAGGATGCTTCGCGAGGCGGGGGCGAAGGAAGTGCATATGCGCGTCAGCTCGCCGCCATTTCTGTGGCCCTGCTACTTCGGCACGGATGTGCCGGCCAGGGAACAGCTGATCGCCTACAACCGCTCCGTGGAAGAGATCTGCGGGATCATCGGCGCGGACTCGCTGGCTTATCTCAGAATGGAGCGCCTGCATGAGATCGCGGGAGGACTCGGCATCTGCAGGGGGTGCTTCACGGGCGACTACCCGATCGAACCGCCGGCGGAGGATATCAGGGGAGACTATGAGCGATAAGCGCGACAAAAGTCCGTGGAGCACAAAGCTATGCTTGCTGGAAGAGTGACGATTCAAAACCAACCATAGAAAAGGAGACAAACCATGAACACAGACAGATACGTAAGCCCCTTATCAGAGCGCTATGCGAGTAAGGAGATGCAGTATATCTTCTCGCAGGATATGAAATTCAGGACATGGAGGAGGCTGTGGATCGCGCTGGCGGAGACGGAGATGGAACTTGGTTTGAGCCGGAACGGCGAGCCGGTCATCACGCAGGAACAGATCGACGAGCTGAAAGCCCATGCGGAGGACATTAACTATGACGTGGCGAGAGCACGGGAGAAGGAGGTGCGCCACGACGTGATGAGTCATGTCTACGCTTATGGGAAACAGTGTCCCAAGGCGGCGGGCATCATCCATCTGGGCGCCACGTCCTGTTATGTGGGCGACAACACCGATATTATCGTGATGAACGAGGCGTTAAAACTTGTCAGGAAGAAGCTGGTGAATGTGATCGCCGAGCTGGCGAAGTTTGCGGAAGAGTACAAGGAACTTCCGACTCTTGCCTTCACGCATTTTCAGCCGGCGCAGCCCACCACGGTCGGCAAGCGGGCCACGCTGTGGGCGCAGGAGTTCTGTCTGGACCTGGAGGATCTGGACTACGTGCTCTCCACCATGAAGCTGCTCGGCTCCAAGGGGACGACGGGAACCCAGGCGTCCTTCCTCGAACTCTTTGACGGGGACCAGGAGACGATTGACAGGATCGATCCCATGATCGCGCGGAAGATGGGTTTTGAAAAATGTTATCCCGTGTCCGGACAGACCTACTCCCGCAAGGTGGACACGAGAGTGTGCAACGTGCTGGCGGGCATCGCTGCGTCGGCGCATAAGATGTCCAACGACATCCGTCTGCTGCAGCATCTGAAAGAGGTGGAGGAACCTTTTGAGAAAAGCCAGATCGGCTCGTCCGCCATGGCTTACAAGAGAAATCCGATGCGCAGCGAGCGCATTGCCTCTCTCGCCCGCTACGTGATGATAGACGCTTTGAATCCTGCGATCACCTCGGCGACCCAGTGGTTTGAGCGCACGCTGGACGATTCCGCCAACAAGCGGCTCTCGATCCCGGAAGCCTTTCTGGCGGTGGACGGCATTCTGGATCTGTGTCTGAATGTGGTGGACGGTCTGGTGGTGTACGACAAGGTCATCGCGAAACATCTCATGGGCGAACTGCCCTTTATGGCGACGGAGAATATCATGATGGACGCCGTCAAGGCCGGCGGCAACCGTCAGGAACTGCACGAGAAGATCAGAGAACTCTCCATGGAGGCGGGCGCTCATGTAAAGCGGGAGGGCAGGGAGAACGATCTGCTTGCGCTGATCGCGCAGGATCCCGCTTTCAATCTGACCGAGGAGGAGCTGCAGCGGACGATGGAACCCGCCAGATATGTCGGGCGGGCCCCTCTTCAGGTGGACAGATTTCTCAGGGAAGTGGTCGATCCGATTCTCGCGGAGAATCAGGAGCTGCTGGGTGTGAAGGCGGAGATCAGTGTGTAGAAAAAGAGGATAGACATACTTTCGCTGTTTAACAAAAGATAAAATGCTCAACATGGTGACAAAAGATGAAACTTGCAATGATTGAAGGAGACGAGGCGCATGCGGAGCTTTTGCGGCGCTATGTAAAGGCGTGGAGCGCACAGAGGCAGATCCCGCTGGTGCTGACGTCCTTTTCCGGGACGGAGAATTTTCGGTCGATGTGGCAGGGACAGTATGACGTCGACGCGCTTCTGGTGGACGTCCGTATGCGGGAGTCGGAGAAGCGGGAACTGTCAGAACTGGCGCGCAGGTACTGTCCGGCGCTCGCAATCGTGTTTACCGCGGGGATCGGGAAGGACGGCAGAGGAAAGGCAAAGAATCAGGAGGAAACGGAGGACAGGGAGCGGGAAAGGCTGTTTCAGTGTATGGACAGAGTGCTGTACCGGGACGGAAACAGAGAGCTTCTGACGGTCAGAATCAAGGGAAGCAGGCTGGAACTGGCGGCTGAAAAGATCATGTTTGCGCGGGCGCGGGAACACGGCAGCACCATCGAGTTTTGCCCGCACAGGGGCAGGACATTTCAGGTGGAGTGCGCGGACAGTCTCGCCGCCCTGGAAGAGCGGCTGAGCGACAGACATTTTGTCAGATGCCACCGCGCGTATATCGTCAGGCTGGACAAGATCCGCCACGTCGACCGCTCCTGCATCGAACTGAAAAACGGCAGCAGAATCCCGGTGAGCCGCGGGATCTACAGCGAACTGAGACAGATGCTCAGGCACAAAGGCGAAGAGGAGCAGAGGCAGGACGACGGCGGACGCCGTTCCTTTTGAGATGTTGATAGGGAATCTTTCGGGCGCGTTCATATAATAAACCATAGACATCTCAATAAGGGAGAATGATACAGCTATGGCTATCGGATATCTGGTCATACAGACGAGAATCGCCGATGACGCCGTGCCGTTGGAGAATGTGCGGATCACGGTTCTGGACGATCAGGGGCGCAGAGTGTACGATCTTACGACAGATGAAAGCGGGAAGACGCCGATGGTCTCTCTGGAGACGGCGGAGGCGAAGCTTTCGCTGGATCCCAATTATGCGAAAGATCCATATGTCAGTTACGGCGTTCTGGCACAGGCGGCAGGCTTTCAGACGCTCTATGTGGAAAAGGTTCCGATCTATGAGGGAGAGACGGCGGTTCTGCCGATGATTCTTCTGCCGGAGCCGGACAGCGCGCACGGCGGGGAGGCGGAGCGCATTGTGCTCGGGAGGCCGGCTGTCGCGGGACAGGGGACGAGACGGCAGGAAGGGCTGGACGTGGCGCCCTATGTGCTCAGACAGGTGGTGATACCGGGTTTGATCACGGTTCATCTGGGCAGTCCGGACGCCTACGCCTCCAATGTGCAGATTCCTTTTTCCGACTATGTCAAGAATGTGGCGAGCAGCGAGATTTATCCCACGTGGCCGGATGCGGCCCTCAGGGCAAACATCTACGCGATCGCCACATTTGCGCTGAACCGTATCTTCACGGAATGGTACAGGAGCCGGGGGTACGGCTTTGATATCACGGGAAGCCCTGCCTACGATCAGGCATTTGTGTACGGGCGGGCGATCTATGGATCGATCAGCGCGGTCGTCGATGAGATTTTCGGTGAGTACGTGACACGTCCCGGGCTGCGCGCCCCTTATTTTACCTCTTTCTGCAACGGCACGACCGTGACCTGTCAGGGCCTGTCGCAGTGGGGGACAGTCACGCTTGCGCAGAGAGGATTCGCGCCGTTACAGATTCTGCGCTCCTACTATCCGGATGACGTGCTGATCGCGGAGGCGGAAGCGGTGACGAACGTTCTGTCATCCTATCCGGGCACGCTGCTTCGACGCGGCAGCACGGGACTGAATGTGCAGAATATTCAGAACTATCTGAACAGGATCCGCAGAAACTATCCGGCAATTCCGGCGGTCACGGACACGCCCGGCGTGTTCGGCGGCAGCACGGAGGCTGCGGTGCGCCAGTTCCAGAGTATCTTCGATCTGGTCCCGGACGGGATTGTCGGCAAAGCCACATGGTATAAGATCTCCCAGGTCTATACCGCGGTTACGGGGCTGGCGGAACTGGACAGCGAGGGCGTGCAGGACGGGGTCGGCACCGTGCCGCCGGACACAGTGCTGCGGCTTGGTTCCGGCGGCAGCGACGTCCTGACATTACAGTACCTCCTGAGCGTGATCGCGCGGTTTTATCCGACGGTTCCGTCTGTCCGGCAGGACGGCGTCTTCGGCAGCTCGACGAGGCAGGCTGTGATCGCTTTTCAGCGCATGAGAGGGCTTGTTGCGGACGGGATTGTCGGACCGGCCACATGGCGGGCGCTGTATGACGTCTATCTGAATATCCGCGGCAGTCTGCCGGATCAGGGCTCGCCGTCGTGCTGTTTTGAGTATACGGTGCGTGCGGGCGACACGCTCTGGCGGCTGTCGCAGAGGTTCGGCACGACGGTGGACGCGATCAGGCGGCTGAACGGGCTGGCGGGGGATCTTCTCAATATCGGTCAGGTACTGCTGATACCGAACGGCTGACGGCGCGTGCGGGCAGAGCGGGCGGATCGGAGCCAGTCTTGCATTTTCGATCCGCCTGTGATACTTTGAGATGAGCGGAGATATCGTTATGGAATCTATAGAATCTATGGAAAAAGAAAACCAGGGCTATGAGCGGGCGGTGATGCGGGTATCTCGGGTCAGCATCGCGGCGAATCTGGTTCTCACACTGTTCAAGCTGGCAGCCGGCGCGCTCGCCCATTCGGGAGCGATGATTTCGGATGCGATTCACTCCGCGTCGGATGTGTTCAGCACGGTGGTGGTGATCGTCGGCGTCAGGATATCGAACAGGGCTTCGGACAGGGATCATCCGTACGGGCACGAGCGGCTGGAGTGTGTGGCGTCGATCGTGCTCGCGACGATCCTGGCTGTCACGGGTCTGGGAATCGGTTATTCCGCAGCGGACAAGATCATGGGCGGGAATTACGGACAGCTCGCTGTGCCGGGCGTGCTGGCGTTGGTTGCAGCCGGCGTGTCCATCGCGGTCAAGGAGGCCATGTACTGGTACACGAGATGTTATGCGAAGAAGCTGGACTGCGGCGCGCTCATGGCGGACGCGTGGCACCATCGCTCGGACGCCCTCTCCTCTGTCGGCGCGCTGATCGGTATTGCGGGAGCGAGAATGGGATATCCGATTCTGGATCCTGCGGCAAGCCTGGCGATCTGCGTCTTTATTGAGAAGGCGGCATATGATATCTTTATGGACGCGGTGGACAAGATGGTGGACAAGGCATGTGACGACGAGGTGGAGGCGCAGCTTCGGGACTGTGCCGCGGCGCAGGAAGGCGTACTGGGGGTCGATCTGCTGCGCACGCGCGTCTTTGCCAACAAGATCTATGTGGATATCGAAATCCGGGTGGACGGGGACAAGAAGCTCAGGGAAGCGCATGGGATCGCGGAGGACGTACACGACGCCATCGAGCGGACCTTCCCCAGGGTCAAACATATCATGGTGCATGTGAATCCGGCTTAGTATCCGGCGCAGGGGAGATTTTCGACAGGGAATCTTAATATTTGACATTCGTTCTTGCCAAGCGGACGCATAGCGGATATAATGGACGAAGATGCGAAGACAGATATGAGGAGGATGAGACATGAAGAAGGGAAGGATCAGGACAGCGCTCTCGGCGGCGGCATTTACTGCGGCGCTCATTGTCGGCGGGGCGCTTTTTCATAAAGACTGCGCGCTGGAGGCGAGGGCGGACGGACGGCCCGTCTCGATCAGTTCCTGCACCATATCCGGTTCCGATGTGGTGTGCAGTTTAAGCGCCGGCAGCGTTCCGGCCAGCGACGACGGCAAGTATTATATTTATGCGGACGAGGTCTATCAAGACGGCACCGCAGGCGAGGTGGTCGCGACGGTGGCGGCGGGTTCTTCCGCGACGGCTTCCTTTCCGCTGAACTATAACAGCGAAGGCTCCAACCTGAGCCGCAAATTTCTGGTTGCCGTCAAGCGGGGCGGACAGATGGTTCAGGTCAGCGACGAGCATTACATCACCAATCCGGAGGCGATCGCCGCGCACACGGCGCCCCGGAAGGAGACGGGGATCAAGGGGATCCTGCCGGATCTGACCAAGTGCTCGAAAGAGGAGCTTCAGGATCTCGGCGTTCAGCAGATCGTGTACAATATGGACATAAACGAGATCTGCGTCGACGCCTCCGTGGGCGGCGCGATCCCTTTTACCTACAATGGACAGACTTACTATTTTAACGGCGGCAGGATCAATTCCTTTGATTCCATGACGCAAACCTTCAGCAGTTACGGGATTCAGGTGACGCTGGCGCTCTTAAACAGCGGTAAAGGACCCTACGCGCAGGATCTGGTGCATCCCGACGCGAAGGACGCGGAGTGCCCGAGCTATGCGCTGAACGTAAACGACGCCGCGGGCGCCAATCATCTGAAGGCGATAGGCGCGTTCCTGGGACAGAGATATGCCGGCAAGGTGGACAACTGGATCGTCGGCAACGAGGTCAATGCGCGTACTTCCTGGTGGTACACCAGCTCGGATTCGCTGGACTATAACGTGAATCTCTATGTCAAGGCGTTCCGCATCCTCTACAACGAGATGAAGGCCCAGAACGCGAATCTGAGGATCTACAACTCCATCGACCAGGAGTGGAACAGAAAGTCGAACCCGGGCAGCTTCCTCGCGAAGGCGTACCTGGACCAGTTCAACTACTATATGCTTCGGGAGGGCAATATCGACTGGGGGCTTTCCTATCACCCCTACAATTCTCCGCTGTATGACCCCTATGCCTGGAACGGTCCGGCAGTGTGGGTGCAGAGCGGCCTCTCGACGCCCTATATCACAATGCAGAACATTGATATTCTGATCGACTATATGCATCAGTCGAAGTTCCTGAACCCGAGCGGCGAGGTGAGGAGCATTTCGCTGGCGGAGATCGGGTATACGTCCGCGTTCGGCAATGACAAGCAGGAGGCCTCGATCGCCTACGGTTATCTGAAGGCGAGATCGCTGCCCGACATAGACGCGTTCATGCTCTTCCGGGAGACGGACGACGCGCATGAGATGGAGAGCCATCTGGCTATGGGTCTGTACGATCTGAACGGCAACAAGAAGCCGGCCTACGATATCTACAAGAACCTCGGCACGGCCAACGAGGCCGCGGCAAAATCGCGGGCTTCCCAGATTATCGGCATGGACATCGACCGGATGATCGCCGAGAAGATCGTGTGGACGAGAAGCGGCACGGGCGTCGTGCAGTGAGAGAGCCGCGCAGGCGGCTGACAGGGTAAAATGATAAGCGGCAGATTTGTCTTTAGGGATGGGTTTGCCGCTTCTTTTTATGGAAAATGCAGAAAGTATATTGACAAAACATTCAACATATGTTCAAATGTTCATAAGATAATAAAACGCGGGTCAGATCCCGCGCGTCAATACGGAAGGAAGGCAAGGGGGAATCTGCAATGACACGCAAACAGAAAAAGGTTTTGGCACGGATTATTGCGGCGGCCATACTGTTGATCGGCTTCAGCGTGATCGGCGCGTGCGATCTCGGCGCGGTGGAGCCGTGGCATAAGGAAATCATGTTCGGTTTGTTCATGATCCCGTATCTGCTCATCGGCTATGACATTCTGAAAAAAGCGATCCTCGGCATCGTGCACGGGGAAGTCTTCGACGAAAACTTTTTGATGGCGGTGGCGACCGTGGGAGCGATTGCTCTCGGAGAGTACACGGAGGGTACGGCGGTCATGCTCTTCTATCAGATCGGCGAGCTGTTCCAGAGCTGCGCGGTCGGAAGGAGCCGCAGAAATATCGCCGCCCTGATGGACATTCGGCCCGACTACGCCAATATAGAGCGGGACGGCGAACTGGTCCGGGTGGATCCGGACGAAGTGGAGACGGGGACGGTTATCACGGTACAGCCCGGTGAGAAAGTACCGATCGACGGCGTGATTGTAAGCGGGTCGTCATCGCTCAACACGAGCGCGCTGACCGGCGAGAGCGTTCCGAGAGAGGTTGATCCGGGGGATGAGGTGATCAGCGGCTGCGTCAATCTGTCCGGTCTGCTGCAGATCAGAACCACCAAGGCCTTCGGGGAATCTACGGTGTCGAAAATCCTTGACCTGGTGGAGAATTCCAGCATGAAGAAGTCCCGCTCGGAGAACTTCATCACAAGGTTTGCCAGATATTACACGCCGGCGGTCTGCATCGGCGCGCTTCTGCTGGCGGTTCTGCCGCCCGTGTGCAGTCTTGTCATGGGGCAGGAGGCGCGCTGGTCACAGTGGCTGATCCGCGCGCTGACGACGCTTGTCATCAGCTGTCCCTGCGCGCTGGTGATCTCGATCCCTTTGAGCTTTTTCGGCGGCATCGGAGGTGCTTCCACGCAGGGGATCCTGGTCAAGGGTTCCAACTATCTGGAGGCGCTCGGCGAGACGGCCTGCGTGGTCTGTGACAAGACGGGCACGCTCACCAGGGGCGTGTTCGAGGTGACGAAGGTGATGCCGGAAGAGGGCGTCACGGAGGACGAACTGCTGGAGACGGCGGCGTACGTGGAGCATTATTCCAACCACCCGATCAGCAAGAGCCTGAAGGAGGCTTACGGGCAGGCGATCGACGTCTCGGCGCTGAGCGATGTGGAGGAGATCAGCGGCCACGGCGTGACGGCGGTAGTGCGCGGGCGGCGGGCGGCTGCCGGCAACGCCAGACTGATGGAGCGGCTGGGCGTCTCCTGGCGGACGCCTCAGGAGATCGGCACACAGGTGCATGTGGCGATCGACGGCAGATACGCGGGATATATTCTGATCGCCGATGTAGTCAAGCCCGGCGCGAAAGAGGCGGTGGCGCAGATGAAGGCCGCCGGGGTCAGACAGGTGGTTATGCTGACCGGGGATACGGCGGACGTGGCCGAGGCCGTGGCGAAGGAGTTGGGCATCGACGTGGTAAAGAGCGGTCTGCTGCCGGAGGACAAGGTGACCGAGGTGGAGGCGCTTCTGGCCGCGAAGGGAAAGAAGGAGAAGCTGGCTTTCGTGGGCGACGGCATCAACGATGCACCGGTTCTGTCGCGGGCGGATCTGGGGATCGCGATGGGGGCGCTCGGCTCGGACGCGGCGATCGAGGCGGCGGATATCGTGCTGATGGACGACGATCCCGGGAAGATTGCGACCGCCATCGGCATTTCCAGAAAGACGCTTGGTATCGTGCATCAGAACATTGTGTTTGCGCTGGCGGTCAAGTTCCTCTGCCTGGCGTTCGGCGCTGTGGGCGCCCTCAATATGTGGTGGGCGATCTTTGCGGATGTGGGCGTGATGGTTCTCGCCGTGCTGAATGCGACGAGAGCGCTGCGGTATCGGCAGCGGTGACGCCGTCCGCTGGGACAAAATCAAAAAATATTATATCTTTCATAATAAATATTGATTTTACTTATGATAAAGAATCGTTTATAATCATAAAGTAAGGAACGGAGAGCGGGTTTTTTACAACCCGCTTTTCCTGTGTACAGACTAAGGCTGATATTAAAGGAGGAATTTTTTATGGTTAAGGCAGTCGTAGGCGCCAACTGGGGAGACGAAGGCAAGGGTAAGATCACGGATATGCTGGCCGAGAAGGCTGATATTATCGTGCGCTTCCAGGGCGGCGCCAACGCCGGACATACGATCGTCAACAATTACGGCAAATTTGCGCTGCACACGCTGCCGTCGGGCGTCTTCTACGGTCACACGACGAGCATCATCGGCAATGGCGTGGCGCTCAACATTCCGATTCTGATGGAGGAGATTAAGTCGATTACGGACAGGAACGTGCCGATGCCTAAAATTCTGGTCTCCGACAGATGCCAGATCGTGATGCCTTACCATGTGCTGTTCGACCAGTACGAGGAGGAGCGCCTTGGAGGCAAGTCTTTCGGTTCCACGAAATCGGGTATCGCACCGTTTTACTCCGACAAGTATGCGAAGATCGGATTCCAGGTGAGCGAGCTGTTCGACGAAGAGCGTCTCAGAGAGAAAGTGGAGCGTGTCTGTGAGACGAAGAACGTGCTCTTGGAGCATCTGTACCACAAGCCGTTAATCGATACCCGGGAGCTTATGGAAACGCTGCGCGGTTACAGGAAGATGATAGAACCTTATGTGTGCGACGTGTCCTCCTATCTGGACAGGGCGCTGAAGGAGGGAAAGACCGTTCTGCTGGAGGGGCAGCTCGGCACGCTGAAGGATCCTGACCACGGGATCTATCCGATGGTGACGTCTTCCTCCACGCTGGCGGCCTACGGCGCGATCGGCGCGGGTCTGCCGCCCCATGAGATCCGGCAGATCATCACGGTGTGCAAGGCATACTCCTCGGCGGTGGGCGCCGGCGCTTTTGTGTCCGAGATCTTTGGGGACGAGGCGGATGAGCTGCGCCGGCGCGGCGGCGACGGCGGCGAGTACGGCGCAACCACGGGTCGGCCCAGGCGTATGGGCTGGTTCGACTGTGTGGCCTCCAAATACGGCTGCCGCCTGCAGGGCACGACGGACGTGGCGTTCACCGTGCTGGATGTGCTCGGCTATCTGGATGAGATTCCGGTCTGCGTGGGATATGAGATAGACGGCGAGGTGACGACGGACTTCCCCGTCACCTGGAAGCTGGAGAAAGCGAAACCGGTGCTTGAGAAGCTGCCGGGCTGGAAGTGCGATATCCGCGGGATCAGGAACTATGAGGAGCTGCCGGAGAACTGCCGCGGATATGTGGAGTTTATCGAGGGACAGATCGGTTATCCGATCACGATGGTCTCCAACGGACCCGGCAGAAGCGATATCATCTACCGCCGGAGTCCGCTGCAGAAATAGAGACAAGCCGCTACGGGTTGCAGCGCTTGCACGGATCGCTGTAGCCCGCGGCTACGGCCTCCTCGCGGGTGTTGAAGATCACCTGGTTTTTCTCCAGAGGGAGACTGCTGCAGGAGGAGAGATGCAGCTTACCGTTATTTTTATTGCCGATATAGAGACCGGCGCCGGGAGAACTTCCCGTCGCGAAGGCCTGGCCGCTTGAAGAAGCGCCGACGTCTGCGGGCGTCTGCGCGCCGGAGGCGGCCTTTTCTTTGTCGTTTTCGCCGGAGGCGGGCGATGACTGCGCGGCGGACTTGCCGCTGTCTGCAGACGTGTTTCCGGACGCCGTCGCCGTGCCGGAGGCGGAGGCTGCCACAACAGCCTTTTTGGGCCTGCCTGCGGACGACGCCGTCGGCTCTCCGGACTTCCATGTCTCGGAAGGCGCGCAGTTCCAGGTGATCTCTGAACCGTCCGAGGTCGCGATGATGCTGCCCTGTTCATCGGTTCTGAAGACTTTGACGCCCATGGCGCGCAGCCGGTTCAGCACCTCGGCGGTGGGATGGCCGTAGGAATTGTCCTTCCCGCAGCTGATCACGGCCCAGGTCGGAGAGACGGCGTTCATAAAGCGCTGTGTGGAGGAAGAACGGCTCCCGTGATGGCCGACCTGGTACACATCGGCGGAGAGCGTCTGTCCGCTGTTTGTCAGATCTTTCTCGGCCTCTTCCCCGCAGTCGCCCGTAAAGAGAAAGCTGTTGCCGCCGTGATGGAGCATCAGCGCGATGGAAGAGTCGTTGGAATCCTCGTAGCGGGCAAGAGGCGCCAGAATTGTGAAATCCGCGCTGCCGAGAGCGTAGGCGTCTCCCGGTTCCGGCGTGGAATAGCGCATATGTTTTACGTTCAGGGCGTCCAGCACTTCCTGATAGGTCTTGGTATCTTCCGGATAATCCGACATAAAGACGGTGTCCACATCGAATTTCGTGAGGATGACGTCCGCGCCGCCGATATGGTCGGCGTCCGGGTGCGTCAGGATCAGATAGTCCAGCTTCTTCACGCCCTGCTTGGTCAGATACAGCTGCAGAGCGGTGCCCTTCGTGTTGTCGCCGGCGTCTATCAGCATGGCGTGTTCCCCGCACAGAACCAGAGTCGCGTCGCCCTGCCCCACGTCGATATAGTGGACGGAGAGCGTACCGGGACTGTCCGCAGCGCCTGAGGACAAAGAGCTGCCGACAGCCTTCGCCGACGCCGCGCCAAAGGCTCCGCAGAGCCAGAGTATGGCTGCGGCGGAAAGGTACGCGGTTTTTTTGAAACCGGCCCCGCGCTTATGCAGGAATTGAAAAAGGATCAGGGCGGACAGGGCCGCCGCCAGAAACAGGATGTTCATCGCAGATACTCCTTTATTTTTCTGTTTTTGTTTTCGTGGGGATTTTTGTATGATTATTATAGTATAGTCCGGCGAAAAAGGAAAGCACAAAAAGTAAAGCTGCGCGGCTGTCTTTTTGGACGGATTCATGTATAATAGAAAAGTGGACGGCCGGGGCGCCGTCGGATCGGAGAATACGAGATGATTGCCAATATGGAATATTACAAGGTATTCTGCCATGTGGCGAGGGCGGGCAGCCTGACCGTCGCCGCGCGGGAGCTGAATATCTCGCAGCCTGCGGTCAGCCAGTCGATCAGACAGCTTGAAACCGCGCTCGGCGCCCGGCTGTTTACGCGGGTGTCCAGAGGCGTGCGCCTGACGGGCGAGGGAGAGCTGCTCTACGGTTATGCGGCCAAAGGATACGAGCAGATCGAACTGGGCGAGCAGAGGCTGAAGCAGATGCTGGATCTGGAGCTGGGCGAGATCCATATCGGCGCCAGCGATATGACGCTGCAGTTTTATCTGCTGCCCTATCTGGAACAGTTTCACGAGAAATATCCGCACATCAAGGTGGCGGTCAGCAACGCGCCCACGCCGGAGACGCTGCGCAATCTGAGAGAGAACAAGATTGATTTCGGGGTTGTCAGCACGCCTTTTGAGGGCGGGGACGGGCTCTGTGCCGTGAACGTGCGGGAAATCGAGGACGTCTTCGTGGCGGGGCGCAGATTCATCCCATATAAGAACCGTATGCTCGATCTGCAGGAACTTGAGAGGCTGCCGATCATCTTTCTGGAAGGCGTCACGAGTACAAGAAGCTACATCGATTCCTTCCTGCACAAAAACGGCGTGGATATCAGGCCGGAGTTCGAGCTGGCTACCAGCGACATGATCGTGCAGTTTGCGCTGCGCAGTCTGGGGGTCGGCTGTGTGATCCGGGATTTCGCGGAGGAGTACCTGGAGGACGGAAGACTGTTTGAACTGCGGTTCAACATGATTATACCGAAACGGCATTTCTGCGTCGTGACCAATGACAGGAATCCGCTGTCGGCGGCGGCGAGAAACCTTTTGGAACTGATGGAAATATAGTTATGTAAACCTATAGGGCAGGACAGAAAAGAGGTGCGCTGTGATCACCACAATCATTTTTGACATCGGCAATGTGCTCGCCGATTTCAACTGGAAAAAACATTATGAGAGTTTCGGCTACGACGAGGCCATGGTGGAACGCCTTGCGCGGGCCACGGTCAAAAGTCCGCTGTGGAATGAAACCGACCGGGGCGTGATCCCCAGAGAAGAGCTTATGCGCAGATTCGCGGAAAATGACCCTGAGATTGCGGAGGATATCTACAGGGTGCTGGGCGACGTGCGGACGATGGTCACGCGCAGCGAATATGCGATCCCGTGGATCCGGGAACTGAAGAGCCGGGGCTACCGCGTTCTGTATCTGTCCAATTTCGGAGAGAAGGCAAAGAAGGACTGTGCGGAGGCGCTGGATTTCCTCCCCTATATGGACGGAGGCATCCTGTCCTACCGGGAGAAGGTGATCAAGCCCATGCCGGAGATCTATGAGCGCCTGATCGAAAGATACGGTCTGACGCCGGAGGAGTGCGTCTTCCTGGACGACACGCAGGCAAACCTGGACGCCGCGGAGAGATTCGGCATTCATACGATACGCTTCCAGGGGCTTGCGCAGGCGGTCGAAGAACTGTGCGGACTCGGCGTGGATACACATTTTCGTCATAATGCACAAAAAAAGTGAAAAGCAGGAAGAAACAGTGGCAATTTTGCTGTATCCTGTGGTAGAATGGTAGCAGGCTTATGCAAGGGAGATTCGTGTAAAGGAGATATGAGATGAAACGATCGAGATTTTGGGCGGCTGCACTGGCGTGTGTCCTGGCGGCTGCGTGCGTCGGCGGCTGCGGGGCACATGAGCGCAGAACGATCGGGACGATCGCGCCGGAGGAAGAGAAGAGCACGGTTTCGGCGGACGCCGCGGTACATATGGTGATCGCCTCCAATCAGGTCTCGGAGGACAACCCCTATCACTATGGCCTGCAGACTTTTAAGGAAGTGGTGGAGGAGCTGTCGCAGGGGACGATCCAGGTCGAGTGCAGCGACGGTACGCTGTCGGAGAACGAGACGGAGCTGGTGGAGATGCTGGACGACGGGACGGCGCAGATGGTAGTCGTCTCTCCGGGCTACATGTCCGCGGCGGGCGTGTCGGAGATCAACCTGATATCGCTGTTGTATCTGTTCGACGGCTTCAATCACTGGGAGGCGGCCATGGACGGCGAGTTCGGCTCCACGCTGGCGGATATGATCAGGGAGCGCACCGGCAACCGCTATCGCATTATGGGATACTGGTCGGCGGGTGTGCGCGACTATTACGGCAAGGTGCCGATCCGGACCGCTGCGGATGTGCAGGGTCTGACGATCCGGACACAGATATCGGGCGTTGTTTCCGAGTACTGGACGCAGCTGGGCGCGCAGCCGGTGGATATCGGCTGGGGCGAACTGTACGACGCGCTGATGGCGGACGAGGTGGATTCGGCGGAGAACGATTACACCAATCTGATGTTAAAGCTGCACCACACAACGCCGAACGGACAGTATATCTGCGAGACGCATCACGACTATACGACGCGTCTGTTTATCATGAACGGCGATTTCTATGACAGTCTGACCGCGGAGCAGCGCAGCTGGGTCGACACGGCTGCACTGGCGGCGACGCTGGAGGAGCGCGCGGTCACTTACGATATGATGGACAGTTCCAAGGCGCAGTGCATCGCGGACGGCGCGATTGTGACCGACTATGAGGATATGGATATCGACAGCTTCCGCGAGGCGGCTATCGCGATCTAGGATCAGTATGCGCAGGAGAACGGGCTTACGGAGTACCTGGAGATGATCAGGACGGCTCGATAGATCTATTTGGAGGGGGTTCGATGAAAAAAGATAACAGGGTAAAAGGCCGCAGAGAGAAAGCCGCGGACGGGAGTGCAAATAAAAAACAGAACAGAATGGGCATCAAGACCAAGATGGTGATCGGGTTTGCCATCCCGCTGTTCTGTACCATTCTGATCGGAGCCGTGGCGTATTCGCTCGCCGCGTCCGGCATGACGTACAATTATGAGGAATCCATGTCCAAGGCGCTGTCCATGGCGATGGAATATCTCGACTTCGGCTTTGAGTCCGCGGTCTCGGAGTCGGAGCAGCTGTATTACAATACGGATCTGATGCGCTGGGCGACCGGCGCGATCTACAATGATTGGACGAAACAGGAGATCCGGGATGAGGTCAAGCTGGATCTGAGCGTCAAGTGCAGCGGCAACAGTTTTGTGGACAACATGTATATCATTCCGCAGGAAGGGCTCCGCGTGATCTCCGCGTACGGCGACGACGCCCAGACCTAGGGCTTCTACGACGCGCTCTTAGAGTCCGGCGAGGCGGAATGCCTGCAGACGCTGAAGGGCGACTGGATCGGTTCCCACGAATACATAGACGGCGTATTCGCCCAGGCGTATGACGGCTATTCGCCTGACAGCTACGCCTGCTCCTATGTGAGGCCGATGGCGACGAAGCGCGCCTGCATTGTGATCGATTACAGCAGCGAGGCGATCGCGGATATTCTGCGCAGTCTGAATCTGGGAGAAAACAGCGTGTCCGCTTTTGTCACAGCCGACGGGCGGGAAATTCTTCTGGAGAACGGGGAACTCGTCAGGGGCGGGGACTTCTCTTTTGTCAATCAGCCGTACTATACGGAGGCGATGGCGGATACGGCGGCCATCGTGATAGACTATGTCACATACAAGAGCGCGCAGTATCTTTTTATGATCAGCAAGAGCGGAAGCAACGGATCCGCAATCTGCGCCATGGTTCCGGTCAGCATGGTCAACGCGGGGGCGGCTTCGATCCGCAACGTGACGATCCTGCTGGTGATCGTGTCGTGGCTGATCGCCCTGTTTGCGGGCGTGCTGATCATCCGTGGGATCGTGCTGACCATCAGCCATCTCAGCAGGCGTCTGCAGGTGGTTGCGGGCGGCGATCTGACGGTGCAGATCAACACGAGCAGGCGCGACGAGTTCAAGATCCTTGTGAAGAGTATCGCGGAGATGATCCGCAATTCGAGAAATCTTATCATACAGGTGCTGAACACCACGAAGGACGTCTCGGATTCCACGGAGAAACTGGCCAACGCGACGGTGACGCTCAACAATTCCAACAGTCTGATTGCCGATTCGGTCGAGGAGATGGACAAAGGACTCAATTCCCAGTCCGAGAATTCCCGCAACTGTCTGGAACTGATGGATGAGCTGTCGGGCAGGATCACCGCGGCGGTGGAGTCTGCGGAGCATATCAATGCCATCATGCAGGGCACGCGCGAGACGATCGAAAACGGCATGGCTACCATGGACGACCTGGCGGAGAAATCGACGGATACTTCCGATATCACGCGTCAGGTTACCACCAATATCAGCAATCTCGGCGAGAGCCTGAAAGAGATCGAAAAATTTGTGGAGACGATCAATAAGATCGCGAAGGAGACGAATCTTCTGGCGCTGAACGCTTCCATAGAGGCGGCGAGGGCGGGCGAGGCCGGCAAGGGCTTCGCGGTCGTTGCGCTGTCGGTGAGCGATCTGTCCGACAATACCATCCAGGCGGCGGATATGATCCGCGGCGCGATGGCGACGATCAGGAGAAATGCGGACGATACGGTGAATGCCTCCATGCAGGCGGGCGATATCGTATCCAGACAGGCGCAGACCGTCCAGGATACGATCCGGGTATTCAGAGGCCTGAATGACGATATGGAGAACATCATCGCGGAACTGTCCGCTCTGAGCGAAGCGATCAGGAGCATGGAACAGCACAGGAAGGATACGCTGATGGCGATAGAGGGAATTTCCTCGGTATCGGAAGAGAACGCCGCAGCCGTATCGGCGGTCAACGATTCGCTGAAGAAACAGATGGAGATTGTGGACAATCTGCACGACTCCATGAGAGAGCTGGAGGACAAGGCGGAGACGCTGAACGAGGCGGTCAACGCGTTCCGGCTCTGATAAGGATACAGGACGAAAGAGGGCGTCCCGACAGTCATTGAAACGACTGGAAGGACGCCCTCTCGTCATGTGTATGGGTTTCAAATAAGTTTACATAATATATCAAAAATTATCGCGTCAGTTCTTCTGCCAGCGCCCGGATCTGCGCCCGGTTCTCCTCGCTCAGTGCGGATTTGATCTGTATGGTCGGCTCCGCGAAAGTAATGTTCCGGCAGGATTCCAGGCGGCTTCTCATGACCTTGGCGGCGGTGGGGGCCCAGGAACCGTTTTCCATCAGCGCTATGGTGCGGTTCTGATAGTTTCTCTCGACCAGATCACTGATAAACTCCCGCATGAAGGGAAAAATATCGGTATTGTACGTGGTGGTGGCGAGCACCAGTCTGCCGTAGCGGAAAGCGTCCTCCACACACTCCGCCATGTCCTCGCGGGCCAGGTCCGCGACTACGACTTTCGGGCAGCCCTTTGCGGTCAGTTCCCCGGCGAGAAGTTCTACCGCTTCTTTGGTGTGTCCGTAGACGGAAGTATAGGCGATCATGACGCCCTCGGACTCTACGCCGTATGAGGACCAGGTCTGATAGAGGTTGACATAATATTCCAGATTTTCCTTCAAGACCGGACCGTGCAGAGGACAGATCATCTGTATGTCGAGCGCCGCAGCTTTTTTCAGAAGATTCTGCACCTGCATGCCGTACTTGCCGACGATGCCGAAGTAGTAGCGGCGCGCCTCGCAGGCCCAGTCTTCGTCCGCATCCAGGGCGCCGAATTTGCCGAAGCCGTCCGCCGAGAACAGCACTTTGTCATGGCTGTCGTAAGTGACGATCACCTCCGGCCAGTGCACCATCGGCGCGCCGACGAACTGCAGCGTATGTGAGCCGAGCGGGAGCGTGTCCCCCTCCTTGACGACCATGCGCCTGTCGGCATAATCTGTTCCGAAGAACTGCTTCATCATGGTAAACGCCGCGGCGGAAGCTACGATGACCGCGCCGGGATAGGCCTTTGCAAAAGCGTCTATATTGGCGGAGTGATCCGGTTCCATGTGCTGTACGATCAGATAGTCGGGCGTCCTGCCGTTCAGGACTTCCCTCAGGTTCTGCAGCCATTCTTCGCGAAAGCGCGCGTCCACTGTATCCATGACCGCGGTTTTGCTGTCCGTGATCACATAGGAGTTGTACGCCATGCCGTTTTCCACAACGTACTGCCCCTCGAAGAGGTCGATCTCGTGATCGTTCACGCCTATGTAGTGAATATCGTCTGTGATAGATGTCATATCTTCCTGTCCTCCTTTTCAAAACGCAGATTCAATACTAATATTACAAGTCCTGCCGCGGGAGTGTCAATACGAATATTTTATCTTTCTATGCGGCGGCAGATATGCTATGATTTTAACAGGGAAGATTTTGGAGCGGAGGGAACTGTGGGATATGAAGATTGCGGTAATCGGTGTGGGAAACATGGGGAGCAAGTACGCCTCCCTGATACAGGACGGCGCAATCCGGGGGATGGAACTGGCCGCCATCACGAGGGTGCGCGGCGCCTATCGGGAACTGCTTCTGCCCGCCATCGAGGCCGGGCTGCCCGTGTACGAGACGGCGGATGCGCTTTTTGAGGCGGTGGAAAAGGGGGAGCTTGTCCTTGACGCGGTGGTGATCGCGACGCCGCACTATGCCCATGAAGAGCTGGCGGTCCGGGCATTTCGCAGCGGTCTGCATGTGCTGTGCGACAAGCCATCAGGCGTGTACAGCAGACAGGCCAGGATCATGGAGGAGGAGGCCGCCCGGTCGGGCAGGGTGTTCGGGCTGGTGTTCAATCAGCGCACGCTGCCGATTCACAGACAGCTTTACGAGCTGGTGAACAGCGGCAGATACGGGGCGTTGAAAAGGGTGAACTGGGTCGTCACGGACTGGTACAGGCCACAGCAGTATTACACTTCCAGCTCCTGGCATGCCACCTGGGAAAAAGACGGCGGCGGTATCCTGCTGAACCAGTGCCCGCACAATCTTGATCTGCTGCAGTGGATCTGCGGTATGCCGGCCCGCGTGCAGGGTTTCTGCGTGGAAGGGCATTTTCACGATATCGAAGTGGAGGACGACGTGACGGTGTATCTCGAGTGGGCAAACGGCGCCACGGGAACTTTCATCTCGTCCACAGGGGACGCGCCGGGCGTCAATCGGCTGGAAATCTCTCTGGAGGAGGCTATGATTGTCTGCGAGGGCGGGAAACTGCGGATCGGCGAGCTGGCGCAGGAGATGGGAGGCCGGGAGGCGGACTATCGGAAGAGCGCCACCGATTATTTCAGGAAAATCAAGGGCGCCTGGACGGAGATCACGCCGGAAAAAGAGGAGAGCCCCTATGAAAAAGTGCTGCAGGGATTCGCGGACGAGTGCCTGGGCGCGGGCAGCTGCGTCGCGCCGGGCACGGAGGGCAGGAAAAGCCTGTTGATCAGCAACGCCGTCTATCTGTCTTCCTGGGAAAAGCGGATGGTGGAGATCCCGACGCCGGGCTCGGCGGAAGAACTCGATTTCGAGCGGCAGTTTGAGACGTGGCTTGCGAAGAAAAAAGAGGGAAGGCAGGAGAAAGGCGGGCGGCATGGATAAGATCCGGTTTATCATCGTGGGTTCGGGCTGGCGCTCCCTCTACTATGTCAGAGCGGCCAAAGCCCTGCCGGAGACGTTCGAGCTGTGCGCAATGTACTGCAGGACGGAGGAAAAGGCCCGGAAAATGGCGGAGGAACATCGGATCCGCACCACGACGTCGGTTGCGGAGTGCATGAACTGCGGCGCGGATTTTGCCGTGATCGCGGTGAGCAAGACGGTGATTGCCGAAACCGGCCTGGAATGGATGGAACGCGGCATTCCCGTGCTGTGCGAGACGCCGGCGGCGCTGGATACCGAGACGCTTGCCAGGCTGTGGAAAGCGCATGAACAGGGCGGCAGGCTGGCGGTGGCGGAGCAGTACAGGCTGTATCCTGCCTACAGTTCCCTGCTTGGCGTGATCCGGCTGGGGCTGATCGGCGAGCCGGACTGTCTGAACATCTCGCTCGCCCATGAGTATCACGGGGCAAGTCTGATGCGGGCCATGCTGGGAGTGGCGGCGGATACGGCCTTCACGGTGTCGGCGAAGACCTATCTCTTTCCGACGGCGGAGACGCTGACAAGATACGAAGCCTACACGGATGGCAGGGTGGCGGACAAGAAGCGGACGGTTGCCGCCTTTGCGTTCGCGGACGGCAAGGTGGCTCTGTACGATTTCGACTCCGAGCAGTACCGCTCCCCGATCAGACGGAATACGCTGAAGCTGCAGGGAAGCCGCGGGGAGATCATCGACGACACGGTGTACTATCTGGACGGGGCGAACGAGCCTGCGGCGTCGAGGCTGCAGATTGGGACGCGTCCGGTGGAACGGGCATACGACAACCCGAATCTGCGCAGAGTAGAGGAAGTGACGGACGCCGTCTTCGAGGGCAGAAGTTTCTACAGTCCGCCTTTCGGTCTGTGCGGGCTGTCACAGGACGAGACGGCGGTGGCAATCCTCATGCGGCGCATGGCGGCGTACGCAAGAGGGACGGACGGCGAACCCTATCCCCTGCGGGAGGCGCTGCAGGATTCCTACATGGCGGTCCTGATGCGAAAGGCGGATGAGAGCGGCCGGCAGATATGCAGTGAGAGACAGGTCTGGCAGGCCTGATCAAAATGATATAGAAATGGAGGAAAAAACATGAACGAGGTATTGCAGGCAATCGAAAAGAGAAGTTCTACCAGGGGCTACACGGAGGAAAAACTGACGAAAGAGGAGCTGGACAGTCTGATCCTGGCGGGGCTGCAGGCGCCGACGGCGGCCAACAAGCAGGAGATCCACTTCACGGTGGTGGATGGCGGCAGCCCGATTCTGGGAGAGCTGGAGGAGCTGAAAAACAAGCTGCGCGACATCAAAAATTCCCCGCAGAACTTCTATTACGGCGCGCCCACGGTGATCTTCCTGAGCGCGGACGAGTCGTACTACTGGAGCAGCCTCGACGCAGGCATCGCGGTGGAGAATATCGCCCTGGCGGCGGAGGGTATGGGACTCGGCAGCCTGATCATCGGCTGTGTAAAGGATGCGCTCTCGGGGGAGAAGAAGGCGTATTTCGCGGACGCGCTGCAGTTCCCGGCGGGATATCGCTACGAGATCGCCATCGCGGTGGGACACAGGGCGGTGACGAAGGAACCTCATGAGTTCGACAGGGACAGACAGGTGACGTATCTGTAGCCGGCAGACCAGGAAAACGGTGTAAAGGAGGAAAGCATCATGGAGACAATCATCATACCGCATCACGGCAGAAGAGTGGACGGCGTAGTCTACCGACCGGCGGGCGGCGGCAGACATCCGGCAGTCATCATCAGCCACGGCTACAACGGCCACGCCTCGGACCATGCGTATCTGGGGGAATATCTGGCGGCGGAAGGGATCGGAGCGGTGGCCCTGAACTTCTGCGGCGGCGGCAGCCGGGACAAAAGCGGCTTCCCCACCACGCAGATGACGCTCTACACTGAGAAGCAGGATCTGCTGGCGGTGTTGGACGAGGTGAGATATCTGACCTGGGTTGATAAGGAGCGGATCTATCTGTTCGGTTCCAGCCAGGGCGGCATGGTGTCCGCCATGACGGCGAAGGAGCGCAGAGCGCAGATACGGGGCATGATTCTGAAATACCCGGCGTTCTGCATCGCGCCCGACTGGATCAGGCAGTTTCCGCATCCGGAGGATATTCCGGAGGAGATTCCCTTCTGGGATCTGACGCTGGGCAGAGCCTATGTGGAGACGCTGTATGATCTCAAGTGGGAAGAGCAGGCGGCGGGTTTTGACAAACCCGTACTGATCGTACACGGAGACGCCGACGAAACGGTGCCCGTCTCCTACAGCGAGCAGGCGGCCAGGCTCTATCCCGACGCCGTGCTGCATGTCCTTCCCGGGGAGGGACACGGTTTCAGCGAGGAGGGCGACAGGCGCGTGGCGGAGTGGACGGCGGCTTTCGTGCATACGGGCGACAGAGGACAGAACGGAAGATGAGGAAGCTGTAAGGCGCGCGGACGAAATAAAATTACAACATTTTGGTGGGAAAAATTACCGGATTGTGATACACTGCTTATAGAAGGCTTTACAAAATGACATAATAACATAATATCTGGAGGGAGCGGAATGAAGGAGCTCACGCTTGACGCGGTGGTAGACAATATTACGAAGGTTACGGAATTTGTGGACGGACAGCTGGAGGAGCTCGGCTGCCCCATGAAGGCGCAGATGCAGATCGATATTGCGATTGACGAGCTGTTCAGCAATATTGCGCACTATGCGTACAACCCGGAAGTGGGGCCGGCCACGGTGCGCGTGGAGGTCGTGGAGGATCCCATGGCGGTGGTGGTCACTTTCGTCGACAGCGGGGTACAGTACGACCCGCTGGCCAAGGAGGACCCGGATACGACGCTGAGCGCGGAAGAGCGCGATATCGGAGGACTGGGCATCTACATGGTCAAGAAGAGTATGGACGACATCACATACGAGTACAAGGACGGACAGAATATCCTCAGGATCAGAAAGAATATTTAGGCGGCGGCAATGGGAAACAGGATCTCGGCATATTGCAGAAGAACGGGCTGGAAGCGGATGCTTGTCATGGTTCTCGGCAATATCTTTCTCGGTATGGGCATCAGCATTTTTAAATTTGCCGGACTCGGCAACGACCCCTACAGCGGCATGGTGATGGCGCTGGCGGACAGGGCGGGCGTACCGTATGCGAATCTTCTGCTGGTCGTCAATCTGTTTATCTTTATTCTGGAGGCTGGCTTCGGGCGTCCCCTGATCGGGGCGGGAACGCTGGTGAACGCTTTTTTCCTGGGGTATATCACGACGTTTTTCTATCGGCTGTGGACCTGGATCTCGCCGCTGCCGCAGGGACTTCCCGTTCGGATTCTGGTGATGCTGGCGGGGACGGCGGTCACCGGCTTCGGCGTGTCCATGTACCAGACGCCCAATGTGGGCGTGTCGCCCTATGACAGCATGTCGCTGATTTTGACGAAACGTCTGCCGAAAAGTTCCTATTTCTGCAACCGGATCTTTACGGATGCGGTCTGCGCGCTCGTCTGTTTCCTGGCGGGCGGCATTGTGGGGCTTGGCACGCTTGTATCCGCTTTCGGGCTGGGGCCGGTCATCAACTTTTTCAACGTATATTTTACAAGAAAACTGTTCGGGAAGGACGAAGATATCCTATAAAAGCGCGGGGCGGACCGCCCTGTGTGAAAAACAGTACAGTCGGACGACGGGAGGTATTGGTATGAAAGGTGAAAACTGCGGTTACTGCCAGGGAGGAGAGCTTCTGGCGAAATTTGGGATCAAGATCTGCGATCTGGACGTGAGCCAGCTGATCCTTTTTAAGGAGCAGAGCAAGCCGGGCAGATGTATCGTCGCTTACAGGGATCATGTCAGCGAGATCGTGGACATCAGCGAAGAGGAGCGGAACCGTTTCTTCGCCGATGTGACGAGGGCGGCACGGGCGATTCACAAGGCTTTTTCGCCGGACAAGCTGAATTACGGCGCATACGGGGACACCGGCTGCCATCTGCACATGCACCTTGTGCCGAAGTATCGGGACGGGGACGAGTGGGGCGGCACGTTCCAGATGAATCCGGACAAGGTGTATTTGAGCGACGCCGAATATGAAGAGATGATCGAGAAGATCAAAAAGTGTCTGTGAGAGGGAGACCTCTTGCGATAGAAGGTGCAAAAAACAATAGTAATGTAAAGGAGAGTGTACCATGGCAAACAGATTTGTGTTGAACGAAACTTCCTACCACGGAGCGGGCGCGATTCAGGAGATCGCCGCGGAGGCGCAGGGCAGAGGCTTTCGGAAGGCTTTTGTCTGCTCCGACCCCGACCTGGTAAAATTCGGCGTGACGGACAAGGTTCTGAAGGTGCTGGACGGCGCGGGTCTTTCCTATGAGCTGTATTCCAACATCAAGCCCAATCCCACGATCGAGAACGTGCAGACGGGCGTGGAGGCCTACAAGAAGTCAGGCGCCGACTATCTGGTGGCGATCGGCGGCGGTTCCTCCATGGATACGGCGAAGGCGATCGGCATCATCATCAACAACCCGGATTTTGCGGATGTGGTCAGCCTGGAGGGCGTGGCGCCCACGAAGAATAAATCCGTGCCGATTTTCGCGGTGCCGACTACGGCGGGAACGGCGGCGGAGGTCACGATCAACTACGTGATCACAGACGCGGCCAAGAACCGCAAGATGGTGTGCGTTGACCCGAAGGACATTCCGGTTGTGGCATTCGTCGATCCCGAGATGATGGCTTCCATGCCGAAGGGGCTGACGGCCGCGACAGGTATGGACGCGCTGACCCATGCGATAGAAGGTTATATTACGGCAGGGGCCTGGGAGTTGTCCGACATGTTCCATCTGAAAGCGATCGAGATCATCTCCCGCTCCCTGCGCGACGCGGTGGCGAACACGCCGCAGGGGAGAGAGGACATGGCGCTCGGCCAGTATGTGGCGGGCATGGGCTTCTCCAACGTAGGACTCGGCATCGTGCATTCTATGGCGCATCCGCTGGGCGCGCTCTATGACACGCCGCACGGCATCGCGAACGCGATCATCCTGCCCACCGTTATGGAGTACAACGCGGAGGCGACAGGCGAGAAGTACCGTGAGATCGCGAGAGCCATGGGCGTGAAGAACGTGGATGCCATGAGTCAGGAGGAGTATAGAAAAGCGGCCGTCGACGCGGTGCGCAAGCTGTCTGAGGACGTGGGCATTCCGAAAGATCTGAAGGAGATTGTGAAGAGAGAGGATATCCCGTTCCTCGCACAGTCCGCTTACGACGACGCCTGCAGGCCGGGCAATCCGAAGGAGACGAGCGTGGAGGACATCACGAAACTGTACGAATCGCTGATCTAAACGGTTTGGCACGGGACAGTGCCGCAGGAAAGAACCGGGAGATCAAAAGAATCCCCGCGGCTGCGCTTTTGCAGCGGCGGGGATCTTTCATTAGGGGAGGATAAGTATTTCCTTATCTTTTGTCTGTTATCAGTATGACCGGCTTCCCGGAAATTATACGGGGTGGCGAAATTTTTTAAATTTACTTTTTCAGAAAAATGTTATATACTTAGGTATCAGCGCTCTATGCGGCGTCATATGGCTGTGCGTATGCGTCGGACAGCCATCGCGACAGATTACAGGACAAAAGGTGGTATTTTACAATGGCTTTATTAAAACAGTGGAGAGACATGGCATATTCCGAGACGGCCAACAAGGGCGATCTGCAGAGGCTCTGGTCGGATTATTTCGCGAAGGAGAAGGAGATCTATGCGCAGCTTCTCAAGACGCCCGACGAGGCGGTGGAAGGCACCGTGAAGGAGCTGGCGGAGAAGTTCGGCGTGGACGTCATGACGATGACGGGTTTTCTGGACGGTATCAACGACAGTCTGAAGAAAGCCAATCCGATCGAGGAGATGGAGGAGGACACACAGGTGAGCCTCGACTTCGACAACGAACTTCTCTATAAAAATATGGTGGCAGCCGGCGCCGACTGGCTCTACAACCTGGAAGAGTGGAACGACATCTTCGACGAGAACAGACGCAAGGAGCTCTACAGAGAGCAGAAGCAGTCCACTACGATCCGCAGGGAGAAGAAGGTTTACCCCAACGATCCCTGCCCCTGCGGCAGCGGCAAGAAGTACAAGAAGTGCTGCGGCAGGAAGGCGTCTTAGCGTTTTCCTGAAATTGACGCTTTACTTTCTCTCGGTTTTGGAATAGAATACGAGTATAGTCGGGCGGCAACGCTAAGTACGGCCTGATATAAAATAACAGAGTTTTCTGAATAAGACAACGCGATGACGAGAAGAGTAGGATGCGGAACGCAGCAGAGAGAGGCGCCCCGGGCTGAAAGCGCCTTTGCCGGAACCATCTGAAAACGGACTCCGAGCGGCCCCAATCAGGCCCGTCGACTTACGTTACAGTCAAAAGAGAGGTTTCGCGGCCGCCTTGACAAGGCTCGCGGAACAAGCGAGGTGGAACCGCGTAGATTTACGTCCTCTGCATTATCTTAACGATAGTGCGGAGGTTTTTTTATGCGTGCAATGCGCCGGGCTGACAGGCTTGCCTGCCAATTTGGCGAAAGAAGCGATCAAAGTGAAACAGAAAGGAAGGATCATACTATGAAGATCACATTAAAAGACGGTTCGGTCAAAGAATACGCGCAGGCGACGAGCATCATCGACATTGCGAGAGATCTCTCCGAAGGGCTTGCCCGTGCGGCCTGCGCCGGCGAGGTGGACGGCGAGGTGAAAGATCTGCGCACTGTGCTCGACGGCGACTGCAGCCTGAATATTCTGACAGCCAATGACCCGGCGGGGCTGCGGGTCGTCAGGCACACGGCGTCCCACGTCATGGCGGAGGCGGTGAAGCGCCTGTTCCCGAATGCGAAGGTGACCATCGGGCCGGCTATCGACGAGGGATTCTACTATGATTTTGACGCGGAACCTTTTTCCAGAGAGGATCTGGACAGGATCGAGGCGGAGATGAAGAAGATCATCAAGGAGGGACATGAGCTGAAGCGGTTCACTCTGCCCCGCGCGGAAGCGATCAAATTCATGGAGGAGAGGGAGGAACCTTACAAGGTAGAGCTGATCCGGGACCTGCCGGAGGATGCGGAGATCTCCTTCTACGATCAGGGCGGTTTCGTGGATCTGTGCGCGGGCCCGCATCTGATGAGCACCAGGAACATCAAGGCATACAAGCTGACTTCTTCCTCCATGGCGTACTGGCGCGGCGATTCCAGCCGGGCGCAGCTGCAGCGCATCTACGGCACCGCCTTTCAGAAGAAGGAGGAACTGGAGGCGTATCTGGCGCATCTGGAGGATATCAAGAAGCGCGATCACAACAAGCTGGGGCGCGAGATGCAGCTCTTTACGACGGTGGATGTGATCGGTCAGGGGCTGCCTCTGATCCTGCCGAAGGGCACGAAGATGATTATGAAGATGCAGCGCTGGATCGAAGATCTGGAAGATAAGGAGTGGGGCTATGTCCGCACCAAGACGCCCCTGATGGCGAAGAGCGATCTGTACAAGATGTCGGGCCACTGGGATCACTACAAGGACGGCATGTTCGTGCTGGGCGACGAGGAGAAGGACAAGGAAGTGCTGGCGCTTCGCCCGATGACCTGTCCGTTCCAGTATTTCTGCTACAAGAACACGCAGCATTCCTACCGGGATCTGCCGATCCGCTACGGCGAGACGTCCACTCTGTTCCGCAACGAGGATTCGGGCGAGATGCACGGTCTGACCCGCGTACGGCAGTTCACGATCTCCGAGGGGCACCTGATCGTGCGCCCTGACCAGATGGTGCAGGAGTTCAAAGACTGTCTGGCGCACGCGAAGTACTGTCTGTCAGTGCTCGGCGTGGAGGAGGACGTGACCTATCATCTGTCCAGGTGGGACCCGAATAACCGGGAAAAATATATCGGCGAGCCGGAGGTCTGGGAGGAGACGGAGGGCCATATCCGTCAGATGCTCCTGGAGCTCGGCATTCCCTTCACGGAGGACGTGGGTGAGGCCGCTTTCTACGGGCCGAAAGTGGACATCAACGCGAAGAACGTCTACGGCAAGGAAGATACCATGATCACAATCCAGTGGGACGCCCTGCTGGCCGAGCAGTTCGATATGTATTATGTCGATCAGAATGGCGACAAGGTGCGCCCGTACATCATCCACAGGACCTCGATGGGCTGCTATGAGAGGACGCTGGCCTGGCTGATCGAGAAGTATGCGGGCAAGTTCCCCACCTGGCTGTGCCCGGAGCAGGTGCGTATCCTGCCGATTTCCGAGAAGTATGAGGCGTATGCGGAGGAAGTCAGGAAAGAACTGGCGAAGAATGACGTCGACGTGACGGTGGACAACCGCTCCGAGAAGATCGGGTTCAAGATCAGGGAGGCGAGACTGGACAAACTGCCCTATATGCTCGTTGTGGGGCAGCAGGAGGCGGAGGATAAGACCGTGTCCGTCAGGAGCCGTTTCGCGGGAGACGAAGGCGTAAAGCCGGTTCAGGACTTCATCGATCAGATCTGCGAGGAGATCAGGACGAAGGCGATCCGCAAAGAGACGCCGCAGGAATAACGTATGGGATATGCAGAGAGCAGAACAGAGGGCGGCCAGGCGCCGCCCTTACAGAATGCCGCGGGATATCTGCTGACAGGGCTGAGCGCTCTGATGCTGGCAAAAAGCCTGTCGCTGTGTTTCTGTAACGATATCTGGTATGACGAACTGTTCACCGTGGGAATGGCAGGGTATTCCTACGGCGACCTGATCGCGTTTACGGCGCGGGATGTACACCCGCCGCTGTACTACTGTATCGTAAAATTTTTTGTTGAGTTATGTAAACTAGTAGCGCCTGCGTGGGACGCGGCGGTTGTGGCCAAACTCGTGTCGGTTTTTCCCTGCTGTCTCCTGTTCTTCTATGGCGTCACGCTGGTCCGCAGACGCTTCGGCGCGCTCGCCGGAGGGCTATTTCTGTTCTGCGCGGTTTCCATGCCGCAGCTGAGCGCCTATACGGTGGAGGCGCGCATGTACAGCTGGGCGCTGCTGTTCGTGACGGCGGCGCTTCTGCATGCCGGCGAAATGCTGGCGGCGGATCGCCCGTCTGCGGAGCCGGAAACGGCGGGGGCGGACAGCGCCGTAGGATCCGGAAGGCGTCATGGGAGAAGGACGGCGCGCCTGCATGAGGCCGCGTTTGTATGTTATGGCCTTGCAGCCGCCTACACCCAGTACTTCGCGTGTGTGGCGGTTGTGATGATCTATCTCAGTCTGCTGTGTTTCTTCCTGCTGAAGGACAGGCGGCGTGTCAGAGCCTGGTTCCGGTGGGCTGGACTGTCGGTTCTGGGTTATGCGCCCTGGCTTGCCGCGCTGTCTGGACAGCTGACGGCGGTGCATGAGAACTACTGGATCCTGCCGGTGAGCTGGCGGACGTTTGGCGGCTGCGTGAAGTTTCTCATGAAGCCGGCGTTTGCCAACGAGACGGTGAATGTCGTTCTGGCGGTTCTGCTGTTTCTTGTGTATGTCTCGGTGGTAGGAAGTTCTGTGATAAAACTCTGCCATGATGACAGAGATATAGACGCATGGCTTGTCTGTGCGGGCGTCTGCGCGCTGGCCGGGCTGGCGCTGTTCGCCATTGCCGCCTCGGTGCTCTTTCGCCCCGTGTTCATGTACCGCTATATGATCCCGGCGGCAGGCTGTTTCTGGCTGGCGTTCGCCGTGTCGGTGGGAGCGCTGGCAGAGAGGCGGAGAACGGCGGTTTCCGGCGTCGCCGCGGCGTGCGCCTGTGTGCTGGCGCTCTGTGTGGGACTGCGGGATTACCGGGCTTTTATGGGCGAGGAGGAGTACAAGGCGCTGCAGATGGAGAGAACGGAGGCGGTTCTCGCGGAACTTGGCCCAGAGGATATCCTGCTCTTTAATTTCGATCAGCTGCAGATGGTGTTGGGATATTATGTAAACAATGAAAGCTATCTCTGGTACGGGCAGCCGGAGCCGCTGATCCAGGAGATCTGCGGGAGGAAGCAGTCGCTTGAGGAGAATACGGAACGGATCAGGGAGTGGCTTTCGGAGGGCAGAAACGTATGGTTTGCCGGCAGCTTCAACAGCAGGGAAGACATCGTCTCTCTATGGGAATCGCGGGGAATCCGGGTGAGCGAGCCGGAAGCCTGCCTGCTGGAGCGCTACTGGTTCAATCTGTATGCGCTGTCGCTGGATTGATCCCGGACGCGCGGAAGAACGCTGTATATTCTCCGCCTTATCTGCCAATAATAACCATTGAGAACAAGGCGTCATGCGCGAGACGCGCGCGCCGTGAAACAGGAGGTTATTATGGCGGAATTAAAATGCGGAGTCGAGAACTGTTCTTACAATCAGGAGAAGTATTGCTGCAAGGGCGACATCATGGTGGGAGGCAGACACGCGGACTGCTCGCGGGATACGTGCTGCGAGAGCTTCGCCGAGAAGAGGGACGGCGCTTACGTCAGTTCTTTGGAACATCCCTGCCGGACGATCAGTATTGATTGCGAAGCCGTGAAATGTGTGTATAATAGTAACTATAAGTGTCACGCGGAGCATGTGGACATCACGGGACTCGGCGCGGACAACTGCGAGGCGACGGAGTGCGGCACGTTCCGGGAGTCGTGACGGTTCGTCCCGCCGGGAAGCATCCCTGCGGCAGAAAGAGAAACCCGCAGCCGCGGCGGACGCCGGTGCGCCCGCGCGGCGCGGACATACCGCGGTCCGCAGGGCGGACGTATCTTCAGGATCATATCAGGGACAGAGGTACATAAATTGCGAAAGACATATCATAAAAGAAACATTGGAAAAAGGACGGCGCTTCTGGCGCTTCTCGGACTGCTCGCGGCGGGACTGCTGGACGGCTGCGGGGACGAGGCGCAGGAGGCCGTGAGCGCCGGCGCGCAGACGCAGGAGAACGCGGAGGAAGACGGCGGGGACGATGGGACGCCCGCGGAGGAAGACGGCGGAGACGATGGGACGCCCGCGGAGGAAGACGGCGGAGACGATGGGACGCCCGCAGAGGACGCCGCCGCGGACCAGGGCGCACAGCAGCAGGCGGAGGCCGGCGAGGGGCAGCTCGACATGGATGAGGAGACACGGCTCCGCCTCACGGCGGAACTCCTGGAGGAAAACGAGCTGGACACTTCGGTTATGGAGATCGAGCGTGCCACGAGAGGCTGCGTGTTCGGTCTGCCCAAGGGTTTCAGGGAGTCGGAGGAGACGCCGGGACTGTACGTGACAGACCGGTATCCGCTCGACGCTTCCATGATCTACTATGAGGTGATGGACAGAGACGTCTCCCTGCAGCTTCTGACGGCGGAACTCTTTGAAGAGCAGGCGGAGGCGGATCTGAGCGAGGTTTACGGAGAGGACATTGAAGTGAACGTGGAGAGCTTCGAGAGCGTGGAGATCAGCGGCTATCCGGCGTTCCGTATCCTGTGCAGCTATGAGGCGGAAGGCCTTGCCGTCACCCAGCTGGAGTATGCCATCAACGCCGACAAAAGCTACATGATTACCTACACCCAGACGGGCGAATACGACCGGATGGAAGAGTATAAGGCGAGCGCCGCCACGATCAAGGTGAGATAGGAGCGGGCCGGTTTGGTGACAAATATCGGAGAATTTGTTACCGCGGTATGGACAGAACGGCCCGGCGGGAGTAAAATAAAACCGTGTCGGCGCAGCGCGCCGGCGTGACAGGGAAACAGAACCGATGCGGAAGGAGAGAGTTCCATGTACATAAACGATCTGGGAATGCGGGATGTGAACAGGCAGGCAGGCGTCACGGAAGCCGCCGGGCAGAGCACCGAAAGCAGGCGCACAGCCGCCGCGGACAGGTTTCCGACCACGCTGGAAGAGGCTGTCGAGAAACTGACGGCGGACAAGAGCGGATCCGCAGACGGGACGATAAAAATCGAGGAAGCGCTGGAGCGCCTGAAGGCCGATCCGGAGTGGGAGGACGTCGGCACGGCGCTGAACGCGCTCTATGAGAACCAGCAGAAGATGCAGACGCAGATGAATCTGCTGTCGACAGGGTATTACGGCGGCCTGTCGGGGCTGGGGCTGAATGCCGCGTCTCTCGGTTCTTCCGTGTCCGGTTCGGGCGCGGCGGCGCTGCTGTCGGCTTACGGCGGCGCGGCGGGGCTTATGGGCAGCAGTATCTTCAGCGACGTGCAGCTGTGACTGAAAATTTGTGATTGACATGTGCAGTCGGCTGTGTTATATTACGTAAGTGTGCAGGAGCGCACAACAACCAAGCAGAGTATCCGCTCTCACCTTGCAACGATCGGGTTCGCAAGCGTTTATAGTTCAGAACTCGCATTCTGTCCCCGCCGCAGCGCGGGACGGTCTGTGCGGATTGGATTGGCGGATAGTTATGCTGTCTGCTTTTTTTGTGTTGTGCGGAAGTTTCTAATCAGGGTATGGAGGGAAGAAGCCATTAGCGAATTATTCATCAATGAACAGATCAGAGACAAGGAAGTGCGCGTGATCGGCCAGGACGGCGAGCAGCTTGGCATCATGTCGTCCAGAGAGGCGCTCAGGCTGGCGGAGGAAGCAGGGGTCGATCTGGTCAAAATCGCGCCGACGGCGAAGCCGCCTGTCTGCAAGATCGTGGATTACGGCAAGTTCAAGTATGAACAGACGCGCAAGGAGAAGGAAGCCAGGAAGAAGCAGAGGACCGTCGAGATCAAGGAGATACGGCTGTCCCCCAATATTGACACCAACGATCTGAACACGAAGATCAACGCTGCCAGAAAGTTTATCGGCAAGGGAGACAGGGTGAAGATCACGCTTCGCTTCAGAGGGCGCGAGATGGCGCATATGAACAACAGCAAACATATCCTGGACGACTTCGCGCAGGCTCTCTCGGACATCGCGGTCGTGGACAAAGCGCCGAAGGTGGAGGGCCGGAGCATGACGATGTTTTTAGCTGAGAAGCGATAGCTGCTTAGTTGAAATAAACGGATATCTGCAATGCGGTATCCACAAATTTATAGATCAGGAGGAAGATTGAAATGCCCAAAATGAAGACAAGCAGAGCGGCTGCAAAACGTTTTAAATTGACCGGAACCGGTAAACTGAAAAGAAACAAAGCCTATAGACGCCATATCTTGACCAAGAAGACGACCAAGAACAAGAGAAATCTCAGGAAGCCTGCGATCGCAGACGCGACGAACGTTAAGAATATGAAGAAGATCTTACCGTACCTGTAAGCGGAGCAAAGGATCAGGTTATTATATTTAGGAGGAAACAGACATGGCAAGAATCAAAGGCGGCATGAACGCCAAAAAGAAACATAACAGAGTATTAAAGCTTGCGAAGGGTTACAGAGGCGCAAGATCCAAACAGTATAGAGTCGCAAAACAGTCCGTGATGAGGGCGCTGACCTCTTCCTACGCGGGCAGAAAAGAGAGAAAGCGTCAGTTCAGGCAGCTGTGGATCGCCCGTATCAATGCGGCGGCGCGGATGAACGGGCTGTCATACAGCAAGTTCATGTACGGTCTGAAGCAGGCGGGCGTCGACATGAACAGGAAGATGCTGGCGGAGCTGGCAGTCAACGACGCGGCGGGCTTTACCACGCTGGCGGAACTCGCCAAGAGCAATCTGAAGTAGAGGATCTGATGAGATGGACTTCCCGAGCCGTGATACGGCTTGCGAAGTCTTTCTTTTACGCGGGCAATGAGCCAAGCTGACAGGCTTGCCTGCCAATTTGGCGAATGCCGCGATAACGAGCGAAATTCGCAAAGCGTGTTTCAGCGTGTTATCACGGCGCACAGCGGAAAGGAAAGCGGAGAGATGGAACGATTCAGACCGCCGATGGGCTGGAATTCATGGGATTGTTACGGCGCGGCCGTGACGGAGGAGATTGTCAGAAAAAATGCGGCGTATATGGCCGGACGTCTGCGGCGGTACGGGTGGGAGTATATTGTCGTGGATATTCAGTGGTACGAGCCGAACGCCAGGACGCATGAGTATAACGCTTTTGCGCCGCTGTGCATGGATGAGTATTCGCGGCTGATCCCGGCTCCCAACCGCTTCCCGTCCTCGGCGGAAGGCAGGGGATTTGGGCCGCTTGCGGATTATGTACACTCGCTCGGTCTGAAATTCGGCGTCCACATGATGAGAGGGATTCCCAGACAGGCCGTGCACCGCAATACGCCGATTCTGGGCAGCAGCGCGTCGGCGCGCGACATTGCGAAGACCGACAGCGTATGCGCATGGAATACGGACATGTACGGCGTGGACCCCTCGAAGGAGGGAGCGGGGGCCTACTATGCGAGCGTGTTTGCGCTGTATGCATCGTGGGGCGTGGATTTCGTCAAGTGCGACGATATCGCCAGGGAGCTGCCCCGCGAGGAGACGGAGCTTGTCATGCTCAGCGAAGCGCTGAGAAACTGCGGGCGCGAGATGATATTGAGCCTGTCGCCGGGGCCGGCGCTGCTGGAGAAGGCGGAACTGTACAAGCAGACAGCCGATATGTGGCGCATTACGGATGATTTCTGGGACGACTGGGAACTGCTTTACGCTATGTTTGAGCGCTGCGAAAAGTGGTCGATCCACAACGGCGCGGGACACTGGGCGGATGCGGATATGCTTCCGGTGGGAGCGGTCAGGCAGGATTATGACGCAGAGGACGCCACGCATTTTACGGTGGAGGAGCAGAAAACCATGATGACGCTGTGGTGTATTTTCCGCTCGCCGCTGATGATCGGCGCGGAGCTGACGAAGCTGGACCGATTTACGGAAGGGCTGCTGACGAACGAGCGGATCCTCGCCATGCACGCGAAAGCGCGGCACGCGCATCAGGTGTGGCGAAGGAAAGCGGCGGGGACGGAGCTGGTTCTCTGGGCGGCGGCGTGCGCGGACGGCGGCCAGTATTTTGCACTGTTTAACATCGGGGAGAGTTCCTGCGGGTACACGCTTGCTCTGAGCGATCTGGAGACGGACGGGGAAGCGCAGCTCACGGAACTGTGGAGCGGTGAAGAGCTGTCTGCCGACGGGACGCTTACAGCGGCGCTTGAACGGCATGGCTGCAGGGCCTATCACATGCGGACTGAGGAGGGAAGGAAATGAGCGTTTTGGCGGATTTGGAACCGGGGAGCGTCTTTCACTATTTCGAGGAGATTACGAAGATACCGCACGGTTCGGGCAATGTCAGACAGATCAGCGATTATCTGAAGCGTTTTGCCGAAGAGCGGGGACTTGCGTGCGTGCAGGACGGGCTGTGCAACATCATGATCGTCAAGGATGCGGCGGCAGGGTATGAGGAGAAAGAGCCGATCATTCTGCAGGGGCACATGGATATGGTGGCGGTCAGCGCGCCGGGCGTGAAGACGGATATGACCCGGGATCCCCTGCGCCTTCAGATCGACGGCGGCAGGATCCGTGCAGAGGGTACGAGTCTCGGCGGCGACGACGGGATTGCGGTCGCCTATGCGCTGGCGCTGCTGGACGCGAAGGACATTCCCCATCCCAGGCTGGAAGTCGTGCTGACGGTGGACGAGGAGACGGGGATGCAGGGCGCGAAGGAAATCGACCTCTCCGCGCTGCGGGGACGCCGTCTCATCAATCTCGACCAGGAAGAGGAAGGGGTTATTATCACGAGCTGCGCGGGAGGCGCGCGGGTGGACGTGAGCATCCCCCTGCGCCGGGAGGAAGCCGTCTTGCAGGACGTCCGGAAGCTGACCGTGCAAGTCTCCGGCCTGCTGGGCGGACATTCCGGGATGGAGATCGACAAGGGCAGGGGCAACGCCAACTGCCTGCTGGGTCGTATCTTAAAGGGACTCTCGGATCAGTTTGCGGCCCGCCTCGTCTCGATGCGGGGAGGACTGGCGGACAATGCGATCCCCAGGGAAGCGGAGGCGGAGATATTGGTTGACATAACAAACACCGAAGCCGCCCTGAACTATGTGGCAGAGCAGGAGCGGGAGATCAGGGAAGAGCTGGGCGACGGGGATCCCGGTCTGTCGGTGCGCTGCGCGGCGGCGGACGAAGCGGACGGTCGGACCGCGTGCTGCGACGCCTCGTCCTCGGGGAGGGCGGCCGCCTGTCTGTGCGCGCTGCCCAACGGAGTGACGGCGATGAGCCGCGAGCTCGCCGGCCTGGTGGAGACGTCGCTGAATCTGGGGATCGTCTCGACGGAGCAGGACAGACTCCTGTTGTCCTATGCGGTCAGAAGTTCCGTGGACGGAGAGCGGGAAGCGCTCTGCAGGCGGATGGAAGAGACGGCGGCTGCGTTCGGCGCGAAGGCGACGGTCCGAAATTCCTACCCCGGCTGGGCCTATCGCAAGGATTCTCCGCTGCGGGACAGCGTGGCGCGGATCTATGAGAAGATGTACGGACGAAAACCTGTCCTGGAGGCCATTCATGCGGGCGTGGAGTGCGGTATCCTGGCGGCGAAGATTCCCGGGCTCGACTGCGTTTCCATAGGGCCCGATATGTCGGACGTCCACACCGCGCAGGAGAGCCTTGATATCGCCTCCGTACAGCGCACGTGGGAATTTCTCTGCGCGATTCTGGCGGCGGGCTGAACCGTTATTGGTCTGCGAAATTTTTGGAGGCGTTCGGTTGACAGTGAATGTGCCGCATAGTAAAATTGTAAAATGATAAAGCAAGAACATATAAGATATGGGGTTATCAGATATGGAAGACTTATTTGCTGGGCGTATCAAAATTGAAAATCCGTTGTCGAAAGGGCCGGGCGGTATGAAGGATTCCCTGACGGGTCTGGACAGATACGAGGTGTTTCTGAAGAAGCTGCAGAAGGCGATCGACGGCATGGGCGACAGGCGCATTGTGGTCGTCTACACCGATATCCGGCATTTTAAATATATCAACGATACTTACGGATATCAGGTCGGCGACGCGCTCCTCAAGGATTTTGTGGAGGAGATGACGGCGGACAATCCCTATATGATCTGCTGCTCCAGAGTCTATTCCGATAATTTTATCGCGGCGAACTGGATGCCGGATGAAGTCACGAGCGAGATGTTCCGCGATTTTATCAATAAGATCAACCAGGAGCGGGAAGTGCGCTTCCGCGAGAAGTATCTGAACAGCCGTCTGCAGTTCTGTACCGGCATCAGTATCGTGGACAGGGAAAGCCGGAGCCACGACGCGGAGACGGTGGTTTCCAACGCCAATCTTGCCAGAAAAGTGGCGAAGGAACTGGAGAACGACAGCTGCGTCCTCTTTGACAACAGCATGATGGAGGGGATCAAGCGGGAGGTAGAGATTACCTCGCAGATTCCCAAGGCGATTGCCAACCGTGAGTTTAAAGTATATTATCAGCCCAAGATCGAGACGGAGACGCTGAAGCTGATCGGCGCGGAGGCGCTTGTCCGCTGGCAGAAGCCCGACGGCACGTTCGTCTATCCGGATCAGTTCATCCCCTTTATTGAGCGAAGCGGCCAGGTCGTGGACGTGGACTACTATGTCTACCGCGAGGTCTTCCGTTTCCTCTCGGACAGGATTGCGGCGGGGAAGGGCGTGGTGCCGATCTCTCTGAACGTGTCGCGGCTGCACCTGAACAAAATGACGATCCTCGATTATGTACAGGGGCTGTTTGACGAGTATAAGCTGTCACCTGATCTGATTGAATTTGAACTGACGGAGAGTATCTATCTGGATAATACCGAGAAGGCTCTGCAGCTGGTAGAAGGTTTACATAAAATGGGAACCAAGGTCTCCATGGACGATTTCGGCTCGGGCTACTCCTCCTTAAATCTGCTGAGCAGACTGCCGATCGATATCATCAAGCTGGACAAAGTATTCCTCAAGGACAATCATCTGCAGGAGAGCGACAAGATTGTGATCTCCTGTATGGTGGACATGGCGAAGAAGCTGCAGATCACTTCTCTGTGCGAGGGCGTGGAGACGTCGGAGCAGAGCGATTATCTGAAACAGGTGGGATGTCAGATCCAGCAGGGCTACTATTTCTCGCGTCCCATTCCGCAGGAGCAGTTTGAAGAGTTGATGGATCAACATATGGATCAACATATGTAAGATAGGGCTTGCATTTTCTGTGATAATTGGTTATAATGATAACTGCTGTCGGGGTGTGGCTCAGGTGGTAGAGCGCTACTTTAGGGAAGTAGAGGCCGCAAGTTCAAGTCTTGTCACTCCGATTGTACAAGGGTGGGGATACCGTAGTCGATACGGTATTCTCATTCTTTCTTTTTCTATCGGTATCCTGAGGAAGGATGTATGCGGAGGAGGAAACAGGCGATGGCGAGAGCGAAGGGACCAAAATATGAGATGGATATGTGCAGCGGGCCGATCCTGAGCAAGCTGCTTGTCTTTGCGGTGCCGCTCATGTGTTCCAGCATCCTGCAGCTTCTGTTCAACGCGGCGGATATCATCGTCGTGGGAAGATATGCGGGGGACAACTCTCTGGCGGCAGTCGGTTCCAACTCGTCGCTGATCAATCTGCTGACGAATTTTTTCCTGGGGCTGTCCGTGGGCGCCAACGTCCTGGTGGCCAGGTACCGGGGCGCGAAGAAGGACGAAGAAACCGAGCGGACGGTACATACGGCGATGCTGCTGAGCGTGTACAGCGGGATTCTGCTGACGGTTGTAGGCTGTATCGGCGCCAGGCGCATTCTGACCTGGATGCAGACGCCCGAGGAGGTGCTGCCGCTTGCGGCGCTCTATCTGCGCATCTACTTCATAGGGATGACGGCGACCATGCTCTACAACTTCGGCAGCGCGATTCTGCGCGCCGTGGGAGATACCAAAAGACCGCTGTACTATCTCTCCGTGGCCGGCGTCGTCAATGTGATTCTGAACCTGTTCTTTGTCATTGTGTGCAAACTGGACGTGGCGGGCGTGGCCATCGCTACGGTTATCTCACAGTGCATCTCCGCTTTTCTCATCGTGCGGTGCATGATGAGGGCGGAGGGCAGTATCCGGCTGACGCTGTCCGCGCTGCGCATCGATCGGGACAAGTTCGTCAGGATCCTGCAGATCGGTCTGCCCGCGAGCTTTCAGGGAATGGTGTTCTCCTTCTCCAACGTGATTATCCAGTCGTCGGTCAACTCCTTCGGCGCGATTACGGTGGCGGGCAATTCGGCGGCGGCGAACATCGAGGGTTTCGTGTATGTGGCGATGAACGCTTTTCATCAGGCGGCGATCTCCTTTACCGGACAGAACATCGGAGCGGCGAAGTACGAGCGGGTCAACCGGATTCTCTATATCGCGGAGGGCTGCGTGCTCGTGGTCGGAGCGGTGCTCGGCAATCTGGCGGTGCTGTGCGGCAGACAGCTCCTCGCCCTGTACACCAACAGCGCTCAGGTCATAGACGCGGGCATGATCCGTATGCGGGTCATCTGCTCCACCTACGCCCTGTGCGGCATGATGGACGTGATGGTGGGCTCCCTGCGCGGCATGGGCTACGCGGTGATGCCGATGATCGTGTCCCTGATCGGCGCCTGCGGCCTGCGGCTGATCTGGATTTTTACCTTCTTTCGGATGGAGGCGTTTCACACGAGAACTTCGCTCTATCTGACCTATCCGATAAGCTGGCTGATCACTTTTCTGGCGCATGTGGCGTGCTTTGTCATCGTGCGGCGTAAGATGGCGAAGGTATGGGGCGTCTAGCGGCGCGGAGAGAGGGATTGGATATGCTGGACAAGAAGACGTTTCATCCGTTGAATTATATCAAGAAAGAAGAGTATTCCGGCAGTATGGAGGGAATGCGCTATATGCTGAAGCGGGTCAAAAGCGGCGGGGAAGATGTGATCCGCGTGACGGTATGGCCCGAACCGCTCAATCTGCTGCACACGCCGGACGAGCTGAAGGAGTCCGTCGAGGTGCCGCTGACGGCGGAGGGCGTCGATCAGGCGGCGGACTGGATCAACGGGCAGTATGAGAGCCGCAGGGACTACTGGCTGGAAAATCTGCATCGCCCCTGGACTTGACAGAGGCGGCTTTTCTGTGCTATTATTTACCTACCTACCAGGTAGGTGGGTAAATAGACGGAGGTATGACCATGAAGATTTATGCTGACAACGCGGCCACGACGAAGATGAGCAGGACGGCCATCGACGCTATGCTGCCGTATATGGAGGAGATCTACGGAAATCCGTCCAGTCTGCACTCGGTGGGACAGAGAGCGAACGAGGCGCTGGCGGATGCGAGAAAACGAATGGCGGACTGTCTCGGCTGCGAGGCGCGGGAGATCATCTTTACGTCCGGCGGCAGCGAGGCGGACAATCACGCCATCACGTCCGCCGCGTATCTTGGAGAGAAGCAGGGAAAGAAACACATCGTTTCCACCGCTTTCGAGCATCATGCGGTGCTGCATACGCTGAACCGGCTGGAAAAAGAAGGATTTGAGATCACCCTGCTCGACGTGCACGAGAACGGGCTGGTCACGGCGAAACAGGTGAGCGACGCGATCCGTCCGGACACCTGTCTTGTGACGGTTATGTACGCGAACAACGAGATCGGGACGATACAGCCCATCGGGGAGATCGGCGCGGTGTGCCGCGAGAAGGGCGTGCTGTTCCACACCGACGCGGTGCAGGCCGCCGGTCATCTGCACATAGACGTGGGAGAACAGAATATCGATATGCTCTCGCTGTCGGCCCACAAATTCCACGGGCCGAAGGGCGTCGGCGCGCTCTATGCGAAGCGGGGGATCCGCCTGACGAACCTGATCGAGGGCGGCGCGCAGGAACAGGGCAGGAGAGCGGGCACAGAGAACATTCCGGCCATCATGGGCATGGCGGCGGCGCTGGAGGAGGCGTGCGCCCACATCGACGAGAACGCGGTCCGGGTTTCGGCGCTGCGCGACAGACTGATCGCCGGACTGTCCGAAATCCCCCACGGCGTTCTGAACGGGGACGCGGCGCGCAGGCTGCCGGGCAATGTGAATTTCTGCTTCGAGGGGATCGAAGGGGAGTCGCTGCTTCTGCTGCTCGACGACAAGGGCGTGTACGCTTCGTCCGGTTCCGCCTGCACGTCGGGATCGCTCGATCCAAGCCATGTGCTTCTGGCAATCGGAAGACCCCATGAGATCGCGCACGGTTCGCTGCGCCTGACGCTCTCGGAGGAGACGACGGAGGAGGAAGTTGACTACATGATCCGCGCGGTCAGAGACGTGGTGGAATATCTGCGGGGGATGTCGCCGGTATGGCGGGACCTGGTCAGCGGGAAGCAGACATTTGTCACGAAGTAGGCGATTAGGCGGAAAAGTGACGCAACAGAGACGGTAAACGGAAACGGAGGCAGACAGAGATGGCTTTATACAGCGATAAGGTAATGGATCATTTTCGCAATCCCAGAAACGTGGGTGTGATTGAGGACGCGGACGGCGTCGGAGAAGTGGGAAACGCCAAGTGCGGCGACATCATGAAGATCTATCTGAAGATCGACGACGACACGATCACCGACGTCAAGTTCGAGACGTTCGGCTGCGGCAGCGCCATTGCGTCCAGCTCCATGGCGACGGAGCTGATCAAGGGAAAGCCCGTGTCGGAGGCGATGGAACTGACCAACAGGGCGGTGGCGGAGGCGCTGGACGGACTGCCGGCGCACAAACTGCACTGTTCCGTGCTGGCGGAGGAGGCGATCAAGGCGGCGCTCAAGGATTACTATGACAAGAACGGCATCGCCTATGACGAGTCGCAGTTCCCGGACTGCGCAAGCTGCGGCCACTGCGACGTATAGCGCGCGGCCTGCGCGAAAGGAGCGGATGGCGTATGATCATTTCCACGAGAGGAAGATATATACTGCGCGTCATGATCGATCTGGCAGAGCACTGCGAGGACGGCTACGTCCCGATGAAGGACGTGGCCGGGCGGCAGGATATTTCCCTGAAATATCTGGAGAAACTGCTCCCGGTTCTGACGAAGCATCACATGATAGAGGGCGTTCACGGCAAGGGCGGCGGCTATCGCCTGACACGGACGCCCGACAGATACAGCGTGGGCGAGATCCTGAGACTCACAGAGGGAGATCTCGCCCCCGTTGCCTGTCTGGAGGGGGATCCGAAACCCTGCGTCAGGACGGCGGAGTGCAGGACGCTGCCGATGTGGCAGAAATTTACGGGCATGATGAACGAGTATTTCGACGGCATCACGATCGCGGATCTGATGCGGGACGATTTCGCGGGGTAGGACTGCTTTTTGGTGGAAAAAGCGCCTGCGGATGCATATACTGTCAATGACGCACAGCGTAAGCGGTGCGCGCGGACATACGGAGACGGGGTGGCGGGATGCGGCTGGCAATGGGACTTTTCATCCCCTTTGCGGGGACGGCGCTTGGGTCGGCGATGGTTTTTTTCATGAGAGGGAAGATGAACAGGAGGCTGGAAAAAATGCTTCTGGGCTTTGCCGCGGGCGTGATGATCGCGGCTTCGGTCTGGTCGCTTCTCATTCCGGCCATCGACATGTCTGAGGAACAGGGCGCTCCCGCGTGGTTCCCGGCCGCGGCGGGTTTCCTGGGAGGCATGGCGTTTCTGCTTGCGCTGGACAGTCTGATTCCGCATCTGCATCTGGAGAGCGCCGAACCGGAGGGCGTCGAGGCCCATTTAAAAAAAACAACCATGCTTGTCCTCGCCGTGACGCTGCACAATATCCCCGAGGGCATGTCCGTGGGCGTGACCTTTGCGGGCGCGCTCTATGGCCATGCGGGCATCACGATGGCGGGCGCGCTTGCGCTGGCTGTGGGGATTGCGATTCAGAATTTTCCGGAAGGGGCGATCATCTCCATGCCGCTTCGCGGCGAGGGTATGCCCAGACTGCGTTCTTTCGTGTACGGCGCGCTGTCGGGCGTCGTGGAACCGGTCGGCGCGGCGGCGACGATTCTTCTCGCGAGCAGGATCGCCGCCGCCCTTCCCTATCTTCTGGCGTTCGCGGCGGGCGCGATGATCTATGTGGTAGTGGAGGAACTGATTCCCGAAGCCCAGGCGGGCGAACACAGCAATATCGGCACGATTGGCGCCGCCATCGGTTTTGTGGTCATGATGGTCCTGGACGTGGCGCTGGGGTGAGCGCGCCGGGCTTGCGGACGGAGGCGGGGAGATGATATAATGTTTCCGATGGCGCAACGTTTTTTTCGGAGGGTATATAAGCGATGGGTGATAAGAAATTAGGGTTCGGGCTGATGAGGCTTCCGCTCCGCAATGCGAAGGACGCGTCGAGCATCGACACGGAGGCGACGAAGCGGATGGTGGACGCCTTTCTCGAGCGGGGCTTCACCTACTTTGACACGGCGTGGATGTACTGCGGGTTTCAGAGTGAGAACGCCGCGAAAGAATGTCTGGTGGACAGGCATCCCAGGGACAGCTTTACGCTGGCTGATAAGCTCCACGCGGAGTTTATCAGCGCGAAAGCGGACAGGGACAGGATTTTCAACGAACAGTTAAGGAAGACGGGAGCGGGATTCTTCGATTACTATCTGCTCCATGATATCGGGCGCAACCACTATAAAATATTTACGGAGCTGGACTGCTTTGCGTGGCTTGTGGAGAAGAAGCGCCAGGGGCTTGTCAGGCACATCGGCTTTTCCTATCACGATGACGCGGCTTTTCTGGATCAGGTGCTGACGGAGCATCCCGAGATGGAGTTCGTACAGCTGCAGATCAATTATCTCGACTGGAGCAGTCCCAGTATCCAGTCGGGGCTGTGCTATGAGACGGCGGTGAAACACGGCGTGCCGGTGATCGTCATGGAGCCGGTCAAGGGCGGGACGCTGGCCAGGGTCCCCGCGGAGGCGGAGCGGCTGTTCCGGGATTATGCGCCGCAGATGTCGATCCCGTCCTGGGCGATCCGGTTCGCGGCGGGACTGGACAATGTGAAGCTTGTCCTGAGCGGCATGAGCAGCATGGAACAGCTTCTCGACAATACCGGCTACATGGCGGATTTCAAGCCGTTAAACGAGCAGGAGCAGGCGATTGTCAGCAGGGCCGCGGCGATCATCAACGGCAACATCGCCATCCCGTGTACGGGCTGTTCCTACTGCACGGACGGCTGCCCGAAGAAGATCGCCATCCCGAAGTATTTTTCCCTCTACAATGCGGACAGACAGGAAGCGGCGGAGAAGGGCTGGACGCCCCAGGGCACTTACTATGACCGCCTGATCGAGGACTTCGGCAGCGCGGGCGACTGTATCGCCTGCGGCCAGTGCGAGCGCGTGTGCCCGCAGCAGCTGCCGGTCATCGAGCACCTCAGGACGGTGGCGGGACATTTCGGAAGATAAGATATGACTGAGAGTTTGGACGGATGAACGAGAAGAATGATTTGACCAGAGGGAGCGTGGGAAGAAACCTGCTCCTCTTTGCCCTGCCCTATCTGCTCGCCTGCTTTATGCAGACGTTCTACGGGCTGGCGGATCTGTTCGTGGTCGGTCTGTACAACGGGTCGGAGACGACCACGGCGGTGTCCATAGGCAGTCAGGTGATGCATATGCTCACCGTCGTCATTGTGGGCTTCGCCATGGGGACGACGGTGCGCATCGGGCGGAATGTGGGCGCGCAGGACGAGCGGGCCGTGCGGGAGACAGTGGGAACTTCCATTGTCTTTTTTGCGTGCTTCGCGGTCGGGATCACGGCGTTACTGCTCTCGTGCACGGGCGCGATTACGCGCATGATGCTGACGCCCGCCGAGGCGGTGCCGGAGACGAAAACCTATCTCGCCGTCTGCTTTGCGGGGATTCCGTTTATCACCGCCTACAATCTGATCAGCAGCATCTTCAGAGGCCTGGGCGACTCGAGACGGCCCATGTACTTCGTGGGGATCGCCTGCGTCGTCAACATCGCGCTGGACTTCCTGTTCATCGGCGGCCTGGGTCTGGGCGCGGCGGGCGCGGCGCTGGGGACGGTCTGCGGGCAGGCGGTGAGCGTGACCGCGGCGCTTGTCATGATGCGCGTGCGCGATCTGGGACTTCGCATCGACAGACGGGATATCCGTGCGGGACGGGAGGCGCTTGGGCAGATTCTGACGGTGGGCGCGCCCATCGCCCTGCAGGACGGCCTGATCCAGGTTGCCTTCATTGTGATCACGGTGATCGCCAACAGCAGAGGGCTGACTGCCTCCGCGGCGGTGGGGATTGTGGAGAAGCTGATCGGATTTATGTTCCTTGTACCTTCGGCGTTTCTGTCTGCAATCTCTACCATTACGGCACAGAATATGGGAGCGGATCAGCCGGAGCGGGCGCGGCGGACGCTGTACTACGGGCTGGCGGTTACGGTGGGCTGGGGCTGTCTCTGCGCCCTGTACAATCAGTTCCTGCCGCACACGCTGGTGGGACTCTTTACGCGGGATGCGGCGGTGCTTGCGGCGGGCAGCGAATATCTCAGATCCTACGCCTTTGACTGCGTCTTCGCGGCCGTGCACTTCTGCTTCAGCGGCTATTTCTGCGGCGACCAGAAGGCGGTGATCTCTTTTATCCACAATATCGCGGCGATCCTGATCGTGCGCATCCCGGGAGCCTGGCTCGCCAGCGTTCTCTGGCCGGACAGTCTCTATCCCATGGGCTGGGCCGCGCCCCTCGGCTCCCTGCTGTCGGCGTTGATCTGTGTCGGGTTTTACGCATATTATAGAAGAAAAGAGCGCGCCCAGGCTGAACCTTCCAAAAAATTTGCCGCGGAAGAAAAAAATTTCTAACAAAATCCGCCGTTCGACGTATCAATCTATGAGAGCGGCGATCCTGCCGGAATGAAAATGCGGAAACGGCGCGGAGCGCGTTTCAGATATCGATTTCAGAAGAAAGGAGGCGGAACCATATGAGCGAAGAAATGCTGGAAAAACTGCAAAACGCCAAGTCGGCGGAAGAGATTGTCTCCATCGCGAAGGAGTACGGTCGAGAAGTGACCGCAGAACAGGCGCAGGAACTCCTCGACCGGCTGAACGCGGGGGCTTCGGAGGGCGAACTGTCCGACGATCTGCTGGAGGCTGTCGCTGGGGGGGGATTCAAGGATTGGTTGAAGGGCATTTTCGACGACCCAAAATCACCCGGAAATCTGCCCCTGTAGCGCCGTCAGGGATTCGGCCCGGGCGGCGGGCCCTGGCTTTGCGCGCCGCCGATCAGGGCGCGGGCGTATGGTCCGCGTCCTGGGCTGTCTCGTTAGAGTTGCTGCTGTAAAAGGTGAGGATAGCTTATCCTGTTCATCATGGAACATGTCATGAAGAAAAACAGGATGATAATGTAGAGACATTAAATGCAGAGCGATTTGCCGAATTGTTGGCAGAAAAATCGGCAGAATCGGCAGAAAAATCGGCAGAAAAATCGGCAGAAAAATCAGCAGAATCAGCGGAAAAATCAGCAGAATATAATGGAGAAACTTTATCTGTCCGGCAAAATCAGATTTTGAAATAATCGAAGATATATCAGGTATAAATAGTTTATTTATTTCGAGTGAGTAAGTAATTTAGAAGGGAAAAAACATATGAATGAAGAAATGCTGGAAAAACTGCAAAACGCCAGGTCGGCGGAGGAAGTGATCGCCATTGCGAAGGAGTATGGTCGGGAAGTGACCGCAGAACAGGCGCAGGAACTCCTCGACCGGCTGAGAACCTCGGAAGGCGAATTGTCCGACGATCTGCTGGAAACTGTCGCTGGGGGAGGGTGGAAGAAAGAGGGCCTTTGGGATGCGATAGTTCGGGACTTTGGCGCGGGCGTGAAAGCGGATTGAAGACACGCGCGTAGTGAGCCAGGCTGAAAATCTAAAAAATTCGCCGCGGAAGGAAAAAATTTCTAACAAAATCCGCCGTTCGACGTATCAATCTATGAGAGCGGCAATCCTGCCGGAATAAAATGCGGAAACGGCGCGTAGCGCGTTTCAGATATCAAATTTCAGAAGAAAGGAGACGGAGCCATATGAACGAAGAAATGTTGACAAGACTGCGGAACGCCGAGTCGGCGGAAGAGATTGTCTCCATCGCGAAGGAGTACGGTCGGGAAGTGACCGCAGAACAGGCGCAGGAACTCCTCGACCGGCTGAAGGTGGGGGGGGGACTCGGAGGGCGAACTGTCCGACGATCTGCTGGAAACTGTCGCTGGAGGGAATATCATCGATTCTGTCGTGGACTGGTGGAACCACCTTTGGCACTAATGATCCGGAGAGCGGCCCCGACGCAGGGCGCGGCCATGTGGTTTGCGCCCTGTTTCACAGTTGTTTGTTTTCTGTGAACCGATGTATAATAGACAAAGAGGGTGATGATTATGTCTGAATTACAGCAGAAAGCAATCCGTATGATAAGCGGTTTGTCAGATGATAATGTCAGTTTTCTGATCGATATTATCAATCGCCTGATTCCGCAGAGTGAATCAGGCGGCGGGGCTGTTTTGCCGGAAGACAATGCGCATGAGAAAATGCAGGCGTTTTTGAGGTTAGATGCCGCGAGAGCGGAGATCAGTCGATATCTGCCGGCCGACTTTGATCCTGAGAGAGAGTTATCATTAAAATATATGGAGACAGAACCATATGATTGCGCCCAGGCTGAACCTTCTAAAAAATTCACCGCGGAAGGAAAAAAATTCTAACAAAATCCGCCGTTCGACGTATCAATCTATGAGAGCGGCAATCCTGCCGGAATAAAATGCGGAAACGACGCGGAGCGCGTTTCAGATATCAAATTTCAGAAGAAAGGAGGCGAAACCATATGAGCGAAACAATGCAGGCAGAACTGCTGGAAAAACTGCAAAATGCCGGGTCGGCGGAGGAGATCATCGCCATCGCGAAGGAATATGATCTGGAAGTGACCGCAGAGCGGGCGCAGGAACTCCTCGACCGGCTGAAAGCGGGGGCTTCGGAGGGCAAACTGTCCGACGATCTGCTGGAGGCTGTCGCTGGGGGGGGGTATCATCGATTCTGTCAAGGAGTGGTTTGGAAGCCTTTTCGGCAAGTGATTCGGAGAGCGGCTCCGACAGAGTCGTTCGGAATGCAGGCCGGGCGGCGGGCCTTGGTTTTGCGCGCCGCCGATCAGGGCGCGGCCATGTGGTTTGCGCCCTGGATTTTATGCGTACAGTGAGGCAGGCTGAACCTTCAAAAAATTCACCGCGGAAGGAAAAAATTTCTAACAAAATCCGCCGTTTGGCGTATCAATCTATGAGAGCGGTGATCCTGCCGGAGTGAAAATGCGGAAACGGCGCGTAGCGCGTTTCAGATATCAAATTTCAGAAGAAAGGAGGCGGAACCATATGAGCGAAGAAATGCTGGAAAAACTGCGGAACGCCGAGTCGGCGGAGGAGATTGTCTCTATCGCGAAGGAGTACGGTCGGGAAGTGACCGCAGAACAGGCGCAGGAACTCCTCGACCGGCTGAAGGCGGGGGCTTCGGAGGGCGAACTGTCCGACGATCTGCTGGAGGCTGTCGCAGGGGGGGGGTATCATCGATACCGTCAAGGAGTGGTTTGGAAGCCTTTTCGGCAAGTGATTCGGAGAGCGGCCCCGACAGAGTCGTTCGGAATGCAGGCCGGGCGGCGGGTCTTGGTTTTGCGCGCCGCCGACGCAGGGCGCGGCCATGTGGTTTGCGCCCTGGATTTTATGCGTACAGTGAGGCAGGCTGAAAATCTAAAAAATTCGCCGCGGAAGGAAAAAATTTCTAACAAAATCCGCCGTTCGACGTATCAATCTATGAGAGCGGCGATCCTGCCGGAATAAAATGCGGAAACGACGCGGAGCGCGTTTCAGATATCAAATTTCAGAGGAAAGGAGGCGGAACCATATGAGCGAAGAAATGCTGGAAAAACTGCGGAACGCCGAGTCGGCGGAAGAGATTGTCTCTATCGCGAAGAAGTACGGTCGGGAAGTGACCGCAGAACAGGCGCAGGAACTCCTCGACCGGCTGAAGGCGGGGGCTTCGGAGGGCGAACTGTCCGACGATCTGCTGGAGGCTGTCGCAGGGGGGGGGTATCATCGATACCGTCAAGGAGTGGTTTGGAAGCCTTTTCGGCAAGTGATTCGAAGAGCGGCCCCGACAGAGTCGTTCGGAATGCAGGCCGGGCGGCGGGCCTTGGTTTTGCGCGCCGCCGATCAGGGCGCGGGCGTATGGTCCGCGTCCTGGGTTTCTGCTTGCCGCAGTTGCCTGATTTCCAAGAATTGATGTATCATGAAAAAGTAATGATGAATCTTTGCAGATAAAGGAGGCAGAGCCATATGAACAGAGAAATGTTGAAGAAAATGCGGAACGCCAAGTCGGTGGAGGAAGTTATCGCCATCGCGAAGGAGTACGGGCAGGAGATAACGGAGGAGAAGGCCGGAGAACTCCTCGACCGGCTGAACGACGCTGGGGGGGGCTGCCCGACGACGCGCTGGAGGCTGTCGCCGGCGGATTGGAGTGGGGTGGGCTTGGGATGCCACGTAAGATGGATCCGACCAGGCCTCTGTCGGAGCAGATTGTATACGATCCTGGATATGTAAGCAGATCGGAGAACGCATAGAGGCTGTACGCTGTCAACGCAGAGCATGACCGTATGGCCCGCGTCCTGTTTTTTTGCTATGGACGAACAACGCCGTTTTGTGTATAATACTTATGTTATACTTTCATGGGGAAGCAGGAGGATACGGAATGAAGACAATTCGGGGCAAGCTGATGCTGTCGGTATCTGTGGCGGCGTTTGTGATTCTTTTTATTGTGTCTGTCGTGGGAACGGCGCTGGTCGGCGGTGCGGGCGCGGGGAGCGCGGCGGCGACCGGGCTGGTGCTCGGCGCGGTGGGAACGGTTCTGATCGACTTGATCGTCATGCTCACCTTCAACAAGGCGCTGGTGCCGTTAGCGGAATTAAAACAGTTCGCGGCGGGCGATTTCAGCGATCAGGAGGCGGCGGTGCGGACGACGGTGGCGGAGGGTTTCAAGGACGAGATCGAGGAAGTCACCCATGCCACCAGAAGCATCAAGGAGCGGATCAAGGAGATCATCACGGGGACGAAGGCGGAGGCGGGTAACATATCCGACACGGCTTCGGCGGCCTACAGCGAGATGGCGGACTTGAACAACAATATCGACCAGATGGATCAGGTGATGGAAGAGCTGATCGACAAGGTCAAGGAGGCGTCCGAGGTGACGCAGTCCATCAGCCAGGCCAGCGGCGACATCGGCGACGCGGTCATGGACGTGTCGGGGCAGGCTTCCGATTCCGCGGCGGCCTCCAAGGAGATCAACGCGCGCGCGGACGAGCTGTACCGCAGTACGGTGGAGTCCAAGAAGCAGGCGAGTCTGATCTATCACAGCACGGAGGGCGAGCTGGAACACGCCCTGCAGGAAGTGGAGAAGATCGAGGAGATCAAGAACCTGTCCCAGGAGATCGGCGCGATCGCCAACCAGACCAACCTGATCGCGTTAAACGCGGCGATCGAGGCGGCGAGGGCCGGGGAGGCCGGCAGAGGCTTCGCGGTGGTGGCCGACGAGGTCAGGAACCTGGCGGAGAATTCCCAGGTGACGGTGGATAAGATTCAGAAAGTCATAGACGAGGTGGTCGGCGCGGTGATGGCGCTCAGGGACAGCGCCGGCAAGCTGCTCGATTTTATGAAGGATCATGTGATCGGCGATTACCACACGATGGTGGCGACGGCGGAGCAGTACCAGAAGGACGCCGCTTTCTTCGACGGCGTCGCGGGCAGTCTGGGGGCGGCTTCCGAGCAGATGGGCGCCTCCGTGGAGGAGATGCTGGCGTCGCTGCAGGCGGTGACGGAGTTAAACCATGTGATTGTGGACGAGGTGAAGAGCGTAGCCGACGCGATGCAGAATACGAACGTCGGCTCCGAGGAGATCCTGCGCAAGATGTCCATTCTGGACCGGAGCAGTCGCACGCTGCAGGAGATTGCGGCGAATTTCAAGATCTGACCGGCGCGGACGGCTCACGGCCTGATCTGTCTGCGCAGGCGGTAGAGCGCCAGCACGTTCGGCACAACCATCAGGGCGTTGATCAGGTCGGTGCTCTCCCAGACGAGGCGCATCGGGACGACGGCGCCCAGATAGATCATCAGAATATAGGCGAGTTTATAGAGCGGAATACCTTTCGGACCTACCAGGTATTCCGTCGCTTTTTCTCCGAAATAGGACCAGCCGATCAGCGTCGTGACGGCGAAAGCGGCGAGAGAGACGGTGAGGAAGGCGTCGCCGGCATATGGCAGATGCGCGAAGGCGGCGGCGGTCAGCCCGGTCTCCGGCACGCCCGCCGCGGAGGCCGGGTCGAAGAGCATGTTGGCGACGACGACCAGTCCCGTGACGAGACACATCACGACGGTGTCCCAGAATACGGCGGTCATGGACACGTAAGCCTGGATGCGGGGACTGGAGACGCGGGAAGCTGCCGCGGCGATGGCGGACGTGCCGATGCCGGCCTCGTTGGTGAACAGTCCTCTGGCGACGCCGTAGCGCACGGCGCGCTGCAGGGCGGCGCCGCCGAAACCGCCGGCAGCCGCGCGAAAGGAGAACGCGTCTTTCAGAATCAGCATGCAGGCGTCGGGCAGTACGCTGCGGCAGCGCACGAGCAGGAGCGCACAGCCGGACAGATAGACGAGGCTGATGGCCGGAACGGTGCGTTCGCACAGGTCGGCGATGCTGCGCACGCCGCCGATGAGGACGACGCCTGCCAGCAGGGCGAGCGCGGCCCCTGTCAGCTGCGGCGGCAGCCGGAAGGACGCCTGTACGGCCTGTGTGACCGAATTCGCCTGTGTCGCGCAGCCGACGCCGAAGGCGGCGAGCAGGGTGCAGACCGCGTAGCACGTGCCGAGAAAATTGTTATGTAAACCATTTCGGAGGACATACATCGGACCGCCGGCATACATGCCGTCGGCGTTTCTGGTGCGGAACAGAACGCTCAGGTAACACTCGCCGTAGGCTGTCGCCATGCCGAGGACGCCGGTGAGCCAGCACCAGAAGACAGCGCCCGGGCCGCCCAGCGCCACGGCGGTGGAGACGCCGACGATATTGCCGGTGCCGAGGGTGGCGGCCAGCGTGGTGGCGAGGGCGGAGAACGGCGACAGGCCGCTGCCCGCGTTGTCCGCCCTGCCGAGAGAGAGCTTCAGGGCATAGAGCAGATTTTTCTGTGGGAAGCGCAGTTTTATGGTAAAATAGACATGGGTTCCCAGAAGCAGAACCAGCAGGGGAAAGCCCCAGAGCAGATCGTTGAGTTTATATAACAGAGCCATGGACGTTTCGTTTCCCGCCCGCGCCAGGACAGCGGAGCGACATGCTTTTATCATAAGTATATCGAAGGCGGGCGCAAAAAAGACCAAAAGGGCGAAAAGCCCGGCGGACAGAGGTGTCGTATGGAGAACAAAACAGTAGAGAGAGCCTGGCAGTGGGCGTGCGCGCTGTGCCGTTATGCGGGGGAGGACGAGAAGTTTCTCAGGGATTTCTGGCAGAGGCTTGTGCAGTCGGAAGGCGTTTTCGGGGAGTTTGTCTATTATCTGGAGCATCAGAATTTCCAGTGCGCGTACAAGGTACGGGGCTATAGCGTAGTGGACGTCATGGTCTGGCAGCTGGATCATTTCAAGGCGCAGCTGGACCGCGGAAGAGACGACAGAAAGACCAACGGCGACAGGATGCTTCTGCTTGCGTTCGATACCCTGCTGAAAATGGAGCGCGAACCGGAATATTATGTAAACTTAATGCAGGGAGAGACGGGAACAGACTACGAGGGAAAGTACCAATAAACGGACAGGAGAATGACGAGGAATGAACAGAGAAGATATCAGGATCAAACATGTGATCATACATATTCTGGACCCCACCATCGGTATGCCGGTGCTGTCGGACACGGAGCTGGAGTACGGCTCCGAGGTTGCGGAGTTTCTGAAGGAGCATATTGCGCGCATCGGCTCGGGAGACGATGCAAAGGAATGCCGGTTCTACAGGGAGGAGTCGGAGGTATACCGCCTGCTTGACGCCTATGCGGACGAGGATTTCGTGTCGGTCAGCAAGGAGATCGCCGCGCTGCTGTACGGAATTATGCAGGGCAACATCGATATCCCGTCGGCGGATCTTGTGGTCGTGCGCTTTAAGGAGGGGGACGACGAGTATCTGGCGCTTCTCAAGATGAACTACAAGGCCTGTTATACGCATCGGACGATGGCGCTTGCGGACGGGGAGGGCAACAGCAACGAGATGATCCGCCACAAGTCCATCCTGCCGTCGGAGAGCCAGCGCCTGACGGAGGCGGCGCTCATCCGCCTGGATGATCTGGCGCTTCGGGTGATCGAGAAGAAATACGAGGTGAACGGGGAGAAGACCGACTATTTCTCGTTCCTGTTCTTAAAGTGCAGCGCCCATCTGTCGCACAAGTCCAAGCTGTCTATCGTCAGCCGCGCCGTGGACAGCATACAGAAGGAAGGCTTCGACGAGACGGAGCGGTATGAGAAGCAGATGAGGGCCAAGAGCATCATCCAGGAAGAGATCGAGGAGAACGGCGGTTTCGTGGTGGAAGAGCTGGCGGAGAAAATATTCGGGGAACAGCCTGAATTGAAAGTGGCATTTCAGGACAAGATGGAAAAATATAATATGGTGAAGGAAGAGATACAGCCGCAGAGCGAAACTACCGTGCGGAAGTTCCAGAGTCAGCATCTGTACACGGACACCGGTATCGAGATCAAGATTCCGATGGAACAGTACAAGGATCCCAGACGTGTGGAATTTGTCACCAATCCGGACGGGACGATCTCAGTGCTGATCAAGAATATCGAGCATCTGGAGGCCAGGCTGTAGAGGGCGGGAGAAAAGCCATGGGGACTATTTTGGATTATCTGAGAGAATACGGAGATTACACGCTGGAAGAGAAGCCTTTGAACGAGGTGGACAGCCTGGCGCTCTGTCAGTTCTCCTATCTGAAATTCGACGGTATCGCGCCCGCCGTCGGGGAGGAGCGGCCTGCGGTCGATCTGCGCACGGTCGCGGCGCACGCGCGCTATGAGGAGCTGTACGCGGATGAGCGCTATCGGAAAGACAACACGGCGCTGTTTCAGAGAATGCTTGAAAGCAGGCGTTTTCGGGACATGCGGATATATAATTATGTAAACCAAATAAAGCTGGAGACGGAGACGCAGTTTGCGGCGATGACGTTCCGATTGGCCGACGGCACGTGCTATGTGGCTTACCGCGGGACGGACGAGACGATCGTGGGCTGGAAGGAGGATCTGAATCTCGCGTTCTCCGAGCCGACGGAAGGACAGCTTATGAGCGTGGCCTATCTGGAGCGGGCGGCGCAGGATATCGACGGAGATTTCTGTGTGGGCGGTCATTCCAAGGGAGGTAATCTGTCCGTCTATGCGGCGATGAACTGCGCGCCGGAAGTCAGGGCGCGCATCGGGACGATCTATGACCACGACGGGCCGGGCTTTCGGCCTGAAGTGAAAGCGAAAGGGGCCTACGGCGAGATTGAGGGCAGGATCCGCAAGACGATCCCGCACTCTTCTCTGGTGGGTATGATCCTGTATTCGGACGGGAGATACGAAGTGGTGGAGAGCAGGACTCTGGGGCTGGCGCAGCACAATCCCTATACCTGGCTGGTCGACGACGACCGGTTCCGGAGCGCGGGCGGGCTCTATGCCAGCCGCAGATTCCTGGACGAGGCGCTGAACGAGTGGATCCTCTCGCTCACGCAGGAACAGGTGCACACGTTTGTGGACACCCTGTACCGGGTGCTTCTGGCGTCGGAGACGGATAACCTGATCGATCTGACCGCGCACTGGCTGCAGAGCGTGCAGAAGATCGGCACGGCGCTAAAGGAGATCGACCCGCAGACCGGCCGGGCGATTATACAGATCATGCGGTCGCTCTTTGAGATTGCGTCGGCCAACGCGAAGACGATGTTCCGCAATAAGACGGAGCTGCGCAGGGAGAGATTCGACGAGGGGATCCGGCAGCTGGAGCAGCTTTTTACCAGACAGACGCCGGACGGGTGAAATAGTATAACAGCGCCCCGCCGCCCTCGTCCATGATGCGCTCCGGGTGCCACTGGACGGCGATAACGGGGAGCGTCCTGTGCGCGACGCCCTCGATCACGCTGTCCGCCGCCCGGCAGACGGGAACCAGATCGCGCCCGAGGCTGTCGATGGCCTGATGGTGGGCGGAATTGACGGACGCGCCCGTACCGTACAGCTGATAGAAGAAATCGCCGCGGTCCAGACCGCAGTGGTAGACGCGGTGCCTCCTGTCGCCTTCTTTCTGTTCGTGCAGAGCGGCGGTGGCGATGTGCTGCCGGATCGTGCCGCCCAGATGGACATTGATGAGCTGAAGTCCCTTGCAGATGCCCAGCACGGGCTTTTTTTGTGCCATGAAGAGAGAGAGGATCTGGAACTGCAGGATATCCAGTTCGGCGTCGACCGTGCGGGAGCCGTGGTCGGACTGCCCGAAGAAGATGGGAGCGATGTCGCCGCCGCCGGGCAGGAGCAGATGCGTGGCCCGTTCCGCCTCCTGCGGATCGAGGGTTGTGATACAGGGAACGCCCAGCATGCGCAGGGCGTTTTCGTAATTGCGCGTGTCGCGGGAGCGGCCCGCTATGGCCGCCAGCACAGAACTCATAGAAGCGCCTCCAAACGTAGGGCTTATGATATCTTATGATCCGGCGGGGCAAAGGTGCGCGGTGATAAAAATATAGTTGACTTTAAGTTTAGTATATGTATAATTGAAATCAGTGTGTATAAACTTTGAGTTAAATGTTAGTAAACATACGGATACTTTACGAAGGGAAGGATAAGGGGATTCCAAGGGATCTGGATATGAAACTGGAAGAACAGATAGGAAATAAGATCAGAAATCTGAGAAACCAAAACGGACTGACGCAGCAGGAGCTGGCCGACCGCTCCGACCTCACGAAAGGCTTTATCTCTCAGGTGGAGAGGGGATTTACGGCGCCTTCCGTGGCGACGCTGGCGGATATCATCGAGTGTCTCGGCAGCAATCTGGCGGATTTTTTCAATGACGAGGAGGATCCGCAGCTTGTCTATAAGCCCGAGGACTGCTTTGAAAAGGTGGATAAGGCGAAGAACTGTGTCCGATGGCTCGTACCGACGGCGCAGAAGAATCAGATGGAACCGATTCTCGTGACCCTGAAACCGAGGGAGAATATGCCTTTTGACAAACCTCATGAAGGCGAGGAGTTCGGCTATGTCCTGGAGGGAAGCGTGAAGCTGTACTTCGGGGAGAGGGTACAGACCGCGGAGCAGGGAGATTCTTTTTACTATCCCGCCACGAAGAGACATAAGATAGAAGCGGCAGGGCGCAGAGAGGCGAAGGTGCTCTGGGTCAGCACGCCGCCCAGTTTTTAGGAGAGAGCTATGGAGACGAAGGAAAAAGAGAGAGACATACTGGAGCTTCGCGGGATATCCAAATCCTTTGACGGCAAGAAGGTGCTGGACGATCTGTCCCTTTCCATCGGGAGAAACGAGTTTATCACGCTGTTAGGGCCCTCCGGCTGCGGGAAGAGCACGACGCTGCGCATCATAGGCGGGTTTGTCAGGCCGGATGCGGGATCCGTTTTTTTTGAGGGCAGGGACATCACCGGCCTGGCGTCGGAGAAGCGCAACGTCAATACGGTGTTTCAGAAGTATTCCCTGTTCCCGCACATGAACGTGGAGGAAAATATCGCTTTCGGCCTGAAGTTAAAGAAGAAGAGCAGAACCTATATACAGGACAAGATCAAATACGCGCTGAAACTGGTCAATCTGGAGGGCTACGAGAAGCGCAGCACCACCGCGCTCTCCGGCGGGCAGCAGCAGCGGATCGCCATCGCCCGGGCTATCGTGAACGAGCCGGAGATTCTGCTGCTCGACGAGCCGCTTGGCGCGCTGGACTTAAAACTGCGCCACGACATGCAGCAGGAGCTGATCCGTATTAAGAAAGAAGTGGGAATCACTTTTATCTATGTCACCCATGACCAGGAGGAGGCCCTTACCATGTCCGACCGGATCGTGGTGATGAACAGGGGCATTATCCAGCAGATGGGGACGTCCAAGTCCATCTACGACGAGCCCCAGAACGCCTTCGTAGCGGACTTTATCGGCGAGAGCAATATCATCGACGGCGTGATGCCGTGCGACAGGGTGGTGGAAATCTTCGGCGTGAAGATTCCCTGCGTGGACGCTGGCTTTGCCGCGCGGGAGGCCGTGGACGTGGTGATACGCCCGGAGGATCTGGAGATCAGGCCGGAGGGCGACGGCTTTTTCACGGGACAGGTCACCTCCGTGCTGTTCAAGGGAGCCTACTATGAGATCAAGATACGCGCGGACGGGTACGAGTGGGTCAGCCAGAGCGTCAGCGCGCCCGGGGTCGGGGCGCGGGTCGGCCTGTATGTCCTGCCGGACAATATTCAGATTATGCACAAACCGAAATCTGAGGATGCGGAGATGATCAGGGAATGAAGAGAAAATACCTTGCCACGCCTTATATCATATGGATCGTCGGGTTCACCGTACTCCCGCTTATCACAATCGGGATCAGCGCGTTTACCGGGGAGGACGGCGCGTTCACATGGGATAATATTCTGGCGATCGCAGAGCCGATCAACAGGCAGGCGCTTCTGTTTTCGCTGGCGATCGCCTGCGGCTGCACGCTGCTCTGCATCCTGCTGGCATATCCGGCGGCGCTGATCCTAAAGAGCCTGCGGCTCGGGCGCAAAGGCTTTACGATCTTTCTGCTGGTGCTGCCGATGTGGATGAACTTCATCCTGCGGATCCTGGCATGGCAGATGATTCTGTCGAAGAACGGCATTCTGAATTTCCTGCTCGCGAAGTTCGGCGTCAGGCCGCTGTCCGTCAGCAACACCTGGATCGCGCTCATGATCGGCATGGTGTACGATTTCCTGCCCTATATGATTCTGCCGATCTTCAACGCCATATCCGATATCGACGAGGATCTGATCGAGGCGGCGAGAGATCTGGGCGCGGGCGGCGCGGCGGTCTTTCGCAAGGTGATCTTTCCGCTGTCCGTGCCCGGTATGCTGAGCGGGATTGTGATGGTGTTCGTGCCTGCCATGACTTCTTTTGTCATCGCGGATATTCTGGGCGGCGGCAAACTGCAGCTGATCGGCAATATCATCGAGCAGGAATTTATGAAAAGTATGGACTGGCACCTGGGCGCTGGGCTTTCCATCTCGCTTATGCTTCTGGTGCTCGTCGGTCTGGCGTTCACGATGCGCAATGACCTGGAGGACAGGGGGACGACGATATGGTAAGGCTGAAAAACGCTTTTATGAAATGCTATCTGGCGCTTATTCTGGTGTTCCTGTACGCGCCGATTCTGGTGCTGGTGGTGCTGTCCTTCAATGATTCCCGCTCCCGGGTGACCTGGGGAGGGTTCACGCTTCGCTGGTACGGCGGCCTGTTCTCCAACAGACAGATACTGGAAGCGCTGGAGACGACGCTTGTTCTCGGATTCGGCTCCGCCGCTGCGGCGACGGTCATCGGGACGCTCGGCGCGGTGGGCATACAGGCCATGCGCAGACGGGGTTACAGAGTGGCAATGTCCGTGACGAACATTCCGATTCTGAACGCGGACATTGTGACGGGGATCGCGCTGATGCTGTGGTTTGTCAGATTCATCCCGCTGGGGTTCGGGAGCGTGATGATCGCCCACATCACTTTTAACATTCCCTATGTGATCCTGAGCGTCATGCCGAAGCTGAAATCGCTCAATCTAAGCATCTACGAGGCGGCGAGGGACCTGGGCGCGGGCAGCGTCTACGCCTTCTTTCACATCGTGCTGCCGCAGATCGGCGGCGGGATCCTGGCGGGATTCTTCATGGCGCTGACGATGTCCATGGACGATTTCGTGATCACCTACTTCACGAAAGGGGCGGGCGTCAACACGCTCTCCACCATGATTTACGGGGAGATCAGAAAAGGCATCAAGCCGGAGATGTACGCCCTGTCCACGATGCTGTTTGCGGTGATCTTCGTGATCCTGTTAGCGTTTAACGCGCTGTCCGGCAAGGGAAAGAGCGCGGATGACGTCATAGAAAGGAGCAGATAATGAACAAGAGAGCTGTATGCGCCGCGGTGATCGCGGCGGCGGGCGCGCTGGCGCTGGGAGGCTGCGGCCAGGCCGAGCCGACGGAGTATCTGACGGTCTTTAACTACGGGGAATACATGGATCCGGATGTGATCGACCAGTTTACGGAGGAGACGGGCATCGGCGTCAAGTACGAGGAGGCGCTGACGCCGGAGGAACTGTACGCGAAGTACAGCTCCGGCGCGATCGACTACGATCTGGTCTGCTCCGCGGACTACATGATCCAGCGCCTGATCGAGGAGGGAGAGGCGCAGAAGGTCGATTTTGCCTCCATGGAGTACGCGGACAACATCGGCGACCGGTTCTGGGAGTTTTCGCGGGCTTTTGATCCGGACAACGAGTATGCGCTGCCCTACTTCTACGGGACGATCGGCATCCTCTACGACACCACCAGGGTAAACGGACCGATCGACAGCTGGGGCGTCCTCTTCGACGGCAGCTACAAGAATGATATCATCATGCAGAACAGCCAGCGCGACACCTTTATGATCACACTGAAGTACCTGGGCTATTCCCTGAATACCTCCGACGAGGGACAGCTGCGCGAGGCGCAGCAGCTTCTCATCAGGCAGAAGCCGGATGTGCAGGCCTATCTGGTGGACGAGGCGAGAGACGAGGTGGTGGCCGGCAACGCGGCGATGGCGGTAGTGTACTCCGGCGAGGCTTATCTGGGGCATGAGTACAATGAGGATCTGGCGTATGTGGTGCCGAAAGAGGGCTCCAACGTGTGGATCGACTCGTGGATTGTCACGAAGCGCTGCAAGAATCCTGAGGCGGCGGCGAAATTTCTCGATTTCCTCTGCCGTGAGGACGTGGCGGAGAAGAACTTCGAGTACATCTATTACTCGACGCCAAACGAAGCCGTCGTGGAAAATATGGACGAGGAGCTCAGAAATGATCCCGCCATCACGCCCACAGAGGAGGACATGGCCAACTGCGAGGTCTGCACCCAGACCGATCCGGAAGTCACGAAGCTGTATAACGATCTGTGGAAAGAACTGAAGGCGGATTGAAAAGAGAAGCCGCCGACCGATGACAGACAGTGAGGTGGAAGAGATCGGATGATGGAAATGGAAAAGAAACGCGGAACCATAGGGGATCTGTTTGTCACTTTCTGTAGGATCGGCGCTTTTACCTTTGGAGGGGGCTACGCCATGATACCGCTGATCAGGAGGGAAGTCGTGGAGACGAAGAAATGGCTGGCCGAGGAGGAGATGTTCGACCTGATCGCCATTGCGGAGTCCACGCCGGGGCCGTTGGCGATCAATGCGGCCACTTTCGTGGGAAGCCGTGTCGGGGGCGTTCCCGGCGCGTTTTCGGCGACTCTGGGCGTGGTGCTGCCGTCCTTTTTCATTATTCTGCTTATAGCGGGCGTCCTGACGCGTGTAGAGCATTTTGCCATTGTGCAGAAAGCCTTCCGGGGCGTCCGGGCGGGCGTGCTCGTGCTGATCGCGAGCGCCCTTGTCTCCCTGTTCAGACAGCTTCCGAGAAGGACGTTTACCTATATCGCGCTGGCGGCGGCCTTCGCGGCGGCCTGTCTTGCGCAGGCGGATTCCATCGCCATACTGATCCTGTGCGCGCTGTGCGGAATCGCGTGGAATGCGTATGAGAAAAAGAAGGTGAAAAAATGATCTGTCTAAAACTGTTCTGGGAATTTCTGAAGATCGGAGCCTTTACCTTCGGCGGCGGCTACGCCATGCTGCCCCTGATGCGGCAGACTGTTCTGGCCAACCGCTGGACGACCGAGAGCCGTATTGTGGATTTTATCGCGGTGAGCGAGTCTACGCCCGGACCGCTGGCGGTGAACATGTCCACCTATATAGGCGCGCAGACGGCTGGGCTGGCGGGCGCACTGGCGGCGACCCTGGGCGTGGTGCTGCCGTCGTTTCTTATCATCCTGCTCATTTCCAGAAGCTATCGGAAATTCCAGGCGAGTCCTGTGGTGAAAGGCGCGATGGAAGGACTGCGCCCAGCGGTGGTAGCTCTGGTCGCGGCGGCGCTTCTGTCCGTGGCAGGCAGCGTGTTCGACGTCGGGGATCTGCTGTCGCGCGCCAATCTCGCCAGCGTGGCGGTGGTGCTGATCGCAGCTTTTCTCTGTTATAAGAAAAAACACCCGATCCTCATTATCGCGGTGAGCGCGCTGGCAGGGATGGCGCTGTAGGGCGTCCGCCGCACGGATAAGAGCGACGGCTATCCGCACACGCCGTTCGTGGCCATCACGGAACAGCTCTCGCCGAAGGGAAGTTCCGTACCCTCCGCGGTAGTCACCCGGCCTCCGGCCTCCGTCACGATCAGCGACGCGGCGGCATAGTCCCAGGGGCATAAGCGCAGCTCATAGAACAGCTCGGTCCGTCCCGCCGCGATGCTGCACAGATCGAGAGCCGCAGAACCGCTCCTTCTCACGTCGAGAGAGCGCTTGTAATAGTCGTAGGCGAGGGCGAAAGTCCGCTCCGCCAGTTCTTCATAGTAGGTCGCCGTGCCGAAGATGACGATGCCGTCCTTTAACGGACGCGCTGAGACGCGGATCGGCCTGCCGTTCAGATAAGCGCCTTCTCCTTTGACGGCGGTGAACATCTCATCCAGATAGGGATTGTAGACGACGCCCATGTACGGCGCGCCGTCCTTCGCCAGCCCTACGGAGACCGCGCTGGTGTGGTAATCCCTGATGAAATTTGTGGTGCCGTCGATGGGATCTGCGATGAAGGCATATCCTTTTTCGACGGAGGCGTGCACATCCTCCTCTTCGCCCACGAAAACCGCCTCCGGCAGCAGGGATAAAAGTTCTTTCTTCAGCTTTTCCTGGATCATTTTGTCATAGGTCGTGACGAAGTTGGCGTGTCCCGCCTTTTCGTCCACGACGCTCTTATTCCTGTCAGCGTTTAAAATGATGCCGCCGCATTCGCGCACGATGTCCGTGATCTTCTGCAGCAGCCCGGTCTGTCTCTGTTCCATTTCCGTTGTCCTCTCAATCTGTACTGTGATGGTGGCGCCACAAGAATGTTATCGCATATTTGAGGGAATTTGGCAAGGATGTTTCCCACAACAAAAAGTTTGAGTTTCCCCATTTTTCAGGGATGACTTTGATGTCCGTTTTTTATTCCATTAAAAAATGCAAAAACA